>NZ_JBIAZD010000006.1:0-409816 GCF_042898795.1 Streptomyces sp. NPDC000348
TGGGCGGTCAGCTTCGCCCGGGAGAAGGCGAGGATGAAGTGCCGCCGGTCCCACAGCTGACGGACGTACTCGACGAGGGACGGCCGGGCACCGCTCACGGACAGTCCGTACTTGGCGGCGAGCCGGTCCGCCGTCAGGCCCTCGTCGGGCGGCACGGACGCGCTCACCGCGACCGTGCCGTCATGCGTTGTCTCACTCACTGGTGGAAAACTTTCGTCCTCGAGATGCGCGGCCCGCGGGGGCCTGGCATGAGCCGGGGAGCCTGGGTACGGCCCCGATGTTCCCGGATACGAGCTTGTCAGATGACGGGGGGCCGGCCCAGTCGGGTCAGCCGCCACACCGTACGCCACCTCATGGGCCGGCGGGGACCGCAGGGGGTGGCCCAGCCCTCCCGGAATCCGCCGAACCACGCCTTCAGCGCGGGGCGCGAGGGCCGGCGCAGGAGGGTGAGGAGCATCCAGACGCCCAGGTAGACCGGGACCAGGGGCGCGGGGAGGTTGCGGCGGGCCAGCCAGACCCGGTTGCGGGCGACCATGCGGTGGTAGACCGCGTGCCGGGAGGGGGCGGTGGTCGGGTGGTACAGCACCATGTCGGACCGGTAGTCGATCATCCAGCCGGCGTCGAGGGCCCGCCAGGCCAGATCGGTCTCCTCATGGGCGTAGAAGAACTCGTCCGGCAGCCCGCCGACCTCGGCGAGGACCTTGGTGCGCACGGCGTTGGCGCCGCCGAGGAAGGTGGTCACGCGGGAGGAGCGCATCGGGTCGGAGGCGCGCAGCCGGGGCACGTGGCGGCGCTGGGTGACCCCGGTCTCCGGGTCGGCGATGCGGAAGCTGATGATGCCGAGCGCCGGGTCGGCGGCGAAGGCCTCGCGGCAGAGTTCGGCGGTGTCGTGGCCGGCGAGCAGGCCGTCGTCGTCGAGGAACAGCAGGATGTCGACGTCGGTGCCGCCGGGGCCGAAGGCCTCGATGCCGACGTTGCGGCCGCCGGGGATGCCGAGGTTCTCCGGCAGTTCGACGGTGCGTACGCCCTCGGGTACCTCGGGGACGGGCGAGCCGTTGCCGACGACGACGACCTGGACCGGGTCGCCGTCCTGCTTGGCGACCGAGTCCAGCAGGGCCCGCAGCTCGTCGGGGCGGTTGCCCATGGTGATGATCACCGCGCCGACCTTCATGCCGGCGCTCACTTCAGCCTGCTGGAGGCGAGGACGGACACCAGGTGCAGCAGGGTCTGCAGCAGGGCGATGCCGGCGAGGACGGCGGTGCCCAGACGGGTGAAGAACAGGTCGCCCCGGGCCGCGTCCGCGATCGCGAGGACCAGGATCAGCAGGGACGCCTCGATGCCGAGGATCAGGCGGTGGAACTTGAAGGCGGCGGCGGCCCGGCGGGCCAGCGCCATGCCGGAGGAGCGCATCTCGGAGGCGGCCTCCTTCACCGGCGGCAGCCCGTTCTGGTGGCGGGCGACGCCGACGAGGTCGGTCTCGGCCTTGATCAGGACCGCGCCGAGGGCGGCCAGGGTGCCGAGGAAGGCCCAGAGCCAGTCGATCCGCCCGGGACCCCACAGGTCGGCGGCGCGCAGGCCGAGGCCGACCAGGACGGCCGCGTCGGTGAGGTAGGCGCCGACCCGGTCGAGGTAGACGCCGCCGAGCGAGTACTGCTTCCGCCAGCGGGCGATCTCGCCGTCGACGCAGTCCAGCAGCAGGTACAGCTGGACGGCGACCACGCCGAGCACGGCCCCCGTGATCCCCGGCACCAGCAGCGCCGGGGCCGCGAGGACGCCGAAGACGGTCATCAGGTACGTGAGCTGGTTGGGCGTGACCCTGGTGTTCACCAGGTAGCGGTCCACCCGCAGGGACACCTCGCGCATGTAGAGGCGCCCCATCCAGTGCTCACCGCTGCGCCGGTCCTTGACCCCCGGGGGGTGCACGACCGGACGGAGTTCAGCTACCGATGGCCTTGACATAGTCGGCGTAGACGTCCTTGATCTGTTCGGTCTTCAGGTCGAGATGTTCGAGGATGGTGAAGCGTCCGGGACGGGTCTCCGGGGCGAACTCGACGGCCCGGACGAATTCGTCCGGCGTGAACCCGATCTCCTCCGGCAGCACCGGGAGCCCGTGCCGGCGCAGTACCTCGGCCATGTGGGCCGATTCCTCGTGGGCGCCGCGCAGGTACATCGCGAAGGCGGCGCCCAGTCCGCACTGCTCCCCGTGGGCGGCGGCCCGCTTGGGGTAGAGCAGGTCGAAGGCGTGATTGATCTCGTGGCAGGCGCCGGAGGAGGGACGGGAGTCGCCCGACACGGACATGGCGATGCCGGTGAGGACCAGCGCCTCGGCCAGCACCTGCAGGAAACCGTCGTCGCCGACCCCGCCCGGGTGGCGCAGCACCGCCTCGCCGGCCTGCCGGGCCATGGCGGCGGCCAGACCGTCGATCTTCTCCCCGTTGACACGGTTCGCCAGTTCCCAGTCGGCGACCGCGGAGACGTTGGAGATGGCGTCGCCGATGCCGGACCGCACGAAACGGACCGGGGCCTCGCGGATGACGTTGAGGTCGATGACGACCGCGATCGGGTTCGGTACGCCGTACGAGCCGCGGCCCGCGTCGTTGTCGAGGGTCGCGACCGGGGAGCAGAGGCCGTCGTGCGCGAGGTTGGTGGCGACGGCGACCAGGGGCAGGCCGACGCGCGCCGCCGCGAACTTGGCGCAGTCGATGATCTTCCCGCCGCCGAGGCCGACGACCGCGTCGTAACGGCCGGTCTTCATGGCGCCCGCCAGCCGGACCGCGTCGTCGATGGTGCCGCCGCCGACCTCGTACCAGTCGGCGCCGGGCAGCGAGGGCGCGATCCGCTCGCGCAGCCGGGCGCCCGAACCGCCGCTGACCGCGATGGCCAGCCGGCCCGACTGCGAGATGCGCTCGTCTGCGAGGACGCAGGCCAGGTCGTCGAGGGCACCCGGGCGGATGTCCACGACGACCGGCGAGGGGATGAGCCGGGTCAGTACTGGCACGCGATCTCCCGTCCGCGGGCGAGGTCGTCGTGGTTGTCGATCTCCACCCACTGGACGTCGCCGATCGGCGCCACGTCGATCCGGAAGCCGCGGTTCACCAGTTCCTGGTAGCCGTGCTCGTAGAACTGCTGCGGGTCGGTCTCCCACACGGTCTTCAGCGCGTCGGCGAGCTCGGCGGCGGCGTCGCCCTCGATGAGGGTGACGCCGATGTACTCACCGGTGGCCTCGGCGGGGTCCATCAGCTTGGTGATCTTCGTCATGCCCTTGGCGGGGTCGACGACGACCTTCATCTCCTCGTCGGCGAGCTGCTTGACCGTGTCGAGGGCGAGGATGATCCGCTTGCCCTCGCCGCGGGCGGCGAGCAGGGTCTTCTCGACGGAGACCGGGTGCACGGTGTCGCCGTTGGCGAGGATCACGCCGTCCTTGAGGGCGTCACGGCCGCACCACAGGGAGTAGGCGTTGTTCCACTCCTCGGCCTTGTCGTTGTCGATGAGGGTGAGCTCGAGGCCGTACTTCGCCTCCAGGGCCGCCTTGCGCTCGTACACGGCCTCCTTGCGGTAGCCGACGATCACCCCGACCTCGGTCAGACCGATCTCGGCGAAGTTGCCGAGGGTGAGGTCCAGGACCGTGGGTTCGCCCTCTATGCCCGCGGGCCCCACCGGCACCAGCGCCTTGGGAAGGCTGTCGGTGTAGGGGCGCAGACGCCGTCCGGCGCCGGCCGCCAGCACGAGGCCGATCATGCGGGTTCTCCTTCATCGTGTACGGCGGGCGCCCCTGCGGACGCCCAGAAGCGGATGCTCTCGACGAGCACCACCAGGGCCACGGCCACGGCGAGGACCGTGAGCGCGACGGTGAACCGGGAGGCGGTGAGCAGTGCCGCCAGGACGGCGACCACCAGGGTGCGGCCCTCGTGGCCCCCGATCACCCGCACCAGCCAGTGCGGGGGCGCGCCCGCGTCGCCGCGGATGCGGTAGACCGTGTCGTAGTGATGGTAGGCGACCGCGGCCACCAGCCCGTAGGCCGCGGGAAGCGCTCCGTTCACGTCCGCCTTCGCCGCCAGGGCCAGGACGGTTCCGTACTCGGCGGCGCGGAAGAAGGGGGGGACGAGCCAGTCGAGGGCGCCCTTGAGGGGGCGGGCGACGGCGAGGGCGGAGGTCAGGACGTAGGCGCAGGCGGCGACGACCGTCCAGGGGCCGCCGAAGCCGGTGAGCACGGCCGTGGCGACGACGGCGAGGCCGCCGAGCAGGCCGACTGCGGGGGCGGTGAAGCCCGGCAGGCGGCGGGCGGGGCTCTTCAGCGGGCCGGTGAGGGCCTGGGCGAGCGGGCCGGAGTCGGCGAGGTCGGCGAGCGCCCGCGCCGCCCGGTCGGTGCGGCGGGCCTTGCGGGTCAGCGAGCGCAGGACGCGGCCCGCGGTGGTGTACATCGCGGCGAAGGCGCAGCCGACGAGCAGGGCGTAGAAGGTGATCCGGGGGGTGGTGACGGCCGTGAGGACGGCGATCATCGCCCAGCGTTCGCCGATGGGCAGGACGATCATGCGGCGCAGCCAGACCGTCCAGCCGACGCTGTCGAGCCGGTCGGAGAGGGCTGCGGTGGGGCTCGTGTTGGCGGTGGCGTCGTGGTTGGCCTCGTTGAAGGAGAAGTCGACCACGTGCCGGCAGGTCTGGAGGACCATCGCGCCGAGGGCGAGGGCCCATACGTCGTCGCCGCCGCGGGCGGCGCCGAGGGCGAGGCCCGCGTAGTAGGCGTACTCCTTGGCGCGGTCGAAGGTGGCGTCGAGCCAGGCGCCGAGGGTGGAGTACTGCAGGGAGTAGCGGGCGAGCTGGCCGTCGGTGCAGTCCAGCACGAAGGAGGCGATGAGCAGCACGCCGGCGGCGACGAAGCCGCCGCGGGTGCCGGTGGCGGCGCAGGCGGCGGCTATGAGCGCGGTGAGCAGGGAGGCGGTGGTGACCTGGTTGGGGGTCAGTCCGCGGCGGGCGCACCAGCGGGCGAGGTAGCGCGAGTACGGGCTGACGAAGTGGGTGGTGAAGAAGCCGTCGCGGGCCTTGACGGCCGACTTCAGGCGCACGGCCTCGTCGTCGACGGCGGCGACGGCCTGCCGGGCCTCGTTGCGGGTCTGGGGGTCGCCGGGGACGGTGGCGACGAGGCTGCCGAGCTCGGGGCGGTGCACGTCGGCGCCGTCGGCGCCGAGGGCCGCGACGACGCGGTCGGCGAGGCTGTCGACCAGGGTGGTGCCGCCGGCCGGCTCCGCGGTGGCCGCGGAGTTCTCGCGGGTCATCGCGCGGCTCAGGGCCTGGCGGCCGGCCGGCTGGGCGGTGACGGCGCCGGGGATCGCGGAGAGCGGGAAGCGCGGGTCGGTGAGGCCGAGGCGCAGCGCGTGCGCGTGGCCCACGAAGCGGGCGTCGACCACGGCGACCCGCTGTCCGGCGGGCACCCCGGCGAGCAGGGCCTGGGCCTCGGCGGCTCCGGAGGCGATCCGTACGTCGAAGCCGAGGGAGCGCAGATCGCCCTCGAGTGACGAACCGGGGACCGGCTGGCCGGTGAGGATGGCGGTCGACAACCGAATCTCACTCCCTGGGTGCCGACGCGTCGACGCCGGTCATGTACACGATGAGGCGCCCGTACGGACCCCCGGGCGGCATGTCGGCAGAGGTTATCGGATGCCCGGAAGTCCGAGTTCACCGCCCGTTCGACGACTGGTCCGGCACGGTTCGCCCGCGCGCCGCTGCCGCGATCATCATCGGTGATGCGGGGCCCGGCCCACAAACCGCCGTACCAGAACGGTCATTTGAGACGAACCCGAACATTGGGGACCATGGAGTCCGCTCGGCATAGGGTGGGCGACCATGACATGGCTGATCACCGGCGGGGCCGGTTACATCGGGGCACACGTGGCGCGGGCCATGACCGGTGCCGGGGAGCGGGTCGTGGCTCTGGACGACCTCTCGGCCGGGGTGCCCGCGCGGCTGCCCGCCGACGTCCCGCTGGTCAGGGGCTCGTCGCTGGACGGCGGGCTGCTGAGGCGGGTGTGCGCGGAGCACGGGGTGACGGGGGTGGTGCACCTCGCCGCGCGCAAGCAGGCCGGCGAGTCCGTGGCGCAGCCGACCCGGTACTACCGGGAGAACGTGGGCGGCCTCGCGACGCTCCTGGACGCCGTCGCCGACGCCGGGATCGAGCGCTTCGTCTTCTCCTCGTCCGCGGCCGTGTACGGCGACCCCGGGGTGGATCTCATCACGGAGGACGCCCCCTGCGTCCCGGTCAACCCCTACGGCGAGACCAAGCTCGCCGGTGAGTGGCTGGTCCGGGCGGCGGGCCGGGCGCACGGCATCGACACGGTGTGCCTGCGCTACTTCAACGTGGCGGGGGCGGCGGCGCCGGAGCTGGCCGACACCGGTGTCTTCAACATCGTGCCGATGGTCTTCGACCGGCTCACCCGCAACGAGGCCCCGCGCGTCTTCGGCGACGACTACCCGACGCCGGACGGCACGTGCGTCCGTGACTACATCCACGTGGCCGATCTGGCGGAGGCGCACCTGGCGGCGGCCCGCGGGCTGGCGCGGGGAGACATCGCGGGAGACCTGACGGTGAACATCGGCCGCGGCGAGGGCGTCTCGGTGCGCGAGCTGATCACGGTCATCGGCGAGGTCACCGGCGACACCCGGGCCCCGCTCGTCGAGGGCCGCCGCCCCGGCGACGCGCCCCGCGCCGTGGCCTCGGCCGCCCGCGCGGCCGAGCGGCTCGGCTGGACCGCCCGGCGCCCGGTGCCGGAGATGATCGAGTCGGCGTGGCGGGGGTGGCTGCTGCACCACGGCGGCTGAGCGGCGGACGGCGCCGGCCACCGTCTGACCTGCGGATCGTTTGCGCAGGTCAGAGCAGATGACAACGGTGTTCAGTGCCGCGTTGCGGATACCCCCTCCCCGTAGTTCACTGTGATCCGGACGGGGCACGGGAAGGGGCCTTTCATGGGGGCTGGGCACGCGCACGGGCACGCGCACGGCGCGCCCGCCGGCGGTACCGCGGGCGCGGCGTACCGCGGCAGGCTGCGGGGGGCACTGGCGATCACCCTCGGTGTCATGGTCGTGGAGATCGTCGGCGGGGTGCTGGCCGACTCGCTGGCGCTGGTGGCGGACGCCGCGCACATGGCGACGGACGCCCTGGGGCTCGGCATGGCCCTGCTGGCCATCCACGTGGCGAACCGCCCGCCGAGCGAGCGCCGCACCTTCGGGCTGGCCCGCGCGGAGATCCTGGCCGCGCTGGCCAACTGTCTGCTGCTGCTCGGCGTCGGCGGCTACGTCCTGTACGAGGCGGTCGAGCGGTTCGTCACCCCGGCCGGCACCGAGGGCGGGCTGACGATGGTGTTCGGCGCGATCGGCCTGGCCGCCAACGCGGTGTCGCTGACGCTGCTGATGCGCGGGCAGAAGGAGAGCCTGAACGTGCGCGGCGCCTTCCTGGAGGTGGCGGCGGACGCTCTCGGCTCGGTCGCGGTGATCCTCGCCGCGCTGGTGATCCTGGTCACCGGCTGGACGGCCGCCGACCCGATCGCCTCCCTGGTGATCGCGGTGATGATCGTGCCCCGGACCTGGAAGCTGCTGCGCGAGACCCTGGACGTGCTGCTGGAGGCGGCGCCCGAGGGCGTCGACATGGGACAGGTACGGGCGCACATCCTGGCCACGGAGGGCGTGGAGGACGTGCACGACCTGCACGCCTGGACCATCACCTCGGGGATGCCGGTGCTCTCCGCGCACGTGGTCGTCAGTTCCGACGTCCTGAACGCCATCGGGCACGAGAAGATGCTGCACGAACTGCAGAACTGCCTGGGCGCCCACTTCGACGTGGAGCACTGCACCTTCCAGCTGGAGCCCGGCGGGCACGCGGAGCACGAGGCGCGCCTCTGCCATTAGGACCGGTCCGGGCGCGCCGCCGCGCGCCGACGCGCCCGGGAACGCAGCCCTCCGCCCCCGCGGGGAGCGTCCCGGGACATGCGGGTGCGTCGGGGAGTGCCGGGAGTGCCGGATTCGTGCGGCAGACTTGGGGCGCGAAGACCGAGTGAAGGATGGGTATGCCGATCACACCTGCCACCGCGACGAACAGCCCGTCGAGCGGCACCGCCGAGCCGATTTTGCTGGAACTGGTCGACGAGGACGGCGTGACGATCGGCACCGCGGAGAAGCTCGCCGCCCATCAGCCGCCGGGGCGGCTGCACCGGGCGTTCTCGGTTTTCCTGTTCGACGAGCGCGGACGGCTGCTGCTGCAGCAGCGGGCGCTGGGCAAGTACCACTCCCCCGGTGTGTGGTCCAACACCTGCTGCGGTCACCCCTACCCCGGTGAGGCGCCGTTCGCGGCGGCGGCCCGGCGGACCTTCGAGGAGCTGGGCGTGTCCCCGTCCCTGCTCGCCGAGGCCGGCACCGTCCGCTACAACCATCCGGACCCGGCCTCGGGCCTGGTGGAGCAGGAGTACAACCACCTCTTCGTCGGCATGGTGCAGTCGCCGCCGCGGCCGGATCCCCAGGAGGTGGCGTCCACGGCGTTCGTGACCCCGGCCGAGCTGGCGGAGCGGCACGCCGGGGACGTCTTCTCGGCGTGGTTCCCGACCGTCCTGGACGCGGCCCGCCCGGCGGTCCGCGAACTGACCGGACCCGCGGCGGGCTGGTGACCTAGCCGATCCGCGAGGGCTTGAGCGGCAGGACGGCCCAGACCACCTTGCCCCCGGTGGCGGTGTGCTCGACGTCGCACACCCCGCCCGCCTCGCGGGTGATCTCCCGCACCAGGAGCAGTCCGCGGCCGCCGGTGCGGCCGTGGTCGGTCTCCAGGGCGGTGGGCCGGTAGGGGTGGTCGTCCTCCACGGAGACCCGGACCCGGTCGGCGCCGACGGCGACCTCGACGGCGAGCGTCGGGGACAGCAGCGCCGCGTGCCGTACGGCGTTGGTGACCAGCTCGGAGACGATCAGCAGCAGTCCCTGTACGACGTCGTCCGCGACCGGCACCCCTTGGCGCAGCAGCAGGTCCCGTACGGCGTGGCGGGCCTGCGGGACCGAGGCGTCGACGGCCGGGGCGGTGAACCGCCAGACACCTTCGTACGGCAGCGGATCGCCGCTCTCACGCTCGATTGTCACCACACGTCGAGTGTTGGTACCGATCGGCTCCGCACCTCGGCCCTGAACAGAAGTCAGCGGATATCGAGCGTTTCCGACCGCCCGTGTGCGACGTGGTCGCTTTCGGGGCCGTTCCGGTCCGCCCGGTGCCGGATCGGCGCACTATTCGGGTGGTACGGGTTTGGCGGCCCGGTGATCGTCGCCGTACCCGTGCGGCCCCTTCCCCGGCGCCCGCGCGGTCTCCTCGCCGGCCAGCCGGCCGGAGACCATGCCGACGATCCGGCGTCCGCCGTAGCCGGTGGCGATCAGGCCGAGCCCGTCGAAGAGCAGGGAGAGGGAGAAGAACGTACCGATGACGTACTTGCTGCTGCTGGGCCAGGTGGCCAGTACCAGGACGCCGAGGAGGAGTCCGAAGGCACCCTGCACCAGCGTCCAGCCGAACTGCGGTCCGCGCACCACCAGGCTGCCGACGAGGCGGAACAACCCGCCGGTGAGGAACAGCAGCGCGGCGAACATGGTGAGCGCCTCGGCCGCCGCCTCCGGTGTCTTCAGGACGACCACGCCGGCCGCGAGGTTCAGGGCCGCGACGACCACGCCGAGCCAGAAGAAGCTGGTGTGCCGCGCCTGGACGGCGTGCAGCAGTCCGACCAGGCCGCCGATGAGCAGCAGCCAGCCGAACAGCACCATCGAGGTCAGGGTGGCGAGGCCGGTGTAGACCAGGCCGACCAGGCCCGCGACGACCAGGATCACGCCGAGTACGGCGAGCCAGCTGAAGCCGCGGCTCAGTTTCGCGGCCTCGCCCTGGGGCTTGGTGGACTTGGCCATGACTGCCTCCTCGCTCCCGTTCCCCCCTCTCCCAGTCTCCGCCGTCCGCCCGCCCCCCGCCGGGTGGAGTCCCGGCCGGCCGGGGCGGATAGCATCCGGCGCATGGAGCCCCAGCTGCTGCACGGCGTCACCGAGCACGTCGCCACGGTCGTCATCCGCAATCCGGCGAAGCGCAACGCCATGACGGCCGGGATGTGGGGTTCCCTGCCACCGCTGCTGGAAACGCTGGCGGCCGACCCGGACGTACGGGTGCTGGTGCTCACGGGTGAGGGCGGGACGTTCTGCGCCGGCGCCGACATCTCCACGCTCCGGGGGTCGCCGCTCCGGGCGCAGCGGCTGGCCGTGGCGGCGGAGGAGGCGCTCGCCGCCTTCCCCAAGCCGACCCTGGCGGTGGTCCGCGGGCACTGCGTGGGCGGCGGGGCGCAGTTGGCGGCCGCCTGCGACCTGCGATTCGCCGAGGAGGGGGCGCGGTTCGGGGTGACCCCGGCGAAGCTCGGCATCGTCTACCCGGCCTCCGCGACCCGGCGGCTGGTCTCCCTGGTCGGCCCGGCCACCGCCAAGTACCTCCTGTTCTCGGGCGAGTTGATAGAGGCCGGGCGGGCGCTGCGCACCGGTCTGGTGGACGAGGTGCTGCCCGAGGGGGAACTGGACGGGCGGGTGGCCGGGTTCACCCGGATCCTGGCGTCCCGCTCGCAGCTGACGCAGGCGGCGGCGAAGGAGTTCGCGAACGGCCGCACCGACCGGGACGCGTACTGGGACGAACGGGCCGGGGAGAGCGGCGACACCGCGGAGGGCGTCACCGCGTTCCTGGAGCGCCGGCCGCCGCGCTTCACCTGGAGCGCGTCTACGTGAGGACGAAGCGGCTCTTCGACCGGAACTCCTCGACGAGGTGCGCGGGCGCCTTGTGCGGGGAGCCGGCGTCGTAGGGCGGCTGCGGGTCGTACTCGGTGAGCAGTTGGACCGCCCGGGCGTGTTCGTCGCCGGCGATCCGGCCGAGCAGGGTGAGCCCCATGTCGATGCCGGAGGAGACGCCGGCCGCGGTGACGTACTTGCCGTCGGTCACCACCCGCTCCCCGGTCGGCTCGGCGCCGTACCGCCCCAGGTGGCCGAGCGCGAGCCAGTGGGAGGTGGCCCGGCGCCCCCGGAGGAGTCCGGCCGCGGCCAGCAGCAGGGAGCCGGTGCACACGGACGTCGTCCAGGTGCTGGTCGCGTCGGCGCCGCGCAGCCACTCCAGCAGGGCCTCGTTCTCCATCTGGGGCGTCTGGCCGGGGCCGCCGGGGACGACCACGATGTCCGGGCGCGGTACCTGCTCCAGGGTCTTGTCGGCGGTGATCGCGAGGGCGCCGGTGTCGGTGCGCACGGGCCCGGTCCGTTCGGCGACGAACACGGTCTCCGCGTCCGGGAGCCGGCCGAGGGTCTCGTAGGGGCCCACCGCGTCGAGGGCGGTGAAGCGGTCGAAGAGGACGATGGCGATCTGCATCGGTGGCCTTTCAGGTGTGGGTGGGTGCGGGCCGGAACCGGCGGCGGTACTCCGCCGGGGACGCCCCGAGGGTCCGGACGAAGGCGCGCCGCATCGCCTCGGGGGTGCCGTAGCCGCTGGCGCGGGAGATCTCCTCGACGCCGCCGCCGGTGTCCTCCAGCAGCCGCCGGGCGTGTTCGAGCCGTACCCGGTCGACGTAGCGGCCCGGCGTCACGCCGGTCTCGGCGTGGAAGGCGCGGGCGAAGTGACGCGGCGAGAGGGCCGCGCGGGCGGCGAGCGTCTCGACGGTCAGATCCGCGTCGGGGTGCTCGGTGATGTGCCGCTGGACCTCGCGCAGCGGCTCGCGCCGCGCGGTCTGGGCGGCGAGCTGGGCGCTGAACTGGGCCTGGTTCCCGGGCCGGCGCAGGAAGACCACCAGGTGCCGGGCCACGGTGAGCGCGACGTCGCGGCCGAGGTCCTCCTCGACCAGGGCGAGCGCGAGGTCGATGCCCGAGGTGACGCCGGCGGAGGTGGCGACCCGGCCGTCCCGGACGTAGATGGGGTCCGGGTCGACCTCGACGGCCGGGTGATCGCGGGCCAGCGTGTCGCAGTGGGCCCAGTGGGTGGTGGCGCGCCGGCCGTCCAGCAGCCCGGCTCCGGCGAGCAGGGCCGCTCCCGTGCAGACGGAGACCAGCCGCTCGGCGCGCGGCCCGTGCCGCCGCAGCCAGTCGGTCAGCCGCGGGTCGGGCCGGCGGGTGCCCCGGCCGCCGGGCACCAGCAGCGTGTGCGGCTCCGGCGCGTCCGCCAGCGCCCCGTCCGGTACGACGGTCAGCCCGCTGGTGGTCCGTACGGGAGCACCGTCCAGGGAGGCGGTGCACAGCCGGTACGTCCCCGGCGTGTGCTTCTCGGCGCCCGCGAAGACCTCCACGGGACCGGTGACATCGAGGCTCTGCACGTCGTCGAAGAGGACGACGAGAACGGTTCGCTGCGCCATGCCGTCGATTCTTGGCGGGTCCCCCCGCGGCCGCAACGACGGGTTCCCCACCTTTCCTGCCGCGCCCGGACCGGGACGGCAGGCATGTCGAAGCGTTGACGAGGTACACGCAGTCAGACCCGGCCGACCGGGCCGGGGAAACGGAAGGAGAACATCGTGCTGCGTGCCGTCGCGGACGTCCTGCGCCAGATCGGCGGGGCCGTCGCCACCGTGGTGACCCTGCCGTTCCGGGCTCTCGCCAGGCTCTTCGGCGGGGCCTCGTCCACCGCCCGGGGCCGCCGCGCCTGACGCCGCCCGGGCGGTCCCCCGGCACGTCGCCGCCCTGCTCCCCGATTGTCGGCGCCGCCTGCCACAATTGCCGCGCAACCTCAGTGGAGAAGGCGGTACGGGAACGTGACGACACCCCTGACAGGGTCCATCGAAGGCAGGATCGCCGAGGAGCTCGGCGTACGGGAGCGGCAGGTCAGGGCTGCGGTGGAGCTGCTCGACGGCGGTTCGACCGTGCCCTTCATCGCCCGCTACCGCAAGGAAGCGACCGAGATGCTCGACGACGCGCAGCTGCGCACGCTCGAGGAGCGGCTGCGCTACCTGCGGGAGCTGGAGGAGCGTCGTACGGCGATCCTGGAGTCGGTGCGCGAGCAGGGCAAGCTCACCGACGAGCTCGAGGCCCGGATCCGGGGCGCGGAGACCAAGGCGCGCCTGGAGGACGTCTACCTGCCGTACAAGCCCAAGCGCCGCACCAAGGCGCAGATCGCGCGCGAGGCGGGCCTGGAGCCGCTGGCGGAGGGGCTGCTCGCCGATCCGGGCGTGGAGCCCCTCGCCGCGGCCGCCGCGTTCGTGGACGCCGACAGGGGCGTCGCCGATCCCCAGGCCGCCCTGGACGGTGCGCGGGCGATCCTCACCGAGCGGTTCTCGGAGGACGCCGACCTGATCGGCGAGCTGCGGGAGCGGATGTGGGTGCGCGGGCGGCTGGCCGCGAAGGTGCGCGAGGGGAAGGAGGAGGCGGGCGCGAAGTTCGCCGACTACTTCGACTTCGCGGAGCCGTTCACCGAGCTGCCCTCGCACCGCGTCCTGGCGATGCTGCGCGGCGAGAAGGAGGAGGTCCTGGACCTGGTCCTGGAGCCCGAGGAGCCGGTGGACGGGCCCTCGTCGTACGAGGGGATCATCGCGCGCCGGTTCGGGATCGCCCCACAGGGGCGTCCGGCCGACACGTGGCTGGGCGACACGGTCCGCTGGGCCTGGCGCACGCGCATCCTGGTGCACCTCGGCATCGACCTGCGGCTGCGGCTGCGCACGGCGGCCGAGGACGAGGCGGTGCGGGTCTTCGCGGCGAACCTGCGCGACCTGCTGCTCGCCGCCCCCGCCGGTACGCGCGCGACGCTCGGCCTCGACCCCGGTTTCCGTACGGGGGTGAAGGTCGCCGTGGTGGACGCGACCGGCAAGGTCGTGGCCACGGACGTGATCCATCCCCATGTCCCGGCGAACCGGTGGGACGAGGCGATCGCGAAGCTGGCGCGGCTGGCGAAGGAGCACGCGGTCGAGCTGATCGCCATCGGCAACGGCACGGCGTCCCGCGAGACCGACCGGCTCGCCGGTGAACTCATCACCCGGCATCCCGAGTTGAATCTGACGAAGGTGATGGTGTCCGAGGCGGGCGCCTCCGTGTACTCGGCCTCCGCCTTCGCCTCCCGGGAACTGCCCGACATGGACGTGTCGCTGCGCGGCGCGGTGTCGATCGCGCGCCGGCTCCAGGACCCGCTCGCCGAGCTGGTGAAGATCGACCCGAAGTCGATCGGGGTCGGCCAGTACCAGCACGACCTGTCCGAGGTGAAGCTGTCGCGTTCGCTGGACGCGGTGGTGGAGGACTGTGTGAACGGCGTGGGTGTGGACGTCAACACCGCGTCGGCGCCGCTGCTCGCGCGGGTCTCCGGCATCACGTCCGGGCTCGCCGAGAACATCGTGGCCCACCGGGACGGCAACGGACCGTTCCGGTCGCGTGGTGAGCTGAAGAAGGTGGCGCGGCTCGGTCCGAAGGCGTACGAGCAGTGTGCGGGCTTCCTGCGGATCCGCGGCGGTGACGACCCGCTGGACGCGTCCAGTGTGCACCCGGAGGCGTATCCGGTGGTGCGGCGGATGGTGAAGTCCTCCGGGGCGGAGGTCGCCGCGCTGATCGGGAACACGGCGGTGCTGCGGTCGCTGAGGCCGGACGACTTCGTGGACGAGACGTTCGGTCTGCCGACCGTGAGCGACATCCTGAAGGAGCTGGAGAAGCCGGGGCGGGACCCGCGGCCGGCGTTCAGGACCGCCGTCTTCAAGGAGGGGGTGGAGAAGATCTCCGACCTGTCCTCCGGGATGGTCCTCGAGGGTGTGGTGACCAACGTGGCCGCTTTCGGCGCCTTCGTCGACGTCGGTGTGCACCAGGACGGCCTGGTGCACGTCTCGGCCATGTCGAAGACGTTCGTCAAGGACCCGCGGGACGTGGTGAAGCCGGGTGACGTCGTCAAGGTGAAGGTGCTGGACGTCGACATCCCGCGCAAGCGGATCTCGCTGACGCTGCGGCTGGACGACGAGGCCGCGCCCCAGGGGGAGCAGCGGGGGCAGCGCGGGGAGCGGCAGGGGGGCCGGCCGCCGAAGCAGCGGCAGCAGCAGGGGCGGTCCGGTTCCGGGGGGAAGGGGCGGTCCGCGGCTGCGCCCGCTCCCGCTCCCGCGAACGGGGCGATGGCCGACGCGTTGCGGCGGGCCGGGCTGGCGTAGGTGCGGCCTGGCCGGGGCCGGGCGGGGGTGGGTGCGCGGGCCGGTGCTTGCCGGGTGCCGCCCGCGCCCACCCGTGCCGCCCTTGGGGGTACCTCCCAGGCCCTTAAGGCACAGGGGGAGGCACGATTGCCCGCGGAGGGGGCGGGCAGGGTTGACTGCCCGCGGTTATGCGGGGGTCTCCGTCACCTTGCCGTCCGTGACCTCCAGGCGTCTGGTCACCTTCACCGCGTCGAGCATGCGGCGGTCGTGGGTGATCAGGAGGAGGGTGCCCTGGTAGGTGTTCAGGGCTGATTCGAGTTGCTCGATGGCCGGCAGGTCCAGGTGGTTGGTCGGCTCGTCGAGGACCAGGAGGTTGACGCCTCTGCCCTGGAGGAGGGCCAGGGCGGCCCGCGTGCGTTCGCCCGGGGAGAGGGTGCCCGCGGGGCGCATGACGTGGTCCGCCTTGAGGCCGAACTTGGCCAGGAGCGTGCGGATGTCGGCCGGTTCCAGGTCCGGTACCGCCGGGCGGAACGCGTCGAGCAGGGCCTGAGGGCCGTGGAACAGCGCGCGGGCCTGGTCGACCTCGCCGAGGAGTACGCCCGAGCCCAGGGCCGCGTGTCCGGCGTCGAGCGGGACCCGGCCCAGCAGGGCGCCGAGGAGCGTGGACTTGCCCGCGCCGTTCGCGCCCGTGACGGCCACCCGGTCCGCCCAGTCGATCTGCAGGGACACCGGGCCGAGCGTGAAGTCGCCGCGCCGGACCTCGGCGTCCCGGAGGGTGGCGACGACCGCGCCCGAGCGGGGGGCCGCCGCGATCTCCATGCGCAGTTCCCACTCCTTGCGCGGCTCCTCGACCACGTCGAGGCGTTCGATCATGCGCTGTGTCTGACGCGCCTTCGCGGCCTGCTTCTCGCTGGCCTCGCTGCGGAACTTGCGGCCGATCTTGTCGTTGTCGTTGCCCGCCCTGCGGCGCGCGTTCTTCACGCCCTTGTCCATCCAGGCGCGCTGCATCTGCGCCCGGTCCTGGAGCGCGGCCTTCTTGTCGGCGTACTCCTCGTACTCGTCGCGGGCGTGCCGGCGGGCCACGTCCCGCTCCTCCAGATAGGCCTCGTAGCCACCGCCGTAGAGGTTGATCCGCCGCTGGGCGAGGTCGAGTTCGAGGACCTTGGTGACCGTGCGGGTGAGGAACTCGCGGTCGTGGCTGACGACGACCGTGCCGGCGCGCAGCCCGGTCACGAAGCGTTCGAGGCGTTCCAGGCCGTCCAGGTCGAGGTCGTTGGTCGGCTCGTCGAGGAGGAAGACGTCGTAGCGGGAGAGGAGGAGGGAGGCGAGTCCGGCGCGGGCCGCCTGGCCTCCGGAGAGCGAGGTCATCGGCTGGTCCGGGCCGACGGCCAGGCCGAGGGAGCCCGCGACCTCCTCGGCGCGCTCGTCGAGGTCGGCGCCGCCCAGGGACAGCCAGCGCTCCAGGCTGGTGGCGTAGGCGTCGTCCGCGCCCGGGGCGCCGTCGACCAGGGCCCGGGTCGCCTCGTCCATCGCCCGCTGGGCCTCGGCGACCCCGGTGCGGCGGGCCAGGAACTCCCGTACGCTCTCGCCGGGCCGGCGCTCCGGTTCCTGCGGGAGGTGCCCGACGGTCGCGGTGGGCGGCGAGAGGCGCAGCTCGCCCTGTTCCGGGGCGGTGAGGCCGGCGAGCAGGCGCAGCAGCGTGGACTTGCCCGCGCCGTTGGCACCGACCAGACCGATCACGTCGCCGGGCGCGACGACGAGGTCGAGGCCGGTGAACAGGGAGCGGTCGCCGTGTCCGGCGGCGAGGTTCTTGGCGACGAGGGTGGCAGTCATCAGACCGCCGATCCTAGTGGCCGCGCGCGGCCGGTCGCGCCCCGGCCGTCACCGTGCCAGCGCCGTCACCCGCACCGTGCCGCCGGTGCGCGCGACGGGGTACGCCTCGCCCTTCACCGCCCTGCCGTCCAGCGGGACGCGGTGGCGGCCGGGTTCGAGTACGCCGTCGAAGAGGTCCCGGGCGAAGGTCGCGTACTCGGCAAAGACGCCGTGAGTGTTCCCGTCGTGGGACGGACCTGAGCACGGCATGACGTGTTCCGCCACGGTCCCGAGGGGAACCGGACGGGACCGCGATGTCCCGGTGACCGGCGGCGCGGGCGTCACGGTGCCCCGGGAGCGGCGGCGAGGAGTCGTCAGTGCGTGTCGATGGGGTCGCCCTCCACGTCCGGGCCGCGGCCCGGGCCCACGCGGAGTTCGAATTCGCCGTCGTATTTCCTGTGGCCCTCGATGACCGCGAGCTCCACCGCCTCGGAGCCCATCTCGCCCCGCACGATGAGCGGGTCGCGGCGCAGGTCGCGCATGAGTGCCACGCACATGAGGAGCATCACGACGACGAACGGGGCCGCCGCGAGGATCGTGAGGTTCTGCAGGCCGGTCAGCGCGTCGCCCTGCCCGCTGCCGACCAGCAGCATGACCGCCGCCACCGCGCCGGTGACCACGCCCCAGAACACCACCACCCGGCGGCTGGGTTCGAGCGCGCCCCGCTGCGAGAGGGTGCCCATCACGATGGAGGCCGCGTCGGCGCCCGAGACGAAGAAGATGCCGACGAGGGTCATCACCAGCAGGCTGGTGACGGTGGCGGCGGGGTACTCCTGCAGCACGGCGAAGAGCCGTCCCTCGGGGGTCGTCTCGTCGCCGAGCCGGTTCTGTTCCTGGAGCCTCATCGCCGAGCCGCCGAAGACCGCGAACCAGACCAGGCTGACCGTGCTGGGCACGAGGATGACTCCGCCGATGAACTGGCGGATGGTCCGGCCCCGGCTGATGCGGGCGATGAACATGCCGACGAAGGGCGTCCAGGAGATCCACCAGGCCCAGTAGAAGACGGTCCAGCTGCCCAGCCAGTCGGCGACGCCCTCGCCCCCGCTGACCTCGGTGCGGCCGGCCAGTTCGGGCAGGTCGCCGAGGTAGGCGAAGACCGAGGTGGGCAGCAGGTCCAGAACGAGGACGGTCGGGCCCGCGACGAACACGAACACGGCGAGGATCAGGGCCAGCACCATGTTGGTGTTGGACAGCCACTGGATGCCCTTCTCCACACCGGAGACCGCGGAGGCCACGAACGCCACGGTCAGCACCGCGATGACGCCGACCAGCAGCCCGGTGCCGACCTTGTCCATCCAGTCGAGCTTCTCCACACCGGAGCCGATCTGCAGCGCGCCGAGGCCGAGCGAGGCCGCGGATCCGAAGACCGTGGCGATGATGGCGAGCACGTCGATGACCCGGCCGCCGACGCCGTCCGCGTTCTTCTCCCCGATGAGCGGGGTGAACACGGCGCTGATGGTCTGCCGGCGGCGCCTGCGGAAGGTGCTGTAGGCGATGGCGAGGCCGACCACCGCGTAGATCGCCCACGGGTGGAGCGTCCAGTGGAAGAGGGTGGTCGCCATGGCCGTCTCCATGCGATCGCCCGAGTCGGCCGGGCCGGTGCCCGGCGGGGGCGTCGTGTAGTGCGCCAGCGGTTCGCTCACGCCCCAGAACATCAGGCCGATGCCCATGCCGGCGCTGAACATCATGGCGATCCACGACACCGTGCGGAACTCCGGTTCCTCGCCCTCGGCGCCCAGGTGGATCCGGCCGTAACGGCCGGCCGCGAGCCAGAGGGCGAAGACGACGAAGCCGGAGGCGGCCAGCATGAACGCCCAGCCGCCGTGGTGCATCAGCCCGCCGAGCATGGTGCCGGACACGTCCTCGAGCGAGTCCGTCGCGACGGCGCCCCACAGCACGAACGCGAGGGTGAGCACGGCCGTGACGCCGAACACCACCCGGTCGGTCCGTGGGCGCCCCCGGCCCGGCAGGCCCGCTTCGGAACCCGGCAGCGGGCCCGCCGTGTCGTCCTTGTCGCTGTGCTGGTTCCGCGTCACGGGTGGCGCCTTTCCTCAGAGCCGTCGGGCGGAGTGCACTCCTCCCGTTACGCCCCTACCACCTTTGGCGCAAAACTCACCTCAGCGGCAGAAAGTACTCACCTCCTCCACCAGGCACTATGCGATGAGGGCGCGTTTCATCAGGCGCCGGGGACGCGGTGGCCGGTGACGTCCGGCCGGCCCACGCCGTCCAGGAAGGTCTCCGGGGCCGTGGTGCGCGGGCCCGCCGTGGCACGGGCGAACTCGGCCGTTCCGCCGACGAACGGCACCCGCGCCGAGGTACGGGCCAGGTCGAGGGTGAGCGTCGGGGTGTCGGCGGGGGGATCGATCAGGCCCCGGTCGGTGCCGGCGACGATCAGTGCCAGGCGGTGGCCCCGGGGGACGACGTGGTCGGTGGCGGCCAGGTCGAGGGTGAGGGTGTACCGCTTGCCGGGGGTGAGGGGCTCGCCCCTTCCGTCGTCGGCGTGGTCGCCGAGGTCGGCCCAGCCGCGGCTGACGATCGTGTGCTCGACGTCGGCGGTCGTGGCGCGGGTCTCCTGGAAGCAGGAGCTGTCGCCCGCGGTGCTCGCGCCCCAGCAGGTCCGCTCGGGGAGGGTGGTGATGCCCTCTCCGTCGGCGGTGTGGTCGCGGACGGTGTCGGGGCCGAGGTCCACGAGTACGGCGGAGAGGTGGGCCGTGGGTGTGCTGGGGGTGGCGGTGACGGTGACCCGGGAGGCGCCGGCCAGGCGCAGGTCGCGGGTGAGCGGGCCGGTGACGAAGCCGGCCTTGTCCGGGGTCGGGGTGCCGACGCGGGCGGCCCAGTCGGTCTCGCCCAGCCGCGGGTCGTCGGTGAAGGTCTCGGTCCCCCCGCCCGTGCGCAGGCCGAGGGTGCCGACGCCGGCCTCGGCGCCCCGTGCGGGGCGCAGGGTCGTGGTGTGCGTGCCGCGCGGCGGCCAGCTCTTCGAGGTCACCCACTGGTCCGGCCGGCGTTCGATGTCGGCCATGGGCTCGCGGTCGATGCCGTTGTCGTAGCCGAGGAGTTCGTGGTCGAACCAGCGGTGCAGGGTGTCGACCCACTCGGCGCGGCGGAAGTCGAAGGGGTCGACGTGGCCGGTCCGGGAGAGCCAGATCTTGCGCTCGACGCCGTTCTTCGCGAGGGCGTCCCACCAGGGGCCGACGTGCTGCATCCGTACGTTGAGGTCCTGCATGCCGTGCACCAGGAAGACGCTGGCCCTCACCTTCTTCGCGGCGCGCACGTAGTCGCGTCCGGTCCACAGCGGGGTCAGGTCGCCGGTGCGCGGGGCGCCCTCGACGAGTTCGCGCTGGACGGCGGCGCAGCCGGCGCGGGCCTCGGGGCTCTCGACGTACTGGGACAGCCAGTCGGGGCCGGAGTCGTGGAGCGGGGCGCCCCGGCTGAAGTAGTAGTCGTACCAGGAGGAGATGGCGGCGATCGGGACGATGGTCTCCAGGCCCTCGACGCCGGTGGCGGCGACGCCGTTGGCGATGGTGCCGTCCCAGCTCTTGCCGATCATCCCGGTGCGGCCGTCGGTCCAGTCGGCCCCGGCCCGTTCGGTGCCGGTGCGGGTGGTGTACGCCGTGCCGCGGCCGTTCAGCCAGTCGACGACGGCCTTCGCGGACTGGACGTCGGAGCGGCCCCCGACGTCCACACAGCCGTCGGACCGGTTGGTTCCGGCCAGGTCGACGCCGACGACGGCGTAGCCGCGCGGTACGAAGTAGTTGTCGTAGAACAGCGGCATCCGTACGACGTCGCCGTTCGCGTCGTAGGTCTTCCTCTGGCTCTCGTTGCCGCGCCCGCAGCAGGAGTAGTAGGGGCTGGCGTCCATGATGACGGGGACCTTTTGGCCCCGCTGTGCGGGTTCGCGGGGCCGGACGATGTCGACGGCGACCCGGTCGGTGCGTCCGTCCCGGTCCTCGTCGAGTCCGGTGTCCACCCAGACGGCCTCGCGGACGGCGTCGTCGTAGGAGTGGACGGGCAGGCTCTCGCGCGGCGGTGCGGCGCCCGCCGCCGCGGGAGTGAGGAGCGTGGCCGTCAGGGCGGCGGTGGCCACCGTCGCGAGCGGTCTCCAGGTCGTGAAGCGCGTGCGTTTCGGCATGCGCGGGACGGTACATGCGTGAACACCGCCGCAGAAGAGGGCGGTTGACGGGTCGTGAGGTGTCCGGTGACCGGATTCGCCCCCTGTGTCCGGTGGTTCACGACGACCGGGTTCCGGGCCCCCGCCGCCCGGAAGCGGCGAGTCCGCTCAGTCCCCGTGGTCGTACACCGTCACCGGTATCCCGCGCTTCACCAGCCGCTCGGTGATCAGCGGCTCGACGCGGGACCAGGTGCCGCCGGCCAGGCCGCAGCCGATGCGGGGCATGTGGACCGAGGCACCGAGGGCGGCCGCACGGCCGGCGAGGCGGTCGAGGGCGGTGTCGATCGCCTCGTAGCGGACGGGGACGCCCTTGCTGCCGGTCCGCACGCCGCGCTGGCCGATCATGTTGGCCACCCAGACGTACCGCTCGACCTGGACCAGCTGGACCGCGCCCAGACCGAAGTCGTTCGCGGCGCGGTCCCGGTGCCAGGCGCGGTAGGCGGCCTCCGGTTCGGGCCAGCGGCGCGACACGGCCAGGACGAAGCCCTTCCCCCACCCTCCGAGGTCGTTGCAGACGTGGGCGACGACCTTGACGCCCTTCACCGACGGAACGGTGGCGTCACCCCGGACGTAAGTGATCTCCGACATGACGCCACCGTAGGCGTTGCCACCGACAGTGGCCGCGGCCCGCTACTCCGCCGGCCGCGAGAGCTCCCGGTCCGCGTTCCGCGCCACCCGGCGGCGGACGCCGTACCAGCCGGCGACCAGCATCACGGCGATCACCGGGACGAGCAGCAGCGTCCTGCGGCCGACCTCCGGGTCGTTCCACATGAGGCCGAGGACGGAGACCAGGAAGGCGATGGTCGTGATCTCGGTGACCGGGCTGCCGGGGAGCCGGAAGGACGGGCGGGCGAGGAGTCCGGCGCGGGCGCGGCGGACGAAGACCAGGTGGCAGATCATGATGATCACCCAGGTGCTGATGATGCCGAGGGAGGCGACGTTCAGCACGATCTCGAAGGCCTGGGCCGGCACGAGGAAGTTCAGGCCGACGCCGAGGACGCACACGCCGCAGGTCAGCAGGATGCCGCCGTAGGGCACCTGACTGCGGTTCATGCGGGCGGTGAACCTCGGGGCGGAGCCCGCCATGGCCATGGAGCGCAGGATGCGGCCGGTGGAGTACAGGCCGGAGTTCAGGGACGACATCGCGGCGGTGAGGACGACGAGGTTCATCACGTCGCCGGCGGCCGGGACACCGATCTTCGAGAGCACCGTGACGAAGGGGCTCTCGCCGGCCGAGTACATCGAGCCGGGGAGCAGGAGGGCGAGCAGGACCACGGAGCCGACGTAGAAGAGGCCGACGCGCCACATGATGGAGTTCACCGCGCGGGGGACGACCTTCTCCGGTTCGGCGGTCTCGCCCGCGGCGACACCGACCAGTTCCAGCGCCGCGTACGCGAAGATCACGCCCTGCATGACGAGGACGACGGGCAGCACGCCGTGCGGGAGGATCCCGCCGTTGTCGGTGATCATGCCCGGGCCGGGGGTGCCGCCGCCCACCTCGTGCCGCGCGACGAGCAGGAAGACGCCGATGAGCATGAAGGCGACGAGGGTGGCGACCTTGACGATCGCGAACCAGAACTCCATCTCGCCGAAGATCTTCACCGAGATCAGGTTCACCGCCAGGACCACGGCGAGGGCGATCAGCGCGAGCACCCACTGCGGGATGTCGGTGAACGCGCTCCAGTAGTGGGTGTAGAGGGCGATCGCGGTGATGTCGGCGATGCCGGTGGTCGACCAGTTCAGGAAGTACATCCAGCCGGCGACGTACGCGCCCTTCTCGCCGAGGAACTCGCGCGCGTACGACACGAAGGAGCCGGACGACGGCCGGTACAGGACCAGCTCGCCCAGGGCGCGGACGACGAAGAAGGCGAAGACGCCGCAGACCAGGTAGGCCAGGGCGAGCGCCGGGCCCGCGTCGTGCAGGCGTCCTCCGGCGCCCAGGAAGAGTCCGGTGCCGATCGCGCCGCCGATGGCGATCATGTTGACGTGGCGGGCCTTGAGGTCCTTGCTGTAGCCGGCGTCGCCCGCGTCCGCGGGCACCGGGGCCGCATCGGTGGGTGCTGCGGCCGTTGCCGTGCTGACGGCGTCCTTGCTCACGGGTGGTTCCACTTCTGGTGCGCTCGGGCGGGTCGCGCCCGGGTGTCCGGATTGCCTCGGCCGGCGCGCTCGGGTCACGGCGCGGACCGCGGGGGCACCCTTCCCTAAGTGCGCCGCTCGTGCGATGGCGCACGTCACACCGCGGGACATCTCACACGTCCGGGCGGGATGACAGCCGAGGTGTCACACCAGTGGTGGGACAGCGATACTGCTGCACATGACGACCGAGACCGAGCAGCCGCTGACGATCGACGAACTGGCGGCCCGGGCCGGTGTCACCGTGCGCACGGTCCGTTTCTACGGCACCAGGGGGCTGCTGCCGCCGCCGGTGATCGGTCCCCGGCGGGTCGGCCACTACGGGCGGGAGCACCTGGCCCGGCTGGAGCTCATCGAGGAGTTGCAGCACCGGGGCATGACGCTGGCGGCGATCGAGCGGTACCTGGGGCAGCTGCCGCCGGATCTGAGCGCCCGGGACCTGGCGATCCAGCGGGCGGTGGTGGCCTCCTGGGCGCCCGAGGCGGTGGAGACGGTGTCGCGCGGGGAGCTGGAGCGCCGGGCGGGGCGGGCGGTGAGCGGGGAGGACCTTCGGCGGCTGACGGCGATGGGCGTCGTCGAGCGGGACGGCGAGGTGTTCCGGGTGGACCCCGGGCTGCTGCGGCTCGGGGTGGAGCTGCTGGACGTGCCGCTGTCCCACGAGACGGTCCTCGCGGCGCGCACCGCGCTCATCGAGCACTCCCGCGCGGCCGCCCGCGAGCTGTCGCGGCTGCTGCGCGACGCGGTCGCGGAGCGGGACGCGCGGGACGCGCGGTCCCTGTCCGCCCGGATGCATCCGCTGGTGGTGCAGGCGCTGCTGACCACCTTCCAGCGGTCGCTGCGGGAGGAGCTGGCCCAGTGGCTCGACGAGGAGGGGTGACGGGGCGCGCCCCGTCACCCCCGCGGCGGGTCAGCGGGCGTCCGTGAAGACCTCTCCCCGCTCCGCCTTCGCCACCAGCAGCGCCGGCGGGGTGAAGCGCTCGCCGTAGCGTTCGGCGAGTTCGCGCGCGCGGGCCACGAATCCGGGCAGGCCGCCCTCGTAGCCGTTGATGTACTGCAGGACCCCGCCGGTCCAGCCGGGGAAGCCGATGCCGAGGATCGAGCCGATGTTGGCGTCGGCGACGGAGGTCAGCACGCCCTCCTCCAGCAGCCGGACGGTGTCCAGCGCCTCGGAGAACAGCATCCGCTCCTGCATGTCCCGGAAGGGGATCCGGTGTCCGGGCCCGGTGAAGTGCTCGCGCAGTCCCGGCCACAGCCGTGTGCGCCTGCCGTCCTCGTCGTACTCGTAGAAGCCGGCGCCGCCGCTGCGGCCGGGGCGGCCGAACTCGTCGACCATGCGGTCGACGACGGCCTCGGCGGGGTGGGCGGTCCAGGTGCCGCCGGCCTCCTCGACGGCCCGCTTCGACTCGCTCCGGATCTTCCGCGGGAGGGTGAGCGTCAGCTCGTCCATGAGGGAGAGCACCTTGGCCGGGTAGCCCGCCTGGGCGGCGGCCTGCTCGACCGACGCGGGCTCGATGCCCTCGCCGACCATGGCGACGCCCTCGTCGAGGAAGTGTCCGATGACGCGCGAGGTGAAGAAGCCGCGCGAGTCGTTGACGACGATCGGGGTCTTGTTGATCTGCCGGACCAGGTCGAAGGCGCGGGCCAGCGCCTCGTCCCCCGTGCGGTCGCCCTTGATGATCTCGACCAGCGGCATCCTGTCGACGGGCGAGAAGAAGTGCAGCCCGATGAAGTCGGCCTGGCGCTCGACGCCCTCGGCGAGGGCGGTGATGGGCAGGGTGGAGGTGTTGGAGCAGAGCAGCGCGTCGGGGGCGACGACGTTCTGGACCTCCTGGAACACCTTGTGCTTGAGGGCGGTGTCCTCGAAGACGGCCTCGATGACCGCGTCGCAGCCGGCGAGGTCGGCGGCCTCGGCGGTGGGCGTGATCCGCGCGAGCAGCGCGTCGGCCTTCTCCTGGCTGGTACGGCCCTTGGCGACGGCCTTGGCGCACAGCTTCTCGGAGTAGCCCCTGCCCTTGACCGCGGCTTCCAGGGTGACGTCCTTGAGGACGACGTCGATGCCCGCGCGGGCGCACGAGTAGGCGATGCCCGCGCCCATCATCCCGGCGCCGAGGACGGCGACCCTGGTGACCTTGCGCGGGGCGATGCCCTTCGGGCGGCTGGCGCCGGAGTTGACGGCCTGGAGGTCGAAGAAGAACGCCTGGATCATGTTCTTCGAGGTCTGTCCGGCGGCCAGCTCGACGAAGTAGCGGGCCTCGATGACCTGGGCGGTCTCGAAGTCGACCTGGGAGCCCTCGACGGCGGCGGCCATGATGTTGCGCGGGGCCGGATAGGGCGCGCCGCCCGTCTGCTTGCGCAGGTTGGCAGGGAAGGCGGGCAGGTTGGCGGCGAACTTCGGGTGGGCGGGGGTGCCGCCGGGGATGCGGTGGCCGGGCCTGTCCCAGGGCTGGGCGGACTCGGGGTGGGCGTCGATGAAGGCGCGGGCCTTGGCGAGCATGTCCTCGCGCGTGTCGGCGATCTCGTCGACCAGGCCGTTCTCCAGGGCGCGGCGCGGGTTGTACTGGGTGCCCTGGAGGAGCACCTTGAGCAGCGCGTCGGTGATGCCGAGCATGCGGACGGTGCGGACGACGCCGCCGCCTCCGGGGAGCAGGCCGAGGGTGACCTCGGGGCAGCCGATCTTGGAGCCGGGGGCGTCGAGGGCGATCCGGTGGTGGCAGGCGAGGGCGAGTTCGTAGCCGCCGCCGAGGGCGGCGCCGTTGATCGCGGCGACGACCGGCTTGCCGAGGGTCTCGATGCGGCGCAGGTGCCGCTTGAGGGCCATGCCGCCGTCGAAGAGGTCCTGCGCCGTTTCGGGGGTGACCCGGATCAGGTCGCGCAGGTCGCCGCCGGCAAAGAAGGTCTTCTTGGCGGAGGTGAGGATGACGCCGCGGATGGAGTCCTTCTCCGCCTCCAGGCGGTCGGTGATCACGGCGAGGGAGTCGCGGAACGCCTGGTTCATGGTGTTCGCGGACTGGTGGGGATCGTCGAGGACGAGGGTGACGACGCCGCTGCGGTCCTGTTCCCAGCGGATGGTGGTGCTCTCGGTCATGAGGAGGTCTCCGTGAGTGAGGTGGCGGGTCGCCGGGGTTCAGAGGCGTTCGACGACGGTGGCGATGCCCATGCCGCCGCCCACGCACAGCGTGGCGAGGCCGTAGCGCTTGTCCTGGCGTTCGAGTTCGTCGACGAGGGTGCCGAGGATCATCGCGCCGGTGGCGCCGAGCGGGTGGCCCAGCGCGATGGCGCCGCCGTTGACGTTGACCTTGTCCAGGGACAGCCCCATGTCCCGCGCGTAGCGCAGGACGACCGCGGCGAACGCCTCGTTGATCTCGACGAGGTCGATGTCGTCGATGGTCAGGCCGGCCTTGGCGAGGGCCTTGCGGGTGGCGGGGGCGGGGCCGGTGAGCATGATGGTGGGCTCCGAGCCGGACACGGCGGCGGAGACGATCCGCGCGCGGGGGGTGAGCCCGTGGCGCTCGCCAGCCTCCTTGGAGCCGATGGCGACGAGCGCGGCGCCGTCGACGATGCCGGAGGAGTTGCCCGCGTGGTGGACGTGGTCGATCCTCTCGACCCAGTGGTACTTCTGCAGGGCCACGGCGTCGAAGCCGCCCAGCTCGCCGATGTCCGCGAAGGACGGCTTCAGCCCGGCCAGCGAGTCGGCGGTGGTGCCGGGGCGCAGGTGCTCGTCGTGGTCGAGGACGGTGAGGCCGCTGCGGTCCCGCACCGGGACGACGGACCGCTCGAAGCGGTTCTCCTTCCACGCCGTGGCCGCGCGCTCCTGCGACAGGGCCGCGTACTCGTCGACGTCCCGCCGGGAGAAGCCCTCGATGGTGGCGATCAGGTCGGCGCCGATGCCCTGCGGGACGAAGCCGGTGGCGAGGTTGGTCATCGGGTCGTTGAACCAGGCGCCGCCGTCCGAGGCCATCGGCACCCGGGACATCGACTCGACACCGCCCGCGAGGACCAGGTCCTCCCAGCCGGAACGGACCTTGGCCGCGGCCAGGTTGACCGCTTCGAGCCCGGAGGCGCAGAAGCGGTTCTCCTGGACGCCGGCCACCGTGTCCGGCAGTCCGGCCGCGATGGCGGCGATGCGGGCGATGTCGGAGCCCTGGTCGCCGACCGGGCCGACGACACCGAGCACGACGTCGTCGACGGCCGCCGGGTCGAGGCCGGGGAAGCGGTCGCGGAGCTCGTGGATGAGGCCGACGACCAGGTCGACGGGCTTGGTGCCGTGCAGGGCGCCACTGGCCTTGCCGCGCCCGCGCGGGGTGCGGATCGCGTCGTACACGTACGCTTCGGTGCTCACGAGGGGGCCTTTCACTGGTTCGGGGGCTTCGGGGTCGGGGACAGCAGCCGGGGCACGTCCCAGTCGCGGGCCACCTCGTCCGTGTCGGCGCCCGGCCGGGCGGGCCCGGTGCGGACGGTGGTGGGGGTCGCGGAGAACCGCGGGGCCGGTGCGGGCTGGGTGACGCCGTCGTGGTCCGTGAACGTGGAGCGGGCGGCGAGGTGCGGGTGGTGCGGGGCCTCGCGCAGGGACAGTACGGGCGCCACGCACGCGTCGGAGCCGTCGAAACGGGCCGTCCACGCGTCGCGGGTACGGGTCCTGAAGCGGGCGGTGACCCGTGCGCGCAGTTCCGGCCAGCGGGTGACGTCGGTGTGGGCCCCGGCCTGGTCGTCCAGGCCGAGCAGGCGCAGGAACTCGGTGTAGAACCGCGGTTCCAGCGCGCCCACCGCCATGTGCTTGCCGTCGGCGGTCTCGTAGGTGCCGTAGTAGGGGCAGCCGCCGTCGAGGAGGTTGGCGCCGCGCCGGTCCTGCCAGGCACCGGCGGCGAGCATGCCGTGGATCATCGCGGAGAGGTGGGCGGTGCCGTCCACGACGGCGGCGTCGACGACCTGTCCGGTGCCGGTCGCGCGCGCGTGGTGCAGCGCGGCGAGGACGCCGACGACGAGGTAGAGGGAGCCGCCCGCGTAGTCGCCGAGCAGGTTGGCCGGGACGGCCGGGGGCCCGTCCGGGGCACCGATCATGCCGAGGGCGCCGGTGAGGGCGATGTAGGCGATGTCGTGGCCCGCGCGGTCGGCGAGGGGTCCTCGCTGGCCCCAGCCGGTCATCCGGCCGTAGACCAGGCGCGGGTTGCGGGTGCGGCACTCCCCGGGGCCGACGCCGAGCCGCTCGGCGACTCCCGGGCGGTAGCCCTCGATGAGGACGTCGGCGCGTTCGACGAGGTCGAGGACGCGCGCGGGGCCGTCGGGGGCCTTCAGGTCGACGAGCACGGAGCGCTTGTTGCGGTTGGTCACGTCGAGGGCGGGGTCGATCCCGAGTCCGGGGCCGCCCGGGCGGTCCACGCGTACGACGTCGGCGCCCAGGTCGGCGAGGAGCATGGCGGCGAACGGGCCGGGCCCGATCCCGGCCAGCTCGATCACGCGCACGCCGTCGAGCGGACCGTGTCCCGGCGCCTTCGCCTCCGTCATCGGGCCCCCATCGGCTGTGACACTACTGGTGTAACACCTTCGATGTTAGGAACGTGTCCCACCCGGCACAAGACCGGGCGAGCAAGCGCTTGGCCACTTTACGGCGCGGCGCCGGTCCGCGCTCCGTTCCGCGCGCCGGTCCGATGTGCGCCGGGTCCGGCCGCCGGCCGCTTCGGCGCGGCGGCTCTCCCCCGTCCGGGGCACAGCGGCCCGGCGACCGGGGCGCCCCCGGGCCCCGGCGGGACGCGCACCCGGCCGGCCTCCCCCGGGCCGTACCCGGCGGGCCCGGCGGCTCCCGGTGGCCCCGGGGCGCGGGCGCGCGCTTCCTCCCGCTCCT
Source organism: Streptomyces sp. NPDC000348 (assembly GCF_042898795.1). Taxonomy (NCBI): domain Bacteria; kingdom Bacillati; phylum Actinomycetota; class Actinomycetes; order Kitasatosporales; family Streptomycetaceae; genus Streptomyces; species Streptomyces sp. NPDC000348. The sequence goes on from NZ_JBIAZD010000006.1 coordinate 29,111, forward strand.
TCAGGGCGTTCGGGGGCACGGTCATCGGTTTCCTCCGGGCTCGTCGTCGGGCTCCGCACCCCTCACGCTAGCCTCGGCCATCGACAGCGGCGCGGCTGCACGACCAAGGGGTGTCATGAACAGGCTGAGCAGGACGGACCGTCCGTACGACATCGTGCTCTTCGGAGCGACCGGCTTCGTCGGAACACTGACCGCGGAGTACCTCGCCGACCGTGCCCCCGCCGGACTGCGCTGGGCGATCGCCGGCCGCAGCACGGACCGGCTGGAGCGGCTGCGGGAGCAGCTGCCCGGCGGCGCGGAGGTCGGGCTGCTGCGGGCGGACGTGTCCGACCCTGCCTCGCTGCGCGCCCTCGCCGAGCACGCGCGGGTGGTCGCCACGACCGTCGGCCCCTATGTGGAGTACGGCGGGGACCTGGTCGCCGCCTGCGCGGACACCGGGGCGGACTACGTCGACCTCACGGGCGAGCCGGAGTTCGTGGACCTGATGTACGTCCGGCACGACGCACGCGCGCGGGAGACCGGGGCGCGGCTGGTGCACGCCTGCGGCTTCGACTCGGTGCCGCACGATCTGGGCGCGTACTTCACCGTGCGGCAGCTCCCGGAAGGGGTGCCGCTGACCGTGGACGGCTTCGTGACCGCCGACGCGGCCTTCTCGGGCGGGACCCTCGCCTCGGCCCTGAACCAGTTCGCCCGGCACCGCGGACTCCGCGCGGCGGCCCTGGACCGCCGGCGCCATGAACCGCGGCTGGTGGGCCGCCGGGTGTCGGCCTCGGCGGGCGCGCCGCGCTACGCGCCGGAGGTCGGCGCCTGGGCCCTGCCCCTGCCGACCGTCGACGCACAGATCGTGCGCCGTTCGGCCAGGGTGCTCGACCGGTACGGCCCCGACTTCCGCTACCGGCACCACGCGGCCGTGCGGCGGCTCCCGATGGCGGTGGGCGGGGTGGCGGCCGTGGGCGCGCTGGTGACGGCGGCCCAGGTCCCGCCGCTGCGTCGCCGGCTCTCCGACCGGCTCGGGCCGGGCACCGGGCCGAGCCCCGAGAAGCGCGCCCGGAGCTGGTTCACCGTCCGCTTCGTCGGCGGGGGCGGCGGCCGCCGGGTGTACACGGAGGTCGCGGGCGGCGACCCCGGTTACGACGAGACGGCGAAGATGCTGGCCGAGGGGGCGCTCTGCCTGGCCCTCGACGACCTCCCGCCGACGTCCGGCCAGGTCACGACGGCGGTGGCGATGGGCGACGCGCTGATCGACCGCCTCCGCGCGGCGGGCATCCGCTTCCGCGTCGCCGCGACCCGCTGAGCCCGGCCGGGCGGAGGATCACAGCGGCCACTCGACCAGCGTGTAGATCATCCCGGCGATCCAGCCCAGTCCCGCCAGTACGGCGAGGGTGAGCCCGACGGTCACGGCCCGCTCGACGGGCCGTCCGTCGGCGGCAACAGGCTTGGCGGCACGGTGCGTTGTCATGTGCGCCAGCCTGCCGGGGCGGGCCGGGGGCCGGCATCCGTACGGGTACTCAGGAGCGGTACTCAGACCGCACGGGCCCGTTCCCCGCCGGATCGCACCCCCGCCGAGGACTTCTGCGCGCCTCGCGCCCCGGAGAGTGCGCGGCGGCACAGGGCGTCGGCCCTGCGGGTGGTCTCCGGGAGGCGGTGGGCAGGGGTCAGGGCGAGGGTGTGGGCGCAGGCGTTGTCCAGGCTCACGCGGTGGCCGACCGAGACGAAGACCGGCTTGACGGCGTCCCTGGTGCGCAGGGCGCGGCCGACCTCCTCGCGGCCGGCGAGCAGCGGGGAGGCGCTGCCGCGCGGGGTGCCCGGTCGGTCGTGGGTGAAGGTGAAGGGGTTCTTGGCGACGCCGATCGTCGGCAGGCCGGTGAGGACGCCGAGGTGGCTGGCCAGGCCGAAGCGGCGGGGGTGGGCGAGGCCGTAGCCGTCGCAGACCACCAGGCCGGGCGGGCACGGCAGGGCGTCGAGGGCGGCCAGCACGGCGGGGATCTCGCGGAAGGCGAGCAGTCCGGGGACGTACGGGAAGGAGATCCGGCCGACGGCCGTGGACTCGGCGACCACGTCGAGGGTCGCCGCGTCGAGGACGACGGCCGCCGCGGCGACGACGTCCCGCTCGTCGTCGTACGCCACGTCGACTCCGGTCACGTGACCCGTCCCGGGCGGCGGTCCCGGTTCGTCGAGCACCACCCGCGGGCGGAGCGCGTCCTGGACCGCGCGGGCCCCTTCCTCGGTCACGGGCCAGTCGGCCGGTGTGCGTACGGTCGTCATGGTGCCCCTGAGCCTACGGGGCGCGCGTGCTCCGCGCGGAGGGCGCCTTCCGGCCCGTCCCCTCCGCGCGGAGGCGGCTCACTTGCCGAGCGCCCGCTGGAGCTGCCCCTTGTTCATGTTCGAACGGCCCTCGATACCGCGCTTCCTGGCCTCCTCGTACAGCTGGTCGCGCGTGGGGCCCTGGGGGCCCTTGCCGGACCGCCGGCCGCCGCGCCTGCCGGACGACATGTCCTGTGTGGAGGTGCGGCTTGCCGTCTTCGACTCGCCGGACCGGGCGCGCTCCTTGTTCACCGTCCGGGCGGCGATCTCCTCGGCGCGTCCGGTGCTCTCGCCCCGGTCCTCGGCACTCTCCTTGATGTGCTCGTACTGACGCTCCCGCTTGGGGCTGGAACCGCGTGGCATGGTCGCTCACTTCCTCTCGCGTACGGCGCACGGGTACCCACGTCGGCGGCGATCAGGGCACACCGCACGCGCCGGTGCTCCGGGCGGGCGGCCCGCCCCTTCCCGTCCGTCCCGCCGGCCGCGTGCTCCCGAGCGCCTCGTGGCGGGCGAAGCCGGCCCACCGCCCCGGTGGCGTCCGGAGGGCCTCCGGGGCGGTGCGCGTGTCCCGGTGACCACGCGAGAAGCCCCGTGTCACTCGGGTGCATGAAGGCGGTGACAGAGGTCACTCGCTCTTCGTGTGCACGGATTGGCCGATTCCGTCGTCTCATCCAGTAGCCGACCCGATCCGCCCCGGAAGCCTGTCCAGCCGTCACGAGGGAGCAAGGCGTTGTCCACCGTCATCGAGCAGACCGTCGAGGCCCGTCTCGTCGCCGCCGCGCCGCGGATGCCGAGCATCCCGGCCACCCTGCACTACGACCGCGACGACCCGTTCGCCGTCCGCATGACCTTCCCCGCGCCCGCCACCCTGGAGGGTGTGGAGGTCTGCTGGACCTTCGCCCGGGATCTGCTCGCCGCGGGGATGCAGGAGCCGGAGGGCGACGGCGACGTACGGGTCCGGCCGTACGGCTACGACCGCACCGTGCTGGAGTTCCACGCCCCCGAGGGGACCGCCGTGGTGCACGTTCGCTCGGGCGAGCTGCGCCGGTTCCTGGAGGCCACCGGCGAGCTGGTGCCGACCGGTCTGGAGCACCTCCGGCTCGACCTGGACCACGATCTCGCGGAGCTGATGCGCGACGCCTGACGCGCACGGCCGACGCCCGGCGCCCCGAGGGGCGCAGGGCGTGCCGTGCGGGTGACCGTCGTCCTGCACGTCCCCCGTGCCGGGCGGTTCCCGCACGGCGGGCCGGGGCCGGGTGTCACGGGCGGCGGGCGCGTGGACGTCGTCGGCGGGGTCCGTGCCGTTCCGGGCCGACGGCCCCGGCGGCCCGGCGACGGGTCCGTCGGCCCGGAACGGACGCGCGCGGGTCCGTACGGAGCGCCGTCCGCGCCCACCGGAGCATGGCGCTGATCGACGGCGCCGGGCGGAAGCGGATGTGGGTGCGCCCCGTGTGCGTGCGCCCCGTGGGGCGCACGCACACGGGGCGCACCCATATGGGGCGGACCCTCGCCGGACGAGGGCTCACCGCCCCCTGGTGAGCGAGGCCGTCGGCGCCTCGTCCCTCAGCCCCGCGCACAGCTCGCGCAGGACGGCGCCGAACGCGGGCGCCGCCGATCCGGCCCGGCGGGTCAGGGTCTCCGCGCGCCCGTCGCGGGAGGAGCCGGCCGGGGCCGGCGGCAGACCCGCGGCGGTCACGAGGGCGAGTGCGGTCGCGGTCGGCCCGGGGACGTCCTCCACCGGTGCGGACCCGGCCAGGATGCGGTGGGCCTCCCGGCGCAACGCCTCCGCCCGGGCGGTGTCGGCCAGGACGTGGTCCACCGAGGGGAACACCCCGAGGACCCGGTGTTTCTCGGCGCGCAGCACTCCCTCGGCCACCAGCTGCTCCCGGGCCGCGTCCAGGGTGTACCGCGCGCGCAGCCTCACCCAGACGCGCCAGCGGTGCGGGCAGGACTCGCTGACCAGTTCCAGAAGACCGTCCAGCACCGGGTCACCGGTCCGGGAGTCGAGGTCGCGGGGTGTGGCGATGCCGTCGTCGTCGACCAGCAGGCCCCGCCGGGCCAGCTCGGCGAGGGCTCCGGCCCGCACCACGGGGGCCTGCCGGGACGGGTCGGCGTCCCAGACCAGCAGGCACAGGCGGGCCGGCAGCGAGAGCGGGCCGTTGGACACGGGGCCTCCTCGGGGGCGGTGACGTGGTGCTCCGAAAAGCCGTTGACAGCCGTTTCGGGCACTCCTACGGTGTACAGCGGTCCTGTTGCCGTCGATAGGAGAAGGACGTTGCTCGTCTGAGGTTCTGAGACACCGCGTCACACCACTCGGGTGTGTACGTCGCGTGCGACCTCGGCGTTCGAGCCGTCCTTGCGGTCCTTGCGGAACAGGGCTTTTCCATGCCCAGGCCTTCCCTCCCGGCTGCCGGTCCTCGTCCCGCGGTGTCTCGACAGGCGTTTGCCCCTGATCGTCCCGAGCAACCGCGGAGGCCCGCATGACACCATCCATCACCTGTACGTCCCTCACCTTCACCTGGCCCGACGGCACCACCGTCCTCGAGGGCCTGGACGTCGCCTTCGGCCCCGGCCGCACCGGCCTCGTCGGCGTCAACGGGTCGGGGAAGTCGACCCTGTTGAAGCTGATCGCCGGTGAGCTCCGGCCGGCCGACGGCACCGTCCGGGTCGCCGGCGAGGTGGGGTACCTGCCGCAGAACGTGACGCTCGACACCGCGCTGAGGGTCGACGAGGCCCTCGGCATCGCCGGCCGGCGGGCCGCGCTGCACGCCATCGAGGCGGGCGACGTGGCCGAGGAGCACTTCGAGACCGTCGGCGACGACTGGGACGTCGAGGAGCGCGCCCTGGCCACGCTCGGCGAACTCGGCCTCGGGCACATCGGTCTCGACCGCACCGTCGGCGAGGTGTCCGGCGGCGAGTCGGTGCTGCTGCGGCTGGCCGCGCTGCTGCTGAGCCGCCCGGACGTGCTGCTGCTCGACGAGCCCACCAACAACCTCGACCTGTACGCCCGCAGGCGGCTGTACGCGGCCGTCGCGGGCTGGCCGGGCGTCATGGTCGTGGTCAGCCACGACCGTGAACTGCTGGAACTGGTGGACCAGATCGCGGATCTGCGCGCCGGGGAGGTGACCTGGTACGGCGGCAGCTTCTCGGCGTACCAGGAGGCCCTGGCCGTCGAACAGGAGGCCGCCGAGCGCATGGTGCGCGTCGCCGAGGCCGACTTCCGCAAGCAGAAGCGCGAACTGGCCGACGCCCAGGTCAAGCTGGCCCGCCGCAAGCGGTACGGCCAGAAGATGTGGGACAGCAAGCGCGAGCCGAAGATCGTCATGGGGGCGCGCAAGCGCGCGGCGCAGGAGTCCGCGGGCAAGCACCGCATCATGCACGAGGAGAAGCTCGCCGGGGCCAGGGAACGCCTCGACGACGCGGTGGAGGCCGTACGGGACGACGACGAGATCCGCGTCGACCTGCCGTACACGGCCGTACCGCCGGGCCGTGGCGTCCTGACGCTCATGGACCTGGAACTGGCGTACGGCGCCCGGGTGGGCGGCTTCGATCTGCGCGGCCCGGAGCGGGTGGCGCTGATCGGGCGCAACGGCGCGGGCAAGACGACGCTGCTGCGGACGATCGCCGGGGAGCTGGAGCCGGTGGCGGGCGAGGCGGACGTCCATGTGCCCCTGCGGTTCCTGCCGCAGCGGCTCGACGTCCTCGACCCGGAGCTGACCGTCGCCGAGAACGTGGCCCGGTTCGCCCCGGGCGCCACCAACAACCGGGTCCGGGCCCGGCTCGCCCGCTTCCTGTTCCGGGGCGCCCGCGCCGACCAGAGGGCGGAAACGCTCTCCGGCGGCGAGCGTTTCCGGGCGGCGCTGGCCGCGCTGATGCTGGCGGAGCCCGCGCCGCAGCTGCTGATGCTGGACGAGCCGACCAACAACCTCGACATGGCGAGCGTCCGGCAGCTGACCACGGCGCTGGAGTCGTACGAGGGAGCCCTGATCGTGGCCAGTCACGACCTGCCGTTCCTGAAGTCGATCGGCATCACCCGGTGGCTGCTGATGGAGGAGGGGGAGCTGAAGGAAACCACGACAGAAGCTGTCGGGTATTCCGCCTAGCGTCGGCGGTATGAACCAGTCCAGCGAGTTCATCACCATCACCGGAGCCGGGGAGAACAACCTCAGGGGCGTGTCGCTCCGCATCCCGAAGGGCCGGCTGACCGTGTTCACCGGCGTTTCGGGGTCGGGGAAGTCGTCGGTCGTCTTCGACACGATCGCGGTCGAGTCGCAGCGCCAGCTCAACGAGACGTTCACCTGGTTCGTCCGCAACCGGCTGCCGAAGTACGAGCGGCCGCACGCGGAGGCCCTGGAGGATCTGACGCCCGCGATCGTCGTCGACCAGCGGCCCGTGGGCGGCCACTCCCGGTCGACGGTCGGCACGATGACGGACGTGTACTCGGTGCTGCGGGTGCTGTTCTCGCGGCACGGCACGCCGAGCGCCGGACCGGCGACGGCGTACTCGTTCAACGACCCGTCGGGCATGTGCCGCGCGTGCGACGGCCTGGGCCGGACCGTGCGGCCGGACTGGGACCGCATCCTCGACACGGACCGCTCCCTCGCCGAGGGGGCGGTCCGCTTCCCGCCGTTCGCCGCGGGGACCTGGCAGGGGCAGGCGTACACCAACAGCGACGAGCTGGACCCGCACAAACCGGTGCGTGAGTTCACCACGGCCGAGCGGGGGTTCCTGATGCGGGGGCGCCCCGGAAGCAAGGTCACCGTGAACGGTACGGGCGGCACCTGGACCACCGAGTACGAGGGGCTCGCCGACCGCTTCGAACGGCTTTATCTCAAGCGGGACCTGGCGGGGATGAGCCAGAAGACCCGTGACATGGTGCGGGAGTTCCTGACCGAGGGCGTCTGTCCCGCCTGCCGGGGCGCGAGGCTGAACGAGGCGGCGCTGGCGTCCCGGATCGGGGGCCGGTCCATCGCCGACTGCGCGGCCATGCAGGTCACCGATCTCATCGCCGCACTGCGGGAGATCGACGATCCGGTGGCCGGCGCGGTCGCCGGGGCCGCCGTCGCCGCGCTGGAACGGATCGAGACGATCGGGCTCGGCTATCTGAGCCTGGACCGGGAGACGGGCACGCTCTCCGGCGGCGAGGGGCAGCGGCTGAAGACCGTACGGCACCTCGGATCGAGTCTGACCGGGATGACGTACATCTTCGACGAGCCCAGCGCCGGACTGCATCCGCGGGACGTGCACCGCCTCGGCGAACTGCTGCTGCGGCTGCGCGACAAGGGCAACACCGTGCTGGTCGTCGAGCACGACCCGGACGTCATCGCGCTGGCCGACCACGTGGTCGACATGGGCCCGGGCGCGGGCGCCAAGGGCGGCCGGGTGGTGTTCGAGGGGACCCCGCGGGAGCTGGCCGCCTCGGGCACCCTGACGGGGCGGTGTCTCGGGCGGCGCACGACGGTCAAGGACGCGGTGCGGGAGGCGACGGGCGAGCTGTGGGTGAAGGGGGCCGACCGGCACAATCTGCGGGAGGTCACCGTGCGGTTCCCGGCCGGGGTGCTCACCGCCGTGACCGGGGTGGCCGGTTCGGGCAAGAGCACACTGGTCGCCGAGTTCGCCGCCGTGCACCGTGACACCGTGGTGGTCGACCAGTCCTCGATCGGCATCTCGGCGCGGTCCACCCCGGCGACGTACCTCGGGATCATGGACACGGTACGGAAGGTCTTCGCGCGGGAGACGGGGGCGGAGCCGGGGCTGTTCAGCTTCAACTCCGGCGGCGCCTGCGGGACCTGCGAGGGCCGCGGGATCATGTACACCGACCTGGCGTTCATGGACCCGGTGACCACGACCTGCCCCGCCTGCGAGGGGCGGCGGTTCAAGGACGACGTGCTGCGGCTGACCGTCGGCGGCCGCTCCGTCGCCGACGTGCTCGGGATGACCGCCGAGGAGGCGCTGGACTTCTTCCACGACACGGGCGTGCGGCGCCGGCTGCGCGCCCTGCGGGACGTGGGCCTCACCTACCTCACGCTGGGGCAGCCGCTCTCCACCCTCTCGGGTGGTGAACGGCAGCGGATCAAGCTGGCCACCCGGTTGCACCGCAAGGGCGTGGTGTACGTGCTCGACGAACCGACGACCGGGCTGCACATGGCGGACGTGGACGGTCTCGTCGGCCTGCTGGACCGGCTGGTGGACGCGGGCAACACCGTGATCGTCGTCGAGCACGACCTCGATGTCGTCGCCCGCGCGGACTGGGTGATCGATCTCGGTCCGGACGGCGGGAGGGACGGCGGCCGGGTGGTGTTCGAGGGCACGCCGGCCCGGTTGCTCCACGCCGGCGGGTCCTTCACGGCGGAACATCTGCGGCGGGCCGGGCGCTGAGGCCGTCACCGGTGGTGCATCCCCCGCGGCCCGGGGTGGCCCTGTCCGGATCCGCCCCGCATGACGGCTGCGCCGACGCCCGTCGTGGTGCCGCCCGGCGGGGACGGGCCGCCGATGGCGGCGAGCGCGCCGAAGACCGCGGGACCGTTCGCGGGCCTCGGCCGCGAGCCGGTCCCGGTGGACATCGGCGAGTCCGGGAAGCCCCAGGGCTGTGTGACGTGCCTCTCGGTGCGCCTTCGGGAGCTGCGCGCCCGACCGGTGACCGTCTCCCCCGTACGGTGCAGCGACCTGCGGCTCCGGGGCGGGACGACACCCGGAGGGACCCCCGCTGATCAGCCCTCTTTACGGCACCCTTAACCTACGGCTACGTAACCTACGGCTACGTAGCCTACGATTCCGTAGGTTCCCGGCCCGCTCGCCGGGCCTTCCGCATGTCACCGTCCCCATGGAGTCACCCGTGTCGCTCACTTCTCCCCACCTCGGCAGCCCCTCGGTCTGGACCGACGCCCGGCTGTTGTACGCACTGGAGGAAGTGGTCGAGAAGGAGCTCAACCGGCATCTGAAGGTCACCAAGGACTGGATGCCGCACGAGTACGTGCCGTGGAGCGACGGCCGTAACTTCCCGGGCTTCTTCGAGGACGGCGAGGCCTGGGACAAGGAGCAGTCGAAGGTCACCGAGGTCGGCCGGATCGCCCTGGTGGTGAACCTGCTGACCGAGGACAACCTCCCCAGCTACCACCACGAGATCGCCACGCTGTTCGGCCGGGAGGGTGCCTGGGGCACCTGGGTGCACCGCTGGACGGCCGAGGAGGGCCGGCACGGCATCGTGATGCGGGACTACCTGCTCGCCTCGCGGGCGGTGGACCCGGACAAGCTGGAGCAGTTCCGCATGGCGCACATGAGCGAGGGCTTCGAGTCGGACAACCGGCACTCGATGCTCCACTCGATCGCCTACGTCGCCTTCCAGGAGCTGGCCACCCGCATCTCGCACCGCAACACCGGCCACCAGTCCGGTGACCCGGTCTGCGACCGCATGCTGGCCCGCATCGCGACCGACGAGAACCTGCACATGGTCTTCTACCGCAACCTGCTCAAGTCGGCGTTCGAACTGACCCCGGACCTCACGATGCAGGCGGTGCGCGACGTCGTGGTGAACTTCCGGATGCCCGGCCACGGCATCCCCGGGTTCGAGCGGGCGGCCGCGCAGATGGCCATCGGCGAAGTCTACAACCTGCGCATCCACCACGACGACGTGCTCCAGCCGGTGCTCCGCTTCCTGAAGATCATGGAGATCGACGGGCTGGGTCCCGAGGGCCTCAAGGCCCAGGAGGAACTGGGCGTGTTCATGGGCGGCCTGGACGCGGAGGCCGCGAAGTTCGACGAGAAGCTGGCGGCCCGCAAGGCCCGGATGGCAGCCCGCGCGAAGCACGGCTGACGCCGGAACCTACCGGGCGGTGCGGCGCAGTTCCAGGCGTTCCTTCTCGGACATGCCGCCCCAGACGCCGAAGCGCATGTCGTTGACCAGGGCGTACTCGAGGCACGTCGCGCGGATCGGGCAGAGGCCGCAGATCCGCTTGGCCTCGCGGACCGAGCTGCCCGGCTCGGGGAAGAAGAAGTCTCCCCCGGTCTGCGCGCACAGCGCCTCCTCCTGCCAGGCCAGGTCGGGCGACGGGATCGTTTCGGTGTGCATGACCGAAAGCCTGCCGTGCGGCGAAAAACGTTCGATCAACGCGGGATCAACGCAGGGCCCCGGGCCCTCCGCGACCGCATGATGATGACGCCGGGGCACCCGGCGCGCACGGCGGCGCGCCGGGTGGGTCAGGTCTCGCGCGGATCACCCTTGAGGACGGCGAACCGTGCGCCGTACGGGTCCTCCAGGCGGGCCAGTCGGCCGACGCCGGCGAGGGAGGTGGCGGGCAGCCGCACCCTGCCGCCCAGCCCGACGGCCCTGGCGACGACGGCGTCCGTGTCGTCCACCCCGAAGTAGGGCAGCCAGTGGGGCCGGCCGGACTCCGCCCCGGTGGGGTCGTCGGCCGGCGGGACCAGCCCGCCGAACATGCCCTCCTCGCCCGTCCCGGCGGGGTTGACGGAGGTGTAGACGCCGCCGGGGAAGGTCACCGCCGAGGTCTCCCAGCCGAGGACGGAGTGGTAGAACGCGGCGGCGCGGGCGATGTCCGGGGTGTACAGCTCGACCCAGCACAGCGAGCCGACCTCGCCGGCCGCCTCGATGCCCTTGCGCAGCGCGGGCTCCCAGATGCCGAAGGGGACGCCCGCCTGGTCGGCGAGGACGGCCGCCCTGCCCTGCCCCAGCACGTCCACGGGCGGCACGGGCACGCTGCCCCGGGTCCGTCGGGCGGTCTCCGCCGTGGCGTCCGCGTCGGGGCTCCGGAAGTAGACGGTCCAGGCGGGCGGGCCCTGCTCCGGTGCGGTCCGCGTACCGCCCGCGACGATCCGTCCGGCCAGCCGGAAGAAGCCGTAGCCGCCGGCGTCGGGGCCCGCCGAGGTGAACTCCCAGCCGAACAGGCCGCCGTAGAAGGACGCGGCGCCCTCGATGTCGGGGGTGCCGACGTCGATCCAGTTCGGGGCGCCGTCGACGAAGCGGGTGGTGAGCATGCTGCCTCCTTGGAGGGGTCCCGTCGCCTGCTCCGCGGAGTCTTCCACCGGCCGGCCGGCCGGCGCCGACGGAGCACCCGGACGGGTGTGTCACGGGTCCGTGGGCCGGGGCTTGCGGGGTGCCGTCGCGTGGGTGTGGGCCGGGGGGGGTCGCGCGGCCCGGTGCCTTGCCGGATGCCCGCGTGAGTGCGGGCCGGGGGGGCGCGCGGCCCGGCGCTTGCGGGGCGCCGTCGCGCCCACCCGTGCCGCCCCAGCGGCACGACTGCCCGCGGGGACGGGGGAGGCACGACTGCCCGCGGATCGCGGGGCTGCGGATCGCGGGGCTCCTAGGCGGACTCTCGGCGGATCAGGGTCGTCGGGAAGATCACGCCGGGCGGGGGGCCGCCGACGTTCTCGTCGGACGTGGTGGTGCCGTCCAGGCCGCGCAGGAGGAGGCGGGCCATCAGCCGGCCCATCTCCTCGATGTCCTGGCGGACCGTGGTGAGCGGCGGGTCGGTCTGTTCGGCGATCGGCAGCATGTCGTCGAAGCCGACGACCGCCACGTCGTCCGGCACCCGCCGCCCGTGCTCGCGCAGCACGCGCAGGGCGCCCGCCGCCGTGAGGTCGTTGGCGGCGAACACCGCGTCCAGGTCCGGGCAGCGGTCGAGGAGCCGGCGCATCGCCCGCTCGCCCCCGGCCGGGGTGAAGTCGCCCTCCACGACCAGCCGGGGATCGGCGCCGGTCATGACGTCCCGGAAGCCGTCGAGCCGGTCCACCGCCGCGGTCTGGTCGAGGGCGCCGGTGATGTGGGCGATGCGGCGGCGGCCGAGGCCGAGCAGATGCCGTACGGCGTCGCGGGCGCCGCCCCGGTTGTCGCTGTCGACGTAGGGGACGCCGCGTCGGCCGCCGTTCCAGTCGGGGCGGCCGCCGTACACCGTCGGCAGACCGGCCCGCTGGATCAGTTCGGGCAGCGGGTCGTCGATGTGGAGGGAGAACACCAGCGCGCCGTCGACATGTCCGCCGGCCAGGTAGCGGCCGACGCGCGCGTGGTCGTCGCGGTCCTCGGTGAGCAGCAGGACGAGCTGGTTGTCGTGGGCCGTCAGCTCCTTGCTGATGCCGCGCAGCTGCCGAGCGAAGAAGGGGTCGGCGAAGACCCGGGTCTCCGGTTCGGCGACGATGACGGCGATGGCGTCGTGCCGCTTCGTCACCAGGCTGCGGGCGGCCTGGTTCGGCACGTACCCGAGTTCCTCCACCGCCCTCCTCACCCGCTCCGCCAGGCGTTCCCGCACCCCGTCGGAGCCGTTGACGACGCGGGAGACCGTGGCCCGGGAGACGCCGGCCCGCGCGGCCACGGCCTCCAGCGTGGGACGCGGCACTGTGTCGGTCACTTCGGGGCTCCTCACCTGCGGCTGCGGGACAGGATAGCCCCGGTGCGGCCACGGGCGAGAGCGCTCTCGGATCACGTCCGGCGCGTCAGTGACCGTGCTCGTGGTCCTCCTCGGCGGCGGCCCCGTGGGCGTGTTCGTGCGGGTCGTACCCCGGGATGGTGCCGTCCGGCTTCTTCACCAGGAACAGGCCGACCATGCCCATGTCCGAGTGGCTCTGGACGTGGCAGTGGTACATCCAGGCGCCCGCTCCGACGCCCTCCCCCGCGATGATCTGGAAGCCGAAGGAGTCGGCCGGGCCGCAGATCTTGTTGTCGATGACCTGGCTCGGGTCGTCGGGTCCGGTGAGCATGCCGGTGCGGTTGTCGGCCCAGCGGTGACCGTGCATGTGGAAGGTGTGGTAGTACTCGCCGTGCGTGATCATGACGATCTCGACGCGGTCGCCCACGGTGGCCTCGAAGTCCGGGCCGGTGTGGGCGGGCCTGTTGTTGATCGACATGTCGTTGAAGACGATGGTGTGGGTCGCGTCGGGCAGGACGTCGCCCTTGCGGCGGACGATCACCGGGCCGTACAGCCCGTTCCGGATGCCGCCGGTGCCGTGCACGGTGCCGACGACGTGGTCGTGGTAGTGCCAGTAGCCGGCGCTGCCCGCACGCCAGGTGCCGTCCGAGCGGCGGCCGGGCTTGTGGGTGCGCCAGGTGTAGGTGCGGGTGCCGCCGGGCTCGACGTCGCTCCTGTTCTGTCTGGTGCCGTCGCTGGAGATCTCGTAGTCCAGGCCGTGGACGTGCAGGCTCACGGGCACGTCCATGGTGTTCTCGAACTCGATGTGCAGGGTGTCGCCCTCGTTGAGCTCGATCAGCGGGCCGGGGACGGACGCCTTGCCCCTCTCGAGGCCGTAGCCCATCCGTCCGCCGTCCAGCCGCTCCGCGTACATCTTGACGCGCCGCACCTCGCCGCCGGCGGGCGCGGTCTTCGCCGGCGCGGCCGCGCTCACGGCCTCGGGCGCGACGGACAACGATGTCGCGACGGCGGCGCCGCCCAGCAGTACCCGCCGGTTGAAACCGCGTCTGTCCATGCCGAACTCCCCAGGTGGCTGTCATGAACCTGTGAAACCGTAGCGGCCGCCCCGTGGTTTATCCACACTCAGGACAAAGTTCGTTGCATTGCTGCGATAGGTATTGGCGTGTGACGCAAAGAGGTCTAGCTTCCTTGACGCTGTCGCCGCGACCGAGGAGGGGTGGGTGGCCACGTGCGGTCCACATCGCATCAAGAACCCATGCGCTTACGAAGGTTGAGCACGTCGAGCGCCACGGGCGCACGAAGGACGAGAACGGGACGACGCGCCCGGGCGGCCGCCGTGACCGCCGGTGCCGTCGTCGCCGGGCTGCTGTCGGGTCCCGCCGCCGGCGCGCACCCGGCCCCGGATCCGTCCCTGACAACGATGTCCATCACGTCGCCCCCGGGCGGCGCCAACGTACGCGTGCTGCTGTTCCACGGCTCCGCGGCCGGCGGTGAGGAGTCGCCGCTGGTGAACGCCGGGATCGCGGCGATCGAGAAGATCGGTCTGTCCGGCCCGGCCGACCAGCGGTTCAAGGTCACGGCCACGGACGACGCCTCGGTCTTCACCAACGCCAGGAAGCTGGGGCGGTTCAACGCCGTCGTGTTCCTGACCGGCGGCGGGGACGTCCTCGACCCGGACCAGGAGGCGGGCCTGGAGGCGTACATGGAGGCCGGCGGCGGTTTCGTCGGTCTGCACGACGCGGCCCGCGCGGAACCGTACTCGGACTGGTTCACCGGCCTGATCGGCGCGCGCCCGGCCGCGTCGAGTCCGGGCACGGTGCAGCGGGCGACGGTCGAGGTCGGCGACCGGGCGCATCCGGCGACCAAGGGCCTTCCGATGGAGTGGAAGCGGCCCGACAAGTGGCTGAACTGGGTGAAGAACCCGTCCGGCGACGTGCACACGGTCGCCAGGGTGCGCGAGTCGACGTACGCGCCCGGCGCGGGCGCCCACGGCTGGGACCACCCGGTGAGCTGGTGCCGTGACTACGACGGCGGCCGGTCCTTCTACACCGGCATGGGCGGCACGGTGTCGTCGTACGACGAGACCGACTTCCGTGACCATCTGCGCGGCGCCCTGCTGTGGACGACCCGGCTGGTGCAGGCCGACTGCAAGGCCACCATCACCGGCAACTACGAGGCGGAGCGGCTCACCCGGCCCAACCGGCCGGGCCTGAACGACCAGATCGGCGAACCGCACGGCCTGGTCACCGCACCCGACGGCCGCGTCTTCTTCATCGGCCGGGGCGGCGCCGACTCCTCGCAGCCCGTCGTCACCGACTGGAACGACCCGGACATCGGCAAGGGCACGGGCGAGATCCACGTCTACGACCCCAGGACCAAGCAGGTCACCCTCGCCGGGGCGCTCACCGTCTTCGGCAACAAGGGCGGCGGCGACGAGCTGCGCAAGGTCGAGGAGGGCCTGCTCGGCATCGAGCTGGACCCGGGGTTCGAGCAGAACGGGTGGGTGTACCTGCACTACACACCGCACTCCGGAATCGACCGGGACACGCACATGGCCGAGCGGCGGGTCTCCCGCTTCACGCTCGAACGGGCCACCGGCAAGCTGGACCCGGGCAGCGAGAAGGTGCTGCTGAAGTGGCCGGTGCAGATCCACAGCTGCTGCCACGCGGGCGGCGGGATGGCCTGGGACTCCAAGGGCAACCTGTACATCGCCACCGGTGACAACAACTCCAGTGGCTTCAGCGGCGGTTACTCGGGCAACAACCCGGAGCCCAACTTCAAGGGCGTGTCCTTCGCCGACGCGCGCCGCACCGCCGGCAACACCAACAACCTCAACGGCAAGATCCTGCGCATCCACCCGGAGCCGGACGGCACGTACACGCTGCCCGAGGGCAACCTGTTCACCGGGAAGGAGACCGCCGAGGGCGGTGGCAAGACGCGCGGCGAGATCTACGTGATGGGCGTCCGCAACCCGGCGCGCATCTCCGTCGACCAGAAGACCGACACCCTGTACGCGGGCTGGGTCGGCCCGGACGCCGGCTCCCCCTCGCCGACCTGGGGTCCGGCGAAGTACGACACGTTCGCCGTGATCACCGAGGCGTCCAACCGGGGCTGGCCGTACTGCATGGGCAACAAGCAGCCCTACCGGGACCGCAACCTGCCCGATCCGTCGCAGCCGCTGGGCTGGTACGACTGCGACGCCCCGAAGAACGAGTCGCCGAACAACGACGGCCTGGTCAACCTGCCGCCGGTGACCGGCAACAACATCTGGTACTCGCCGCAGGGCGGCGGCCCGGACTACCCGCGCGACGGCAGCGGCGTCCCGTCGTACGAGCAGGACGAGGCCACGTACCGGCTGCCCTGGCTCAAGGGCGGCGGGCAGGCCGCGATGAACGGCCCGGTCTACCGCTACGACGCCGACAGCGCCAGCGAGGTCAAGTGGCCGGCGTACTGGGACGGCAAGTGGTTCGTCGGCGACTTCTACGACACCGACCAGCCGCGCAACGCGGTGCTGATGGACCCGAGGACGCAAGGAGACGGCGGTCTTCCGGTGCACTCGGAGTCCCTGAAGAAGATCGTGCCGGTCGGCAACGACGGCATCAAGAACCTGATGGGCTGGGAATTCGGCCCGGACGGCTCGCTGTACGTCCTCGACTACGGGCGCGGCTTCTTCACCTCCGACGCCAAGTCCGCGCTGTGGCGGGTCACCTACACGGGCGGCGGGCCGACCCCGGCCGCCGGTCAGCTGGCGAGGGGAACCGAGTGATGCGGCAACGAAGGACGTGGGCCGCCCTGCTGGCCGCCCTCCTCATGATGCTCGGCCTGCAGGCGACGACCTCCGCGGCCGACGGGACCGGTTCGGCCGGCGCGGCGGCGGAGCAGGTGCTCACCTGGACCGCCGGTGACGGCATCACCGAGTACACCTCCGCGCCGGCGACCGCGGTGGCCGGTCCGGCGACCATCGTGTTCGAGAACAGCGCGGCGACCGGCAACACCACCGGGATGCCGCACACGCTGACGTTCGTGACCTCCGACCCGGAGTTCAACGACGACGTCCAGCTGAACATCCTGGCCAACCCGGCCGACGCCCAGGGCGGCCGGCACACCGCCGAGGTGACGCTCACCCCGGGCCGCTACTTCTACCACTGCACCATCCCCGGCCACGGCGAGATGCAGGGCGTCCTGACGGTGACCGAGGGCAGCGGTGAGGACACCACCGCGCCCGAGGCCACGGCGAGGGTGACCGGCTCGCAGAACGCCGAGGGCCAGTACGTCGGTTCGGCGAGCGTGACGGTCGGGGCCACCGACGAGGGTTCGGGCGTGGACCGGATCGAGTACGCGATCGGGTCCGACGGCGCCTGGCAGCCGTACACCGCCCCGGTCGTCGTCGACCGGGTCGGCACGCACACCGTGCGCTACCGCGCCCTGGACAAGGCGGGCAACGTGTCGGCGGAGCGGAGCGTCGAGTTCACCGTCGTCGCCCCGCAGTCGGACGACACCACCCCGCCGGAGACCTCGGCGACGGTGACCGGCGAGAAAAACGGCGACGGCGCCTACATCGACATGGCGACGGTCACCGTCACCGCGTCGGACACCGGCACCGGCGTCAACACCATCGAGTACGCGATCGGCGCCTCCGGCGCCTGGCAGCCGTACACCGGTCCGGTGATGGTGCACGAGGTGGGCACGCACACCGTGCGCTACCGCGCCACCGACCGGGCGGGCAACGCGGCGGCGGAGCGGAGCGTGGAGTTCACGGTCGTCGCCGCTCCCCCGCAGGACACCACCCCGCCGGCGACCGGCGTGACCGTGGCGGGCACCAAGAACTCCGACGGCGCCTACGTCGGTGACGCCACCGTGACCGTCGTCGCCGACGACGGGCACGGCGGTTCCGGTGTCGCGGGCATCGAGTACTCGCTCGACGGCGGACCGTACCTGGCGTACACCGGGCCCGTGGTGGTCGACCGGGCGGGCCGGCACACCGTGACGTACCGGGCGAGCGACCGGGCCGGGAACACTTCCGATCCGCTGACGGTGAGCTTCACGGTCGTGGCGGACGGCGGGGTACCCGCACCCCACTGCCCCGAATACGACGAGCGGTTGACGGTGATCGTCGGCACGGTCGACTCGGGCGTGCCGAACCGGGTCACCGACAACCGGTGCCGGATCGGTGAGCTGATCGAGGACGAGAAGGAGTGGACCTCGCAGGCGCTGTTCCTGAAGCACGTGAAGAGCGTGCTGGACAGGCTCGAGAAGGAGGGGGTCGTCGACCAGCGGGAGTACCGGGCGATCAACAAGGCGGCCCGGCAGTCCGGCATCGGCAGGCCCGGCCAAACCGAGGGCTACCGCAAGATCCTGGACGGCAGCGAGGAGTCGTTCGCCAAGTGGGAGCAGGTGGGCGGCGGTTCGTTCGCGCTGAACCCGGACGGGTCGATCACCTCCGGCACCACCCGGGGCGGGCTCGGCATGCTGTGGTTCCCGGAGCGCACGTACGGCGACTTCTCGCTGAAGCTCCAGTGGCGTGACGACGCCCCGGGCACCGGCAACGCCAACTCCGGTGTGTTCGTGCGGTTCCCGCAGGTCCACGACCACCCGGAGGAGTCGCGGCCGGAGTGGGTCGCCATCAAGTACGGTCACGAGGTGCAGGTGTTCGACTCACCCACCGGCGACATGTACAAGACGGGCTCGGTCTACGGCTTCGACCGGGTGGGCCTGGCCGGCGCGGGTGTGACGCAGAAGGGCACCTGGAACGACTACGAGATCCGCGTGGTGGACCAGCGCTACTCGGTCTACCGCAACGGTGTGCTGATCAACGAGTTCGACAACACCGGCGGCCAGGACTTCACCCCGCCGCGCTCGGACGACCCGGGCACGGACGGGCGACGGTTCGCCTCCGGCTACATCGGACTGCAGGTGCACGGCACGACGGACGTCGTCTCCTACCGGGACGTCCGGATCAAGGAGCTGTAGTCGTGACGGGGCGGGAGGCCGGGGTTCCCGGCCTCCCGCCCCGTCACGGCAAGCCGTGGGTCAGGGCTGCATCAGCACCTTGACCGCGCCGTCGCGCTTGTTCTGGAACATCGCGTAGGCCTCCGGGCCCTCGGCGAGCGGCACGCGGTGGGTGGCGAAGTCGTCGACGCCGAGCGGGTCCTCGTCGGTGAGGTAGGGGATGATCTCGTCGGTCCAGCGGCGTACGTTCGCCTGGCCCATGCGCATCTGGATCTGCTTGTCGAACAGGGTGAGCATGGGCATCGGGTCGGCCATGCCGCCGTAGACGCCGCTGATCGAGATGGTGCCGCCGCGGCGCACCAGTTCGATGGCGGTGTGCAGGGCGGCGAGCCGGTCGACGCTGAAGCGTTCCGCCATCGGGCCGCTGAGCTTGCGGGGCAGCAGCGCCGAGGCGTTCTGCACCATGCGGGCCGCCGCGCTGCCGTGCGCCTCGGTGCCGACGGCGTCGATCACGGCGTCGGGGCCGCGGCCGTCGGTCTGGTCGCGGATGGCGGCGACGAGTTCCTTCTCGTTGTCGAAGGAGCGCAGGTCGAAGGTCTCCACGCCCCGCTCGCGCGCCCGGTTCAGCCGCTCGGGGACCAGGTCCACGCCGAACACCCGTCCGGCGCCCTTGACCTGGGCGACCCGGCAGGCCATGTCGCCGATGGGGCCGAGCCCGAGCACGGCGACGCTGCCGCCCTGCGGGACGCCCGCGTAGGCGACCGCCTGCCAGGCGGTGGGCAGCACGTCGGAGAGGTAGACGAACCGGTCGTCGGACGGCCCTTCGGGCACCTTGATCGGGCCGTACTGGGCCTGCGGGACGCGCAGGTACTCGGCCTGGGCTCCCGGTACCGCGCCGTACAGCCGGGTGTAACCGAACAGGGCCGCGCCCATGTTCTCGGCGCTGACCTGGGTGGTCTCGCACTGGGTGGGCAGTCCGGTCAGGCACATCCAGCAGTTGCCGCAGGCGATCTGGAACGGCACCACGACCCGGTCGCCGACCTGGAGGTCGGGCACCGCCGCACCGACCTCCTCGACGATGCCCATCGGCTCGTGGCCGAGGATGTCGCCCGGGGTCATGAACGGGGTGAGGACCTCGTACAGATGCAGATCGGATCCGCACAGTCCGGTGGAGGTGATGCGGATGATCGCGTCCGTCGGCTCCTCGATCCGGGGATCGGGCACGTTCTCCACCCTCACGTCCCGTTTTCCCTGCCAGGTCAGTGCCTTCATCGCCGCCCGCTCCCTCCGTGGTGGCCGGTGTGTCGCTCATGCGGTGGGCGTCCGGGTACCCGAGCGGCCGTGCGCCGAACCGCCGATCGCCGAACCGGTCACTGAGCCGATCGGCGGAAGCCGCCGCGCGGAAGCGCCTCCGATCGGCGATGGCCAGCAACTATCAGAAAAGCGCACAATGAAGACAACGGATGACGCGAGGCGGGCGCGGTGGCGACGGTGAGCACGGAGCGAAGGGCGCGCCGACGGCGCGGCACCGGGGCGAGGGTGCTGGTGGCCGCGTTGCTGGCGGCCGGACTGGCGGCGGGCTGCACGGTGTCGCAGGGGCCGCGCGACGACGGGCGCGGATCGTCCCGGGAGTCACCGGCCCAGTCCGGGGAGACCCGGCGGGAGAGCCCTCCGGTGCTCGCCGTGAAGATCGACAACGCCCGCGCCGCCCGGCCGCAGACGGGCCTGGACGCCGCCGACGTGGTGTACGCCGAGCAGGTGGAGGGCGGGCTGAGCCGGCTGATGGCGGTGTACGCCGGCCGGCTCCCCGACTCCGTCGGACCGGTGCGCAGCGCCCGGGAGTCCGATCTGGAGCTGCTGCGCCAGTTCGACCGGCCGGTGCTGGCCTTCTCCGGCGCACAGGGCAAGCTGCTGCCCCTGATCGACCGGGCGCCGCTGGAGGCGGTGACCCCCGAGTCGGCGCCCGGTGCCTTCACCCGGGGCACGGACCGGTCCGCCCCGCACAACCTGTACCTGCGGCCGGGGCGGCTGATGGACGCTCCGCCCGGCGAGGCCGCCCTGACCACCGGCTTCCGCTTCGGTCCGCCGCCCGCGGACGGCAAGCCCGAGGACGAGGTCACCGTGCGCCAGCCGGCGGCCCGCTTCACCTTCACCTGGTCCGGCGACCGCGACCGCTGGCTGGTCTCGATGGACGGCGCCCCGGCGCTCACCGCGGACGGCGAACGGCTGGCGCCCGCGACGGTCGTCGTGCAGTACGTGACCGTGCGCCGCTCCGCGTTCCGGGACTCCCTCGGCAACCACACCCCGTACACCGAGACGGTGGGCTCCGGGGAGGCCACCGTGCTGCGCGGCGGACACGCGTACGAGGCGCGCTGGGACCGTCCGGCCGCGCGGGACGGCACCTCGTTCACCACCGAGGAGGGCGGGCGGATGAACTTCGCGCCCGGCCAGGTGTGGGTGGTGTACGCGCAGACGGCCTGACCGGCCCCGCCGGTCCGGTCAGCGCGGGGCGGACGGGGAGGGGGCGGGATCGCGCAGCCCCTCGGCGGCGTCCGCCACCCGCCGGATCAGGTCGATGAAGAGCGCCTGTTCACCGGCGTCGAGCGGGGCCAGGAAGACCTGGTTCATCCGCGCGGTGCGCACCGTCAGCCTGCGGTGTGTGCGCACGCCGTCGTCGGTGAGGCGCAGCAGGAAGCGGCGGCCGTCCTGCGGGTCGCGGACCTTGTCCAGCAGCCCGCGCCGGATGAGCCGGCCGATCACCTCGGCGATGGTGGAGCGGTCGAGTCCGACCCGCTCCCCCACGGTGCGCTGGTCCAGGCCCGGCTCGGCGACGAGCGCGTTGAGGACCGCGAACTGCGGCGAGGTGATCTCCTCGGAGACCATCGTGTTCCACAGCAGGTAGTGCGCCTGCTGGAGCCGCCGGGCGAGGTGCCCGGGATGGGTGGTGAGGTCCACCGCGGCCATGTACGCTCCCCAGTCGTTTCGTTTGTGTACTGAACAATACCCGTACATGCACACTCTCGCCGTGCCCTAGTGTGCCGTTCGATGCGGAACTGACCAGGGTATTGACGCTCCGACCTCCTCGATGGCAGCGTGAGCCCGACCTCGCGTAAATAATCAGTGCCCTGACTAACTCGGTCGGGTCGCCCGGAAAGGACGGGATCCCTCGGATGGACAAGGTGGTCGCCTCGGCTGCGGAGGCGGTGGCTGACGTGCCGGACGGCGCGTCCCTGGCGGTGGGCGGATTCGGCCTCAGCGGTGTGCCGGACGTGCTGATCCGGGCGCTGTACGAGCGCGGGGTCGGCTCTTTGAGCGTCGTCTCGAACAACTGCGGGGCGATGGAGTCCGGGCTCGCGGTGCTGCTGGCGGCGGGCCGGATCGCCCGGGTGACCGGTTCCTACATCGGCGCGAACAAGGAGTTCGCCCGGCAGTACCTGGCCGGTGAGCTGGAGGTGGAGCTGATCCCGCAGGGCACGCTCGCGGAGCGGCTGCGGGCCGGGGGCGCCGGCATCCCGGCGTTCTACACCCCGGCCGGGGTGGGTACGCAGGTCGCCGAGGGCGGACTGCCCTGGCGCTACGACGGCTCCGGCGGGGTGGCGCTGGCCTCGCCCGCGAAGGAGGTCCGGGAGTTCGACGGCACGGAGTACGTGCTGGAGCGCGGCATCCGCACCGACTACGCGCTGGTGCGGGCGGCGAAGGGCGACCGGCACGGCAACCTGGTGTTCAGCAAGTCCTCCCGCAACTTCAACCCCCTCGCCGCGATGGCGGGCAAGGTCACGGTCGCCGAGGTCGAGGAGCTCGTCGAGCCCGGCGCGATCGAGCCGGACGCGGTGCACCTGCCGGGGATCTTCGTGCAGCGGGTCGTCGCCCTCACCCCCGGGCAGGCGCAGGACAAGAAGATCGAGAAGCGGACGGTGAGCTCCTGATGGCCTGGACACGGGAAGAGATGGCGGCCCGCGCGGCCCGCGAACTCCGGGACGGCCAGTACGTCAACCTGGGCATCGGCCTGCCGACGCTGATCCCGAACCACCTCCCGGCGGACGTGGAGGTGGTCCTGGAGTCGGAGAACGGCATCCTGGGCACCGGCCCCTACCCCACCGAGGAGCAGGTCGACCCGGACCTGATCAACGCGGGCAAGGAGACCGTCACGGTCCTGCCGGGCGCCTCCTTCTTCGACTCGGCGCTGTCGTTCGGGATGATCCGCGGCGGGCACATCGACGTCGCCGTGCTCGGCGCGATGCAGGTGTCGCAGACCGGTGACCTGGCCAACTGGGCGATACCCGGCAAGATGATCACCGGCATCGGCGGCGCGATGGACCTGGTCCACGGCGCCCGCACGGTCATCGTCGTCATGACGCACACCGCCAAGGACGGCAGCCCGAAGATCGTCGCCGAGTGCGCGCTGCCGCTGACCGGCAAGGCGTGCGTGGACCGGATCATCACCGACCTCGGCGTCCTCGACGTCACCGGCGACGGACTCGTCCTCGTCGAAACCGCTCCCGGCGTGACCGCCCGGGAGATCACCGCCAAGACCGGAGCCGAACTCACCCTCGGGGAGGGCCTGTCGTGACCCACGCACTCACTCAAGCAGACATCGACCGGGAGATCGCGGCCGAGCACGCCGCGTACGAGAAGCGGGTCGCCGACGGCGCGCCCGTCGAGCACCAGCCGCGCCGCGACTACGCGCCGTACCGCTCCTCGGTGCTGCGCCACCCGAAGCAGCCGCCGGTCGCCATCGACGTCACCAAGGACCCCGAGCTGGTGGAGCTGTCCTCCCCCGCGTTCGGGGAGCGGGACATCACCGAGATCGACAACGACCTCACCCGGCAGCACACCGGTGAGCCGATCGGCGAGCGCATCACCGTCTCCGGCCGGCTGCTGGACCGCGACGGGCGCCCGGTCCGCGGCCAGCTCATCGAGATCTGGCAGGCCAACTCGGCGGGCCGCTACGCCCATCAGCGCGAACAGCACGACGCCCCGCTGGACCCGAACTTCACCGGCGTGGGCCGCACCCTCAGCGACGACGAGGGCCGCTACCACTTCACCACCGTCCAGCCGGGCCCGTACCCCTGGCGCCAGCACCTCAACGCCTGGCGGCCCGCCCACATCCACTTCTCGGTCTTCGGCTCGGCGTTCACCCAGCGGCTGGTGACGCAGATGTACTTCCCCAGCGATCCGCTCTTCCCGTACGACCCGATCATCCAGTCGGTGACGGACGACGCCGCGCGGCAGCGGCTGATCGCGACGTACGACCACAGCCTGTCGGTGCCGGAGTTCTCGATGGGCTACCACTGGGACATCGTGCTGGACGGACCGCGGGCCACCTGGATGGAAGAGGGGCGCTGACCCACCATGACGAAGATCGACACCACTCGTCCGGAGACCGTGCTGCCCACCCCGTCGCACACGGTCGGCCCCTTCTACGGCCACGCCCTGCCCTTCCCCGGCGGCGGCGACATCGCGCCCGTCGGCCACCCGGACGCCATCGCCCTCCAGGGGTACGTGTACGACGGCAACGGCGACCCGCTGCCGGACGCCTTCGTGGAGCTGTGGGGCCCGGACCCGGACGGCAACGTGCCCCGGGTCGACGGCTCCATGCGGCGCGACCCGGCGACGGGCGGCTTCCTCGGCCGCAACGGCGTGGAGTTCACCGGCTTCGGCCGGATCCAGACCGACGCGAACGGCCACTGGTACGCCCGTACGCTGCGCCCCGGAGCGCGCGGGGGGAACGCGCCGTACCTCAGCGTGTGCGTGTTCGCGCGGGGGCTGCTGGTGCACCTGTTCACCCGGATCTACCTGCCGGGCGACGAGGCGGCGCTGGCGGCGGACCCGCTGCTGTCCCGGCTCGACGCCGGGCGGCGCGACACGCTGGTGGCGAGGGACCAGGGCGACGGCACGTACCGTTTCGACATCCGCCTCCAGGGCGAGGGCGAGACGGTCTTCCTGGAGTTCCGGTGACACCGGCCGACACCGGCACCGGCCTGCTCGCCCCCGGGTGGGCCGGTTCCCCGGCCGCCGCCGGGACGGCGGACGCGGCGTTCCTGCGCGCGCTGCTCGACGCGGAGGCCGCGCTGACGCGCGCCCAGGCGGCGCTGGGGCTCGCCCCGGCGACGGCGGCGACGGCGGTGACGGCGGCGGCCGACCCGGCCGGTTTCGACGTCGCGTCCCTCGCCGAGCGGGCGCGGGGCGGCGGCAATCCGGTGATCCCGCTGGTCGCGGAGCTGACCCGGGCGGCCGGCGCGGAGCACGGCCCGTACGTGCACCGGGGCGCGACCAGCCAGGACATCATGGACACCGCGATGATGCTGGTCGCCCACCGCGCGCTGGGCCCGGTCCTCGCCGACCTCGACCGTTGCCGGCGGGCCCTGGCCCGGCTGGCCGCCGAGCACCGTGACACGCCGATGCCGGGCCGGACACTGACCCAGCACGCCGTACCGACGACGTTCGGGCTGAAGGCTGCCGGGTGGCGGTCGCTGGTGCTGGACGCGCGGGACCGGGTGACGGCGGTACGCGGCTCGCTGCCCGCCCAGCTCGGCGGTGCGGCCGGGACGCTGGCGGCCTTCTCCGCGTACGGAGCCGAGGACGCCACCGCGCTGCCGGGCGCGTACGCCCGTGAACTCGGCCTCGCCGAACCCCTGTTGCCCTGGCACACGCTCCGCACGCCGGTCGCCGATCTCGCCGGCTGTCTCGCCTTCGCCGCCGGCGCGCTGGGCAAGCTCGCGGCGGACGTCCTCACCCTCTCGCGCACGGAGATCGCCGAGGTCTCCGAGGGGAGCGGCGGCGGCTCCTCGGCCATGCCGCACAAGGCGAACCCGGTGCGCTCGACGCTGATCGCGGCCGCCGCCCGGCGCGCACCGCAGCTCGCGGCGACGCTGTACGGCTCGCTGGTGGCCGAGGACGAGCGGCCGGCCGGTGCCTGGCACGCCGAATGGGAACCGCTCAGGGACCTGCTCCGGCTGGTGGGCGGCGCCGCCCGGGACGCGGCCGAACTGACCGAGGGGCTGCGGGTGCACCCGGAGGCCATGGACGCACACCTCCGGCTCACCCACGGACTGATCGTCTCCGAGCGGCTCTCCGCCGAGCTGGCGCCGGTCCTCGGTCGTGCCCGCGCGAAGGAGCTGCTCACCGGGCTGGCCCGGCGGGCGTACCAGGAGGGGCGCGACCTCGGCGAACTGCTCGCCGCCGAACCCGGGTTGGAGGAGTTCGACGTCTCCTCCCTCGTCGACCCCGCCCACTACACCGGTTCCGCCGGGACCCTCACCGACCTTGCTCTGGAGCGACGTTGACCGACCGACTTCTCCACTACGCCGAAGAAGGGCCCGCTTCCGCTCCCCCGCTGCTGCTCGGCCCCTCGCTCGGCACCTCGTACGCCCTGTGGGACGAGGTGGCGCCCGAGCTGTCGGCCGCGCACCGCGTGGTCCGCTGGGACCTGCCGGGGCACGGCGGTTCGGCGGCGGGGCTGATCGGTCCCGGTGCGACCGTCGGCGACCTCGCCGGCCTGGTGCTCACGCTCGCCGACGCGCTCGGCGTCGAGCGGTTCGCGTACGCGGGCGTCTCGCTGGGCGGTGCGGTGGGGCTGCACCTGGCCGTGCACCATCCGGACCGGCTGTCGTCGCTGGCCGTGATCTGTTCCTCGGCCCACTTCAACGGCGCCGAGCCGTGGCGGGAGCGGGCGGCACGGGTGCGCGGCGAAGGGCTCGCCGGCCTCGCGGAGGGCGCGGACGCCCGGTGGTTCACCCCCGGGTTCACCGTGCCGGGGCTGGTCCGGGACCACCGGGAGGCCGACCCGGAGGCGTACGCCGCCTGCTGTGACGCGCTGGCCGCGTTCGACCTGCGGGACCGGCTGGCGGAGGTGTCCGTGCCGACGCTGCTGGTGGCCGGCCGGCAGGACCCGGCGACGCCGCCCGAGCATCTGCGGGAGATCGCGGACGCGGTGCCGGACGCCACGCTCGTGGAGATCCCGGGCGCCTCGCACCTGGCACCGGCACAGCGCCCCGAGGCGGTGCTGACCGCGTTGCGGGCGCACTTCGACGGGACCGCCCGGCGCGGCATGGAGGTACGCCGGGAGGTGCTGGGCGACCCGCACGTGGACCGGGCGCAGGCCCGGCAGACGCCGTTCACGGCCCGCTTCCAGGACTTCATCTCACGCTACGCCTGGGGCGAGATCTGGACCGACCCGACCCTCACCCGCCGCGAACGCAGCATGATCACGCTCACGGCGCTGGTCGCACACGGCCACTACGACGAGCTCGCCATGCACGTCCGCGCGGCGCGCCGAGGCGGGCTCACCCCCGAGGAGATCGGGGCGGTGCTGCTCCAGACGGCCGTGTACTGCGGGGTCCCGGCGGCCAACTCGGCGTTCGCGACGGCCCAGCGGGTGCTGGCGGAGGAGGAGGAGCCGGGGGACGTCCTCGACGACAGGGCCTAGCGCGGTCCCACGCCCGTTCCGAGCTCCTCCGCGGCCCGCTCCGCCAGGCCGTCCGCGCCGCAGGAGCGGGCCAGGGCGAGGCCGCGTTCGAGGTCGGGGACGGAGCGGGCGAGGATGCCGTACTCGACGCGGGCCACCGCGTGTTCGTACTGGCAGGGGGAGGACTCCAGGTAGGCGACCGCCCGGGCGGCGAGGCGGACCGCGCGCCGGCCGGTCTCCAGGGCGGCGGCGACGCGCAGGGCCTCTCCTATGGCGGTGTCGGTGCCGAAGCGTTCGGCCTGCCGGCGGACGTCGACGGCGAGCCGGGCGGCGCGGGCGGGGTCCTCGGTCGCGAGGGCGCGGGCGAGGTCGGCGGCCCAGAAGACGTGCACCGGATTGTGGTGGCCGCGCGCGGCAGCCGCCTTCTGGGCCGCCTCCAGTTCGTTGACGCCCTCCTGGACGCGGCCGACGGCGAGCAGCAGCCGGCCGCGCACGGAACGCGGGTCGGGCAGCACGATGGTGGACGGGTAGGGCGGTGCGAAGTCGTGCCGTTCGGCCACGTCCCAGGCCTCGTCGACATGACCGCGCGAGCAGGGTGTCGACGAGGTTGCAGGTCGCCGTCCAGTACAGGGGCAGTCCGCGGCCGACGCGTTCGGCCAGGCGCAGGGACTCGCGCAGTGACGCCTCCGCCGCCTCCAGCCGGCCCCGCCTGCGGTGGCCGAGTCCCACGTAGGCGTGGGCCAGGGCCAGGTGGCCGCCGCTCCAGCCCGCCGTGTCGTAGGCGTGCAGGGCCTCGTTGTAGAGGCTTTCGGCGCGGTCGAGGCGGTCGGTGTAGGCGTAGGCGTCGGCCAGCATCAGCAGCAGCTCGACGCCCCACTCGGAGTCGGTCCAGCCGAGACCGGGGGCGAGGCGGCCGTTGACGAGGGCGCGGTCGCAGATCTCGACGATCTCCTCGGCGTTCTCGCCGCGCATCATGGCGTCGAAGCCGCGCACGATGAGCAGCGCGCGTTCGGAGTTGTCCCGGCCGGTGCAGGTGGCGGCGAGTTCGGCCAGCCGTTCGGAGCGGTCGGGGGAGGCGGCCTCGCCGGCGTGGATGCCCTCCCACATGAACTGCACGGTCCGCAGCCGCATCTGCGCGGGGCCGGGTTCCAGCCGGGCGGCCTCCGCCTCGACGGTGCGGACGGCCTCCTCCATCTGGTTGTTGTGCAGCAGTGCCTGGGAGAGGCGGACCACCGCGTCCACCCGCCGGTCGCCGTCGAGGCCGGGCATGCCGAGGGCGGCCCGCAGCTGGCCGATGGTGCGGGCGGGCGCGGTGAGGAAGGTGGCGCAACCCAGTTCGTAGAGGACCTGCGCGTGCACCTCGGGGCGGGGCGGTTCCTCCAGGGCGCGTTCCAGACAGCGGCGGGCGGCGTCCGGGGCGCCGACGGCGAGGTGTTCGCGGGCGGCCTCGCGCAGCTGCCAGACGAGTTCCTGGTCGTCGTCCGGGTGCACCTCGAGGAGGTGGCGGGCCGCCGCGGCGGCGCCGCGTCCGGAGTCGGTGACGATCCGGGCGGCTATGCCGTGCATGGCGCGGCGCAGCGCGTCGGGGATGGAGTTGTAGACGGCGGTGGCGATCAGGGGGTGGACGAACTCGAAGTCGGCGGGGGCGGTGCGGCCCGTGGTGGACGGGTCGGGGGCGGTGAGGATGCGGGCGCTGCGCAGGAGTTCGGCGCAGCGGGCGGCGTCGTCGGCGTCCAGGGTGGCGAGCCGGGCCACCAGGTCGACGGTGATGTCGTTGCCGAGGATGGCGGCGGCCCAGGCGAACCGGGTGGCGTCTATGCCGAGTTGTTCCAGGCGGGCGACGAGTCCGCCGCCGCGGGCGGAGCGGTTCAGGTCGCGCAGTTCGCCGGCGTGGGCCTCGACGGGGTCGATCTCGCTGTCCTGGACCTTGGCGAGGAGTTCGACGGTCTCGTAGGGGTTGCCGCCGGTCACGGCCCAGACCTCGCGGCAGAACGCGGCGTCGGCGTTCTCGCCCAGGGTGGCGCGGGTGAGTCCGGCCGTGGCCTCCGGGGTGAGGGCGCTGAGGGTGGTGACGGGCCGGCCGGCGGCGACGGCGTCCAGGTGCCGGGCGCTCACTCCGGAGATCTCGCCGGGCCGGCGGGCGACCACGACGAGGACGGACAGGTCCGCCAGGCGTTCGGCGAAGGAGGCGAGCCAGTGCAGGGTCTCCTGGTCGGCCCAGTGCGCGTCGTCGATCAGCAGGACCAGCGGCCAGTCCCGGCGCGCCAGCCGGCGCACGGCGGCGACCAGCCCCTCGCACACGCCCTGCGGGTCGGCGTGCCGCTCACCGGGGTCGGCTATGCCGAGGGCGGGGCCGGCGATGTCGTACCAGTCGCCGAGGTACTCGCGTGCCTCCTCCGGCAGCATCGACACCAGCGCGGGCTGGAGGAGCTGGCGCACGACGTTGAAGGGGACGGAGCCCAAGGTCTCGCCGCCGCGGGCCGACCACACCGTGCAGCCGCGCTGTTCGGCGATGCGGCGGGTCTCGGCCAGCAGTGCGGTCTTGCCGAGTCCGGCCTCGCCCCGGAGCACCAGCAGGCTGCCCGGTGAGGAGCGGTCCGCGCACAAGGTGTCCACGGCCCGTGCGATCGCGGCGACTTCCTCGTCGCGCTCCCACAGAGCGGCCGAGGGGACGGCCGGGGGCCGTACCTCCGTCATCCCGCTACCTCCCCGAGTCGCCCGAATGACGTACAGACCTCGAGCGTAGTCCTCCTGCCCTCCGAGCGGTGCCCGCTCGCGCCACGTGTTGCCGTGACGGGTGACACGGTCGCGGGGAGTCGACCCGCGCCACCCCTCACCAGGGGTCCTGATGGTCAACTGCTGTCAAGGGGAGGGGAGATGGAAATCGCCGGGCGGTCCGCGCGGGAGTGTGACGGGGCTCTCTCATCCGGCTTTCACCGAGGCCTCATACGGTGGGGGCATGACGCAGGTGACTCCTCCCGGGTGGTACCCCGACCCCGGGCAGACGAATGAGGGGCCGGCCACCGAGCGCTGGTGGGACGGCAAGGCCTGGACGGAGCAGGTCCGTCCGGTGGCGCCGGCCGCCGCCTGGGGTCCCCCGGCGCCGAGCGGCGCGGGCGGGCCGGCGTATCCGGCCTACCCGGCGTATCCCGCTCCGGCGCCGCCCGGGCGGGGACGGCGGGTGCGCAACGGGATAGCCGTGGCGGTGGCCGCCGCCGTCCTGGCGAGCATCGGTGTGGGTGTGTACGCGCTGGCGGACGACGGCGGGGACGGCGGCGCCGCGGCCTCGCAGGGGCCGGGCGGACGGGACGGCGGGCCGTTCGGCGACCCGGACGGACGGGACGGGGGCTCCGGCGGGTCGGGCGGGGACTCCGGTGGTTCCGGCGGCGAGGAGCCCGCGCCGGACGGGTCCGAGGCGCCGCGGGTGGAGAGCGGGTCGGTGACCGACGGACTGAGCGGGATCAGCCTGCCCATCCCGGACGGCTGGTACGGCCAGGAGCTCCAGGTGGGCGCCTCGGTGACGTCGGAGGACTCGTACGACTGCCCCGGCGACACCTCCAAGACCTGCACCAAGGGCGGTGCGTACTCGGCGCCGGCCCTGGCGTTCGGCATCAAGGGCTCCACCGCCGAGGAGGTCGCCAAGGCGGACATCTCCGCCAACGCCGAGGAGAGCTACGGCGGTGAGGCCTACGGGAAGATCACCTCGCACGACGTCCTCGCGTCCAGGGCCGTGACCGTGGCCGGGCAGAAGGGCTATCTGGTGCGCTGGAAGGCGGTGACCAGCAAGGGCTCCGACGGGTACGTCCAGTCGCTGGCCTTCCCGTCCCCCGCGCAGCCGCAGCAGATCGTCGTGGTCCGCTTCGGGGTGGACACCGATCAGAAGCAGGCCGTGCTCGACGAGATCACCGAGGGCATCGAGGTGTCGTCGGGCGGCGGCAACGGCCAGGACGTCTGACACCCGCACCGTGACGGCCGGGTGGGGCACCCCTCCGCTCAAGAGGTGTCCCACCCGGCCGGGGTGGGCGCCGCCCCCGTCCCCACGGTGCGGCGCGGTCAGGCCGCCGTACGGTCATCCCGTCGACGGCGGCCTGCGTCTCATGCGAGGCCGAGGGCCGGCAGTACGGCGGCCTCCACGAACCGGAGCAGATAGTCCGGGTCCGCGTTGCGGCCCTCCAGGATGGGCCGGACCCGCAGCACGCCGAAGATCTGCGCCGGGACGTACTCCAGGGCCGGGTTCCCGGCGGCGACCTCCCCGCGCTCGACGCCGCGCCGCAGGATCTCCTCCAGCGCACTGATCTCCGGGTCGACCAGTGCCTCGCGCAGCGCCTGCGCCAGTTCCCGGTCCTGGATGACCGCGTGTCCGAGCGCCTGGAGCAGCGTGGTGTCCTTCGACGACCACTCCCCCGCGCACCGTGCCGCCTCGCGCAGGTCCCCGGCGAGGGTGCCGGTGTCGATGCGGGCGAACCGCGCCTGCCGGCTGGAGCGCAGGGCGGCGGCGACGAACTGTGGCTTGGTCCGCCACTGCCGGTACAGCGTGGACTTGCTGCACCGCGTGCTGGCGGCGACGCCCTCCATGGTGACGGCGTCGTAGCCGCACTCGCGGATCTGGTCCAGCACGGCGTCGAAGAACTCCCGCTCACGCTCCGGCGTGATCTTGGAGCGGCGCGAGGCTCCGACCGGCCCGGGGCGGTCCGCGTCCTGCGACGTCATCGGCTCGGCTCCTTGTCCCTCGAGTGAGGCGTGCGTCATCGGGACACCAGTGTACCGGTACACGACCGTATCGGTACACTGGCGTATCGGTACGAACCCGTATCGATGAGAGTCGGTACCCGCGCGCACCGTCTGCACCACGACAGAAAGGGCCGGGGGATGAATGGCCGCAGGGAGCCTGGACCGGCGGGGTCCGACGCGTCGGCACGCCCGCCGCTCGTCCGTGAACTCCTGCTGGTGGCGGGGCTCTTCCTCGTCTACAAGCTCGGCCGGCGGATGGCGACCGGCCACACCGGCGAGGCGTTCCGCAACGGCCGCGAGGTGTGGGACCTGGAGCGCGCGCTCCACCTGCCCGGCGAGGGCGCGGTGCAGTCCCCGCTGCTGCACGGCGACGGGCTCGCGCACCTCGCGAACACCTATTACGCGGTCGTCCACTTCCCGGCCACCGCCGCCTTCCTGGTCTGGCTGTACCTGCGCCGCCCGGCCCACTACGTCTGGGCGCGCCGGATCCTGGCGGCGGTCACCGCCGCCGCGCTGGTGCTGCACCTGGCGTTCCCGCTCGCCCCGCCGCGGATGCTCGCCGCCACGGGCCTGGTGGACACCGCGCGGGTGTACGGACCGTCGGTGTACGGCCCGCCGGGGACCGACCGGCTGTCGAACCAGTTCGCGGCGATGCCCTCGCTGCACTTCGGGTGGGCGCTGATGGTGGCGGTCGGCCTGGTCGTCGCCACGCGCGCGTGGTGGCGGTGGCTGTGGCTGCTGCACCCGCTGGTGACGCTGCTGGTCGTCGTGGGGACGGCGAACCACTTCTGGCTGGACGCGCTGGTGGCGGCGGCGCTGCTGGGTCTCGCGCTCGTGGTGCTGCGCCTGCCGCGGCACACGGGGGCGGGGGCGGGACGGATCCGGGCCCGTCACCTGCCGGCGCGGGACCGGGCGCTCGCGGGGGCGGGCCGATGAGCGCCGTCGTCGTGGCCGTGCTGCTGTCCCTCGTCTCCGCCGTCGCCTACGCCGCCGCGGCGGTGGCCCAGGAACGGCTGGCCTCCCGCTCCTTCGGCGCCGGTACGCTGCGGCTGCTGGCCGACGGCGCCTGGTGGGGGGCGGTCGCGCTGAACGCCTCGGCCGCACTGCTCCACGTGGTGGCGCTCACGTACGGCCCGCTCACCGTGGTCCAGCCGCTCGGCGCCCTCACCCTGGTCGCGGCGGTGCCCCTGGGGGCGCGGCTCGCGGGGCGGCCGGTGAGCGCGGCCGAGTGGCGGGGCACGGCGCTCACCCTCGCCGGTCTGGCGGCCGTGCTGGTGACGGCGTCCGGACCGGCGCCCGACGACGTGCTGAGCGTGCCCGAGGCGCTGGCCGTCGCGGTCGGTACGGCGTCCCTGATCGGCCTGCTGTCGTGGCCGGGGTCCCGGCCCGGTCTGCGGCACGCGACCGCGTCGGGCGCCGCCTCCGGGGTGGCCTCGGCGCTCACCCAGACCGTGACGGTCGCGGCGACGGACCGGTCCGGCCCGCTGCCCGGCGTCCAGGTGGCCGTGGTGGCGCTGCTGGTGGCCGCCTTCGCGGCCGGCGGGCTGCTGCTGTCCCAGACCGCCTACCGGGGCGGTCTGGGCGCCCCGCTCGCGGTGGTCACCCTGACGAACCCGCTGGCGGCCGCGGTGATCGGCCTTTCCCTGCTCGGCGAACGCCTCCGCGGCGGCCCGGCGGGCATCCTGCTCGCCCTGACCGGCGCGGGGCTCGCCTCCTGGGGTGTGCTCCTGCTCAGCCGGGCGGCGCCCCGCCCGGCGGGGGCACCCGTGGCCCCGCCGGCACCGGTCGCCCCCGTGCCCCCGACCCGCGTGAGCCCTCCCGCCGTGCCGCAGCGGAGCCCTGTGGAGGACCGCCCGGCCGCCGCCTGAGGGGCGCGGTGACGTGGTCGCATCCTCCGGACGGCGTGTCAGTCCGTGACGATCGCCGGGTCGCTGACGCCCGGCCGGCCGTTCTCGACGTGTCCCGCGAAGCGGCGCAGGTACGCCGGCTCGGCCGGGGAGGTGACCGTCAGGTCGTACCAGCGGTGGCTCGTGCGCAGGCCGACGGTGCGGTGCACGGTGGCGCCGGGGCGGACGGTGACGGTCGTGGGGCGGCCTCCGTATCCGTTCGCCAGCCGCAGCCGGGCCGTGCCGGGCCCCTCGTTGACGAACGTCAGCCGGACGTCGTCGCCGGTGTGGCGGGCGGTGACCTCGCAGCCCGCGGTCCCGTTCGGTCCCCGGAAGACACGGAGGAACCCGTTCGGGCCGTGCACGGTCAGGTCGTACGAGCCCTCGGAGTACGCGGAGTTCCAGGTGTCCGAGATCTCCTTGCCGGCCTCGGTCGTGTAGGTCCAGGGGCCGTCGGCGCGGTTGCCGGACGTGACGAGGAAGGCTGCGCCCGCCCGGGCGCCGGAGGCGAAGGTGAGCGTGAACTTCCCGGTCGCCGGGTCGGCGGAACCGTCCACCGCCGGGGCGTACTTCAGTGGGCGGGCCGGGCGCAGCCCGCGCTCCTGGCGGGGCATGCCGGCGTCGGCCGGGGGCGTGGGCCGGTAGTCGGGGTGACGGTCGCGGTCCTGCGGCTCGTAGGCGTCGGTGTCCGGCAGGCGGGCCGGCCGGCTGTCCTTGCGGGAGAAGTCGAAGGCGGAGGTCAGATCGCCGCAGATCGCCCGCCGCCACGGCGAGATGCCCGGCTCGCGCACTCCGAAGCGGCGCTCCATGAACCGGATGACCGAGGTGTGGTCGAACGTCTCCGAGCAGACGTAACCGCCCTTGCTCCACGGTGAGACGACCAGCATCGGCACGCGCGGGCCGAGCCCGTAGAAGCCCTCGCGGTGGGTCGCGCTGCCCTCGAAGACGTCCAGGGAGACGTCGACGGTGGACCGGCCCTGCGCGGCCGACTTCGGCGGCAGCGGCGGCACCACGTGGTCGAAGAAGCCGTCGTTCTCGTCGTACGTGATGAACAGGGCGGTCCTCGCCCAGACGGCCGGGTCGGAGGTGAGCGCGTCCAGGACCTGGGAGATGTACCAGGCGCCGTAGTTGGACGGCCAGTTGGAGTGCTCGGAGAAGGCCTCGGGGGCGGCGATCCAGGAGATCTGCGGCAGCCGGCCGGCCTTGACGTCGGCGCGGAGCCGGTCGAAGTAACCGTCGCCGTTCTTGACGTCGGTGCCGGTGCGGGCCTTGTCGTACCAGGGGTCGCCGGGCTGGGCGTCGCGGTACGTGTTGAAGTACAGCAGGGAGTTGTCGCCGTAGTTGCCGCGGTAGGCGTCGGAGATCCAGCCCCAGTGGCCGGCCGCGTCCAGGCCGTCGCCGATGTCCTGGTAGATCTTCCAGGAGATCCCGGCCTCCTCCAGACGCTCGGGGTACGTCGTCCAGTCGTAGCCGAGTTCGTCGTTGCCGAGGACCGGGCCGCCGCCCTCGCCGTCGTTGCCGGTGTGGCCCGACCACAGGTAGTAGCGGTTGGGGTCGGTGGAGCCGATGAAGGAGCAGTGGTAGGCGTCGCAGACGGTGAAGGTGTCGGCGAGCGCGTAGTGGAAGGGGATGTCCTCGCGGGTCAGGTACGCCATGGTGGTGGTGCCCTTGGCGGGCAGCCAGCGGTCGTACTTGCCGTTGTGGTACGCGTCCTGGCCGTCGGACCAGCCGTGCGGCAGCCCTTCCAGGAACCGCATGCCGAGGTCGTCGGCCTCCGGGCGGAAGGGCAGGATCTCCGTGCCGTCGCTCTTGGTCTGGTGCCACACCGACTTGCCGCTGTCGAGCCGGACCGGGTGCGGGTCGCCGAAGCCGCGGACGCCGCGCAGCCTGCCGAAGTAGTGGTCGAAGGAGCGGTTCTCCTGCATGAGGACGACGATGTGCTCGACGTCCTCGATCGACCCCGAGCGGTGGTGGGCCGGGAGCGCGGCGGCCCGCTCGATGCTCGCGGACAGCGCGCTGAACGCCGTGGTGGCGCCCGCGAGTTGGAGGAATCGACGCCGGTTGACTTCGGGCATGGACGGGGGCCTCTCGTGCGGTGCCGGATGCTGAGGGGGTGCGCGCGAGAGGAGTGTTCCAGGAGCATCGAACGTCGGGGAAGGGCGTGGTGGCGCCGGCGTGAAGGTCGTCGGTACGCGGGGGGCGGCGGCGTGTCGTGGAGCGTCCCGGGTCACCATGCGGACCCGGCCGGTTCCGGGGACCGGCCGTGCCAGTGGTCCCGGCGCAGCGCCGCCTCGGTGCCGGCGAGGTACACGGCCGTGGCGAGCCACTGGGCCGCGTACCGGTCGGGATCGCCCGCGTCGAGGCGGCCGAAGGCGTCGCGGGTGCGGTCGGCGGCCACCGCGCCGAGCGCGGCGGCCAGGGCCGCGCCGGTGACGAATCCGGCGCGGCGCAGCGCGGCGGCGTGGTCGCGCAGGTCGTCGCCGCGCGCGGGTTCGGCGGCGGCCCGGCGTCCCCCGGCGACGGCCAGTTCGACCAGCCGGCGGACGTGCCGCAGCGGTGGGTCGGCCACGGGACCGGCGGGGACCGGTCCGGGCGGAGGGGGCGGGGCCGCCGGGAAGTGGTCGTCCCGGAGGCGGTCGTAGCCGAGGTCGGCGCGGCCCTGCCAGTCGTCCGGCAGGCGCAGGGTCGCCTCCGTGCCGGGCAGCGGGGCGACAGCGAGCGGGCGGAGGGCCGTGACCCGGTCGGGGTCGGGGCGTCCGACGACCCGGAACCGCAGCCCGGGGTGCTCGCCCAGGCGCCGCAGGTTCGCGGTGTGGGCGAGGGCGGGATGGCGGTGCGCGGGGGCCAGCCGGACCGGTCCGTCTCCCCGTCCCGGCAGTACGCGGACCAGCAGGTCCTCGCCGTCGGTGGCCGCGACCTCCACGTCGCGGACGGTCAGTGCTCCGGTGCGCCCGGATCCGCCGGGATCCGGCGGGGCCCAGGGCCGTCCGGCGGCGAAGGTGGCGCGGACGCCCGGTTCCGGCAGCAGGCGGCCGTCCGGGTCGACGACCGCCCCGGTGAGGATCAGGCCGCCGCGGGAGACCCGGAAGTGGTCGCTCAGGAAGGACCGGACGGCGACGTGGGCGGTACCGGCCCGGCGGGCGCGGACGGGGCCGCCGGGCTTGACATCGGGAAGCGTGTACCCGTGGCCGTCGTCGTCGACGAGGTGGGTGACCACCCCGCCGAGGCCGTCCGGCCCGATCACCGGTTCGCGGCAGACGCCGTACAGCCGCAGCGGACCGTCGGGGCGGTGGTGGCGGCGGGCGGCGCCGATGAGCTCCGGGTCGGGGTCCGCGGACCTCAGGCGGTGGGTGACGAGGAGGAGTTCGCGCAGGGCGTCGGCCAGGGCGGCGAGGGCGCGGGGACCGTGCGGGTCACGCTCGGCGCGCAGGTGGCGCACGACGTCCAGGGCGGCGGCCTCCGCACGGTGGAGACCCGTGAGGCGAGCGGTGTGGGCGGCGCGCAGCAGCTCCGCCTGGAGGACCGCTCCGGCCCCGGCGGTGCCGGCGGACAGCACGGCTGCCGCCGCCGTCCAGAGCCCGGAGGCCGCCCGTGCCCGCTCGGCGGAGGGGGCACGGACGGACCGGCGCCCCGGGCCGGCGGGCGGCTCCGTCCCGGCGCCGGGACGACCGGGGGCGGCCCGGCGACCGTTGTCAGCGGGACGGCCGGGGGCGGCCCGGCGATCCGGGTCGGTACGACGGCCGGCATCGGCGCCCCGGTCCTGACCCGGGCCCGCGTCCCGGGCCCGCCCAGTGGACCGGACCGGAACCGCCGGACGGGCCACGTCAGCCGCAGGCGTCGTATCGGCGGCCGGGCCCGGACCCGGCGTCCGACCCGCACCCGCGGGCCGGGCCCGGTCCGCCGGGCCGTCCGCGTCGGGCGCGGGCGTCGCGTCGGGCGCGGGCGTCGTGTCGGGCGCGGGTGTCGTGTCGGGCGCGGGTGTCGTATCGGGCGCGGGTGTCGTATCGGCGGCCGGGCAGGCGCCCAGGACCGCCGCCAGGTGCAGGCAGCGCGGGGCCAGGAGGCAGGTGCAGTGGACCTGACCGGGGTCGGTGACGGTGCCGGACGGGCCGGGGGCCAGGGTCACTTGGGCGTCCTCGCCGCAGCGGACGCGGACGGTGCCGTCCTCGGTGGTGACCGGTGTGCCGGCCAGGGCCCCGACGGCCGCGTCCAGTCTGCCGCGGAGCCGTGTGGTGAGGCTCTCCACCGCGGAGGCGAACACCTCCGGTGCGACGGGTGGGAGTGAACGGCTCATCGGGTCGCTCCGCGGAGGCGCTCGCCCACCCAGCGGGCGAGCGCGAGGGGACTGAGGGCGGCCACCGGCATTCCGGCCGCGACGAGTTGCCGCGCGACCGGTACCGAGTAGCGGGGGGTTCCGTCGTCGTTCAGGGCGGCGCAGCCCAGCAGGTGGACACCGGAGGAGACCAGGGACCCGACCTCGGTCAGCAGGCCGTCGACCGCGCCGCCCTCCTCGAAGTCGCTGACGACCACCATCAGGGTGCGGTGCGGCACCGTCACCAGGGTGCGGGCGTGCGCGAGACCGGCCGCGATGCGGGTGCCGCCGCCGACCTCCACCTCGAGCAGCAGGGAGAGCGGGTCGTCGATCAGGTCGGTGAGGTCGACGACCCGTGTGCTGAAGGTGAGGAAGTGGGCGGAGAGCATGGGTGCGCCGCCGAGCACGGCGGCGGTCAGCGCCGACCAGACGACCGAGGACTCCATGGACGCGGACACGTCGACGACGAGGATCAGCCGCCAGTCGCTCTGCTTGGCGGCGCGGGTCCTGAAGACCGGCCGCTCGGGGACGATCCGGACGGTGCCGTCCTCCAGGCGGCGGCTGTGGACGAGGTTGGCCCGCAGGGTACGGGGCAGGTCGAGCCGGCCGCCGGGGCGCCGGGAGGGGCGCGGGGTGGTGAGGCCGGTCAGCGCGGGGCGCAGCCGGGCGGCGAGTTCCCGGGCGAGTTCCTCGATCAGCCGTTTGACCAGCGGCCGGAGGCGGGCGATCCGCTGTTCGGGCATTCCCCCGGCGAGCGACAGTACGGCGGACAGCAGCTCCACGGAAGGGCGTACCGAGTCCGGGTCGAGGTGGTCGATCACATCCGTACGGCCCCTGGCCGCGGCGCGTCCCAGGACCTCCTCCCGGATGTCCGCGCCGAAGAGCGCTTCGAGGTCCTCGGCCCAGTGCCGGGCAGTGGGGTAGCCGGGGCCCTGGCCGGCGGTGAGGTCGTCCGGACCGCCGTCGGCCGGATCCGCGTCCTCCGCCCCGTCCGCGTCGCCGCCCGCGTCGCCGTCCCCCGTCGGCCCGTCCCGCCCGAACAGTTCGTCGAGGGCCCGGGCGTAGGGCAGCAGCTCCGGGGGGAGTTTCGCCGTGTCGCGGCCGAGCAGCAGCCGCCAGCGGTCGGCGGGGCCGAGGCGCGGGGTCCCGGGCTCCGTGCCACGGGCGGGCCGTGGACCGTTCACCGCGGACGTCCCCTTGCCCGGGACGGGACCGCCCGCGACGGGATCACCCAGCACGGGCCCGTCCGGGGCCGGACCGGCCGGGGCCGGGCCCTCGAGAGCCGAACCGGCCACGACCGGACCGCCCCCGACAGGACCGTCCGGCGCGAGCCCGTCCAGAGCCGGACCGGCCGGGGC
The DNA here is from genome assembly GCF_042898795.1 of Streptomyces sp. NPDC000348. Lineage (NCBI taxonomy): Bacteria > Bacillati > Actinomycetota > Actinomycetes > Kitasatosporales > Streptomycetaceae > Streptomyces > Streptomyces sp. NPDC000348. The sequence goes on from NZ_JBIAZD010000006.1 coordinate 68,434, forward strand.
AGGGCCGACCGGGGGTGAAGGGACCGCCAGGTCCGCCAGGCCCAGGTCCCTGAGCAGGGCCAGTCCTTCCTGGTCGGCCCCGGCCCAGCGGCCGGCCGTCTCGGCGGGCGTGGTGAGCCGGAGGTCGGGCCGGGCGCCGAGACGGTCGGTCACGGCCGTCAGCAGTCGCCCGCGTCCGTCCGGGGTGAGCGCCCGGAAACCGCCGCGCAGCGCGGGAAGCCGGTCGAGGAAGCCCCGGTCGTCCAGGGTCTCGACGCGCTCCAGCAGCGGGTCGAGGGAGGCGGGCAGGGACGCGATCAGCGGTCCGGCGGCGACGAGCAGGCCGGTGAGCCGGCGCTCCAGCCGGTGCCGGGTCTCCGGTGCCGTCGCCGAGTCGATCCAGCCGGCGAGTCTCCTGCCCAGCAGTTCCGAGCCGTCGAGGTCGAGCAGTACCCGGGCGGCCAGGGCCGCTCCCTGGACGAGCGGGGAGCCGGTGCGCGCGAGCGCGTACAACTCGCCGTCCAGGCGCAGGCCGAGCCGTTCCTCGCCGCTGCGGACGGCCAGGGTCACGAGGGCGACGGCGTCCTCCGTCCCGTCGCTGCCGGCCAGCCCGGGCAGGGCGCGGACGGCGGCTTCCAGCAGGATGCCGCGGAGCGCCGCCGCCCGGAGGCGCGTCCGCTCGGTCGTACCGGGCAGGTGCTCCCTGCGTATCGACTCCAGCAGATCCATGCACCGCAGCAGTTCGGGAAGCGTGGCCGCCGCGGGCAGGACCCGTGCGGCCTGCGTGAGGCAGTCGCCGACCAGGTCCGGCAGGGCGCACCGGGCCGCGGCCCCCAGCAGGTCGACGACCCGGGCCGGGGTGACTCCGCCGGACTCCGTCGCCCGGCGGTGGTTCGCGCGCAGGGTGCCCTCGGCCGCCTGGGCGGCGGTGACCCCTCTGACGCCCACCAGGTCGAGCCGGGCCGCGACCGACGGGGTCCAGGCCGCCCGCCAGCGTGTGGTGAGGGCGCTCCCCTCCCCCGCGGCGGACACCTCGACCGGCTCCGCGTAGCCCACCCCGCATTCCTTGAGGCGCTGGAGCAGGATCTCGCGCCGGGCGTCGAGGGCGGAGCGCAGCGGCGAGAGCCGGACCTCCCGGTGGCCGGCGCTGCCCGGCCCCGGCAGCCGGAGCGAGGCGAGTTCCGCCTCCACCCAGGGACCGAGACCGGACCGGGGTGTGCCGGGGGCGAGCCGGCCGCGGCCCGTGCCGACCAGCACCGTCTCCAGGACCCGGCCGGGTGGTGGTCCGCCCTGGCCCAGTACGGACGTCACCGCCTCCAGCAGTTCGCCCCGGCCGGGTGCCGGCAGGCCGCGCAGGGCGGCGAGGTCGCAGGCCAGCCGCAGGGTCTCGATCGCCTCGCCGGTGCCCGCGGTGTGGCCGGCCGCGCGGATCTCCCGGCACAGTTCGGTGAGGAGGCGGGCGGCGGCGTCGCGTATCCGGCCGGGATCGCCGCCGGCGTCGAGCACCGCCTGCTGCCAGCGCGGGTCGCGGACGCCGGCCGGGTATCCGGAGCGGGGATCCAGCAGGGCGAAGGCGTACGGCACGAGGGAGGTGACGACCGGGGAGTCCGCGCCGGCCGCCCGCCCGGCGGCCGTGGCCTCGCCCCCGTCGGTCAGTCCGGGCGCGTGGAGGGCGCCGATCACCGCCGCGACCCGGCGTTTGCCGGCTCCGGCCGCGGCGACGGTCCGGCGCATGTGTGCCTCCCGGGCGAGGTCGACGGCCGCGATGCCGCCGTGGGCCGCCCGGTCCCGGCGCACGGCCAGGCCGAAGCCGAGGGCGGCGCGGCGCACGGCGTCGGGAGCGCTGCCGGGTGCGAGCACTTCCACGGTGCGGTCCCACAGGTCGTCCGCGTCCGCCCCGGCCAGCGGGGCGGACGTCTCCGGGTCGGCCGCCGGGGCGGTCGTCCACTCCGGTGCCGTGAGGGGCAGGTCGCAGCAGACCACCTCCGCGCCCCGGTCCCGCGCCCAGCGGATCGCCGCCAGCTCCGGGGAGAAGTCGGCGAGGGGGTACAGGCGCAGCCGTCCGTCCTCGTACGCGCCGGCCAGGGCCACCGGCGCCGTGGTGCGCGGATCGGAGAGATACGGCAGCCAGGGCTGGAAGTCGGCCGGCAGTTCGACGCAGACGGCTTCGGCGCCCGCGGCGTCCAGCAGCCGGGGCACGGCGACGGCCAGTGCGGGACTGTGGTGCCGTACGCCGATCAGGTACGGCCGCGTGCGGGCCGCCAGTACGGCCACCTCTGCTCTTGCGGTCATGGGTCCAGGGGAGCGGTCCGGCGGGGACGGCCGTACGGGACGGCCGTCCCCCTTCGTGGCGGAACTCAGCGACGGCGCTTCCGCGGTCGCGGCACCTCCAGTTCCTCCAGCCGGGGTCCGTCCCCGTCCCGGACCCGCCGCCAGGCCTCGCGGTAGAGCGCGGCGACGGGCCGGAGGGGCACCACGACGCCCAGGACGGGCCCCTCACCGTCCATCAGGTCGTACATCGGCAGCTTCCACCGCTCCAGCGGCAGGTGCGGGGTGGTGGGCTGGGTCCAGCCGCCGGGCAGGAACAGGGAGCGTCCGGCCTTGGCGCGGTTGCCCTCGATGACGAGGCCGGTGGCGGCGAGTTCGGCGCGGGCGGCCCGCAGCCTGGCCGTTCCGCCGCGCCGCCTGCCCCAGCCGGTCCAGCGGGCGGTGTTGCGGTCGGTGGGGTCCGGCAGGGCGAGCAGCATCAGGTGGAGGACGGCGGCGTCCTCGCCGATGCCGTACCGCTCGGCGACCTCCGTGACGAGGTCGGGTACGGACCGGGCGGGGTCCTGCGGCCACCACGTCCCGTCCGCGTCGCGTCCGCCCGCCACCGGGTTGCCGGGATCGGCGAGCAGTTCGGCGAACCGCCGGTCGTGGACCAGACGCAGCGCCGTTTCCTGGGCGTTGGGCCGCTCGCCGGTGAACAGGGCCGTCAGATGCGGGTCGTTGCCGGTCGCGTCCAGCAGCGCGGGACGGATGGCGGGGACGGTTTCGGACCCCCCGGTGCCCAGCACGACCGCGCCGTGGCGTACGAAGTCGTCGCCGGTCTCGGTGGGTTCTCCGGCGGCCCTCCGGAACGCCTCCCAGTCGATCCGCCGGTCGACCTCGATCAGCAGGCCGGGGTGGGCCAGCCGGTCGCGCAGCGCGGTGAGCACGCCGGGCAGGGTGGCGCGGATCGGGTCGCCGGCCGGGAGACGGTGGGCGAGCCATGCGGCCAGGGCCACCGAGCCCTTCAGGACCGCCCCGTCGAAACCGGGCGTCCGCTCGGTGCTCTCCGGGCGGTAGGGGCCGATCCTCCAGGTGAGGTCCCGGGACAGCCGGGGCTCGGCGGTCACGTCGAGGAAGCCGCGCAGCGCCGCGGCCGGCGCCCAGCCCGGGGAGACCACGTCGCGGACCGCGTCGTGGAGCAGTTCCTCGGGGAGGGGCGTGCGCCGGCCGAGCCGCTCGTTCCACACCTCGGCCGCGCGGACGGCGTCGGGTCCTTCCGTCCACAGCCGGGACGGGTCGACGGGCAGCAGCGCCGCGACGACGGCCTGCCGGGCGTCCGCGTCGAGGGACCTCAGCTCGTCCTTGGCCACGCGCGCGTCGGCCGACTTCACGCCGATCGTCCTCAGCGTCGCCGAGGGCACCGCCACGCGCTCGTCGTCGATCATGGGCAGGCCGGCGACCACCAGCCGGGCCGTGGTCGGGGTGACGCCGGTGAGCCGCGCGAACTCCTCGGCGGCCGCCGGGAACCAGGGCGCCGGTCCGCGCCCGGCGAGCTCGGCGCGGAACGCCGCGGCCCAGCCGGGCGGCCGTGCCGGCTCCGCCACCAGCGGTCCCGCTGCGATCAGGGTGTACGGCGCGGGTGTCTCGAACCGGCCGGACGGGTCGTGGAAGAGCGCTCCGTAGTGCCGGCCGGTGGAGCCGCCGCCGGGGTCCCACCCCTGGAGGAAGCGGAACGTGTGCTCGGGGAAGACCAGGAACGCGCCGTCGCCGAGGTCGAGCACGGTCGCGTCCCGGTACCCCTGAATGGCGTCGGGTCCCTCGAACAGGCTCTGGTCCAGTCGCAGCCGGACCCCCCGCCAGTGCCCGGGATCCAGGTCCGTGAGCCCCTGCGCGTCGAACTCCTCGAGGTACGCGTCCAGCGCCTTCCGGTGCTCCTCCACGACGGCCTCCGAGCCGGCCCTCAGGGCCAGGATCGCCGGCAGCACGGGCAGCGCCGGGATGTGCAGGCACTCCAGGGACTCCTGCCTGGCCATGTCGAGGTGGGTCCGGCCCGTGGGAGCCGGTCCGGCCAGGCCCCGCAGGGAGCGGCCCAGCAGGGCCGGCAGGTCGTAGAGGTGGTGGTGGAAGTCGTAGAACCGGCGGCGCCGGCCGATGGTCAGGCCGACGCCGTTCAGCGCCGCCCCGAGCACGCCGTCGCCCACCTTGGGCCGTGGCTCCCGCGGGACCTCCCCGGCGATCGCGGAGTCGAGCCGGGTGAGCGCCGCGTCCAGGACGCGCTGCTGCTCGGCGGCGTACCGCACGATGCCGGTGATGCCCGCCCGCAGCGCCTCGTGGCCGACCTCCGGCAGCAGCTTCCGGACCAGTCCGGGCACCAGGTCCTGGTCGTCCCCGACCGGCTCGTCCGGGTTCCCGGCGTTCCGCGGCCGCTCCACCACGGCCCCGGTCAGCAGTGCCCTCGCGGTGTCCTCGCCGAGCCGGCGGAGCGCCGCGGAGCCCTGCGGGTCGCGGGGCCGGAGCAGGTGCCAGTGGCTCAGGGGCGGCAGCAGCGCGGTGCCCGCGCTGAAGTGCCCGTGCGTCCGGTTCTCCGGGACCTCGGCGAGCACCGTGCCGTCCGGGTCGAGCAGCCGGACGCCGTTCCAGTGCCGGATCACGGCCGACGTCCGTTCGGTGCCGGGGAACCGCAGCGCGTGCCGGGGGAACGTGTCCTTGCCGTCGTCCGGTACGACGACCGAGCGTCCGGCGAGGTCCTCGCCCCGCAGCCGGCCGTCCGGCAGCCTCGTCAGGCGCCAGCCGAGGAGCCCGTCCACGGGGGCGCACACCGGGCCCGGTACGGCGGTGGGGGCCGGCCGCAGCCAGGAGTTCTGCAGGAGGTGGTCCTCGGAGCCGGTGCCCGGTCCCCCGCCGAACCACTCCGGCGTCCCGGGCTCGCCCGCGGTGTCGCCGGCCGGGTCGTACGCGCGCCAGGTGTGCCGCCCGTCCTCGGCCCCCTCGGCGGTCCACACCCAGTACGAGGTCCCGTCGCCGATCACCTGCCGCCTCGCCGGGACGAGCGTGTCCCCCGGGCGCAGCACGCCGTGGCCGGTGGTCCGCCCGCCCCCGGGCAGCGGGAGGGAGACGAGGAGCCGGTCCGCGTCGCGTCCGCCCGCCTCGCTGTCGCTGTCGAGGTGGCCCCCGACGGGCACCGGTGACGGGTCCGGTGCGTGGCTCCAGTAGCCCTCGGTGCCGGTGGAGTACGAGTTCCACCAGACGAGCAGTTCGCCGTCCACGTAGTGACAGCTGACGCGCCACAGCCGGTCCGTCATGTCCGGCGGGAGCCGCAACTCGTGGGTGAGCACCGTGCCTTCCGCGCCGATCACCCGGACCCGGGTGCCGGTCAGGACGACGAGGTACGGCCAGGCGTCGGCGACCCGGACCTCCGGAACGCGCTTGTGCGGTTCACAGGGCGGGAGCGCCTCGTCCCAGGCGGGCCAGCCCAGTTCGTCGAGGACGCCGGTGCGCAGCGTGCGGGCGAGCGCGGGGGCGGTCCCGGTGCTCAGCGCGTCCCGTACCGCCTCCTCGGCGACCGCCAGCACCTCTCCCGGCAGCCAGCCCAGCGTGCGCAGCGCTCCGGAGTAGCCGGAGAAGGCGGGCAGTTCGGCGGTGAGGTACCTCCGGCTGACCTCGCCCACCCATTCGGCGAGCATGGGCCGCCCGCCGGGGGACTTCGCCAGGGCGAGGACGGTCTCCTTGTGGTTCGCCCGGTCGTCCTCGGGGCAGCCGAGGCGGAACGCCGGGCGGAAGCGGTGGTCGGCCTCCAGCGCGACGAGGTCGCGCCGGGTGTCGCAGGCGGCCCAGTCGGTCAGGCCGAGCTGCTGCCCGTCCTGTGGTTCCGCCACCGGTACGCGCAGCGACAGGAGCTGGTCGAGGAGGTTCACGTCGCTGACCGGGGGCGGCAACGTGCCTCCGGCGGGGTGCAGTTCGGCACGCAGCGCGTCGGCCATGCGGTCGACGAGCGGAGCGAGTTCCGGCGGGGCGAGACGTCGCTGGTCGACCCGGCACAGAGAGAAGAACCTGCGTGTCCACCCGGCCGTGCCGTCGGGGGACCGTACCTCGGCGGGCAGCGCGGGGTCGCACAGCCCGGCGGTGGCGCCGGACCTCTCCAGCAGGTCCAGCCACCGGGACAGGTCCTCGCCCTCCCACTCCTCGGGCATGAGGCCCAGCAGGGCGCCGCGGACGGCGGGCTCCCGCCGGGTCAGTTCCAGCAGGGCCTGCCGGTGCGCCTTCCACCAGCCGGGCGGTGCCTTGAGGGTGCCGGGCAGTGTCAGCATCTCGCGCAGGTGGGCGATCTCCTCCGCCCGGGCGTCCTTGCCCGCGACCGCCTTCGCCAGTTTGCGCAGTTCGGTCGCGCCCGGGCTCGACGGAGGCAGTCCGTGCGCCGCGAGCCGGACGAACAGTCCGCGCAGGTGGCGGAACGCCGTCGCGGCCGGGACCCGGGCCGGCAGTCCCTTGGCGTAGCTGCTGAGGACCTTCGTCGGCATGGCGTCGGCGAGGGCGAACTCCAGGAACACGGCGTCCATGCGCGCCTCGTCGAACGGCAGCGCGTGGGCCGTCTCGGCCTTGCGCGCGTTGACGAACATCTGGGACGCGTACGCCTTCTCGTCGGCGGCCAGGAACACCCGGCCGGCCTGCTCGTAGAAGGTCGGCAGGAAGTGCGGTACGGACCCCGCGAGCCGCTCGCCGATCGACTCGTAGGCGGCCCGGGCCCGCTTCGGGCTCGATCTGGCCTTCTGCGCCACCTTGTTCATCTCCTCGACCAGGGACATGGCGAGGTGGCCGTCCGAGGGACGGTGGACCAGCACCCAGTCGGGGAAGCCCAGGGCCCGGGGGCGGCCGAGACCGACCTCCACCGGCTCGCCCTCGGGTTCGAGGCCGAGGAAACCGGTGCGCGGGCCCCCGGTCCGCTCCTCGGTGGTGAGGCGTACGACGATCCGGCCGTCCAGGCCCGGATGGCGGTAGGCCTGGGTGTACATGGGCACGGCCCGGTCGCCCGCCCCGCCGGTGCCCGGCGGCAGCACCGCACCGGCGCGCAGCAGTTGCTCCGGGTCGGCCGGCGCGCCGTTCCGTGTCGTCGGGTGGTTCATGGGCGCGCGCCTTTCGTGAGGGGTGCGTTCCGTCGTGTCGCTCACGCGGCGCCGTCCTCGGTCACGGTGCGGCCGGCGTGCAGGGCCGCGGCCATCCGCATGCCCTCGGACCAGGCCACGGGGCCGACCCGGGTGAGCGGCAGGCTGCGGTAGCCGTCCTCGTCGCGCCAGCTCAGGCTGCCGGTCCAGGCCTTCTCCTCGGCGTAGGGGTTGCTCATGCCGACCGAGGCGGTGACGACGCGCCCGCCGTCCAGGATCCGGTCGACGGCGCTGCTGCCGGAGACCTTGTAGCCGAGGGAGGTGACACGGGAGGAGAGGTGGAACCACGAGCGGTACTCGGCGCCGGCGAACTCGCGGACCGAGTCGGCGGCCTCGTCGAGGCCGGCGGGCTTGTGCCAGGTGGCGCGGTGGATCTGCTCGACGCCCTGCGTCACCCCCAACTCGACCGCAAAGGCCCGCAGTTCCTCCAGGTCCGGAAGGAGGACGGGATGGGGCATGGTCACCGTGCGGGGGGTCAGGCGGACGGTCTCGCCGTCCAGGTCGACCACCCGCAGTTCACCCGGGACGTCCGCGTCGCGCAGGAAGCCGGTCTCGCCGGGGCCGTCACCGACGACGACGATGTCGCGCAGCGCGGACCGCCACGCCTCGTCGGGCCAGAGCCGGGCCAGCAGACCGGTCGGCACCGGCAGCGAGGACACCATCCAGGCGTCGACCTGTGCCGCGCACTCGGCCGCGTGCCGCTCCAGCCACTCGGCGAACCGCTGCAGTTCCCGCACTTCGGGGCGGTCCCGTATCTCCTCCGGCAGGGTCCTCGTCCGCCCCGCCGGTAACGCACCGGCCGGGGACTCCGCCGCGGCGGACCGGGGTCGGGCCACCACCCCGCCCTCCACCAGGGCGACTTCGTACGCGTCGCCCGCTGCCAGCCAACCCATGGGTTACTCGCCTCTCCCACCACTCGGAATCCGGCACAGCACGTCCGGCAGCGGCCCGATCGGCGTGCCTCGCTGTGACGCCGGTCGAAAGACTAGAGGCACCCACCGACAGTCCACCGTCCCCCGCTCCGGGCCGGGTCGGCGGGAAAGCCTGTTCGGACGGGCGGTGGGATTCACGCCAGATTGGGCAATGGCTGTTTCCGGCCGCGCTCCGGACGGGGCGGACCCGCCGCCCCGGCGCCTCCCGCCCGGCGCGGCACGGCCCCTCCGGCCGGCGGTGTGCCGCCGTCACCAGGGCGGCGGGGCCGCCGGGGTGGGCGGGACGGCCGGCCGTCGCGTTCCGCGCGGGCGGGCGCCGCCCGCCGGAGGGGGCGCGTCCCCGCCGTTTTCGGCCGGGCGGGCGCAACCGTCCCGCTCCCCGAAGGGCGCTGGGCACGGCGGATCGCGTCCGGTGTGGTTCGCACGAGCGTACGTGTCGTGTTCTTCCGGGACGGATCGGGGCACACGGCCCGTGGCGCGGGACGAGTGTGGTCGGCTGTGCCCGGGCGCAGCCGCTGACCAGGGGGTGGGGGAGATGGTCCGTACTGTCGTGGTGCACCACGAGGAACTGCTGCGATCGGCGTTGGTGGAACTGCTCAGATCCGACGTCGCACTGGAGGTCTCGTCCATGTGCCCCGGCGCCGACCTGCCGGACCACGAGGTGTTGCCGGCAGACGTGTGGGTCGTGGACGGCGACTGTCTGCAGGGCCCGGGGCAGGAGCGTGACGCGCCCTTCCGGGCGCGTCACGGAGACCGGCTCGTCGTCCTGACCAGCGCCAAGCGGCCGGGGATCCTCCGCCGGGCGTTCGACGGCGGTGCTCTCGGACTGGTCGACAAGAACGCCCCGGCGCGCCGGCTGATCACGGCGGTGCACACGGTCGCCAAGGGAGAACGTTTCCTCGACCAGACGCTCACGGTCGCCCTGCTGGAGGGCGCGGAGATGCCGCTGACCACCCGCGAGCTGAGCGTGCTGTCCCTCGCCTCCCAGGGGGCGCCGATGGCCGAGATAGCGGCCCGTCTGCACCTGTCCCGGGGGACCGTCCGCAACTACATGGCCACGGCGATCCGGAAGGTGGGCGCCCGCAACCGGGTCGACGCGATACGCATCGTCCAGAACGCCGGATGGACGTGACGGGCCGTGCGGTGACCCCGCTCGAGGCGGCCGGCGGCGGTCAGGGCTCCCGGTCCGGGCCGCCGTTCCAGTGGCCCGTCAGGTCACGGTAGAGCGGCGAGCGCTCCAGCAGCTCCTCGTGCGTGCCGCACACCGCCGCCGTCCCGTCCAGCACCAGCACCCGGTCGGCGCGTACGGCCGACGACAGGCGGTGCGCCACCACCAGCAGCGTTCCCGGGCGCCGCGCGAGGGCCTCCTCCGCGCGTGCCTCGGACGCCGGGTCGAGGTGGCAGGTGGCCTCGTCGAGCAGCAGCAGGGGCGCGGGGGACAGACAGGCCCGCGCGAGCGCGACGAGCTGCCGTTCCCCCGGGGACAGTTCGGCGGGCCGCACCGGTGCGTCGAGCCCGCCCAGGCGCTCGACCAGCGGCCGCAGACCGAGGGCCCCGACGGCGGCGTCGAGGTCCGCGCGGTCCACGTCCGGACGCAGGTACGCGAGGTTGTCCCCCACGGTCCCGGAGAAGACGTAGGCCTCCTGGGGCACCAGTACGCGCAGCGCGGCGAGTTCGGCGGGTGCGCGCCCGGTCACCTCCCGGCCGGCCACCCGCACCTCGCCGCCGCTCGGCGCGAGCGTCCCCGCGACCAGGCGGGTGAGCGTCGACTTGCCGATGCCGCTCGGCCCGACGACCGCGAGGCGCTCGCCCGGGGCGACGCACAGGTCGAGCGAGTCGAGGACCGGTTCCGCGCGGGCTCCGTAGGACAGGGTCACGGACCGCAGCTCCACCGCCGCGGCCGGACGTCCCCCGTGAACCGGTGACCGGGCGCCGGCGTCGGTGGCGCCGGCGGCCGGAGGGCACGCGGCCGGGTACGCGGGCTTCGGCCGCGCGTGGCGCCCGGCCACCGGTGCCGGCGCCCCCGGCCTTCCCGCACCCGGCGTCCCCGCCGCCTCCGGCTCCGGCTCCGGCTCCGGCTCCGGCTCCGGGCCGATGATCCGGTCGAGGACGACCAGCAGCCGGGCCCCCGCCGCGCCGAGCGCGGTCATCAGCGTGTGCAGGGCGGGCAGCAGCGACTGGACGAGATAGGTGAAGGCCCCCAGCAGCGCGCCCGCCGTCACCCCCCGCCCGCGCAGCCACGGCACCGCCAGCAGCAGCGCAAGAACGGGCAGATGACCCGCGACGCCGAGCGCCGCCGTGCGCACCGCCGCCCAGCCTGCCAGGACCCGGGCCGCCGCCGCGGCCCCGTCGACCAGCTCCGCCGCGCGCCGCGCCGCGCCGGGCCCGGTGCCGCAGGCCGTCAGGTCCCGCAACGCCGCCCGTGACCGGGCCGCGTGGTCGCCCAGCGCCTCGTCGGCCGCCAGGGCGCGTCGCTGGGCCGCCGCCATGGGCCGCAGCGTCACCAGGAACAGCACCAGGCCGCCCGACAGCGGTGGCAGCACCACCACGAGGAGGGCGGGGTGCAGCGACAGCAGCCCCAGCAGCGCTCCGGCGGCGGTGAAGACGAAGGACCGCAGGGTCAGGACGAGACCGGCGAAGCTGTCCCGGGCGATCTCGACCTGATTCGTCAGCCGGGAGACGGCCGCCCGGTCCGTTCCGCCGGCCCCGCCCAGGACGGCCCGGGCCAGGGACCGGTCGACCGCACGCCGCACCAGGCCGTCGCGCAGCGGCTCCGTCAGCCCGGCCAGCTGGGTGAACACGCCCCGGATCACCGGGGCGCCGAACAGTACGGCGACCAGCGCGACCGCGAGCCACAGCAGCCCACGGCGCACGTCACCCGCGAGGAACCCCCGGTCGACGGCTCGGGCGACGCCGTGTCCCACGAGGAACGCCTGCCCGGTCTCGGCCAGCGACCAGAGCGCGAGCCGCGCCAGCACCCCCCTGCGGCGGGCGAGGAAACGACGGGCGGGCGGCGTGACGCGGCGCAGCGCCCCGGACCCGTCGCCCGTGCCCCGCGCGCCCGCGTCCACGACGCGCGTCACGGCCGCGCCTCCTCGGGCTCGGGCCGGCGCGTGGCACCGGCGCCCGGTGCCCCGGCCCCGGTGCCCCCGGCGTCGAAGACCGCCCGGTAGCCGGCCGTGTCCCACAGTTCGCGATGGGGCGCGACGGCCCGCACTCCCCCGTCCTCCAGCCAGATCACCAGATCCGCCCGGGCCGCCACCGACGGGCGGTGCGCGACGACCAGTCTGGTCCCGGGCCGCACCGAGTGGCGCAGCGCCCGGTCCACCTCGTGCTCGGTGGCGGTGTCCAGGCTGGACGTCGCGTCGTCCATGATCAGCAGCCGTCCGGCGTGCGCGAACGCCCGGGCGAGCCCCAGGCGCTGGTGCTCGCCGCCCGAGAGCGGCGCCGCGGCCAGCGGGGTGTCGTAACCGCTCGGCAGCCGGCGGACGAAGCCGTCGGCGCCCGCGGCACGGCAGGCCTCCCGGACCTGCTCGGGCGTCACCCGCCGGGGACCGGCGGCGACCGCCTCGGCGACCGTGCCCTCGGCCGGCGCCGGACGCTCGAAGGCGTAGCCGACCTCGGTGCGCAGCGCCTCCCGGGTCAGCCGGTCGAGACGGACGCCGTCCAGCAGCACGTGTCCCTCGTCGGGGTCGATCAGCCGCCCCGCCACGGCGGCCAGGACGGACTTCCCCGCTCCGCTGCGGCCGACCACCGCGGCGGTGGTGCCGCCCGGCACCCGCAGACCGTCGATCCGCAGGACCTGCCTGCCGTCGCGCACCACCCGCACGCCGCGCAGTTCGAGATCGCCCGGTCCGGCCGGGGGAAGACGGCGCGTCCCGTGGGCCAGCGCGGGCATGCGCGCCAGTGCCAGGGTCCGGCTGCGTGCCTCGCGGCCGCGTACCACCGCGCCCAGTAGTGACGCGGCGCCGCCGACGCCGGCCGTCAGCTGCGCGTACCGGCACACGGCGAGCAGTTCGCCCACGCTCAGGGCGCCCGACGCGAGACGCAGGCCGCCGACGGCCGTGGCGGCCAGGACGAGCAGGGGGACCAGGACACCGCTTCGGCCCAGGGCCCGGCCGTGCAGCGCCCACATGCGCTGGCCCAGGGCGGCGAGCCGGTCCAGCGGCTCGAGCACGCGCGCCCGTTCCCGGGCGCCGGTCCCCGCGGCGGCGATCGTCGCCGCGCCCTCCAGGGCCTCCAGCAGCCGGGAGGCGATCTGTGACTGCGCGTTCTGGTAGGCGGCCACCGAGGCACCGGTGTCGCGGGCGAAGGTCCGCAGTACCAGCGCCAGGGCGGGCAGCCCGGCCAGCACGCAGACCGCCACCCACACGTCGACGGCGGCCAGCGCCGCGAGCGCGCCCACCGGCGTGACCGTCGACGCCGCCAGCGCCGCCCGGGCCGCCGGGGCGCCGCCCGCGTCGGCGGCGTTGAGGGTCAGGCGGGTCCCGACGTCCCCCGGGGTGAAGGGGCGTGCGCGGTCCGGTACGGCGCGCAGCAGACCGTCGAAGGCGCGGGAGCGGAGGGACGCCGTCCAGACGGCGTTGCAGCGGCCGGTGAACAGGGAGGTGAGGCTGTCGAGCAGCAGTTCACCGAGGAGCAGTGCGGCGCTCAGCGCCAGCCAGCGGCCCGCGGCCCCGTCGGCTCCGCCGTTTCCGTCGCGCAGGAGCAGGTCCAGTGCGCGGCCGAGGGCGAAGGGCTGGGCCACCGTCGCCGCGGCCGCTCCGACCGAGCACAGCAGCACCAGTACTTCGGGCGTGCGCCCCGGCGCCGTGCCGTCGGCCCCCTCCCGCGCCCCGCCCGCCCGCCGCGCCCGGAACCCGGTCGTCAGCACCGGCCGACCTCCTTCCGTCCGTCCACCCCGTCCGCCGCGGTCACCGCGGCCGCACGCCCGGCGCGGGGGGGGGGGGGGGGGGCGCCCCGCCCCCGCCCCCCGCCCCCCCCCCGCCCCCGCGCCCCCCGCGGGGGGGGGGCCCCCCCCGCGGGCCCCCCCCCCCCCCCGGGCGCGCCCCCCCCCCCCCCCCCCCCGGCGCCCCGGGCCGGAACCCGGGGCGCCGGAGCCGGGCGACGCGACTCACCACGCCGCCGCGGCGGTCAGCACCGGTGTCAGTTACAGGTGGTGACGCTCAGGCTGCTGTCGCCGCAGAGCAGCAGGCTCGCGCGGCTGCCGGTCTCGACGTCGCCCATGGCCTCTTCCTTGGGGGTCTCCATCGACTGCAGGTCGAACAGGTTCATGACATCTTCCCTTCGTACGGCAACGGGTTGTCTTCTTTCCTCACGACCCCCTGGGGGGCCGAGTCGTGGGGCCGCCGCGCGTGCGGCGGCGGAAGGAACGGCAGCCCGGCGGACGGGGTGCCGTGGACGGAGGCGACGGCCAGCAGGCATCCCGCCGTGCCCGTGGAGAGGTCCATGGACAGGCGCATCATCTGCTCGCCGGGGAAGGCGAGCCGGCCACGGTAGGCCATGGCGTGCCAGGACAGCGCGTCGAGCTGACGGCGGACGGCCTCCGGACCGGTGCCGGGCACCTCGGCCGTCGTGCGGGCGAGGTACAGCACCATCCCCGACACGCCCCGGTACAGGCCCGGCTGGGCGTAGAACATGGCCTGCGCCGCGGCCACGATCTCGCCCCTCGCCCGCGCGAACTCCTCGTCCTCCCGGTGCGCCAGGTAGTCGTCGAGCACCATGCCGATGCCCACGCTGCCCGCGCCCAGGTAGGGCATGGTCCGCCAGCCCTCGTCGACCTGCAGCGCGCCGCCCGCGCCGCGGACGCAGCGGGAGAGGTCCCGGCGCAGCGCGTCCCGTGCGAGGTCGAGCAGGGCGGGGTCCCGGTCGCGTTCGTGGAGCCGCAGGAAGAGCAGGGCGCGTCCCGCCGCGCCGTACAGCAGCCCCGCGCGTTCCCGGCCGGTGCCCCCGTCCCCGGCCGGCCGGCCCCGGGCGGTCAGCTCGGCGCAGCGCCGGGCCGCCGAGCGCAGGGCGGTCTCCCCGGTGGCCGCGGCCAGCGAGTCCAGGGCCAGGCCCAGTCCGGCGGTGCCGCTGTGCAGGTCCGGGGCCAGGTGGTCGAAGGGCTGGTCGAGGAGCAGCTCGGCGAGGTCGAGGGCGCGATCGCGGTGGCCGAGGTGCTCCAGCGTCCAGGCGAGGCCGGCGAGCCCGTCGTGGAAACCGAGGGGCATGCCCGACGGCGGTTGCTTGGTCCGCTCCAGCAGCCACTGCTCGCCGTCCTCGTCCCGTCCCGCCCCGCTCTCGGCCAGGGCGTACAGCACTCCCGCCGCGCCGTGGCCGAAGGCCAGTCCGCCGCCGGCCGTGGCGAACTGCGCGATGTCGCCGGGGAAGAGGCGGTCGGTACGGGACGGTGTCGCCGAGGCACGGATGGCGGCGGCCATCGAGTCCCGGCTGCGGGGCCAGTCGCCCGGCCGGACCGGCACCACCGGCCCGTCCGTCCGTCGCGCCGCCGGGGCGCCGGTGGAGGCGGCGGCGCCGCCCGTGATCTCGTCGACTGCCGCGTCCAGGAAGGCCCGGTCCACCGGGAACTGACCGGCCACCACGTCGGCGAGGTGGGCCGCCTTGCGCCGGTCCAGTGCCAGCAGGCTGGTGAGCGGGAGGAACAGCGCGAGCCGCAGACAGGCCAGCGCGTACCGGTCCACCGCGACGCCCCTCCGGTCGGACGGCGCCACGAACCCCGGGTTGGCGACGGTCTGCCGGCCAGCTTCGCCGACCGGGTGCGCCGCCTCGAAGTCCAGCAGGACGACGCTGTCGTCCTCACGGAGCATGATGTTGAACAGGTGCAGGTCGTTGAAGACCACGCCCCGGGCGTGGACCTCCTCGACGGCGCGTTCCACCCGCGCGTGGACGTCGAGGGCCCAGGCCGTGTACTCGGCCAGCCGCTCCCGGCCGGGGTCGGCCTCGATGAGCGGGTGACGGCGGGCGAAGAACGTGTTGAGCGGCTTGCCGTCGACGTACTCCAGCACCAGGAAGTGGTGCTCCCCGACCGTCAGGTGGTCGAGCACCTCGGGTGTGCAGTCGAGGCCGGACAGACGCTCCAGCGCGCGGCGCTCGCGGTGCAGCCGGGTCACGGCGTCCGCGCCGTCGGCCGCCAGCCCGGCGTGCGGACGGGCCTCCTTGAGGACGACCCGCTCCCCGGTGCGGGAGTCGCGGGCGAGGTAGACACCGCCGCCGTTGGAGAAGTGCAGCGCCGACTCGATGGCATAGGGCAGGTCGGCCACCGTCAGCGCGTCCCGGGCCCGAAGGTGCGGGTCAAGGAAGGCGGGCACCTCCACCCAGTCCGGTACGCGGAAGACGGGGCCGCGCAGATCGGGTACCAGCACCCCGTCGGGACCGGTCACGGCCGGCCGCAGCTCCCCGTGCTCGTCGTAGCAGTTGCGCCGGGTGAAACCGCCGTACCGCACGTGCACGGGGCCGTCGCCGAGCCGCAGATCGCTCAGTATGTGCGGTCCGGGTTCGCCGGCCAGCAGCTCCGACAGCTCGCCCGCGAGCCGCTCGAACCGCTCCTCGTCCGCCGGGTACACGGTGATGAACTTGCCGCTGCCCGCCCGGTCCGCGTACTTGGCGTTGCGCTGGTGCAGCAGATAGCGGCTGGGGACGAACTTGAAGGCCGTGCCGCCGGCGACGCAGTGCCGCCAGACGCGCTCGAGCACGGACTCGGCGTTGTCGAGACAGGCGGAGACGTGGATCTTCCACCCCTGGTCGGGCAGGTCGGCGTCGACCGGACGCAGGGCGAGCCAGTCCCCGCTCTCGCCCCGCTGCCATCCCGGCGGGACGGGCCACGAGGCCGCGGCGTACCGGGAGCGCCCGGTACCGGCCGCGGAGACCGTGCGGTGCGGAGCGTCGTAGAAGTACGGGTCCGCGTCGCAGTACACGGCATAGCCCTTGTTCACGCCGGCTCCTTCCCGCCGATCGCTGACGGGCATGACGCTGTCACGCGGCGTACCGTCCCGCACAGTCACCGCTGTCATCACTCCGATGTGCGGAACGCACGGGTAACTTGAAGCCCTCCCGGGCCGCTCGACGAGGCGGGACGCACGGCGGAGGCGGTGTCGCGGGCGCGCGGAAACGCCGGAGGCCGCGCGTCCGCCCCGCCTTCCGGTCAGCCGGGCTGCCGCACCGGCTCCGGCGCCTCCCCTGGTGCGTACGCCGCCCAGTCCACGATCCGTACCGCCGCGTCGGCGGCCTCCCGGCCCCGGCAGTGGGCGTGGTGCCTGCGGGCGATGCCGTCCAGGTCGAGGTGGGGGCCGAAGGCGGGGTGCGCCGCCAGCCGCCGTGCGTACGCCCACAGACGGGGACGGCCGGTGATCCGGTGCACCGCGGCGGCGTCCAGGTGGTGCCGGTGCACGGTGTCCAGTTGCACCAGCGTCACCCACACCTGCACATCGGCGAGGGTGAGTTCGCCGCCCAGCACGTGCTCCCGGGAGGAGAGCCGCCGCTCCAGTACGTCCAGCGCGCGCAGCAGGGTGGCCAGCGCGGTGTCACGGGCCGCCGGGTCCCCACCGGACCGCCCGGCGCGCTGGGCCGTTGCGGTGATGCCCTGCTCGCAGAGTCGGCCCACGGCCTCGATCGCCCCCTCGGCACCGCGCGGGTGGAGAGCGGGGCCGTGACCGCCGAACCGCCGGGCCATGTCCCGCAGGATGTCGGGGGTGTGGGTGCTGACGATCCGCCCGGTCCAGTTGTCGCTGAGGACCGGCGCCGCGGCCGGACCGGGGTATTGGTGCGAACTGGCCTCGTACAGCGGGCGCAGGGCCCGGTGTCCGCCGCCGGGTGCGTCGGGCACGGCGGGCAGCAGCGTCACCGGGAGGGTGTCGTCGAGGCCGAGCAGGCTGTGTGTGACGGCGATCTGCAGGCAGTGCGGACAGGACAGCGACAGATGAAGCCGGTAGCGGTGCGGCGCGGCGTAGTAACCGCCGCGCGTGTCACAGCCGATCCTGCTCCGGAAGGACGGCACGGCTGTCGGGGATGGGGCGGACATGCGTCTCCCTGGGGGTGCTCGGTCACGGGGATACGGGCGTACGGAGGCGACGGCACGCGGCGGCTTCGGCGCGGCCGGGTCGGCGTTGCTCGCGCGGCAGGATCAGGCGTGACCGGGGGGCCGGCCGCCGTCGCGCGGGGGACTCGCCGCACTGCACACGCGCACGAGATCGATGTGGCGGCGGGACGTCAGCAGGGGCAGCGGCCGGACGGCGACGCGGACGGCTTCGCCACCGGGGTCCAGCGCGGCACGGCCCATGATTCCCTACTAAATCACTAGGATTCCTTCAGTGGAGTGTCAGGCCGCGTCCGGGCCGCGTCAAGAGGACCGTTCGCCCCCCATCGGCACGTCTCACCACGTGAGAGGGCCCCGCCACCGGGACCGGTCGCCCGGGACGAGCGCGCGACGCGACGGACAGGACGGGCGCGGATCCTCCCCGGACCGCTCCGGGCCGGCCCCGGCAGCCCGGACATCGGTTCGCTCCGCCCCCCTCGCGGCCGTCGGGAACGGGATGCCGCACCCCTCTCCGGTACTCCGCCCCCGTGCGACCGACCCCGACCCCACCGTCCGCCGGACGGCCGTCACCGTCCTGACGGAGACGGTGCCGCCCGGCACCGGGCCGGCTCTGGCCGCCGCGCTCGCCGACACCGACGCCGACGTCCGCAAGGCCGCCGCGGTGGCACTGACGGGGCACCGTGCCGGCGAGGGCGCACGAGCGGCCCCGGCCACGGCGACGACGGACCCGGACGCGGACGTCAGGGCCTGGGCGGCCCGGGCGCTGTGACCGAACCGCTGCGACGGCGGACGGGTTCGGTCCGCCGCCGATTCACCGCTGATCCGGTTACGGAAACCCGCCGCCGGTCCTCCGGATCCGTCCGCTTGCCCGGCACCAAGGTGCGGGCAGTGGCCTCGGCTGCCGCCTCGGCGTCGTCGGCGATCACGCGGGTCGTCGCCGACTCCCGGTGTCCGCGAAGGGGACCTGGGCGCCGGGCTGCTCGGCGGTCGCGCCGCGGAACGGATGCGTCCACAGTCCCTGCGCCTGAAGCCTCGGCAGGACGCCCTCACCGAACCAGTACGCCTCCTCCAGATGCGGATAGCCGGAGAGAACGAACTCCTCGATGCCCAGGGCGGCATACTCCTTGATCCGCTCGGCGACCTCCTCGTGGCTGCCGACCAGGGCGGTCCCCGCTCCGCCGCGCACCAGGCCGATACCGGCCCAGAGGTTGGGGTGGATCTCCAGCCCGTCGCGGTCGCCGCCGTGCAGGGCGAGCATCCGCTGCTGCCCCTCGGACTCGCTGCGGGCGAGCCCGGCCTGGACCGACCGCACGGTTTCCCGGTCGAAGCCCTCCAGGAGACGGTTCGCCTCCGCCCAGGCCTGCTCGGAGGTGTCGCGGGTGATGACGTGCAGCCGGATCCCGAAGCGCAGGGTGCGGCCCTCCTTGGCCGCCAGCGCCCGGATCCAGGCGGTCTTCTCCGCGACGGCGGCCGGCGGCTCGCCCCAGGTGAGATAGACGTCGGCGTGCCGGGCGGCGATCTCCCCGGCGATGGGCGAGGAGCCGCCGAAGTACACCTCGGGGACCGGATCGGGTACGCGGGTCAGCTTCGCGTCCTCGACCCTCAGGTGCTCACCGGCCAGGTCGACGGCCTTCCCCTCCCACAACTGCCGGACGATGTCGAGGAATTCGCCGGTACGGCGGTACCGGTCGTCCTTGTCGAGGAAGTCTCCGTAAGCGCGCTGCTCGTGGCTCTCCCCGCCCGTGACCACGTTGAGCAGCAGCCGTCCGCCGGTCTGCCGCTGGAAGGTGGACGCCATCTGCGCGGCGAGTGTCGGTGAGACGAAGCCAGGGCGGAAGGCGACCAGGAACCTCAGGCGGTCGGTGTGCTGGCTGACCATGGCGGTGGTCAGCCAGGCATCCTCGCACCAGGCGCCGGTGGGGGTGAGCGCGCCGGCGAAGCCCAGGTCCTCGGCGGCGCGGGCGATCTGGCCGAGGTAGGCGACCGTGGGCGGCCGGTCCCGGCCGGACGCCGTGGCCGGGGTGCCGTGGCCGCCTCCGACGACGTGACGGCTGTCGCCGTTGGTGGGCAGGAACCAGTGGAAGGTGAGGGACACGGGTGGGCTCCGTTCAGGTCGTTCGTCAGAGGAGGCCGTGACGGGGTGGCCTGGTGCCGTTGAGCACGTAGCGGCCGATGTGCTGGACCTTCCAGCGAGCCGGGTCGTGCAGGGTGTGGGTGCGGGCGTCGCGCCAATGGCGGTGCAGGCCGAGGGAGTCGAGCGCCGATCGGGTGCCGGAGACCTCGAAGAGGGCACTGCCGACCTCTACGGCCGTCTCCGCCGCCGTCACCTTGGCGGTGGCCACCGCGATGGACGCCTCCGCGGCGGAGTCGTCGGTCAGGCCGGCGCGGGCCGCGTCCACGGACCTCGCCGCGGTGGCGAGCAGCGCGTCGGCGACCCGGACGCGGATGGCCAGTTCACCGAACCGCTGGATCAGCAGGGGGTCCTCGGCGGCGGTCGGGTGGCCTTCGCCGGCGCTCTCGAACCAGGGGCGGCTCTTGGTGCGGACGAACTCCACGGCCTCGGCCAGTGCTCCGACGGCGATCCCGGTGTCGATGGCAGCGTGCAGCAACTGAGCTACTGCTCCGTGGAGTTGGGGACCCCGGAAGGTGAGGTGGTGCGGCACGACCCGGTCGGCCGGGACGGGCACCGACTCCAGGCGGACGGTTCCGCTGGCGGTGGTGCGCTGTCCCATGCCGTCCCAGTCGTCCACGACCGTGAGGCCGGGCGCGTCGCGGGGCACGTACGCCACGTGCAGGCCGTCGTCGTCGGCGCGGGCGAGGACGGGGATCCAGTGCGCGAACAGCGCGCCGGTGGAGTAGTGCTTGACGCCGTCGAGGACGTACGACCCGTCGGGGCGCCGCGCGAGCCGCGTACGGATGTCCTGCACATGGCTGGTGCCCGCCTCGGACTGGGCGTTGCCGAGCCGCTTGCCCGCGAGCACTTCGCCGAAGAAGAACTCCTTCTGCGCCTGCGTCCCCAGCCGGCGGAGAACATTGACGTACACGAAGTGACTCTGCGGGATCTGGGCGAGGCTGGCGTCGGCCGAGGCCAGCAACCGGAAGATCCCCGCGAGTGTCTCGGTGCGCACGTCCGCGCCGCCGAACTGCGCGGGCACCGTCACGGCGAGCAGCCCGGACCCGGACAGCCGCTCCAGTTCCGCATACGGCAGCCGCCGCCGGGCGTCCCGCTCGGCGGCGTCCTTGCGGAAGTCCGCGGCCAGTTCGGCCGCGACGGCGAGGGCCTCGGCGTCGTCGGCGAGCACGGTCGCGGCACTCATCCGGTGGCCGCCAGCAGGGTCGGGCGGCCACCGAGGGCGAGCGAGAACTGGTCGGTGACCTGGGCAAGGGCCTCGGCCGGGCCCGGAGCGACGGTCAGGGTGCCGTCTTCGGCCACGGTGATGTCCTTGTCGAGCGTGAACCAGCCGGGCGTGATGTGGGAGGGTCCCATCGAGTTCAGCACGGGGCGCAGGGCGTAGTCGATGGCCAGGACGTGGGCGGTGGTGCCGCCGGTGGCCAGCGGAAGGACGGTCTTGCCCGCCAGGGCGTACTGCGGGAGCAGGTCCAGCAGCGACTTCAGCAGCCCGGAGTAGGCGGCCTTGTAGACGGGGGTGCCGATCACGACCCCGTCCGCCCGCTCGAACAGGGCGGTGGCCTCGACGATCGCCGGATGCCGGAAGTCGGCGTACAGCAGGGCCTCGGGTGGGAGCGTACGGACGTCGAAGGGGATCACTTCGTGCCCCTGGACCCTGAGTCGGTCGTCCAGGTGGCGCAGCAGCCGGGCGGTGCGGGAGGTGGCGGAGGGGCTTCCGGAGACGGACAGGACGGTGGCCATGCAAGGACCTTTCGAAGTGGTGTCGGATGCGGATGGCGGTCAGAGCCGGGCGGCGGGGGGCGCGGACCCGGCTTCCCGGGCCTCCGGTTCACGGACCAGGGGCAGCACTCGCCTGCCGAAGTGCTCGACCTCCTCCAGGTAGTGCAGGAAGCCGAGGAGGAAGAGGTCGACGCCGAGGCGCTTGTAGGCGACGATCCGCTCGGCGATCTGTTCGGGGGTGCCGATCAGGCCGGTGCGGAAGCCGTCGTTGTACTGGACGAGGTCTTCGAAGGTGGAGTCCTGCCACATCCCCTTGCCGTCGGCGGTGGACCGGCCGGCCTGCTGGACGGCGTCGCGGAAGCCGTGCACGGCCCGGGTGTCGGCCTTGGCCACGATCTCGCGGAGCGTGTCGCGGGCTGCGGTGGAGTTGCCGCCCTGGAAGATCTCCGGGTGCGGCCGCTCGGGGGTGCTCAGCGGCTTGGGCTTGAGGGAGAAGCCGCGCAACCGGTAGAAGTCACCGGCGAGTTCGGCGTGATCCTCGGTCCAGATCCTCCGCAGGGCGCGAATGAACTCCTCCGAGCGGCGGTAGCGCTCGTCGTGCTCCAGCCAGGGTTCACCGAGGGCGGTGAACTCGCTCTTGAACCAGCCGCTGACGACATTGACAGCGAACCGGCCGTTCGACAGATGGTCGGCGGTGGCGCCGAATTCGGCCAGGACACCCGGGTGACACAGGCCGGGGTGGACGGCGGCGATGACCTTCAGGCGCTGGGTGGCGAGCAGCAGGGCGAGGCTGAAGCCGGTCGACTCGTGCTGGTACTCGGCGCCGTAACTGGCCATGTAGCGAACCTGGCCGAGGGCGTAGTCGAAGCCGTTGTTCTCGCCCAGCACGGCCAGTTCGCGGTTGTAGTCGTAGCCCCAGTCGGTGCGCTGCTCGATGGTGCTGGTGACCAGACCGCCGCTGACGTTCGGCACCCAGTAGGCGAAGCGGACGGGGGCGGACCCGGGCGGTACGGTCATGGGGAGCTCCTGGCGGGAATGCGCACGCGAAAGGGCGCGTGCGGTGACAGGGAAACGTGTTCGGAGATCGGGGTTCGGGCGTCCGGGGACGACGTTCCCGGGAAAGACGGAATCACCACGGAAAACGGCCGGCGGTGGAATTCACGAAGGAAGATCGGCCCGGTGCGAGGGTTTCCCTCGGGTGCGCTCAGACCCGACAGCGACAGCAGGAGCTGGAGACACGCGCAAGGTCGACGTGGCGTCGCCGCGTGAGGTCCTGTCGCTTCATGTCACCGATCAAAGCAGTGGGGAGTCCGGCCGGTCAAGAATGCCCGGATGTGATTCCACATGCTGAGAGTCGGTATTCACGAGGTTGTGACAGGGATTCCCTTGAACGTGGCGTGCGGGGAACGGCAGCCTCCTTGCCGTGCGTACCGAACAGCTCGAATACATCGCCGCCGTCACACGGTTGGGCTCCCTGCGACGCGCCGCCGAGGAACTGCACCTCTCCCAGCCCGCACTCAGCGAGACCGTGCGCAACCTTGAGCGCGAGCTCGGCGTGGACCTGCTGGAGCGGAAGCGGTCCGGGGCGAAAATCAGCGACGAGGGCCGCGAACTGCTGCCGCACATCATGAGTGTGCTGGACGCGGTCGACCGGCTGCGCGGTGCGGCCGGTGATCAACACCGCATCAGCCGTATGGTCCGGCTCGGCACGGTCAACACGGCCACCGTCCCGCTGGTCATCCCGACCGTGCGGGAGTTCCGGGCCTCGCACCCGGTCACCCAGGTGGAGTTGGTCGGCGCGCAGCAGGGCGGGATCCATCGCGGGCTGCTGGAGGGGGCGTTCGATCTGGGGCTGGTGAACTACCTGGGGGGCGACGACATGCCGCCCGGCTTCGAGACCACCGAGTTGCTGCGCGGCCGGCCCGTGGTGTGCCTGCGCCCGGACAGTCCGCTGGCGGCCCTGGACGTGGTGGACGCGGACAGCCTCCTGGCCGAGCCGCTGGTCGTGATGCGGTCCGGTTATGTCATGCACCGCTTCGTCCACCGTCTGCTGGGCGGCCGTACGCCCTCCTTCTCCTACTCCACCGACGGCGCCGAGATGGGCAAACTGATGGTGGCCGAAGGGCTCGGGGCGACGGTACTGCCGGACTTCAGTGTCATCGGCGATCCCCTGGAACGACGGGGCACCATCACCGTACGGCCGCTCGCGGGGGACGCCACCGACGTGCTGCTGGTCCTGCAGCGCCGCAACTCCGGTTCCGTACCCCGGGCGGTACGCGACCTGCAGGAGCTGTTCGTGCGCAACGCCTGTGCCTACCGGGCCTCTTCGTGAGCCGGAGAGGCTGCCGACGCGTTCGTTGCGCTCCACAGCCATGGCCGGGGACGACTTCGGCGAGACGGAACCCGGTTGGGTGTTCAAGGCCGAGGTCCGGGGGCACGGCTGCCTGGACATCGTGACCGGCTGGTTTATTTCGGCCGGTGCCGTCGGGTACCAGCGGTCCGCTCAGGTCACGCACCCGGCCCGATCGAGCTCACGGCGGAGAACCTCACGGCCCCGGGGCCGTGGCGCTGCGGAAGGCCGCGATCCGTAGGGGCCCCTCCGCCACGTCGGACCGGCCGCGCTCAGCGCCTCGGCCTGGGGCGCCGTGGGGACGTCGTGTCCGGTGACGCAGAAGAAACCCGCCTCTTGATCTGGTGTGCTGCGGCCCGCATGTGGTTACCTGGCCCCATGACCGTGCTCGTGACCCGCCGCCACGTCGACTACGTGCGTGTCACCACCACGGGTTGTTCCGCCGCGTGCTGACGCCTCGCTCCGGCTTCTGAACAGCCTCTTTTTCCTCTTTCCCGCCGCCTCGCGCTGACCGTCGCACCCGTCCGGGGCGCGGCTCGCGGCTCTGCGGTCCCTTCACGCCTGCCCGCCTCCCCCTCCGCACAAGGGAGCACCACCATGAGCCGGCCCATCGACTCCGTCACCGCCGGTCACACCCCCGACGACGAACCCGCCGGGCCCGACACCTCGGCCTGGTCCTTCGAGACCAAGCAGATCCACGCCGGTGCCGCGCCCGACCCGACGACCGGGGCGCGGGCGACGCCGATCTACCAGACGACATCGTTCGTGTTCCGTGACACCCGGCATGCCGCCGACCTGTTCTCACTGGCCGAGCCCGGCAACATCTACACCCGCATCCACAACCCCACCCAGGACGTCTTCGAGCAGCGGATCGCCGCGCTGGAGGGCGGGGTCGCGGCGGTGGCGCTGTCCTCCGGTCAGGCGGCGGAAACCCTGGCGATCCTGACGCTGGCGAGTTCGGGTGACCACATCGTCTCCAGCGCCTCGCTGTACGGCGGCACGTACAACCTGTTCCGGCACACGCTGCCGAGGCTGGGCATCGAGGTGTCCTTCGTGGACGACCCGGACGACGCCGGGGCCTGGCGGGCGGCGATCCGGCCGAACACCAAGGCGCTGTTCGCGGAGACACTGGGCAACCCTCGCGGCAACGTCCTCGACGTGCGGGCGGTCGCGGACGTCGCGCACGGGGCGGGCGTGCCGCTGATCGTGGACAACACCGTGCCGACTCCCTATCTGCTGCGGCCGATCGAGCACGGCGCGGACATCGTCGTGCACTCGGCGACCAAGTTCCTGGGTGGTCACGGCACGGCCATCGCGGGGGTCGTGGTCGACGGCGGCACCTTCGACTTCGGGGCGCACGCCGACCGGTTCCCCGACTTCACCGAGCCCGACCCGAGCTACCACGGCCTGCGGTACTGGCCGGCGCTCGGCCCGGGCGCGTACGCCGTCAAGCTGAGGGTGCAGCTGCTGCGCGACCTCGGTCCGGCCCTCTCCCCGCACTCCGCCTTCCTGCTCCTGCAGGGCGTGGAGACGCTCAGCCTGCGCATCGAGCGGCACTCCGCGAACGCCCTGGCGCTCGCCGAGTGGCTGGAGCAGCGCGACGAGGTCGCCGCCGTCCACTACCCGGGCCTTATGTCCAGCCGCTGGTACGAGGCCGGGCAGAAGTACCTCCCGCGCGGCGCGGGCGCGATCGTCTCCTTCGAGCTGCGGGACGGCATCGAGGCCGGCAAGCGGTTCGTGGACGCCGTCGAGCTGTTCAGCCATCTCGCCAACATCGGCGACGTACGCAGTCTCATCATCCACCCGGCCTCCACCACTCACAGCCAGCTCGACGAGGAACAGCTGGCGGCCACCGGCACCTCGCCCGGCCTGGTGCGCCTCTCGATCGGCATCGAGAACCTCGCCGACCTCAAGGCGGATCTGGAGGCCGGGTTCCGCGCGGCGAAGGGCGCGTCCTGAACACCGCACTGACGCCGTCCCGGGGTCCCCTCCCGCCGGCTTCCGGCGCCTGGCGGGAGGGGGACCCGCCCGGACGACGCCAGTGGTACGAGCGGGAGAAGCCACTCGCTCTGGAGGCGGGCGGCGAACTACCCGGTGTGCGACTTGCGTTCGAGACCTGGGGGCGGCTCGCGCCGGACCGGTCCAACGCGGTGCTGGTGCTGCACGCCCTCACCGGCGACAGCCATGTGGCCGGCCCCGCCGGACCCGGTCACCCCACCCCCGGCTGGTGGGACGGCCTCATCGGCCCCGGGCGGGCGCTCGACACGGACCTCTGGTTCATCGTGGCACCGAACGTGCTCGGTGGCTGCCAGGGCAGTACCGGGCCGTCCTCTTCGGGCCCCTACGGTCGGCGCTGGGGCGGCGACTTCCCGTTCCTGACACAGCGTGACCAGGTCGCGGCCGAGGTCGGCCTGGCCGATGCGCTGGGCATCGGCCGGTGGGCCCTGGTGGTCGGCGGTTCGATGGGCGGGATGCGAGCTCTGGAATGGGCGGTGTCGCATCCCGAACGGACGGACGCGCTCCTGCTGCTCGCCACGACGGCCGCGGCGAGCGCCGAACAGATCGCATGGGCCGGCATCCAGCTGCGCGCCATCCGCTCCGACCCGCTCTGGCACGGCGGTCACTACCACGACACCGGCCGGGGCCCGCACGCCGGACTCGGCCTGGCCCGGCGGATCGCCCATGTCACGTATCGCAGCGAGCCGGAACTCCAGGTCCGCTTCGGCCGCTCGCCCCAGGGCACGGAGGACCCCTGGAGCGGCGGCCGGTATGAGGCCGAGTCCTACCTCGACCATCACGCGGCCAAGTTGACGCACCGTTTCGACGCGGGCAGTTACGTCGTACTGTCCGACGCCATGAACAGCCACGACATCGGCCGCGGGCGCGGCGGAGTGCGGGCCGCCCTGAGCCGGGTCACCGCCCGGACGCTCGTGGCCGGGGTCGGCTCCGACCGCCTCTATCCGCCCTCCCAGCAAGCGGAGCTGGCGGCGGGCATCGCCACGGCGGATCACCTACGGCTCATCGAATCCCCCTGCGGTCACGACGGTTTCCTGATCGAGGTGGAGCAGGTCGCCGCACTCGTGGGCGAGCTCGTGCACAGGGATCCCCCGGCACCGGCACCGGCACCGGAGCCAAGACATCACCGGCCACTTCCCTGACAGGTTCTCGGCCCTCGGCAGGCACCGAGAAGAAGGCGCCCCACCCGCCGGAAAGGGCAGCGCCCATGTCGCCTCGCACCCCTGACCCAGCCGTGGCGCTTCCTGATCGGACGGCACGAGGACACGACGTGCCGGCGGGCACTCGCCACCCCCGTACCCGGCGCCGCGGGACGCGGGGGTGAAGCGCGCCCCATGGCCCCAGCACCGTGCGGAGTTACCGGCCCGGGGCGGCCTCGAGGGCACCGGGAAGCGATGCGTCCGGGAGATCTCCGGCGGCCGGCAGCAGCGCGTCGCCATCGCCCGGGCGCCCGCCGCCGAGAACCCGCTCCTCAAGGACACGCTGGTGAGCAGGCCCGCCGTGGTCCACGTTGCGCGGGGACGGGCCTTCCACTCATCTCCGGCTCCACTCCTGCGCGAGCAGCTCGTACGACCTCACCCGGTCGGCGTGGTCGTGGGTGATCGTCGTGATGAGCAACTCGTCCGCTCCGGTGGCCTCCTGGAGCTGCGCCAGGCGGTCGGCCACCTGTCCCGGCGAGCCGACGAACTGCGTGTCCACGCGGTCCCGCACCAACTCCCGGTCCTCGTCGCTCCACTCGAAGGCCCGGGCCTGCTCCGGCGTCGGGTACTCGATGGCCCCCTCGGCGGTGCGGATGCTGCGGACCCAGGCCGCGTGACCGGTGGCGAGCTCCCGGGCCGTCTCCTCGTCCTCCGCCACGACCACGTCGGCCGAGACGCTGACGTACGGCTTGTCGAGGAAGTCGGAGGGCTGGAAGAGGGCCCGGTAGCCGTCCACGGCCTCCAGCACGGTGGCGGGGCTGACGTGGTAGTTCGCGGCGAACCGCAGCCCCCGCGCGCCCGCGGCCTCGGCGCTCCGGCCGCCGCTGCTGCCCAGGATCCACACCTCGACGTCGGCGCCCTCGCCCGGCACGACGTGCGCCTCGACGCCCTCCGGGGACCGGTAGGTGCCGGCCAGCAGGGCGAGGATGTCGTCGATCTGCTCGGCGTAGTCCTGCGACTCGGCACCGGGCAGCAGGAGCAGCTTGCGCTGCAGGGCGACGCGGGGTGAGCCGAGGAGGCGTTCGAAGGAGAAACGGGGCGGGATCAGCAGGCCGTTCGGGGCCCGGCCGTCCACGACGGGGGTGACGGTCGCGGGGGCTGCGGTCGGCCGTCCCGGCGGGCGGCCGCCCGAGCGGCCCAGGCCGAGGTCGAAGCGACCGGGATGCAGGGCGTCGATCAGGCCGAACTCCTCGACCGTGCTGAGCGCGGTGCGGTGGCCGAGCTGTACGGCACCGGAGCCGAGCCGGATCGTGGAGGTGGCGGAGGCGGTGAGCGCGAGGACGACCGCGGGGGACGTGCCCGCGACGCCCGGGTTGAGGTGGTGCTCGGCGAACCAGTACCGGGCGTATCCGAAGCGCTCGGCGTGCTGTGCCAGGTCGATGGAGTTGCGCAGGGCGTCGGCGGCCGTCGAGCCGGACGGTATCGGCACCAGGTCGAGGACACCGAGGGGGATGTCAGGCATGGGCGGGCTCCTTGGTGACGGGCCGTACCGGTCCCCAGGCGAAGGGCGGGTCCGGGATGTCCCGCCGTAGTACGGGGGCGACTTCGGACTGGAACAGCTCGAGGGAGGCGCGGTGCCGGGCGTCCGTCAGCCCGCTCGCGTCCGCGTGCAGGTGGAGCACCGTGTGCCCGAAGTGCTCGTGGTAGCGGTGCACCTTCTCGACGACCTGCTGCGGGCTGCCGATCAGCGCGGAACTGCGCTCCACGAAGTCCTCCAGGCTCTCGAAGACCACCGGCAGGCCGGACTGCCTCCGGAACGCCGACGTCGACTCGAAGACCGGCCGGTAGACCTCGAGCGCTTCCTGGGAGGTGCGGGTCACGAGGATCCCGGCCGTGCCGGCGCCGACCGCGATCCTCGCCGGGTCGTGGCCGTGGAACTCCCAGCGCTCGCGGTAGTACCTGATCAACTCGGCGTACGGCTCGACGGGATGGGTGACGTTCGCCGAGAACAGCGGGTCGCCGTGGCGGGCGGCCAGGTCCACCGACTCCTTGCTGGTGGCGCTGCCGTGCCAGACCCGGACCGGCTGCTGGTAGGGCCGCGGCCACACCTCGGCGTCCGTCAGCGGAGGACGGAAGCGGGTCGCCGCGGTCACCCTGTCCTGCCGCCAGATCCGCCGGAACACCTCGTAGCTCTCGGCGTTGCGGTCCCACTGGTCCTCGGGGGTGACGTGGAACAGCTCGCGCTGGGCGGCTCCGTTGCCCTTGCCGATGATCAGCTCCAGCCGGCCCTCGGAGAGGTGGTCGAGGGTGGCGTAGTCCTCGTAGGCGCGGACCGGGTCCAGGAGGCTGAGCGTGGTCACGGCGGTGAACAGCCGGATGCGCCGGGTCAGTGCCGCGATGTGGCCGAGGACGACGGTCGGCGAGGAGGAGAGGAAGGGCCGCTCGTGCCGCTCCCCCACGCCGAAGCCGTCGAAGCCGAGTTCCTCGGCGAGCAGGGCGTTGTCGAGGACCTCGCGGAAGCGGTCATGGGTCGGTTTGTGCACCCCGGTGACCGGATCCGGGCGGTGCGCGATCAGGGTGACGGCGAGGAACCTCACGACGCCGCCCGTTCGTCGCGGACGTCGCCCGGGTGGGCCAGGCCGAGGTGATCGCGCAGGGTCGGGCCCTCGTAATCCGTACGGAACACACCCCGTTCCTGCAGGAGCGGAACGACCTTGTCGGCGAACTCGTCGAGGCCGGTCGGGGTGAGGTGCGGGACGAGGATGAAGCCGTCACTGGCGTCGGCCTGCACGAACTCGTTGATGGTACGGGCGATCGTCTCCGCCGAACCGATGAAGTTCTGCCGGTTGCCCGTCTCGACGACCAGGTCGCGGATCGACCAGTTGTTCGCGGCGGCGAGTTCGCGCCACTCGCGGGCGGTGGCCAGCGGGTCCCGGTACATGCGGACCTGGGCCCGGCCCTTGGAGATGTGGTCGTCACCGACGTAGGGGTCGATGTCGGGGAGCGGCCCGTCCGGGTCGTAGGAGGACAGGTCCCGGTTCCAGACGAACTCCAGGTGCTTGAGGGCGGTGGCGCCGCTGACCTGTTGCCGGCGCACCACCTTGGCCAGTTCCTCCGCCTCGGCGTCGGTGTCGGCGAGCGTGAAGGTGGCGGCGGGCAGGACCAGCAGGTGGCCGGGGTGGCGGCCGTACTTGGCGAGGCGGTTCTTGACGTCGGTGTAGAAGGCCTGTCCCTCCTCGAGGGTGGCGTGCCGGCTGAAGATCGCGTCGGCGCTCGACGCGGCGAACTCGCGGCCTTCGTCGGAGTCACCGGCCTGGAAGATCACCGGGCGGCCCTGCGGGGAGCGGGGGACGTTGAACCGGCCGTGGATGTCGAAGTGCTGTCCGGTGTGGACGAAGGCGCCGGCCGCGGCGTCCCGCAGGAAGACGCCGGTCTCCTGGTCGGCGATGATCTCGTCGCCGTGCCAGGAGTCGAAGAGTTCGTTCGCCGTGGCCAGGAACTCCCTGGCGCGGGAGTAGCGCTCCTTCTGCGGCAGGAAGCCGCCGCGGCGGAAGTTCTCGCCGGTGAAGGCGTCCCAGGACGTCACGACGTTCCAGGCGGAGCGCCCGCCGGAGAGGTGGTCGAGGGTGGCGAACTGGCGGGCGACCTCGTAGGGCTCGTTGAAGGTGGAGTTGATGGTGCCGGTCAGGCCGAGGTGCTCGGTGACGGCGGCGAGCGCGGCGAGGACGGTGAAGGTGTCGGGACGGCCGACGACGTCCAGGTCGTAGATCTCCCCGCCCTGTTCGCGCAGCCGCAGCCCTTCGGCGAGGAACAGGAAGTCGAACTTGGCGCGTTCGGCGGTCCGCGCGAAGTGGACGAAGGAGCTGAACTCGATGTGGCTGCCGGCCCGCGGGTCGCTCCACACGGTGGTGTTGTTGACGCCGGGGAAGTGGGCGGCCAGGTGGATCTGCTTCAGCGGTTTGCTCATGGTCGTGGTCGTCCCTCCGGCTCAGGCGGTGGCGGCTGTGGCGTAGCGGTTGGCGGGGCGGGCCAGGCCCAGCAGGCCGCGCAGGGTGCCGGCCTCGTAGGCCCGGCGGAAGACGCCCCGGCGCTGCAGTTCGGGGACCAGCCCCCGGGTGATCGCCGGGAGGTCGTGGCCGGCGACGGCGGGGCGCAGCCGGAAGCCGGTCAGTCCGGCACCGTGCAACTCCTCCAGCAGGTCGGCCAGTTTGGAGGGCGTGCCGGTGAAGATGCGGGCGTCACTCGTGTACGGCTGCCCCGCGAGCGCGTCGAGCCGTTCCCGGCGTGCCCTCGCGGCGGTGGGCTCGTCGTCGAGGAGGACCACCAGGTCGCCGAAGACATGGAGGGGTTCGGCGGCTCGCCCCGCCGCGTCCTGCTCGGCGCGGATCCGGGCGACGATCGCGCGGGCCTCGTCGGCGTCGTGCGGCGTGACGTAGCCGATGTCGGCGGCGCGGGCCACGAGCCGGTACGGGACGGTGTCGTGGGCGAGGGCGGTGACGACGGGCTGGCCCTGTGGCGGGCGGGGTGTGATGGAGGGGCCCTTGACGCTGAAGTACCTGCCCTCGAAGTCGATGTGGTGCAGTTTGCCGCGGTCGATGAAGCGGCCGGTGGCGGCGTCCCGGATCTCGGCGTCGTCCTCCCAGCTGTCCCAGAGCCGGCGCACGACGTCCACGTGGTCGGCGGCCTCGTCGAAGAGGTCGGTCACCACCTCCTGGGCGGCCGGACTGTCGTAGGCCTCGATGCGCGGGACGGTACGGCGCCCGAAGTGCGCGGCCTCGTTCGGGCGGGCGGTGATCTGCACGCGCAGGCCGGCGCGTCCGGTGCTGACGTGGTCGAGGGTGGCGATCGCCTTGGAGATGTGGAACGGCTCCGTGTGGGTGGCGACCACCGTCGGCACGAGGCCTATGTGCCGGGTCAGCGGTGCCACGCGGGAGGCGATGAGGACGGCGTCGAGGCGGCCGCGGACCTGGTCGGTGCGCTCGTCCGGGTCCAGGAAGTGGGAGGACTGCGGGCCGAGGCCGTCCTCGATGGTCACGAAGTCGAGCAGGCCGCGCTCGGCCTCGGCGACCAGGCCGGCCCAGTATCCGGCGGTGAAGAGGTCGCGCGGCCGGGCCACCGGCTCGCGCCAGGAGGCGGGATGCCAGCCGGTGCCGTCCAGGGCGACGGCGAGGTGCAGGGGGGAAGGGGGTGGTGAGGACACGTGGGTGCGCCTTCCGGAAGGTCCGTGACGAGGAAGCCGGTCCTCGTACAGGGG
Source organism: Streptomyces sp. NPDC000348 (assembly GCF_042898795.1). Taxonomy (NCBI): domain Bacteria; kingdom Bacillati; phylum Actinomycetota; class Actinomycetes; order Kitasatosporales; family Streptomycetaceae; genus Streptomyces; species Streptomyces sp. NPDC000348. Next base: position 100,394 of record NZ_JBIAZD010000006.1, read on the forward strand.
TGGGCACGGCGGTGGAGGGACGGGTCGGGAGCGACGGAGCGCGCCGGCCGCGCGCTGGAGGTCTCCGTGCGGCCGGGAGCGGAGGTGGACGGCGCGGCGCGGGTGCGGGTGGCGCGGACGGTGTCGTCCAGGGCGTGCGTGCCCGGGCCCGTTACTGCCCGGTCCTGGGCAGGCCGGGCGGGTTGATCTCGGACTTGGTCACGGCCTCGTCGGACAGGCCCCAGCGCTCCAGCACCTTCGCGTAGGTGCCGTTGCCGATGACGTGGTCGAGGGCGTCGGCGAGCGGCTCGGCCAGTCCGCTGTCCTTCCTGGTGGTGGCCGCGATGAGGCCCTGGAGGGTGGCACCGGCGCCGGAGTAGGTGCCGACGACCTCGGTGCTGCCGGTGGTGGCCGCGTGGTGGGCGGCGGTCGGGTTGGGGCCGAGGTAGAGGTCGATCCGGCCGGACCGGAGGGCGAGGTAGGTGTCGCTGTCGTTCTGGTAGTACTTGACGTCCACCGGCTCGCGGCCGGCCTTCTCGTTCTCCTTGCTCCACTCGACGAGCAGCTTCTCCTGGTTGGTGCCGCTCTGGACGGCGACGGTCTTTCCGGCCACGTCCTCGGGCCCGTCGACCTTCAGGCCGCTGCCCTTCTTCGCCTCGAAGCCCAGGTTGTCCTTGCGGTAGGTGGCGAAGTCGTACTTCTCCTTGCGTTCCTCGGTGACGGTGATGTTGCTGAAGCCGACGTCGTACTTGCCGCTGTCGAGGCCGACGAAGATGTTCTCCCAGGAGACGGCGTGGAACTTCGGCTCGAGGCCGAGCACGTCGGCGACGAGGTGGGCGATGTCGGGCTCGACGCCGATGAGGGTCTTGTTGTCGGTGGCGTGGAAGTTCAGCGGTGCCGCGCTCCCGGAGGACTGGACGAGCTCCAGCGTTCCTCTCTCGCGGATCTCCTCCGGCACCTCGGCGGCGATGGAGCCGACCTTGCCGGTGGTGACGCGGTCCTGGTCAGGGGTCAGGTTGATCTTCGTCTTGCCGCCCGACGTGTCCGCGACCCCGGTCGTGCCGCCGTCGGAGGGGTTGCCGCACGCGGCGAGGACGAGGGCGGCGGTCAGTCCCAGCGCGGCTGCGGTGGTGCGGCGGGTGATCGAGGGGGACATGGTCGTGCTCCTTGCTGCGGAAAGGGGTGGGGGTCGGTCAGAGGACCTTGGAGAGGAAGGCGCGGGTGCGCTGGTGCCGCGGGTCGTCCAGGACGGCCGCGGGCGGGCCCTGCTCCACGACGACACCGCCGTCCATGAACACCACGGTGTCGGCGACCTCGCGGGCGAAGCCGATCTCGTGGGTCACGACGATCATGGTGGTTCCGGTGCGGGCCAGGTCCTTGATGACGTCGAGGACCTCACCGACGAGCTCCGGGTCCAGTGCCGAGGTGGGCTCGTCGAAGAGCAGCACCTTCGGTTCGAGGGCGAGTGCGCGGGCGATGGCCACGCGCTGCTGCTGGCCGCCGGAGAGCTGCCGCGGGTAGGCGTCGGCCCTGTCGGCGAGGCCGACCCGCTCCAGGAGCCGGCGGGCGGTCTCCTCGGCCTCCCTGCGCGGGCGGCGCAGCGCGGAGACGGGCGCCTCGATCAGGTTCTCCAGCACGGTCAGATGGGGGAAGAGGTTGAAGTTCTGGAAGACGAACCCGATGTGGGTGCGCTGCTTCAGAACGTCCTTCTCCTTCAGCTCGTACAGCTTGCCCCCGGCGCGGCGGTAGCCGATGAGCTCGCCGTCGATGCCGATCCAGCCGCGGTCGACCTTCTCCAGGTGGTTGATGGTGCGCAGCAGCGTGGACTTGCCGGAGCCGGACGGGCCGAGGATCACGGTGACCTCACCGGCCCGGACCTGGAGGTCCACGCCGCGCAGCACCTCCAGGGGGCCGAAGCTCTTGTGGACTTTGTGGACGTCCACCATCACGTCACTCATCGGTGGTCTCCCAGCGGCTCGAGGGGTACGACGGGCCGGTCGCGCCGGGCCGCCGCGGCCCGGATGTCGCGCACGAAGCGGCGGGCCCGCCGGACGGGGGTGGGCGGCGGGGTGCGGTCGGCGCCGCGGGCGTAGCGGCGCTCGACGTAGTACTGGGCGACCGACAGCAGGGAGGTCAGCACCACGTACCAGGCGGTGGCGACCAGCAGCAGCGGGATCACCCGGCCGTTGCGGCCGTAGATCACCTGCACCTGGTAGAAGAGCTCGCCGATGGCCATCACGTAGACCACCGAGGTGCCCTTGAGCAGACCGATGATCTCGTTGCCGGCGGTGGGCAGGATCGCGCGCATCGCCTGCGGCAGCACGATCCGGCGGATCTGCCGCAGACGGGGGATGCCCAGTGCCGCAGCGGCCTCCAGTTGTCCGTGGTCGACGGAGATCACACCACCGCGCACGATCTCGGCGGCGTAGGCGGCCTGGTGAAGCGTGAGGCCGATGACGGCCGCGCCGATGGTGCCGATGAGGCTGTTGCTGTCGACGGACCAGAACACCGGTCCGAAGGGGATGCCGACGCCCAGCCTGTCGTACAGCGCGCTCAGGTTGAACCAGAACACCAGCTGGACGATCATCGGGATCGACCGGAAGATCCAGATGTAGGTCCAGGCGACCGTCTGCAGCACCGGGCTGCGCGACAGCCGCATGAAGGCCAGGACGGTGCCCAGGAGGAAGCCCAGCACGGTGGCGTACGCGGTGAGCTGGAGGGTCACCCACACCGCCCGCACGATCGTCTCGGACAGGACGTAGTCGCGGAAGACGCCCCACTCCCAGACGGGGTTGGTGGCCAGGCCGTGGGTGAACTGGGCGACCAGCACGATCACGGCGGCGGCCGCCGCCCAGCGGGCGTAGTGGCGGACGGGGACGACCTGGAGGGATGACGGATCGTCCGGGGCGGGCGGGGCTTCGGGGCCGGTGCGCGGGGTGGCCGCACCGGGCGGCGCGGTGCCGGTGGTGGATGCCATCGTGGTGTTCCTGCTCAGCTCTTATGCGTGCTCGGGCGGGTTGATCCGCGACGTGTCGATCGCGGAGGCGGACGTGCCCCACTTCTCGAGGATCCGGCCGTATGTGCCGTCCTTGATCAGCTCGTTGACGGCGGCCTGGAAGGCCTTGGTCAGCGGGGAGCCCTTCTTGAAGGCGAAGCCGACGTCGAGGCGGTGGAACTCGCCGAGGAAGGCGGTCCGCGAGGCGGGCTGGGCCGCCTGGTGGCGCAGGCCGTTGATGGTCGACATGATCACGTCGATCCGGCCCTGCTGGAGTGCGGTGAGGGTCGCCGCGTTCTCCGAGTAGACCTTCACGTCGTACGGTTTCCTGCCCGCCTTCGCGCACACGTCCTTCTGCGCGTCGAGGGTCGTCTCGAAGGTGGTGCCGGCGCCGGTGCCGATGGTCAGCCCGCACAGCTGGGTGAGCTCGGTGACCTTCGTCTTCAGCTCGGTGTTGCCCTTCCTCACCGCGAAGCCCTGGCCGTCGTCGATGTAGGTGACGAAGTCGATGGTCTTCAGGCGCTCGGCGGTGACCCCGAAGTTGCCGGTGCCGAAGTCGTACTTGCCGCTGCCCAGGGCGGGCAGGATGGTCTCGAAGGAGGCGTCCTGCCGCTCCAGCCCGACGCCGAGCACCTTGGCCACGGCGTCGGCGAGGTCGATGTCCTGGCCCACGGGCTCCTCGTCGGTGCCGTTCGGGTAGTACGCCCCGGGCGGGAACCCGGTCGCGCTGCCGACGCGGAGCGTGCCGGCCCTGCGCACCTCGGCGGGGAGCAGGGCGGCGGCCGAGTCGACCTTGCGCACGGCGGCGACCGGGTCGTCGGTCGGCGCGGGAGAGGCCTGGGCGCCCGCCGCCGCTGTGCCGTCGGTGCCGCCGGAGCCACAGGCGGTCGACACGAGGAGCGGCAGCAGTGCGAGGGCGGCGGCGAGACGCAGGCGGGTTCTGATCCCGGGGAGGTTCACAGGTCGGGGCCTTTCAGGTGCGCGACTGGACGTCGAGGTGCTTCTCGAAGGGCAGCGGGCCGATGGTCTCCGGGTCGGCCCCGGTGTCGAAGAGCGGTGTGTAGCCGGTGGCCAGGTACAGGCCGCGGGCCTCGGGCTGGCGTGGTCCGGTGGTCAGGTGGATGCGCCGGTAACCGCGTGCGCCCGCCTCGCGTTCCAGCTCGGCGATGACGTGCCGGGCGAGGCCGCGTCTGCGGTGGGCGGAGTGGGTCCAGATCCGCTTCAGTTCGGCCGTGGTCGCGTCGTACCGGCGGAATGCGCCGCCGGCGACGGGCTCGCCGCGCTCCAGCAACAGCAGGAGCAGGCCGCCGTACGGTTCGGTGAACTCCTCGTCGGGGTAGCGGGAGATCTCGGCGTGCGCGTCCTTGCCGTAGCGCGTCGCGTACTCGTCGCCGAGTTCGCGCAGCAGGGGTCTCACGCGCGGATCGGAGACGGGGACGTGGACCACCGTCACACCGGCTGCCGGCGCGGGCGGTCGGGCCACGGAGGTCATGCGCCCACCGCCGCCGGGGCCCGCGTCCCGTGTGCCGTCCGCTCGGCGTGGCGCTCGGCGACCTCCTCGGGTGTGTCCTCCTCGTCGAAGGCGGCGCCGGAGCGGGGCGTGGTTCTGGATCCGTCGTCGGTGGCGGCGATGCCGGGGAATTCCACGGGCATGGAAGGGCCTTTCGGAGGAGACCGCACGCGGGCACGGGGAGTCACCCGGCGTGGGGGGCACGGGTGACGGCCCACCAGGCGGGTGGGTGAGTACGGGTGTGACGACGTCGAGCGTCAGGAAACGGAGCTGCGGCAGCGCGCGCGAAGGAAGAACCCGGCCCGCGACGGGGTCACCGAGGGAGGGAAGGGCCGGTCAGAGGGCCCGCTGCCGAGTCAGGCGCAACACGCGGCGGACCACACGCGACCGAAGTCGATGTGGTGGCGCGAGACCAAGCGCTGCTGGGCAGTCATGCGGACCATTGAGCAGTACATCCCGCCGTCCGTCAAGCGTCGCCCGGATGCCGGACGCCGCCACGGCCCGCCGCTCCCCGCGTTGTTGACACGTCCGCGCTGTGGGCACATACGATCGACGACGGATCGGCTCCGCCCCGCGCGGCAGCCCTTCCGGCCGCGTTGAGGGACGCGGCGAGTGTGACGACACCGGCCCCCGGCCGACCCGTGCCCGCGCAGCGCCCGCACCGTCGCGCTTCCCCACGGGGGGCACCGGACGGTCATCCACGCCTGTGATTCCCTCCCCCGGAGAGCCTCCCGATGGTCACACCTTCCGACGTCACGTCCGCCCCTGCCCAGCAGCCCCCGGACCAGGCGGGCGCCCCCGGACCCGACCTGCCGCGGATCGTGCCGCGCCGGCACGTCGGCCGGTGGGCGACCGCCGCGGCCGCGCTGCTGGTGTTCGCGATGGTGCTCAACTCGGTCGTCCGCAACCAGGCCTTCCAGTGGGACGTGGTGGGGCGGTACTTCACCACCCCCGCCGTGCTCGACGGGCTGTTGCTCACCCTGTGGCTGACCGGTGCGGTGATGGTGCTCGGTTTCCTGCTCGGCACCGTGCTCGCGGTGATGCGGCTGTCGGGCAACCCGGTCCTGCGCACACTGAGCTGGGGTTACGTGTGGATCTTCCGGTCCACGCCGCTGCTGGTGCAGCTGCTGTTCTGGTTCAACATCGGCGCTCTGTACCCGACGCTCGGCTTCGGCGTCCCGTTCGGGCCGGAGTTCGTCACCGTGAGGACGGTGAATCTGCTCGGCCCCATCCTCACCGCCGTCATCGGCCTCACCCTGCACGAGACCGCCTACGCCGCCGAGGTGGTGCGCGGCGGCATCCTCTCCGTCGACGCCGGGCAGACCGAGGCCGCCCAGGCGCTCGGACTGAGCAGGCACCGTACCCTGCGCCGGATCGTCGTTCCCCAGGCGATGCGCTCCATCGTGCCGACCGCCGGGAACATGCTGATCGGCACCCTCAAGGGCACCAGCATCGTCAGCGTGCTGGCCGTGCACGACCTGCTGTACTCGGTGCAGCTGGTCTACAACCAGACCTACCAGGTCATCCCCCTGCTGATGGTCGCGACGCTCTGGTACGTCGCGGTCACCAGCGTGCTCAGCGCGGGTCAGTACCACGTCGAGCGGTACTACGCGCGTGGCGACTCCCGCGCGCTGCCGCCCACTCCGCTGCGGCGACTGCGCGGTCGCCTGTCCGCCGCACGCGCCCGGTGGGGCGCGGCGACGTCCGCCGATGCCCGTCCCGCGATCGGCGGCGACCGGTGAGCGGCGCCTCCTCCACGATCGACGGCCCCGTGCGGCCGGCCCCGTCCCCCGCCCAGTGGGCCGCCCCGTTCTCCGGCGGGGTCCACGTCACGCGCCATGCGCCGAGCCCGTGGATCCCGACGCGCTCGCCGAACCGCACACCCTGAGCGCCACCGGGCCGGGACGGCAACGCGTCCGGGGGCGGACGACTTCTCGGAGTGTGAGACTTTCCCTATTTTCCCTATCGAATTACTAGGAAAGAATTGACGACGCCCGGCGGGGACGCGCAGCATGATGGGCATGTCCCTTGAGCGGCAACGCGCCTGACGGCCCGACACACACCCGAGGGACAACCGTCATTCATGACCACGGCACTTCCGGCCCAGGCCACTCCGAACGATCAGCCGCGCTCCGACGCGCGCCGCCTTCGCCCGGTGGGCGGCACCGCACGGACCGGCGCCGAGGACGGGCCACGGCCCGGGGACCGACCGGTCGCCGCCGCGGACCCGTCCCCCGTCCGGCGGACGGGAGGCGACCGGCGCCGGACCGTCACCGTGCGGCGCGCGGGCCGCACGGACGTGCCCGGCCGGCAGGAGAGTCCCGACGCCGCGCTCCGCGGCCGACCTCGAGGAGACCACTTCCATGGGCCTTGCCCCCGCGCCGCCCCACCCCGCCCCGCCGTCCGACCGGACCGGACCCGGCCACGCGTACTGGCTGCGTGTGGCCCGGGAGGCGGCGGACGACCTGGCCACGGACACGGTGACCAGGGAGCAGGCGGGCAGGGCCCCGTTCGACGAGGTGTCCCGGCTGCGCGAGGCGGGACTGCTGACGCTTCTGGCGCCGGCCGGGTCCCGAGGAGGCGGCGCGGACTGGTCCACGGCCTACGCGGTCGTCCGGGAGGTCGCCGCGGCCGACGGCGCGATCGGGCAGCTGCTCGGCTGTCACTACTTCCTGTCGTGGAGCGCCCGGTTCTTCGCCGCGCCCGCCCTGGCGGCACGGACGGAGGAGCGGTCCGCGGCCGAGGAGTGGTGCTGGGGCGGCGGTTTCGCCCGTCAGGAGCCTCCCCTGGTGCTGGCCGGCACCTCCCGCGGCCTGGTGCTCGGCGGCCGGCAGAGCTACACCACCGGGGTCCTGGTCGCCGACCGCCTCGCCGTGCGCGCCGTACGGGAGGACACGGGTGAACCACTCGCCGTCGTGGTGGATCCCGCCCGTCACGGCGTCCGGATCGACGGTGACGTCGACACCTTCGGCCAACGGCTCGCGGCCGGCGGCAGTGTGGAGTTCGACGACGTACCGGTCGCCGCCGACGACGTACTCGGTTCCCTCTCCGCGGACGAGGACTTCCTGTCGCCCCGGGCCGCCCTGGCATCGCCGGTCGGGCACCTCGTCTCCGTCCAGCTCCTTCTCGGCATGGCCGAGGGAGCGCTCGCCGAAGCCCGTGAGTACAGCAGGACGGGCCAGGTGCCCTGGCACCTCGCCTGGTCGGCCGGCACCCCCCACGACCCCCAGGTACTGACCACCTACGGAGAACTCACCGTCCTCACCCGCTCCGCGTCCGCACTCGCCGACCAGGCCAGGGAAGCCGTGCAGGGCGCGCTGACGCTCGGCGAGGACCTCACCTATGACGAGTACGCGGACGTCTCCGCCCTCGTGGCCATGGCCGAAGCGGCCGCCTCCAGAGCCGCGCGGGAGTCCACCGCCCGCGTCCTCGACATCATCGGCCCCCGCTCCGCCTCCGCACGGCTGGGCCTGGACCGCTTCTGGCGCAATGCCCGGACCCACACCCTGTACGAGCCCGTCGCCCAGCGGCTCCGCGACGTCGGGGACTACTTCCTCAACGGCGCCCACCCTCCGTTCGTCCTGCCCTCCTGACCCCGGGGCGGTACGTTCGGGGCCGGTCCCGCGGCCCCCGTGCCCGAGCCGGCCGGCCCCGGCCCCTCCGGCCCCCGCGGCGTGCGGCCCGGCCGAAGCCGTACGGGATAATGGGACGCATGCGGATCTCAGCCAGGGCGGACTACGCGGTACGTGCCGCGCTGCAGCTCGCCGCGTCACGGGACGACGGGCCACTGAAGGCCGAGGCCATCGCCGACGCCCAGGACATCCCGCACAAGTTCCTCGAAAGCATCCTGAACGACATGCGCCGGGGCGGTCTCGTGCTCAGCCAGCGCGGCGGCAACGGCGGCTACCGGCTGGCCAGGCCCGCCGGGTCCATCAGCATCGCCGACGTCATCCGCGCCGTGGACGGGCCGCTGGTCTCGGTGCGGGGGGTCCGCCCGCCGGACCTGTCCTACACCGGCCCCGCCGAGTCACTGCTCCCTCTGTGGATCGCGCTGCGGTCCAACGTGCGCGAGATCCTCGAGGGCGTGTCGCTCGCCGACGTCGCGTCGGCCCGGCTGCCCGACGAGGTGGCCGCGCTGACCGACGCCCCGAGGGCCTGGGTGAATCCCTGACACGCCGGGCCGTCAACCGGCGTATCCCGAAAGGCGAGACGGGCGTGTCCGCCATGTGATCACCCCCTTGGGGTGGGCGCCACCTTCTGCCACGATCCCTATCAGCCAGGTAGGAAAACTAGGAATCTGTGAGGTGGTCATGAGAACGCCCGGCCGCGCAGACCTGTCGCTCCTCCTGCTGACCTCGCGCCGCCACATCGATCTCGGCCGCACGTCCAGCGCCCTCTGTCGGTCCGTCTGAGCCCGTCCGCAGCGCGCCCTTCAGCCGGCGGCACCGCTCATCCCCGCACACCTCCGCTCCCGGACCCGCGACGGCGTTCCCGTCGCCGAGGCCCCTCGAGCGGAGTGCCGGCGCGTCGTGCCCGTGCGCTCCCGCCCCGCGCTTTCCCCGCCTCCCTGATCAGCCCTTTCCCTGAGAGGACACCTCCGTGTCTGCCGCAAGACCGCTCACCACCCTGCGCACCCTCGCCGCCGCAGCAGCGCTTCCCCTCCTGCTCACCGCCTGCGGCTACGGATCCGAAGCCGCTGACGACAGCAAGCGGACCGAGGTCGCGGCGGACGCCGAGAAGCTCTCCGCCGACGAGGTGAAGATCGGCTACTTCCCCAACCTCACGCACGCCACCGCCCTGGTGGGCGTCCAGGAGGGGCTGCTCCAGAAGGAGCTCGGCGGCACCGAGATCAAGGCCTCGACCTTCAACGCCGGCCCCTCCGAGATCGAGGCGCTCAACGCCGGGTCCATCGACATCGGCTGGATCGGCCCCTCCCCCGCCATCAACGGCTACACCAAGTCGAACGGCAAGAACCTGCGCATCATCGGCGGTTCCGCCTCCGGCGGCGTGAAGCTCGTGGTCGACCCGGACAAGATCAAGACCCTGGACGACCTCAAGGGCAAGAAGATCGCCACGCCCCAGCTCGGCAACACCCAGGACGTGGCGTTCCTCAACTGGATCGCGGAGAAGGGCTGGAAGGTCGACGCGCAGAGCGGCAAGGGCGACGTCTCCGTCGTCCGTACGGACAACAAGATCACACCGGACGCCTACAAGTCCGGCTCCGTCGACGGCGCCTGGGTGCCCGAGCCGACCGCGTCCAAGCTGGTCGCCGAGGGCGCCGAGGTGCTCCTCGACGAGGCCGACCTGTGGCCGGACAAGAAGTTCGTGATCACGAACATCATCGTGTCGCAGAAGTTCCTGAAGGAGCACCCGGACGTCGTCGAGGCCGTGCTGCGCGGTTCGGTGAAGACCAACGAGTGGATCAACGCCAACCCGGACAAGGCCAAGGCGTCCGCCAACGCGGCGCTGGAGGAGCTGTCGGGCAAGGCACTGCCCGCCGAGGTCATCGACCCGGCCTGGAAGTCGATCACCTTCCTCGACGACCCGCTGGCCTCGACCCTCGGCACCGAGGCGGACCACGCGGTCAAGGCCGGCCTGCTGGAGGAGCCCGACCTGAAGGGCATCTACGACCTCGGGCCGCTCAACAAGGTCCTCGCGGCCGAGGGCAAGGACGAGGTCGACGACGCCGGTCTCGGCGCCGAGTGACGACCACCGCACCCGAAGCGCCCCCCAGGAGATGACGACCATGGCCACGACGACGGCCACGACCGCCGAGGACGCCGGGGCGACGGCGTACGCCGCCCGGATCGAGCACGTCTCGAAGTCCTTCCCCGCGCCGGGCACGCCCGGCGGACGGCAGCTCGTCCTCGACGACATCACGCTCGATGTCGCACCCGGCGAGTTCGTCACCCTCCTGGGGGCCTCCGGCTGCGGCAAGTCCACCTTGCTCAATCTGGCCGCCGGACTCGACCTGCCCTCCGCCGGCTCGATCGGCACGGACGGCCGACCCGCCCTGATGTTCCAGGAGCACGCACTGTTCCCGTGGCTGACCGCGGGCAAGAACATCGAACTCGCGCTGAGGCTCAGGGGGACCGCCAGGTCCGAACGGCGCCAGGAGGCCGAGCGGCTGCTCGAACTCGTACGGCTGCGGGGCGCGTACGGCAAACGGGTGCACGAACTGTCGGGCGGTATGCGGCAGCGCGTCGCGCTGGCCCGGGCGCTCGCCCAGGAGAGCCGGCTGCTGCTGATGGACGAGCCGTTCGCCGCGCTGGACGCGATCACACGGGACGTCCTGCACGAGGAGCTGTCCCGCATCTGGCAGGAGACGGGGCTGTCGGTGCTGTTCGTCACGCACAACGTGCGCGAGGCCGTCCGGCTCGCGCAGCGCGTCGTCCTGCTGTCCTCCCGCCCGGGCCGGATCGCCCGGGAGTGGACGGTCGGCATTCCGCAGCCGCGCCGCATCGAGGACACCGCCGTCGCCGAACTGTCCGCCGAGATCACCGAAGAACTGCGTGGGGAGATCCGCCGCCATGGCCGGCACTGACACCGGCGCCGACGCCGGGAAGGACGGTTTCCCGGCAGCAGGGAAGCCCCGGGACCCGGACGGTCTGGCGGGACTGGAGGCCGGGCTCGACGCCCTGGACTCGGTGCGGGCCGTCCGTGCGCCACTGCGCGAGACGCTGCTGCGCAAGGTGCTGCCACCGGTCACCGCCGTCGCGCTGGTGCTGGTCGTCTGGCAGCTGCTGGTGTGGGCCGAGGTCGCCCCCGACTACAAACTGGCCTCGCCGTCCGAGGTGTGGGGCGAGGTGCGCGACGCCTGGCTCCGGGGACTGCTCCTCGACTACATCTGGACGTCCGTCTCACGCGGCCTGTTCGGCTTCCTGCTGGCGCTCGCCATCGGTACGCCACTCGGCCTGCTGGTCGCCCGGGTCCGGTTCGTCCGGGCGGCCATCGGCCCCCTCCTGTCCGGTCTGCAGTCGCTGCCGTCGGTGGCCTGGGTGCCGCCCGCCGTGATCTGGCTGGGCCTGAACGACTCGATGATGTACGCCGTGATCCTGCTCGGCGCGGTCCCGTCCATCGCCAACGGTCTCGTCGCGGGCATCGACCAGATCCCGCCGCTGTTCCTGCGCGCGGGGCGGACCCTGGGCGCGACCGGTCTGCGTGAGGCCCGGCACATCGTGATGCCGGGGGCGCTCCCCGGCTATCTGGCCGGTCTGAAACAGGGCTGGGCGTTCTCCTGGCGGTCCCTGATGGCCGCCGAGATCATCGCCACCTCGCCCGATCTCGGCGTCGGTCTCGGCCAGTTGCTGGAGAACGGCCGCACCAACAGCAGCATGCCGCAGGTGTTCCTGGCCATCCTCCTGATCCTGCTCGTCGGGATCGCCGTCGACCTGCTGCTGTTCAGTCCGCTGGAGCGGCGTGTGCTGCGCGGCTGGGGTCTGCTGGTCACCCGCTGAACACACGGCACCGGCTCCGTGGGGCATCACCCGCCGCGGAGCCGGTGCCGCGGTGTCCGGCGGGGGCGGCCCTGCCCGCACCGGTGCCGCGGAGCGCGGCCGGCGGCCCCGGGGCAGCCCGGCGGCCCGTCGAGGACGTCGTCCGCGGCCGCCCCCGGCGCGGACCGGCGCCCGGCGCCGCTCCGCCGACCGTGCCGGTGAACACCGGCGGACAGCAGGATCGTTCCGGTCGGTGTGCTGCCCGAACCGGACGGCGGCGACCCGGTCCACCGCGGTCACGGCGAGGCCGGCCCGGGCCGCGTACAGAGCGCAGGCGGGCGCCCGTCATCCCAGCGCCCGCCACCACGACAACGCAGGTCGGCGGCTCGCTCACGCCAGTACTGGGTCACACGGCAGCACTGCGGGGAAGAGCGCGGACGCTCTCGGCGGGGGCCGTCTCAGTCGGCGGAGCGGACCACTCTCAGGTGGGAGGCGGCGCGGCGGGACCCGCGGCCCCGGGGCGGGGTGCGGCGCGCCTCGCGCAGGACCAGCGTCAGCCGGGTGCAGTCCATGTCCTGGAGGGTCGGGGTCGTCTCCGCGACGATCCGGCAGTCCGTGGCGCCCCAGCGCGGGTCGGGGTGGAGCAGCGGCCGTACGGCGCCGTCGTGTTCGGCGGCCCGCTCGCCGACGGCCCGCAGCCAGTGCGGCACTCCGTGCCGGTAGGCGGCCTCCATGATGGGGTCCTGGGCGATGTCGCGGCGGATGGCCTGCAGCCCGTGGTCGTGGCCGTACCGCTCGACGACCCCGGCGAAGTGGGCCAGCATCGGCAGGCACCAGCTCGACTCGTGGTCGCCGAGCACCGTGGCCGCGTCCGGGTGGAAGAGGACGAACCGGAGGAAGTTGTCGGAGGGCAGGGCCGTGGGGTGCGGCTCGACCTCCTGGAAGAGCGCCCGGAAGGCGGTGTTGGTGAGCAACACGTCCCAGCGGTGGTCGACCACCAGGGAGGGGAAGGGGGCCGCCTCCAGGAGGACGGCGTAGTCCTGCAGATAGGCCTGGGCCTCGGGGGTCCCGGGGACGGGCCGCGGCGCCGGCCGCTGCCCTCCTGCCTGATGTGCCATCGGGAGGTCACCCCTCTTGCCTGTGCGGCCCTGACGCGGCGCCCCGATCCTGCTGCCCGCACGTGAGGCGTGTCAACTATCGTGGCATTTCATGCCGGTTGACGGCTGAAATTGGCCACAGTTGTGGCGAGACCTGGATGCGGGTTCGCGGCAACGGCTAGTCTCCGTGAAGTTCACGGCAATCGCTTGTGAGAAGCCTGTGAGAGACGTAGGAGATCTTTCGGTGACGGGTGGCTTCGAGGGTCCGGGCGCCGTGCCGACGACCGCGTTGCCGGCCGTCGTCGCCCGCGTCACCGCGCTCGCCGACCGGCTCGGCGTGGCGCACGCCGAGGTCTTCGACGTCGGCCGGCTGTCCGCCGCCTCCGGTGTCCCGGAGTGCGTGGTCAAGGCGCTGCTGAGCGGCCGGTCCGCGGGCGAGCCCGATGTGCAGGCGCGGTTCGTGCAGCGGCTGGACCTGCTGCGCCGCACCCGGCTGAAGCCGAACGGCCGCAGGTACACGCAGCAGGAGATCGCCGACGGAGCGGGCATGTCCCGGCAGCAGGCCGGCGCGCTGATCAACGGCGACCGGCGGCCGACCATGGAGCACTGCGACGCCATCCAGCGGTTCTTCCGGGTGCACGCCGGTTTCCTCACCGCCGAGGACCCCGAGGCGCTCGCGGGCGCGCTCCAGCACACCGAGCAGGAGCTGCTGCAGAAACTCGCGGACCGGGAGCGGGCGGCGGCGGTGCCGGCCGACGACCCGCTGGAGCGGCTGCTGCAGGACCACGGGGTGCGCCAGATCGCCTGGCGGGCCGCCCAGCTGCCCACCGACCAGCACCGCGACAAGGTCGCGGAGTGGCTGGACATGCTCCTGGAGGGTGTCCAGCGGCCCAAGGCCTGACCCGGGGAGAACAGTGGGCATCGGCGGGGAGACGCCCCGCCCGTGCGGCGGGTCGCCGGCGGAGCCGAGGCTTCCCGTCCCGGCGCGGCCCGCCGATCGGTACGCGGCTCCGTTCGGGGCGATGAGCGGGCGTCGCGGCCGGCCCGTGCTGTTCCGCACGGCGGTCTTCCCGCCCGGGACGGCGAGCGGGCCCTGGCTCGGCATGGCGGACCGGGACCCCGTCGTGACCGAGGAACGCACGGTGCCGGGCCACCGGTTGGTGATCCCGGGTCACGGGCCGTGGCACATGCGGGCCGGCCGCCGCGGTCGCCCTCACGTCCCGGGCGCGGAGGTGGTGACGTGCCTGCCGGGTCACGGCCCGACGAGGACGCCCTGGGGGCGACCGTCCTGCGGGTCGCCGCGCGCACCCGGTTCGACCCGGCCGAGGAGAAGGAGGCCGGGGCCTTCGGCCCGCTGCCGACCGGCGAGTGCCGGACCCGGCTCGCCGGTTCGTCGCTGCGCGGGCCGGTCCGGCGGGACCGGCCCGCGGGGCGGATCGAGGCGTCACCGGGGTGTCCGGGGCCGCAGGGCCGCTCGGGCACGCCCCGGCGCGCGTGCCCGCCGGGCGGGGGAACCGGCCCGGGGTGACCTCCGATTGTCAGTGGGGGGCGTCAAGCTGGAGGCGAATCGTCACCGACCGCGACACGGGGAGAACCGAGCGATGCCCACCGCCGTACCGACCGACCGCGAGCGCACCGCCGTCCAGGCCTACCTGCGGCTGCTGCACACGGTGCGCGCCGTCCTCGACACCCGGCCCGGCCCGCCGGGGCCTCCCGGGCCCCCGACGGTGCCGCCCTCCGTGCTCGCCGAGGCGGAGACCGCCCTGGCCCGGGCGGGCCTGTCCGGCAACGAGGAGGTGTTCTTCCGGATGGTGCGCGACTGGCACCCCGAGCCGTAGCCGGACGTGTCCCGCCTGCGGCGGCCGCCGTCCCGCTCAGGGGTGCGGGACGGCGACCGCCGTCGCGACCAGGTCTCCCCCGGTGATCCAGCGGCCGGTGAAGTGGTCGACCACACGGGTGCCCACGCGCGGGCCGGGGACGAGGAGGGTGGCCCGGAAGCCGCCGCGGGTGTGCTCGCCGGGGTCGGCGAAGAGCTCGAGGTCGGCCTCCAGGAAGTCCAGCCACTTCCCGGTGAGCGGGAACCACGCCTTGTAGACGGACTCCTTGGCGCTGAACAGCAGCCGGTCCCAGTGCACGGCGGGCAGTTCCCCGGTCAGTCCGCCGATCCGCGCCGCCTCCTGCGGCAGCGCCACGGAGGACAGGACGCCCTCGGGCAGCGGAGCATGGGGTTCCGCGTCGATGCCGAGGGACGCCAGGTCGGCGGTGCGCACCAGGGCGGCGGCGCAGTAGCCCCGGCAGTGGGTCATGCTGCCGGCCAGCCCGTCGGGCCAGACGGGGGCGCCCCGCTCACCGGGCAGCACCGGCCGCGCGGGCACGCCCAGCTTGTCCATGGCGCGGCGGGCACAGGCGCGTGCGGCGGTGAACTCCCGGCGGCGCTTGGGGACGGCGCGCTTCAGCAGCGCCTCCTCCTCGGGATACAGCGGGGCGTCGGCGCCCTCGTCGCCGTAGGCCTCGACGGCGACCACCGTGCGCGGCAGCAGTTCCTCGATCATCGCCCCTCGTCCTCCCGCGGCACGATCCGGCGCAGCCGCCCCGGCGGCTGTTCCCGCTTGCGCCATTCGCGCGGGTAGCCCACCGACACCTCCTCGAAGCGGACGCCGTCCTGCCGGGTGCTCCGGGGGATGTGCAGATGGCCGTAGACCATGGTGTGGACGGGGAACCGCCGGTGCCAGTCGTCGGTGAGCACGGTGCCGCACCACATGGCGAACTCGGGGTACCACAGGACGTCCGTCGGATGGCGGTGCAGCGGCCAGTGGTTGACCAGGACGAGCGGCAGTCCGTCCGGCACCTCGGCCAGCCGGCGTTCGGTCCAGGCGACCCGGGCCCGGCACCAGGCCTCCCGGCTCGGGTACGGATCGGGGTGCAGCAGCCGCTCGTCGGTGCAGACGACCCCGGTGCCGTGGGCGTACTCCAGTCCCTCGTCCTTGGTGGCGCACCCGGACGGCAGGAACGAGTAGTCGTACAGCAGGAACAGCGGCGCGACGACGACCGGGCCGCCGGGGCCCTCCCAGACGGGGTACGGGTCCTCGGGTGTGATCACCCCCAGGTCGCGGCACTGTTCGACCAGGTGGTCGTAGCGGGCGACGCCGCGCAGCGTGACCGGGTCGCTCGGATGGGTCCACAGCTCGTGGTTGCCGGGCACCCAGACGACCTTGGCGAACCGGCCGGCCAGGGTCTTGAGGGCCCAGCGGACGTCCTCCACGGTCTCCGCGACGTCACCGGCCACGATCAGCCAGTCGCCGTCCGACCCGGGCCGCATCCCGTCGACCAGGGCACGGTTCTCGGCGTAGCCGATGTGCAGGTCGCTGATGGCCCACAGCTGTCCGCCGCCCTCTGTCCCCGACATCACCCGTCGCTCCTCCAGCCGTCGCGCAGGCCACCACGAGATCACATCGGTGCCGCCGGAACAAGCGTGCCCCGTCATCCGTGTGTGGTACGGGAACAGCCTGCGAAGCCGTATGATCTGCCCCAACACCACCGCCGTGAAACACCCTTCCACAGGGCGGTTTGGTGACCCTCCGCACTCCTGCCCGGGCAACGGGCCACTGAGCCCTGCCCGCGAACCCCGAAAGGCGGCCTGCATGGTCTCTCGCGTACGCGTCTGGCTCAACCGCACGTACGCGGAGAACGTGTTCTTCATGGATCAGCTGCGGAGGAATCCCGACGACCGGGCCGTCGAGATCCACGCCACCCACGGCGACCCCGACTCCCCCGTGCTGGCCGCCGCCGACACTGCCGAGCCGGAGCCCGAAGGACTGTCTCCGGCGGCGTACGTCGAGTACGCGCTCGCCCAGTGCGAGCGGCGCGGCATCGACGTGTTCGTGCCCCGGCTGCACCAGGCGGCGGTCGTCGCGCACCGCGCCGAGTTCGAGGCGGTCGGTACGGCGCTGCTGGCACCGCCGCCCGAGGCGGTGGCCGTGTTCCACGACAAGGTGATCGCCTACGAGGCGGTCCAGGCGATCGGGGTGCCCGTACCGCCCTGGTGGCGGGTCCGCAGCGCGGACGAACTCGTCGCCGCCGTGGAGGAGTTGGAGGCGCGCGGGTACCGGGCCTGCTTCAAGCCCGCCTCCGGCGCGGGCGGGGTGGGCTTCCGCGTGATCACCCGCACTCCCTTCTCGCTCGCGCAGCTGAGCGGCTTCCCGAGCCCGTACGTGCCGCTCGGCCTGGTGCTGGACGCCGTACGGGAGGCCGACGAGCCGGTGGACTGGCTGGTGATGCCCCGGCTGGAGCAGCCCGAGGTGTCGGTGGACTGCCTCACCGGGACCGACAACCGGGTCCGGCTGGCGGTGGGGCGCACCAAGAACGGCCGACGCAGGGGCTTCACGCTGCACGAGCAGTGGCTGGAGCCGGCCCGGCGGATCGCGGAGGGCTTCGGACTGCACCATCTGTCCAACATCCAGTTCCGGATGCTGGGCGAGCGGCCCGTGCTCATGGACGTCAACACCCGGCCGGCGGGCGGGCTGCACCAGCTGTCGCTGTGCGGGGTGAACGTCCCGTGGGCCGCCGTGCGGCTGGCGCTCGGCGAGGACCCGGGCGAGATCACGCCGCCGTTCCTCGGCCAGGACTACACGGTGGTGTCGGGTCCGCGTCCGCTGCTGCCGGTGACGCTGCCCCAGCAGCGTGCCGACGTGCCCGCGTCCGCGCTCGGGGCCGTACCGGCTCCGGCCCCGTCCGTGGAGCCGCGGACGGCGACCGGGGCTCCCGCGTAGGAATTCTCCGGAAAATTTCCGCCGGGGGTGTATCAGGAGCCGGACCGCGTGCTCTTGATGGTGAAGGCGGCTCGGGGGAACCGCCGGGGGGGGAAGCACAAAAGAACGGGGGAACGGGGGGCTCGGGTCGGTCGGCCGCTGTCACGGGGGGCGACCGGCCGGCCCGAAGCCGTGTCCGCCCGCTATCCGAGGTAGGCGAGGCCGGGGTGGACGGCGGTGTAGCCGTCGACGAGGCGGCGGGCCACGCTCACGGAGTCGACGAGCGGATGCAGCGCGAACGCCTTGACGGCCGTCGCGCGGGAACCCGACCGGGCGGCGGCGAGCACCTCGCGCTCCACGGCCTTGACGGCGCAGACCAGACCGGTGGCGTGGTCGGGCAGCGGGTCGACGGAGACGGGGTGCGCGCCACTGGCGTCCACCAGGCAGGGGACCTCGATGACGGCGTCCCCGTCCAGCGGTGACAGGGTGCCGCGGTTGCGGACGTTGAGGATCAGGGTGGCGCGTTCGTCGCGGGCGATCGCCCGCATCAGGGCGAGCGCCACGTCCTCGTAGCCGCCGGACAGGTCCTCGGCCTCGCGTTCGCCCGCGCCGGCCGCCTCCCGGTTCTCGGCCATGTAGGTGGCCTCGCGTTCGGCGCGGGTGCGGTTCCACAGCTCCAGGGCGGGGACGCCGGGGTCGGCCACCCCGGCGTAGAACCGTGCCTGCTGGTCGTGCAGGAACGCGCCCCGGGTCCGCTTCGCCTCCCGGTAGGCGTGTACGGCCTCACGGTTGAAGTAGTAGTAGTGCAGGTACTCGTTGGGGATCGCGCCCAGGGACTGCAGCCAGTCGGCGCCGAAGAGCCTGCCCTCCTCGAAGGAGCCGAGCAGGACGGGGTCGGCGAGCAGGCGCGGCAGTTCGTCGCGGCCGGCGACCCGCAGACCGCGCACCCAGCCGAGGTGGTTGAGGCCGACGTAGTCGATCCACGCCTCCCGCGGCCGCGCGCCGAGCACCCGGGCGATGCGGCGGCCGAGGCCGACCGGTGAGTCGCAGATGCCGATGACGCGGTCGCCGAGGTGGCGGGACATGGCCTCGGTGACCAGGCCCGCGGGGTTGGTGAAGTTGATGACCCAGGCGTCGGGGGCGAGGCGGGCCACCCGCCGGGCGATGTCGACGGCGACGGGCACGGTGCGCAGACCGTAGGCGATGCCGCCCGCGCCGACCGTCTCCTGGCCGAGCACGCCCTCGGCGAGGGCGACCCGTTCGTCGTCCGCCCTGCCTCCGAGGCCGCCCACGCGGATCGCGGAGAAGACGAACCCCGCGCCGCGCAGCGCCTCGTCGAGGTCGGTGGTGACGGTCACCTCGGGCGCGTCGGGCACACCGGCGGCCTGCTCGGCCAGCACCCGGGCGATCGCGCGCAGCCGCCCGGCGTCCACGTCGTGCAGGACGACACGGGTGACCCGGCCCTCGGCGCGGTCCCCGAGCAGCGCCCCGTACACCAGCGGCACGCGGAATCCCCCGCCGCCCAGAATCGTCAGCTTCACATCCGCACCTTCCCACCACGACGCACCGGGACGACCCTACTCGCGGCGCGACCGCGCCGGGGGCACCCGCCGCCGGCCCGACCTGCGGGAGGCCGGCCGGCCACGGACGGTCGCTCCGCGCCCGACCGTCCGTTGTCCGCGCTCTCGGCCTTCGGCCACCCGCACCCGGCACCGGCGTCGACGGCCGCCGGGCCGGCATGCGGACCTCCCGGCCGGGGCGGGGGCCGGTCGCCGTCGTCCTTCCCGGCCGGCGCGGCGAGCCGCCCCGTACCTGCCCGAAGCCGCCGCGAAATCCCTCTCACCGGTGAGGACCGGGCTCCCGGCTCCTCGTGATACTGGTACGGCCCCCGCCCCGAGGAGCCGCCCATGTCCCTCCGGTCCGCCTTCGCGCCGGTCGTCGTCCGCTGGCGTACGGCGAATCCGTACGCCCTCGACACGGCGCTCGCCGCACTCGTGCTGTTCGCCGTCTCCCTGCACTGGATCTTCCCCGGCGGGGGCGACGACCGGCTGACCTGGCAGGGCTGGCTGCTCGGCGCCGCCACGGCCGTACCGCTGGTCTGGCGGCGGCGGGCGCCCTGCACGGCCGCGTGGGCCGTGTCGTTCGCCACCCCGGCGCAGGCGCTGTACCAGGCTCCCCCGCCGGACGTGATGTACGGCGGCATGGTCGTGCTGTACACCATGGCCGCCCAGGTCGGGCCCCCGCAGCGCCGGCTCATGCTCACGGGCTGGATCGTCGGGGTCGTCGTGACCATGCAGCACCAGGCGGACAAGGAGCCCTTCGAGTACGCCTTCCATCTGATGGGCCTCGTCTGCGCCTACGCCCTCGGGGTGCTCGCCCGGGTCCAGCGCGCGTACACCACCGAACTGGAGGACCGGGCCCGTCGGCTGGAACGGGAGCGGGCCGCGGACACCGCGCGGGCCCGCGCGGAGGAACGCGCCCGTATCGCCCGGGACATGCACGACATCCTGGCGCACGCCGTGAGCCTGATGGTGGTGCAGGCGGAGGCCGGACCCGTGGTGGTGCGCAAGGATCCGGAGCGCGCGGAGGCCACGTTCGACACCATCGCGACGACCGGCCGGGACGCGATGTCCCAACTACGGCGCATCCTGGGTGTGCTGAAGGAGGAGCGGCCGGACGGGGACGTCGCGCGGCGGCTGCCGCAGCCGAGCCTGGCGGCGCTGCCCGAGCTGGTCCGCCAGGTCCAGGACTCCACGGGACTGCGCACCGAACTGCGCACCACGGGCATACCCTGCCCGCTGTCCTCGGACACCGAGGTCGCCGCCTACCGTGTGGTCCAGGAAGCTCTCACCAACACCGTGAAGCACGCCCGTGCCTCCCGCGCCGTGGTGGAGCTGGACTGGGCGGAGGACCAGGTGACCCTCACGATGACGGACGACGGGCGGGGCACACCCACGCCGGTCGGCGGACACGGGCTGATCGGCATCCGGGAGCGGGCCGCCGCCTGCGGGGGCAGCGCCGAGACCGGCAGCGGTCCGGACGGCGGATTCCGGGTCGTCGTACGCCTGCCCGTGGCCGCCGACCGGCAGGGGGCCCTCGGGTGAGCATCCGGGTGGTCGTCGCCGACGACCAGGAGCTGGTGCGGGCCGGCTTCGGCATGATCCTCGACGCCCAGGACGACATCGAGGTGGTCGCCGAGGCCGGGGACGGCGAGGAGGCCGTCGCCGCGGTGCGCCGGCACGCCCCGGACGTGCTGCTGCTGGACATCCGCATGCCGGTGATGGACGGCCTGGAGGCGGCCCGCCGGGTGTGCGCGCAGTCGGTCTGCAAGGTGGTCATGCTGACCACGTTCGACCTGGACGAGTACGTGTACGAGGCGCTGTACGCGGGTGCCAGCGGCTTCCTGCTGAAGGACGTCCGCCGGGACGACCTCGTGCACGCGGTGCGGGTGGTCGCGGCGGGCGACTCGCTGCTCGCCCCCGCGGTGACCCGGCGGCTGGTCGCGGACATCGTGCGGCGCCGCCGGGAACGGGCCGCCGCCGAGGCCGCCACCCCGCAGCGGCTGGACGCGCTCACCGCCCGCGAGGTGGAGACGCTGCGGCTGCTGGCCCGGGGACTGTCCAACGCGGAGATCGCGACGACCCTGTTCGTCAGTGAGCACACCGTCAAGACCCATGTGAGCAACGTGCTGGGCAAGCTCGGTCTCAGGGACCGGGTGCAGGCGGTGATCTGCGCGTACGAGACGGGGCTGATCGTCCCCGGCTCCTCCTGAGGAGTGAGTGAGGAGGCCCTCTCCCCCGTACGGGCGAGGGCCGCAAACCACTCCCTCCGGCGATCCGCCGCACCGCCCCCGGCGCGAGTCTGAGAGGCGTCGACGAACCGTCACTCGCCGGGAGGGACCGTGCTTTCCGCACTCGCCCGGGCGGCCACCCGCCGCCCCTTGACCGTGATGCTCCTGTGGGGGCTCTTTCTGCTGCTGGGATTCGGGCTGGGGACGGGCGTGTTCGCGCGGCTCTCCGACAACGTGCCCGAAGTACCCGGAACCGAGTCGGAGTCGGCCGCCCAGTACCTGGACCGGGTGGACCCGGCGGGCGAGTCGATCACCGGCGTGGTGGCCGGCACCGCCGTCTCGGACGCGAAGCTGCGCGCCGAGGTCGAGCGGGCCGTCGCCGACGTCCGGAAGGTGGCCGGGGTCGCCGCCGTGCCCGACCCGTACACCACGCCCGGCCTGACCGCGGAGGACGGGAAGGCGCTGATCATCCCCGTCACGCTCGTGGGCGGTCTGGAGGACGACGCCGAGGAGGACACGCTCGACGCGGCGGCCGACCGGATCAGGGAGATCGACGCCCCCGACGTCCAGGTGAGCGGGGGCCCGCTGCTGGGACAGCAGCTCAGCGAGCAGGCCCAGAAGGACGTCAAGTTCGCGGAGATGGTCTCCCTGCCGGTGGTGCTGGCGCTGCTGCTCGTGGTGTTCGGCGGTCTGCGCTCGGCGCTGCTGCCGCTGGTCGTCGCGGTCAGCGGGATCGCGGGGGCCTTCCTGGCGCTGTTCCTCTTCAGTGAGGTCACGGACATCTCCGTGTACGCGATCCAGGTGACGACGATGCTGGGGCTCGGACTCGCCGTGGACTACGCCCTGCTGATGCTGATGCGTTTCCGGGAGGAGCGCCGGCACACCGAGGACGTCGTCGAGGCGGTGCACCGCACGGTCGCGGCGGCCGGGCGGACGGTGCTGTTCTCCGGGCTCACGGTGGCCGTCAGCCTGACCGGGCTGCTGGTCTTCCCGAGCGTGTTCCTGCGCAGCATGGGCCTCGCGGTCGCCGCCGTGGTCGTCATCGACATGCTGGCCGCACTCACCCTGCTGCCCGCGATGCTGGCCCGGTTCGGCGGGCGGATCACCCCGGCGAAGGACCGTCCGGGGGTCGAGGAGGGCCGGCTCTTCGCACGGATCGCCCATTTCGCGGCCCGGCGCCGGATCGCCGTCCTGGCCGTGGCCGTCCCGGTGCTGCTGGTCCTCGCGGTGCCGGTGGCCGGGATGAAGATCGCCATCGGGGATGCGCGGCAGCTGTCCACGGCCAGCGAGGCCCGGCAGCTGCACGACACCGTGGGCGACCACTTCCCGCCCGGCGCCGGGGTCACGCCGGTCACCGTCGTCGTCCGGCCCGGCACCGACGCCGCGACCGTCGAGGGGATCAGCGCGCTGTCCCCGGCCACCGCGACCCGTGAACTGCCCGGCGGTGCCACGGTGCTGGAGATCCGGCCGCCCGGCGAGGCCGACGGCAAGGAGGCGACCGACCTGGTCGAGCGGGTGCGGGAGGTACGCGGCGACGAAGCGGTCGAGGTGACCGGGCCCGCGGCCCGGCTGGTCGACTTCCGCGAGATGCTCGCCGAACGGGCGCCCTGGGCGGCCCTGACCGTCCTGGCCGGCATCTTCGTGCTGCTGTTCGCGTTCACCGGTTCCGTGCTGCTGCCGCTGCGCACCGTCGTGACGACGCTGCTCAGCCTGGGCGCCGCGCTCGGCGCGGTGGTGTGGGTCTTCCAGGACGGTCATCTGGCCGGACTGCTGGGCACCGAGGGGCTGGGGGCGCTGAGCCTCACCGCACCGCCGCTGATCATCGCGATCGCGTTCGGACTCGCCATGGACTACGAGCTGTTCATCCTGGCCCGGATGCGGGAGGCGCGGCAGCGCACCGGCGACGACGCGGAGGCCGTGGTGGACGGGCTGCGCCGCTCGGGCAGGGTGGTCACCTGCGCGGCGCTGCTGCTGGCGGTGGTCTTCGCCGCCTTCATGACGGGCGGCTTCTCGCCGATCCTGCAGATCGGCCTGGGGCTCACCCTGGCCGTCCTCATCGACGCGACCGTCGTCCAGATGCTCCTGGTCCCGGCCACCATGTCCCTCCTCGGCCGCCACGCCTGGTGGGCCCCGGCCCCGTTGCGCCGGGTCCACGACCGCTTCGGCCTCCACGAGGAGCCGGCGGAGGCACCCCGGCCGCGCGTGCCCACGGGGGTGTGAGCACCCGCCGGATCCCTTTCACGCGGTTGCCCGCGCCCTTCGTCAGGGGTGCGGGCAACCGCGTGGGGCGCCACGGCTCGTCCGCGGCCGCCGCACCACCGGCCCGGCGTCCCCCTCCCGCCCGCGCACGGTCGAACGGAGCGACGGGCACGGCGCCCGGGAGCTCCCCGGCCCCGTGCCCCTTGGCCGTTCGCGGCGCCCCTTGCACCCATTCGCGTCCATTCGGGGTGTGAACCCCCCACCCCCACAAGGACTTTCTCGGTTACACCTCTTGACGGCGCAAGCGTCGCAGAGCACATTGGCGTCACTCTGAGAGCGCTCTCATTCACGGTTCCGGGCTCTCGAACACCCCCCCGCCACAGGCATCCGCACCCGAGAGGGCATCCCCGCATGAGTGACACCTCCGGCACCCCCCGCACGCTCCGCAGACCCCGCCCGCCGCGACGGGCGCTCCTCGCCGTCGTCAGCACGCTCGCGCTCGCGGCGGGCGCCGCCACCGCGGCCGGCACGTCCGCGAGCGCCTCCGTGCCGCCTCCGCCGTCGGGCTGGACCCAGGTGTTCGCCGACGACTTCGACGGTCCCGCGGGCAGCGGTGTCAACACCTCCAACTGGCAGTACGCGACCGGCAGGGGCTATCCGGGCGGCCCCGCCAACTGGGGCACCGGTGAGATCGAGACGATGACGTCCAACGCGGACAACGTCTCCCTCGACGGCAACGGCAACCTGCGCATCACCCCGCGCCGCGACGCCTCCGGCAACTGGACCTCCGGCCGCATCGAGACCAACCGCACCGACTTCCAGCCCCCGGCCGGCGGCAAGCTCCGCGTCGAGGGCCGCATCCAGGTGCCGAACGTCACCGGCGCCGCCGCCAAGGGCTACTGGCCGGCGTTCTGGATGCTGGGCTCCCCCTACCGGGGCAACTACTGGAACTGGCCCGCCGTCGGCGAGCTGGACGTCATGGAGAACACGCAGGGCAACAACACCGTGTTCGCCACGATGCACTGCGGCACCTCACCGGGCGGCCCGTGCAACGAGACCAGCGGCATCGGCGGTTCGACCACCTGTCAGGGCACCACGTGCCAGGCCGGCTTCCACACCTACCGGATGGAGTGGGACCGCTCGACGAGCGTGGAGGAGATCCGCTTCTCCCTCGACGGCACCACCTTCCACACCGTGCGGGAGAACCAGGTCGACGCGACGACCTGGACGAACGCGACGAACCACGGCTACTTCATCATCCTGAACGTGGCGATGGGCGGCGGCTTCCCCGACGCCTTCGGCGGCGGCCCGGACGCGGGCACCCAGCCCGGACACTCGATGCTCGTCGACTACGTGCAGGTGCTGACCTCCGGGGGCGGCGGCACCACTCCCCCGCCGACCGGCAACCGTGACGCCTACGGCACCATCCAGGCCGAGTCCTACGACGGCCAGAGCGGAACGATGACGGAGACCACCTCGGACTCCGGCGGCGGCCGGAACGTGGGCGCGCTGGCAGGCGGCGACTGGCTGCAGTACAAGGGTGTCGACTTCGGCTCGAACCCGGCCCGGCAGTTCTCCGCGCGGGTGGCGAGCGGCGCCGGCGCCGGCATCAGCGGGCTGGTCGAGGTGCGCCTGGACAGCCGGAGCAACGCGCCCATCGGCAGCTTCGCCGTGGGCAACACGGGCGGCTGGCAGTCCTGGCGGACGATCCCGGCGAACATCGGCGACGTGACGGGCACCCACGACGTCCACCTGACCTTCACCAGCGGTCAGCCGTCGGACTTCGTGAACGTCAACTGGTTCACCTTCGGCCACTGATCCCACCCCCCACACCGGCCCTCCCGGCCGGGCGAGAGGGCCCCACGCGTGCGTGGGGCCCTCTTTCTCATGTCCCTGCCAGGGACTGCATGGTCATGGCGGTTCCGCGGTACCCGGCACCGCGCGAGGAGTGGTGGGCCGTCGGCACCGGGGGACGCCCCGTCGGCCGGGGGCGGGCCCGCCATCAAAAAAGATCATACTTTTAAACTTGAACACATGACGGCATCGATACCGCTTGGACCGAGAACCTCTTGAAGGGATGCGGCGCGCCACCCGCCCCGTACGGCGTCGCCCCGGCGAGGTGGCCGTCAGGGAATCACCGGCCGCCGCGCACGGTTGTCGTGACCGCGAGAAAGAAGATGAGCACAGTGAGTGAAGCGACCGCGAGGGTCCTCCCCGGTGAGCGCCGGGCGTCCACCGAGGTGAAGGACCCGGCGGACAAGGACACCCTGGATGTGGTGGCGCCGGCCGCCCCCGGCTCCGTCCGCACGGCGTCGCCGCACGGCGAGGTGGCGCGGCGGCGTGCGGACAAGGGCGCCGCGAAGTCCGGGGACGCCCGGCAGGAGCTGCTCGACGCGGTGCCGAAGTCGCTCGACAGCGAGGGAGCTGACGCGGAATGACCGACGAGACGACCGAACCGACGACGGACGCTGCGCAGGAGCGGCCGGAGGGACGGGAGAAGACCCTCGCGGCTCTCCCCGCGCCGCCGGCCGACTGGTCCAACCCGCTGCGCGACCCCCGGGACAGGCGTCTGCCCCGGGTGGCGGGCCCCTCCGGGCTGGTCATCTTCGGGGTGACCGGCGACCTGTCCCGCAAGAAGCTGATGCCGGCCGTGTACGACCTGGCCAACCGGGGCCTGCTGCCGCCGGGCTTCTCGCTGCTCGGGTTCGCCCGCCGGGACTGGGAGGACCAGGACTTCGCCCAGGTCGTGCACGACGCCGTCAAGGAGCACGCGCGCACCCCGTTCCGCGAGGAGGTCTGGCAGCAGCTGGCCGAGGGCATGCGGTTCGTCCCGGGCGACTTCGACGACGACCACGCGTTCGACCAGCTGCGCCAGGCCGTCGACGAGCTGGACGCCTCCCGGGGCACCAGCGGCAACTACGCCTTCTACCTCTCCGTACCGCCGAGGTTCTTCCCGAAGGTCGTCCAGCAGCTGAAGAAGCACGGGCTGGCCGACGCCCCCGAGGGGTCCTGGCGGCGCGCGGTGATCGAGAAGCCGTTCGGGCACGACCTGAGGTCGGCGCAGGACCTGAACGCGATCGTCCACGAGGTGTTCGACCCGGATCAGGTCTTCCGCATCGACCACTACCTGGGCAAGGAGACGGTCCAGAACATCCTGGCGCTGCGCTTCGCCAACCAGATGTTCGAACCCATCTGGAACCGGTCCTTCGTGGACCACGTGCAGATCACCATGGCCGAGGACATCGGCATCGGCGGCCGCGCGGGGTACTACGACGGCATCGGCGCCGCCCGTGACGTCATCCAGAACCACCTGCTGCAGCTGATGGCGCTCACCGCGATGGAGGAACCGGCCTCCTTCGACGCGGACGCGCTGCTGACCGAGAAGCTGAAGGTGTTCCGGGCCGTGCGGGTCCCGGACGACCTGGGCCGGCACACGGTGCGCGGACAGTACCAGGGGGCCTGGCAGGGCGGCACGAAGGTGCGCGGCTACCTGGAGGAGGAGGGCATCGACCCCTCCTCCAGGACCGACACCTACGCCGCGATCAAGCTCGGGGTGGACAACCGGCGCTGGGCGGGCGTCCCCTTCTACCTGCGCACCGGCAAGCGGCTGGGCCGCCGGGTCACCGAGATCGCGGTGGTCTTCCAGCGGGCGCCGCACTCCCCCTTCGACTCCACCGCCACCGAGGAGCTGGGACAGAACGCGGTCGTCATCCGGGTGCAGCCGGACGAGGGCATGACGGTCCGGTTCGGCTCCAAGGTGCCGGGCACGTCGATGGAGCTGAGGGACGTGACCATGGACTTCGCCTACGGCGAGTCGTTCACCGAGTCCAGCCCGGAGGCGTACGAGCGGCTCATCCTGGACGTCCTGCTGGGGGACGCCAACCTGTTCCCCCGTCATCAGGAAGTGGAGGAGTCCTGGAAGATCCTCGACCCGATCGAGGAGTACTGGGCGTCGCACGGCCGGCCGGCGCGGTACACCTCGGGCAGCTGGGGACCCGCGGAAGCCGACGAGATGCTCGCACGAGACGGACGGAGCTGGCGCAGGCCATGAAGATCGACCTGACCGACACCACGGCAAGCAAGGTCAACAAGGCGCTGGTGCAGGGCCGCCGCGCCATCGGCACACCGGCCGTGGGCATGGTCCTGACGATGGTGATCGTCACGGACGAGGAGAACGCCTACGACTCGATCAAGGCGGCCGAGGAGGCCTCGCACGAGCACCCCTCGCGCACCCTGGTCGTGATCAAGCGGCACACCCGCAACCCGCGCGAGCGCACCCGCTCCCGGCTGGACGCCGAGGTCCGGGTCGGATCGGAGGCGGGCACCGGGGAGACGGTGGTGCTGCGGACGTACGGCGAGGTGTCCGAGCACGCCGACTCGGTGGTGCTGCCACTGCTGCTGCCGGACGCGCCGGTGGTGGTGTGGTGGCCGGCGGACGCGCCCGAGAACCCGGCGAAGGACCCGCTGGGCGCGCTGGGCCAGCGCAGGATCACCGACCTGTACACGGCCGAGAACCCCATGGAGGTGCTCGAGGCCCGCAGGCGCACCTACGCGCCCGGTGACACCGATCTCGCCTGGACCAGGCTGACGCTGTGGCGCTCCATGCTGGCGGCGGCGCTGGACCAGGCGCGGGCGACGGTGACCTCGGCGACCGTGGAGGCCGAGGCCGGCAACCCGGCCGCCGAGCTGCTGGCGCGCTGGCTCCGGGCGCGGCTGCGGGTGACCGTCGACCGGGTGGTGACGGCCGGGCCCGCCGTCACGGCGGTCCGGCTGGGCACCGCGGACGGCGAGGTCGTCATCGACCGTCCCGAGGGTCCGCTGGCCACGCTGACCCTGCCGGGGCAGCCCCCGCGCCGGCTGGCGCTGAAGGTCCGTCCCACCTCCGAACTGATCGCCGAGGAGCTCAGGCGCCTCGACGCGGACGAGATGTACGCCGTCGCCCTGGGCGGCGAGGCCACCGAGGAGATCCCCGCTCATGTCTGACGCCCCCGAGCCGACCCGGCGCCCCGAGTGGGCCGCCCTGGAGAACCACCGCGCGGACGCGCTGCCGCGGCCGGACCTGCGCGAGCTGTTCGCCGGCGACCCGTCCCGCGCGCAGCGGTACGTCGTCCGTGTGGGCGATCTGCGCATCGACTACTCCAAGCACCTGGTCAACGACGAGACGCTCGCCCTGCTGCTCGAACTGGCCCGGGCCACCGACGTGTTCGGCCTGCGCGACGCCATGTTCCGGGGCGAGCGGATCAACGTCACCGAGGACCGGGCGGTGCTGCACACCGCCCTGCGCGCCCCGCGGGACGCGGTGATCGAGGTCGACGGCGAGAACGTCGTCCCGGCCGTGCACGCCGTGCTCGACAGGATGGCCGACTTCGCCGGCCGGGTCCGCTCCGGCGAGTGGACGGGCCACACCGGCAAGCGCATCCGCACCGTCGTCAACATCGGCATCGGCGGCTCCGACCTCGGCCCGGCGATGGCGTACGAGGCGCTGCGCGCCTTCACCGACCGTTCGCTGGCCTTCCGGTTCGTGTCCAACGTGGACGGCGCCGACCTGCACGAGGCCGTCCGGGACCTGGACCCGGCGGAGACTCTGTTCATCGTCGCCTCCAAGACCTTCACCACGATCGAGACGATCACCAACGCCACCTCGGCGCGGACCTGGCTGCTCGACGGACTGGGGGGCGACGAGAAGGCGGTGGCCCGGCACTTCGTCGCCCTGTCGACCAACGCCGGGAAGGTCGCGGACTTCGGCATCGACACGGCGAACATGTTCGAGTTCTGGGACTGGGTCGGCGGACGCTACTCCTACGACTCCGCGATCGGCCTCTCCCTGATGATCGCCATCGGCCCGGACCGCTTCCGGGAGATGCTCGACGGGTTCCGGATCGTCGACGAGCACTTCGTCAACGCCCCCGCCGAGGCCAACGCCCCCCTGATCATGGGCCTGCTGGGCGTCTGGTACAACAACTTCCTCGACGCCCAGTCGCACGCCGTGCTGCCGTACTCGCACTACCTGTCGAAGTTCACCGCCTATCTCCAGCAGCTGGACATGGAGTCCAACGGCAAGTCGGTGGACCGCCGGGGCCGCCCCGTCGTCTGGCAGACGGGGCCGGTGGTGTGGGGTACGCCCGGCACCAACGGACAGCACGCCTACTACCAGTTGATCCACCAGGGGACGAAGCTCGTCCCGGCCGACCTGATCGGCTTCGCCCGCCCGGTCGCCGAGCTGAGCGGTGAACTCGAGGCCCAGCACGACCTGCTGATGGCCAACCTGTTCGCGCAGGGCCAGGCCCTCGCCTTCGGCAAGAGCGCCGAGGAGGTACGGGCGGAGGGCGTGCCCGAGGAGCAGGTGCCGCACCGCACCTTCCGGGGCAACCACCCCACCACCACGATCCTGGCCACCGAGCTGACCCCCTCGGTGCTCGGTCAGCTGATCGCGCTGTACGAGCACAAGGTCTTCGTCCAGGGAGCCGTCTGGGACATCGACTCCTTCGACCAGTGGGGCGTCGAACTCGGCAAGGTGCTCGCCAAGCGCGTCGAACCCGCCCTCACCGAGGGCGCCGACGTCCCCGGCCTCGACCCGTCCACGGCCGCGCTGGTGGCCGCCTACCGCGAACGCAGGAAGTGAACTGACATGCAGATCGGTCTTGTTGGGCTCGGCAGGATGGGCGGCAACATGCGCGAGCGCCTCCGCAACGCCGGCCACACCGTCATCGGGTACGACACCAACCCCGAACTCTCCGACGTCGACCACCTGTCGGACCTGGTCGGCCGGCTCGACAGGCCGCGCGCGGTGTGGGTGATGGTGCCCGCCGGTGCCGCCACCCAACACGTCGTCGACCAGCTGTGCAGCCTGCTCAGGCCCGGCGACACGGTCGTCGACGGCGGCAACTCCCGTTGGACGGACGACGAGAAGCACGCCAGGGAGCTGGGCGCCCGGGGCATCGGATTCGTCGACGCGGGCGTCTCCGGCGGGGTGTGGGGTCTGAAGAACGGCTACGCCCTGATGGTCGGCGGCGACGAGGAGCACGTGGAGCGGCTGAAGCCGATCTTCGACGCGCTCAAGCCGGACGGCCCGTACGGCTATGTCCACGCGGGCAGGGTGGGCGCCGGGCACTTCGCGAAGATGGTCCACAACGGCATCGAGTACGCCATGATGCAGGCCTACGCCGAGGGCTGGGAGCTGCTGGAGAAGGCCGACTC
Source organism: Streptomyces sp. NPDC000348 (assembly GCF_042898795.1). Taxonomy (NCBI): domain Bacteria; kingdom Bacillati; phylum Actinomycetota; class Actinomycetes; order Kitasatosporales; family Streptomycetaceae; genus Streptomyces; species Streptomyces sp. NPDC000348. Next base: position 131,345 of record NZ_JBIAZD010000006.1, read on the forward strand.
GGTGGACAACGTCCGGGAGGTGTTCCGCTCCTGGCAGGAGGGCACCGTCATCCGCTCCTGGCTGCTCGACCTCGCGGTGAACGCCCTCGACGAGGACCAGCACCTGGAGCGGCTGCGCGGGTACGCCGAGGACTCGGGCGAGGGCCGCTGGACCGTGGAGGCGGCCATCGACAACGCCGTGCCGCTGCCCGCGATCACCGCCTCGCTGTTCGCTCGGTTCACCTCGCGCCAGGAGGACTCGCCGCAGATGAAGATGATCGCGGCGCTGCGCAAGCAGTTCGGCGGTCACGCCGTCGAGGCGGCGGAGAAGGCGTAACGCCGCCGGGGGATCGGCGGCCGGCGGAGCGGCCCCTCGGGCCGGTCCGCACCGGCCGCCGGTCCGCACCCGGCGCACCCCTGGGAGCGGGATGGTGCCGAGGCGCACGGGTGGTGGGTCGTGCGGCCCCCTCTTCCTTCTTCAGCACAGGGGGCCGCACGTGGTGCGGCGTCGAGTGGCGCCTTGGAACATCCATGATGAGGGATCGCGTGCAATTGCAGAGCAGAAGTGCCGTTTTTCCCTTCAAAGGGATGAACCCGTGCGCTATGAGGGCCGCGAGGCGGGTGGCGGGGAGGAGCGGAAGGTGGCGGATCTTCTTATTGTTCCGTAATCCCATGATCACATAGCGTCGAGTGCCTGTGTACGGTCATCCTGACGGTCCCTTCCTGATGGCGCTTCAGCACCGCCTGACGGAGGTCTTGTCGGTGCCGTTCGCTCACAGAAACCGAGTGCGATGTCGAGTAAGAAGGTGGTGGCCGCTGTCGTCCTGGCGGCGGCCCTCACATGGAGCACGGTGATGACCGTGCTCGGGCACGCGGCCGCCGCAGCGGTCCTGCTGCCCTCCCTGGGCCTGCTCGTGCAGCAGGTCGTCCAGGCGCTCGCGGTGTCCGACGGGCGTTCCCGTCCCGCGGACGCCGCACCGTCCTCCGCCGACGGCCCGACCGGGCGGCGGCGGGACGGTCAGGAGGCGCCGCGGTGATGCCGTCGTCCGATGCCGCCCAGCCCCCGCCCCACAGCGTCAGACGGGGCCGCCCGCCGGCCCCCATCTCCCCGGGAGCCGGCCCGCTGCACCGCGCCTGGCTCGAACCCGTCCGCAGCGTGCTCTTCACCAGCGGCCTGACCCTGGACGATCTCGTCGACCGGTCCGGCTACTCCAAGACCCGGATCAGCGAGCTCCTGCGCGGAAACGGCTACTACCCCGCCTGGGAGATCACCTTCAGCGTGATCCGTGCCCTGGGCATGCCCACGGCACCCATGTGCCGGCTGTGGACGGCCGCCGCCCGCGAGGCCCACAAGGGCCCGGAGTGGATCCGCCAGTGCATCGAGCAGGTCGCCCACGAGGCCGAAGGCCCCCCGCTGGCCTACCGGGCGTTCACCGACACCATGTCCCACCCCTACCTGGAATACGCCCGCGCCTTTCTCCTGACCGACCGGCGGGCCCGGGGCGTCGTCGCGGAAGCCAACGACATCCTGTGGCTCTCCTGGAACGAGGCCACCGCCAGCGCGAACCTCAACCGCTACGCCTGGCTCCTGCTGCGCTCCCGGGTCATGCTCCGCGCCCCCCGCCACGAAGGCCGGCCCGATCTGCGCGCCGCCGTCTTCTCCACCCGCGAGATCCGCAGCAGCCAGGACCCCGGACACATGATCGCCCTGTCCGAACTGATCGATCTCTTCGACGCCATCGGCCGCCTGCCCGACGACCAGCTGGACGTCGCCGTCCTGCACTACCTGTGCGGCATCCCCGACCAGCGCGTCCCCCACGTCCTCGGCCTGAGCCCCGCCATCGCCCACGCCGTCGACCACCACGCCCGCGCCACCGTCGAGGCCCTCCTCGACGCCCCCGACACCCGGGAGTGACCCCGCCCGTCATGTCTGCCATCGACCAGCTCCTCGCCCGCGCCCGCCTGCACCACTCCGACGTCCCCGACGACACCGTCCCCCACGACGACGGCACCTGCCCCGGCCACCTCCCGGCCGCGGCCCCGCCCGCCGGCCCCGACCACACCGACCCGGCCGCGGCCCGGCAGCTCCACACGCTGTGCGAAACCGCCGTCACCGCGGTCACCCCCGACGTCCTGGCCTTCCTCACCGACCAGGTCCCCGACCACCACAGCGCCTGGCTCCTGGGCTGCGCCCTTCACCTCGCGGGCCTCGAGGACGGCGCCCGCTTCTGGTGGCAGTACGCCGCCGGTGACGGCCACCCCCCGGCCTGCTACACCCTCTCGCTGCACCACCGCGTCCGCGGCGAACAGCACGCCGCCGCCTTCTACGCCCGGCAGACCGGCCTCGACGTCGTCCCCGAGGCCGGGGCGCCGGAACCCCTTCCCGTCGCCGGGACATGCCCGCCCACGGACATCCACTTCGACACCGGACTCCCCACCGTGCTCCGCGTCCTCAGCGAACTCGCGGCCCCGGACCAACGCCACCGGCCCCACCGCGTCGACGCCCTGACCAACTACGTCGCCGACGCCGTCACCCCTCACTACGACCGCCACCCGAACATCGAACTGCCCGTCCCCGAGCCCCGGTTCGCCGACCGGATCGACTTCCTGCTGACTACCACCCCACCGTGGAAGGCCCGCACCCGCACCCACCGCGCCACCGCCCCCGCCCTGCCCGTCCGCACGGACCACGACCGGAACGAGGACTCCCGGGCACGGCCGTCCTGCGTCCGTCGAGGCGCCGCCAAGGGCTGAGACGCACGTCGGCGCGAAGCGATGACGACGGCGCACGGAAGGAAGCTCCGTGACCGGTCGGGCCGAGACGGCGGTCACTGCCGCCGTCGTCGTTCAGGACGGGCGGGCCCTGCTCGTGCGACGGCGCGTGGCGGAAGGCGCACTCCCGTGGCGGTTCCCGGCCGGGAAGGTCGGGCCCGGGAGAGCCCCGGGGAAGCCGCAGCGCGTGAGCCCCGGGACGGGAACGGGCTCCTGGTGACCCCGCGGCACGTGCTGGGGCGACGGGTCCGCCCCGTGACGGGCCGGGAGATCCACTGCATCGCGTGCCGGCCCGTCGGCGGCGAGGCGGTCGTCGCGAGCGGGGACGACGTGGCCGGCCCGGCCCGGGCGGCGCACGACGGGATCCCGCGGTACGTGCCGTACGGACTGTTCGAACCGGTGCGGGACCACCTCGACGCGGCCCCGCCTCAGGCCTTGTGGGCCGCGTGCTGGGCGGCCAGGCGGACCGGGGCGTTGCGGGCGCCGTAGCCGCGGTGCCCGCCGTCGCGCTGGAGGAGTTCGAAGAAGACGCGGCCGACGGTGAGGGTGTAGCAGTGGCGGAGGGTGCCGTGCTCGTCGTGGTCGTAGAGGATGCCCAGGTCGCGATAGGTCTCCAGCTCGCCGTCGGCGAACTCGTGGCGGGCGGCGAGGTCGTCGTAGTAGTTCGCCGGAATCGGCAGCAGCCGGCCGCCGGCGTCGCGGAAGCGGCGGGCCGCGGCGACCACGTCGTCGGTGGCGAACGCGATGTGCTGGGCGTGCACGGTGTCGTCGGTGGGCGCGGCACCGACACCGAGGGCGATGCGGACGCTGCCGTCGGCGTTGCCGACCGCGCGGCTGCGCTGCAGGCCGTAGGGATCGGCGAGGTCCACGCTCTCGTCGGCGAGCAGCCCGAGCACGCCGCGGTGGAAGAGGGCCGCCTCGTCGAAGTGGTGCCAGGGCTGGGTGAGGGCGAGATGGTCGATGTGCCGTACGGCCGTGGCGGCGGGGGCGTGCTCCACGTCCGCGAAGTCGGAGCGCCAGCCGTCGCCGGAGGGCGGCCGGGTGCCGCAGAAGAACAGTTCCGTGCCGTCGGGCGCCGCGACCGCCTCCAGCGGGGCGTCCTCGGGGGCGCGGCGGCGCGGCAGGACGGGCGCCAGCAGGGCCTCCGCGCGGCGGGCGGCGCCGGCGGGGTCGGGTGACTCCAGCCCGACGGCCGCGAGCCGGGTGCCGTCACGCCGTACGGCCGCCCCGGTGTTGACGAGGATCCGGGCCTCGCCCTGCTGCCACAGGTCGACCGGCTTGCTGCGGTGCCGGGCGGTGCGGGCGAAGCCCAGCGCGTCGAGCAGACCGGCGAGGGGGGCCGGGTCGGGCGTGACGAGTTCGGCGAAGGCGAATCCGGTGGGGACGACGGGCGCCGGGAGTTCGGCCGCGCCCACCTCCTCCTGGAGCATCAGCAGGGAGCGGCGGGCGTCCACGGCGGTCGGTCCGGCCTCGGCCTGCCGGACGACGTCGTTGAAGACCTCCAGGGAGAGCGGCCCGTCGTAGCCGGTGCGCAGCACGTGCCGGACCAGTCCGGCGACGTCGAAGCCGCCCTGGCCGGGGAAGCAGCGGTGGTGGCGGCTCCACTGGAGCACGTCCATCGCGGGCAGCGGGGCGTCGGCGAGCTGGAGGAAGAAGATCTTCTCGCCGGGGATGTCCTCGATGCCCGCGGGGTCGCTGCCGCGCGAGAGGATGTGGAAGCTGTCCAGACAGGTTCCGAGCGCGGGGTGACCGGCCGCCTCGACGATGCGCCAGGCGTGGTCGTAGGTACTGACGTGCCGGCCCCAGGCCAGCGCCTCGTACGCCACCCGGATGCCGAAGTCGTCGGCCAGGTCGGCCAGTTCGCTCAGCTGCCGCGCCGCGAGGGCGTCGTCGTCGACGGCGGACGGGTCGACGCTGGAGCAGACGAGGACCGTGTCGGCGCCCAGTCTGCGCATCAGTTCGAACTTGTGCCGGGCGCGGCGCAGATTGCGGGCGAAGAGGTCCGCGGGCACGGCCTCGACGTCCCGCAGCGGCTGGTAGAGGTCGACGGTCAGGCCGAGGTCGGCGCAGCGGGCGCGGATCTCCTCAGGGGTGAGCGGCGCGGTGAGCAGGTCGTTCTCGAAGATCTCCACGCCGTCGAAGCCGGCCCGGGCCGCGGCCGTGAGCTTCTCGGTGAGGGAGCCGCTGAGGGAGACGGTGGCGATGGACGTGCGCACGTCGGTACCTGTTGCTTCCGTGAGGGCTTCTCGGTCTACTTCGGCGCCCCGACGGCGCCGTCGGTCAGCTCGGTGAGGTCCGCGAGCATCCGCGCGCTGTCGGGTTCCCGGCCGGTGATCAGGCGGAACGCGTCGGCGGCCTGGAAGGCGGCCATGCCGCCGCCGTCGAGGGTGGCGCAGCCCGCCGCGCGGGCGGTGCGCAGCAGCTCGGTCTCCAGCGGGCGGTAGACGACCTCGGCGACCCACAGTCCGGGGTGCAGCAGCCCGGCCGGCAGGGGCAGGCCGGGGTGGGCGGCCATGCCGGTGGGGGTGGCGTGCATCAGGCCGCCGCGGCCGTCGGCGGCGCCGAGCAGCTCCGGCAGCCGGTCCGGGGGCGCGGCGGCGGCGCGGCCCGGCCCGAAGCTCCGGTTCAGCGCGGCGGCCAGCTCGGCCGCGCGCCCGGGCAGCGCGTCCACGACGGTGACCCGTTCGGCGCCGAGGGTGAGCGCGGCGTGCGCGACGGCCGCTCCGGCGCCGCCCGCGCCGAGCTGCACGACCCGTTCCAGCGGGACGTCGGGCAGTCCGCGGGCGAAGGCGGCGGCGAAGCCGGTGACGTCCGTGTTGTGGCCGACGGCGCGTCCGCCCTCGAAGACGACGGTGTTGACCGCGCCGAGCGCCTCGGCCCGCGGGTCGAGGGCGTCCAGGTGCTCGACGACGAGCCGCTTGCACGGGTGGGTGATGTTGAGCCCGTCGAAGCCGACCAGCCGGGCGGCGCGCAGCAGTTCGCCCACCGCCTCGGGCGGGACACCGGTCGTGTCGAGGTCGAGGAGCCGGTACAGGTAGCGCAGGCCCTGCCGGTCGGCCTCCCGCTCGTGCAGCGCGGGGCTGAGCGAGGGGCCGATGCCGGAACCGATCAGCCCGACGAGATAAGAGTCCTTGAGCACCGGGACCTCCAGAGGCGGCTCACTAATGTACGAACCAGTACGTTAGCTATATCAGCCGTCATGGGCCTGCGGGAAGACCCGTCGGGCCGGGCGGGGCACTGCTTCTAGAATCACCGGCACTGCACCCTCGGCCCGAAGGGACCCGATGACCAGCGTCGAAGAACCGGCACGGCCCGGCGAGCGCATCCGTGACGCCGCCCGCACCAGGGCCGAGATCCTCGACGTGGCGACGCGGGAGTTCGCCCGGGCCGGCTACGACGGGGCCCGCGTCGACGAGATCGCCGCCCGCACCCGCACCACCAAGCGGATGATCTACTACTACTTCGGCGGCAAGGAACAGCTGTTCACGGCCGTGCTGGAGCGGGCGTACGGCGTGATCCGCGAGGCCGAGCAGCAGCTGGACGTGGACCATCTGGACCCGGTGGCGGCCATCCGGCGGCTGGCGGAGCTGACCTTCGACCACCACGAGCGGCACCCGGACTTCATCCGCCTGGTGAGCATCGAGAACATCCACGGCGCGGAGCACATCGCGGCCTCCGAGGAACTGGGACGGATGGGCTCGCCCGCGCTGGACGTGATCCGCCGGATCCTGGCGGCCGGACAGGAGTCGGGACTGTTCACGGCCGACGTCGACGCCGTGGACCTGCACGCGATGATCAGTTCCTTCTGCTTCTTCCGGGTGTCCAACCGGCACACCTTCGGCGCGCTCTTCGGCCGCGACCTGGTGGACCCGGGCCGGCGCGAGCACTACCGGGCGATGCTGGGCGACATGGTGATCGCCTATCTGACGGCGGAACGCGCGGCGGACTGAGCCCGGCCCGCGGACCGGGTCCGCAGATCCGTACGACGCGACCCCTTGACAGTGCGGGCGGCCGGGCGCAGCATCCCTACCCAGCCGCTACTAACTACCCAGTGGGTTAATTAGCACATCGGCCACTCCCCTCCGCTCGTCCTCCGCGTACCGTCGTGGAGTCCCCCCGAAGGAGCACGCCGTGACCGTCCCCGCACCGCCCCGCGACGCCTCCCCGCCCGGGCAGCCGAGGAAGGCGGCCGCCGCCGCCTGGATCGGCAGCGCCCTGGAGTACTACGACTTCTTCATCTACGGCAGCGCGGCCGCGCTGATCTTCCCGGAGGTCTTCTTCGACGACTCCGACCCGGCCACCGCGACCCTGCTGTCGCTGGCCACGTTCGGTGTCGCGTACGCGGCCCGGCCGATCGGCGCGCTCTTCCTCGGGCACGTCGGGGACCGGCTCGGCCGCAAGAAGATCATGGTCTTCACGCTGATGCTGATGGGCCTGTCGACCTTCCTCATCGGCTGTCTGCCCACCCGCGCCCAGGTCGGCACCCTCGCCCCGGTCCTGCTGGTGCTGTGCCGGGTGCTGCAGGGCATCTCGGCGGCCGGCGAACAGGCCAGCGCCAACTCGATGACCCTGGAACACGCGCCGCCGGACCGGCGGGGCTTCTTCACCAGCTTCACCCTCAGCGGCACCCAGGGCGGCCAACTGCTGGCCACCCTGGTCTTCATCCCGATCGCCGCGCTGCCCGAGGAGCAGCTGCTGTCCTGGGGCTGGCGGGTGCCGTTCTGGCTGAGCGTCGCGGTCGCCGTCGTCGGCTGGGTCATCCGCCGCAGGCTGGACGAGACGCCGGCGTTCGAGCAGCAGACCGCCGGCGAGGGGGTCGTGAAGCTGCCGCTGGTGGTGCTGCTGCGCGAGCACCGGGCGGACGTCCTGCGGGTGGTCGCGGGCGCGCTGATCGCCTCGGTCAGCACGATCTTCACGGTGTGGGCGCTGGCGTACGCCACCGGCGACACGGTCGGCATGTCCCGTTCGTCGATGCTGTGGGTGGGCGCGCTGGCCAATGTCGTCGCGCTGGCCGCGATCCCGCTGTGGGCCGCGCTCTCCGACCGTGTGGGCCGCCGTCCCGTCTACCTGATCGGGGCCGTCGGCAGCGCGGTGACGATGTTCCTCTACCTGTGGGCGATCTCCACCGGCAGCTACCCGCTCACCCTGTTCCTCGGGATCTTCGCGTTCGGCGTGGTCTACAGCGCCGCGAACGGTGTGTGGCCGTCCTTCTACGGCGAGATGTTCCCGACCAGGGTCCGGCTCTCGGGCGTGGCGATCGGCACGCAGATCGGCTTCGCGGTGGCCGGGTTCGCGGTCACGTTCGCCGCGCGGATCGCCGGGCCCGAGGGCGACGACTGGACGGCGGTGGCCCTCTTCACGGCCGCTCTGTGCGTACCCCCGGTCATCGCGGCGGTCACGGCCCGCGAGACCCATCGCGTCCCCACCGAACGGCTCGGCGAACGTGTCGCCGGGGAGGGCGCGGAGCGGCCCGAGAAAGTGACGGTCTGACCCGGGCCGAAGGCGTTCCCGACCGGTCAGGAATCAAGAAGCGCAGGTGGCCACGGGCCGCCTAGCCTAGCCTTGCCGCGATGGGGACGCCGGCGGGGACCGCGCACGCGGTCCCCGCCCGACGGAGGGGAACAGTGAGCATGACCACGAGGACAGAGCAGCAGCCGGCCGGGCCGCACGCCGCCGACAGCCACGATCTGATCCGCGTGCACGGGGCGCGCGAGAACAACCTCAAGGACGTCAGTATCGAGATCCCCAAGCGCCGGCTGACGGTGTTCACCGGTGTCTCCGGCTCGGGCAAGAGCTCCCTGGTGTTCGACACGATCGCCGCCGAGTCGCAGCGGCTGATCAACGAGACCTACAGCGCCTTCCTGCAGGGCTTCATGCCGAACCTGGCCCGCCCCGAGGTCGACGTGCTCGACGGCCTGACCACCGCCATCACCGTCGACCAGCAGCGGATGGGCTCCGACCCCCGCTCCACCGTCGGCACCGCCACCGACGCCAACGCGATGCTGCGCATCCTCTTCAGCCGGCTCGGCACGCCGCACATCGGCCCGCCCGCCGCGTACTCCTTCAACGTCGCCTCGGTCTCGGCGACCGGTGGCTTCACCGTCGACCGCGGTTCCGACAGGACGAAGACGGAGAAGGTCAGCTTCAGCCGCACCGGCGGCATGTGCACGCACTGCGAGGGCCGGGGCACCGTCTCCGACATCGACCTCACGCAGCTGTTCGACGACTCCAAGTCGCTCTCCGAGGACCCCTTCACCATCCCCGGCTACACCGGCGACGGCTGGGTGGTGCGGGTCATCACCGAGTCGGGCTTCTTCGACAAGGACAAGCCGATCCGCGAGTACGGCAAGAAGGAGCGGCACGACTTCCTGTACCGCGAGCCGACCAAGGTGAAGATCAACGGGGTCAACCTCACCTACGAGGGGCTGATCCCGAAGATCCAGAAGTCGTTCCTGTCCAAGGACCGCGAGTCGATGCAGCCGCACATCCGGGCCTTCGTGGACCGGGCGGTCACGTTCACCGAGTGCTCCGAGTGCGACGGCACCCGGCTCAGCGCACTGGCCCGCTCCTCGAGGATCGGCGAGGTCAACATCGCCGACGCCTGCGCCATGGAGATCCGTGACCTGGCCGAATGGGTCCGCGGGCTCAAGGAGCCGTCGGTGACGCCGCTGCTGGTCAAGCTCCAGCACACCCTCGACTCGTTCGTGGAGATCGGCCTCGGCTACCTCTCGCTCGACCGCGCCTCGGGCACGCTCTCCGGCGGTGAGGCGCAGCGCACCAAGATGATCCGCCACCTCGGTTCCTCGCTCACCGACGTCACCTACGTCTTCGACGAGCCCTCGATCGGCCTGCACCCGCACGACATCCAGCGGATGAACAACCTGCTGCTGCGGCTGCGGGACAAGGGCAACACGGTGCTGGTGGTGGAGCACAAGCCGGAGACGATCGCCATCGCCGACCACGTCGTGGACCTCGGCCCCGGCGCCGGCACGGCGGGCGGCACCGTCTGCTTCGAGGGCACCGTCGACGGTCTGCGGGCGAGCGGCACCGTCACCGGCCGCCACCTCGACGACCGGGCCAAGCTGAAGGAGACGGTCCGCGAGGCCACCGGCACGCTGGAGATCCGCGGCGCGAACGCCAACAACCTCCAGGACGTCGACGTCGACATACCGCTCGGCGTGCTCTGCGTCGTCACCGGCGTCGCCGGCTCCGGCAAGAGCTCCCTCGTCCACGGCTCCGTCCCGGCCCACGAGGGCGTGGTCTCGGTGGACCAGACCCCGATCCGCGGCTCGCGCCGCAGCAACCCGGCGACGTACACGGGACTGCTCGACCCGATCCGCAAGGCGTTCGCCAAGGCCAACGGCGTCAAGCCGGCGCTGTTCAGCGCCAACTCCGAGGGCGCCTGCCCCACCTGCAACGGCGCCGGCGTCCTCTACACCGACCTGGCGATCATGCAGAGCGTGGCCACGACCTGCGAGGACTGCGGGGGCAGGCGGTTCGACGCGTCGGTCCTTGAGTACCGCTTCGGCGGCCGCGACATCAGCGAGGTGCTCGCGATGTCGGTGACCGAGGCCGAGGAGTTCTTCCGCGCGGGCGAGTCACGCATCCCGGCGGCGCACCGGATCGTGGAGCGGATGGCGGACGTCGGGCTCGGCTACCTCACCCTCGGCCAGCCGCTCACCACGCTCTCCGGCGGTGAGCGGCAGCGGCTGAAGCTGGCCGTCCACATGGCCGACAAGGGCGGCGTGTACGTCCTCGACGAGCCGACCACCGGTCTGCACCTGGCCGACGTGGAGCAGCTGCTCGGCCTGCTCGACCGGCTCGTGGACTCCGGCAAGTCGGTCGTCGTCATCGAGCACCACCAGGCGGTCATGGCGCACGCCGACTGGATCATCGACCTCGGCCCCGGGGCCGGTCACGACGGCGGTCGGATCGTCTTCGAGGGCACCCCCGCCGACCTGGTCGCCGCCCGCTCCACCCTCACGGGTGAGCACCTCGCCCAGTACGTCGGCGGCTGAGGCGCTCGCCGTACGCGCCGGGGCGTCCGCTACGCCCCGGCGCCGCGCGGGATGCCGTACGCCCGTTCCACCCGCAGCCGCAGCACCAGGCGCCGGTCGCGGACCATCGCGGCGCGGTAGTCGTCCCAGTCGGCGTGCTCGCCGTTGATGTCGCGGTACAGCCGGACGAGTTCCTCCACCGTCCCGTCGTACGGGTTCCCGGCGACGGGCGACAGGTCGGCGGTGCCCTCGGCGACCGTGTAGGCCCACCGGTCGTCGGTGGTGACGTGGTAGGAGGCGCGGGGGTCGCGCCGCAGGTTGCGGGTCTTGGCCCGGTCGTCCGTGAGCGAGACGCGGATGACCCGCTCGTCGGGGTAGTAGGCGTGCATGACGTTCGACAGCTGGGGCCGTCCGTCACGTTTCAGGGTGACGAGCACTCCCCCGTGCAGCTCGGAGAGCAGGGCGAGCAGTGCGTTCTGTTCGGCGTCCTGAGTCATGACTCGTCCAACGGCCCGCACCGGGCCGGCGTTCCCCCGAGGAGAGCGATGGCAGTGCTGCGGCAAGAGGCCGATCCCGCCGAGGCCGGGCTGGACGCGGGGGCGCTGGAGCGCCTGGACCGGCACTTCGCCCGCCTGGTCGACGAGGGGAGGCTGCCCGGGTTCCTGGTGTCCGTCGCCCGGGGCGGGCGCGTCGCGCACCTCACGGCGTACGGGGCGCGGGACGTGGCGGCGGGGCTGCCCGTGGAGAGCGACACGCTGTGGCGGATCTACTCCATGACCAAGCCGGTGACGGCCGTCGCCGCGCTGATGCTGGAGGAGGAGGGCCGCCTGTCGCTGGACGACCCGGTCGGCCGCCATCTGCCGGCGTTCGCGCGGCCGCGCGTGTACGCGAGCGGGTCGGGTGACGAGGTGCGGACCCGTCCCGCCGCCGGCCCCCTCCTCGTACGGCATCTGATGACGCACACCGCCGGCCTGACGTTCGCCTTCTACCACTCCCACCCCGTCGACGCGCTGTACCGCGCGGCCGGGCTGGAGTCGTCGGTGGCGCCGGGTGCGGACCTCGCGGGGACGACCGAGGTGTACGCGCGTCTGCCGCTGCAGTTCGATCCGGGTACGCAGTGGAACTACTCGGTCGCCTCGAACGTGCTGGGGCGGATCGTCGAGGTGGTGTCGGGCCGGCCGCTCGACGTCTTCCTCGCCGAACGGATCTTCCGGCCGCTCGGCATGACGGACGCCGGGTTCCAGGTCACGGACGAGCAGGCGGAGCGGCTCGCGGAGCTGTACGGGGAGACCGACGACGGCGGCATCGAGCCGATCGCGGGACTGCCGCTGCGCGGCCGGCCCCGGTTCCTGTCCGGCAGCGGCGGCATGGTGGCCTCCGCCCACGACTTCCACCGTTTCATGGAGCTGCTGCGCCGGCGCGGCGAACTCGACGGCGTGCGCCTGCTCTCCCCGGCGACCGTGGACCTGATGACCCGCAACCACCTCCCCGGCGGCGCCGATCTGCGCGCCTTCGGCAGCCGCCCCGCACACGACGTGCCCGGCAACGAGGGCGTCGGCTTCGGCCTCGGCGTCTCCGTCGTCGTCGACCCGTCCCGTACCCAGGCCCCGTCCGCTCCGGGCAGCTACGGCTGGAGCGGGGTGGCCACGACCACGTTCTGGGTCGACCCGGGCCGCGACCTGACCGTGCAGTTCCACACACAGGTGCGGCCCAGGGCGTCCCACACCGTCTTCCGGGACCTCAAACGGCTGGTGCACGAGGCGGTGACACGCTGACGGGCGTCAGGACAGGTGGGCCACCGCGTCCAGATGGGGCAGGTGGTGGTCGAGGCGTTCCCGTTTGGTGCGCAGATAGGTGATGTTGTTCTCGCACGGCGGTATCAGCAGCGGCACCTGCTCGGCGACCTGGATGCCGTGCCGTACCAACGCCTCCCGCTTGCGCGGGTTGTTGGACATCAGCCGCACCGAGCGCACGCCCAGGTCCTGGAGGATCCCGGCGGCGACGCCGTAGTCGCGGGCGTCCACCGGCAGGCCGAGCGCCAGGTTCGCCTCGACGGTGTCCAGGCCCTCCGCCTGCAGGGCCATCGCCCGCAGCTTGCCGAGGAGCCCGATGCCGCGGCCCTCGTGCCCCCTCAAGTAGACGACCACGCCCGCCCCTTCGGCGACGACAGCGCGCAGCGCCGACGCCAGCTGGTCGCCGCACTCGCAGTGCTGGGACCCGAAGGCGTCCCCGGTCAGGCACTCCGAGTGCAGCCGGGTGAGGACACCGTCCGTGCCGATGTCGCCGTACACCAGGGCGACCTGCTCGTCACCGCGGTCGTGGTCCAGGTAGCCGGCCGCCCGGAACGTGCCGTACACGGTGGGCAGCGGCGTGTTCACGACGTGTTCCACGCCGGTCCGCCGCGGGGACTTCTTGCCGAGTACGCCTACTTTTTCTGTCATGATTCCCGAGTTCCTAAGCAGAGACGAAAGGCCGTGACGACATGGGTGGTTCACAGAAGGGGTCGGCGGCATACGGCCCGGTGCACGGTCTGTTGCCGGCGGATACACATGAGGATGTACGCAAGCGGGGAGCCGGCGTCTCACGGCAGATCGCGGTCCTTCCGGTCGGGAGTTTCGAGCAGCACGGCCCGTTCCTGCCGTTGGCGACCGACACGCTGGTCGCCTGCGCGATCGCGCGGAAGATCGCCGACGCCCACCCGGTGCACCTCCTCCCTCCGGTGACGATCTCCTGCTCCCACGAGCACGCGGCCTGGCCGGGGACCGTCTCCCTCTCCTCCGTCACGCTCCACGCGGTGGTGCGGGACATCGCCGACTCGCTCCGCCGGTCGGGCGTGGACACCCTGGTGCTGGTCAACGGGCACGGCGGAAACTACGTCCTGGGCAACGTCGTTCAGGAGTCCTCCGCCCGCGGCGAGCGGATGGCGCTGTTCCCGGCCCCGGAGGACTGGGAGACGGCGCGTGCGCGGGCCGGCGTCGTCACGTCCCTCCTCACCGACATGCACGCGGGCGAAATCGAGACCTCCATTCTTCTCCACACCCATCCCGAATTGCTCCGCCCCGGTTATGAGACCTCCGATCACGTCGCGGACGACCGCCGTCATCTCCTCACCACCGGCATGTCCGCCTACACCGATTCCGGCGTCATCGGCCGCCCTTCCCTGGGCACGGCGGAGAAAGGCAGGGAAATCCTGGCGAGCCTGGCGGATTCGTTCGCCGCGTATTTCTCCCTGCTGACGTCGGCGGACGACGCCCCTTCGAGCCCGCCCGCGCCGTCGAGCCCGACAGGCGTCTGAGGACGGGGCCGAAGGCCGTCCCCCACCCCGCCCGCCTCTTCCGGCCCGCCCGCCTCTTCCAGCCCGCCCGCATCCTCCAGCCCGTCCGGCGTCCGAGGACGGGGCCGAAGGCCGACCGGGGGTCCGGGGACGACGCCCCCGGGGACGGGGAGGGAAGGGGCGGCGGGGGCGACAGCCCCACGGCGACCGGCCCGTACCCCCGCGTACCACCGGCCCACCAGCACCACCACACCCGGCAGGCCGGCCACGAGACTGAGCACGCCGTAGACGACCGCGACGGTCAGTCCCCGCCCCGCCCCGAGCCCCGCCGCCCCGAACGCCCAGGCGGTGACCCCCTCCCGGGGCCCCCACCCGCCCACGTTCAACGGCAGCCCCATCGCCAGCAACGCCAGCACGGCGAGCGGCAGCAGCTCCGCCACGGACGCGTCCGCTCCGGCGACCTCGGCGGCGAGGACGAACATGGCGACGTACCCGGCCAGTACGACGGCGGAGGAGACGAGCACACCGGGCGCGTTGCGCCGTGAGAACAACCCCTCACGCGCCTCCGCGAGCAACCCGGAAGCAACCCCCCGCCGCCCCGGCGCCCGGTTCATCCGCACCGCCAGCACCACCGCACAGGCCCCCAGCGCACCGAGCCCGGCCACCGGCGCGGCCTGCCGCACTTCGTCGAGCACCGGCGACGGCATGCTCACCAGCACCACCGCCCCCGCGGCGAACAGCGCGAGCTGCCCGGCGGTCCGCTCCAGCACCACCGCCCGCACCCCCCGCCCCAGGTCCCCGGCGCTCCGCCCGTGCCGCACGGCCCGGTGGACGTCACCCCACACACCTCCGGGCAGGGCCGCGTTGAGGAACAGGGCACGGTAGTAGTCGGCGACGGCCGCCCCCAGCGGCAGCCGGATCCCGATCCCCCGGGCGACCAGCGCCCAGCGCCAGGCGCTGAACACGGTGGTCACCAGCCCGATCCCGAGCCCCGCGAGCAGCGTCGGCCCGTCGATGCGGCGCAGCCCCTCCAGGAGGACCCCGGTGTCGAGGCGCCACAGCAGGACCGCGAGGATCGCGACGCCGCCGAGCGTGCCGAGACGGGCGCGCACGGCAGGGGTGTTGAGCCGGGCGGGAGTGTCGCGGAGCCGCGCACTCATGCGGCCCCGTCCACCGGCCGGCACAGCGCGAGCAGATCACTGTGGTGGACGACGACCCGCAACTCCCCCGCCGCGCAGGCCTCCAGCCGCTCGGCCAGGTAACCGCCGGCACGCGCCGCCAGTTCCGGACGCTCCTCCACCGCCGCGCCGACCCAGCCCCGCAGCCACTGCCCGGTCAGCGCGGACTGCCCGGGACCGAGCCGCCAGGGGCTCGGGGCGAGCCGTACGGTCGCGCCGTGCCCGGCGAAGACCTCGGCGGCGACGGTGACCGCGTCCGGGCCGAGCAGCCCGCCCCGGCGCTGATGGGCGTTGAAGGCCTCCATGATCTCCTGGTCCAGCGGGTGCGGCTCGGTCAGCTCCACCCGTCCGGCCACCGACAGCGTCAGCAGGGCCGGACAGCCGGCTCCCGCGCAGGCGGCGGCGAGGGCGCCGACCTCCTCGCGGGTGAGGACGTCGAGCAGCGCGGACGCCGTCACCAGACAGGCGCCGGTCAGTACGTCCGGGGTGAGCCGGGCGACGTCACCGCGCCGGGTCTCGACGGTGACACGGCTGCCGTCGGCGGCGGAGCGCGGGGCGGCGACGGCAGCGAAGTGCAGGAGGTAGGGGTCCCGGTCGTGCAGGACCCAGTGCTGGGCGCCGTCGAGGCGGGGGGCGAGCCAGCGGCCCATCGATCCGGTGCCGCAGCCGATGTCGTGGACGACGAGTCCGCCGGCCCGGCGCGGCAGCCGGGCGAGCCGGGTGCGCAACGGGTCGAGCAGGTCGTGCGAGCGGGCGTCGGCGTCGGCCGGTTCGCGCAGCTGGAGCCACTCGGGGGCGTAGCGGGCCGGTTCGTCGTCGCCGGTGTCCCGCAGCCGCAGGGTGGCCCGCTCGCCGGGGCGGGACGCGGGGCCGGCGCCGGGGACGACGGACGGTCCGGCGGGGCCGGTGGCCCGGGGTTCCACGGTGTCCCCTTGGAGCACGGCGTCCCCGGGGCCGGGCCGGGCCGGAACCGTCCCGTCGTGCCGGGTGGTGGTGGTCGCCGGTTTCGTCATGCGGCCCTCCGGGGTCCGGTGGGGAGCCGGCGCAGTACCGCCGCCAGGCTCTGCGCGGTGCTCGCCCAGCCGCCGAGCGCGGCCCGCCGGCTGCGGGCGGCGGCCTTGAGCCGACGCCGCACGTCCGCCTCGCCGAACCAGCCGCGCAGTTCGGCGGCGACGGCGGCGGGGTTCTCCGGCGGGACGAGGATGCCGGGCACTCCTCCGTCGGGTGCGCGGCCGACCGCCTCGGGCAGCCCGCCGACGTCGGTCGCCAGCACCGGGATGCCGCGCGCCAGCGCCTCGGTGACCGCCATGCCGTACGTCTCGGCGTACGAGGTGAGCACCATGAGGTCGGCGGCGGCGTAGCTGGCGTCGAGTGCGGCGCCGGTCTGCGGTCCGGTCAGCTCCAGCCGGTCCTCGAGGCCGTGTGCGCGGATGAGGTCGTGCAGGTGCGCGACGTACTCGGGGTCCTGTCCGAGCCCGCCGACGAGCGCGCAGCTCCACGGCAGGTCGGCCACCGCCGCCAGGGCCTCCACGAGCCGCTGCTGTCCCTTGCGCGGGGTCACGGCGGCCACGCACAGCAGCCGCGAGACGCCGTCGGTGCCGGGTGCGAGGGGCGCGATGTCGGCGCCGGGGGCGGCGACGTGGACGCGGTCGGGGGCCAGGCCGTGGTGGGAGACGAGACGGCGTACGGCCCAGTCGCTGGTGGCGATCACCGCGGGCACCGCCCGCAGCACCGCGCGCTCGCGGGCGTCCAGTTCGGCGGCGACGGCCGCGTCGAGCCCGGTCTCGTCGCCGAGCGGCAGATGCACGAGGACGGCCATGCGCAGCCGCCCCTCCTCCGCCCGGGGGACGAGGATCTCGGGCACCCCGCAGGCGACCAGCCCGTCGAGCAGGACGACGGCGCCGTCCGGCAGTTCGCGCAGGATGCGGGCGAGTTCGGCGCGGGCGGCGGCGTCCGGGCGGGGCCAGTCACCGGCCACGGCGTGCCGGTGCACCTGCCATCCGAAGCCGGGCAGGTCCAGGCACACGCGGCGGTCGTAGGCGTTGCCGCCGCTGGGCGCGGCCGGGTCGTCGACACCGCCCGGCATCACGAAGTGCACGGAGCGCAGGGACATGGGGATGATCCCGCCGTTCCTCGGAAAGGCCGCCTGCACCGGAACGTAGTCCAGGCGGGCGGTCCCGGCCCGTCCGGCGGCCGTGCCGGGCACGTCGACGGCGGTGCCGGGCAGGTCGATCGTCGTGTCGGTCACAGGGCACGCTCGTAACTCGCCCAGGCGATGTGCGACTCGTGCAGGGTGACGGCGATGCCCGCGATGCCCTTGGCGCCCTCGCCCAGGGCGCCCTTGTGGATGCGTTCGGCGAGCCGGTCGGCGATGACCTTGGCCAGGTACTCCGTGGAGGTGTTGACCCCCGCGAAGTCGGGCTCGTTGTCGAGGTTGCGGTAGTTCAGCCCGCCGACGACGGCGCCGAGTTCCTGCGTGGCCAGGCCGATGTCGACGACGATGTTGTCCTCGTCCAGCTGTTCGCGCCGGAAGGTGGCGTCCACGAGGAACGTGGCCCCGTGCAGGCGCTGGGCCGGTCCGAAGACCTCGCCGTGGAAGCTGTGGGCGATCATGATGTGATCGCGGACGGTGATGCTGAACAACGGACGACCCTCCAGGTGCGGCGCGTCTGCTCCCCGGCCGATCTCCGACGGGGATGCCGTGTAGTACGTCCGGCCTCCTTCCCCCGTTCAGCGTCCGCCCCGTCTTTTCTCAGGTCAGGCGTGCCGGTGCGGCTACGGGGTGTCGTAGCGCACGCGGTGGCACAGGGCCGGGATCTCCCCGGAGGCGAGGCGGGGCATGACGTCGGGCAGGTCCTCGAAGGCGGACTCGCCGGTGACGAGGGCGTCGAGGGCGGGGTCGGCGAGCAGGTCGAGGGCGAGGGCGAGCCGGTCGGCGTGGCTGCGGTTCGCGCGGGCCGGGGAGACGGTGCCGACCTGGCTGCCGCGGACGGTGAGCCGCCGGGAGTGGAAGGCCTCGCCCAGCGGGAGGCTCACCTTCCGGTCGCCGTACCAGCTCAGTTCGACGACGGTGCCCTCGGCGCGGAGCAGTTCGAGTGCCCGGCCGAGCCCCTGCTCGGTGGCGCTGGCGTGCACGACCAGGTCGCACTCGCCGAGGGCGTCCCCGGGCAGCGCGAACCCGACGCCGAGCGCCGCCGCGGTCTTCGCGCGCGCCGGGTCGGCGTCGACGAGCTGCACCCGTACGCCGGGGAACCGGGCCAGCAGCGCGGCCACCGAGCAGCCGACCATCCCGCCGCCGACGACGGCGATCCGGTCGCCGACCAGCGGCGCGGCGTCCCACAGCGCGTTGACGGCGGTCTCCACTGTGCCGGCCAGCACGGCCCGCCCGGCGGGCACGCCGTCGGGCACGGGCGTGACGGCGCCCGCCGGAACGACGTACCGCGTCTGGTGCGGGTACAGGCAGAACACGGTGCGTCCGACGAGCCCTTCCGGTCCCTCCTCCACCACGCCCACGTTGAGGTAGCCGTACTTCACGGGGGCCGGGAAGTCGCCCTCCTGGAACGGCGCCCGCATGGCGGCGTGCTGGCTCCGGGGCACCCCGCCGCGGAAGACGAGCGTCTCGGTGCCCCGGCTGATCCCGGAGCGGAGCGAGCGCACCAGCACCTCGTCCGCGCCGGGAACGGGCAGCTCGACCTCGCGGATCACGCCTCGTCCGGGCGAGTCGAGCCAGAACGCACGTGCGGTGCGGTTCATCGAAGTCCTCCTGAACGGTCGGGAAGCCGCGCGCGTACCGAGGGGTGCACAGGCCGCGCACAAGGTAGCGGCGTTGATCGACTCTGTCACACGGCCGGAGGGTGTTCGGTGGCCCTGAACAACAGTTACGACGCGAGGCCCGTACAGCAGGAGACCGCCGTGGGGGCGGGCGCGCAGATCCTGTTGCTGGCCCTGATCGGTACGGCGGTCGGCATGGGCCCGGCGGGCTGGCTGACCGGCCTCGCGTTCGCCGTCGCCACCTGGGCGGTGCTCTCCCGGGCCCTGCGCCGGTCCCGGCCGCGCTCCTTCGGCGCGGCCAACCGGGTCACGCTCGGCCGCGCCGTCCTCGTCGGCGGGGTCACCGCGCTGGTCGCCGACTCGTTCCAGGACTCACCGCCCGTCTCCCTGTTCGTGGGTCTGACCGCCGTGGCCCTGATCCTGGACGGCGTGGACGGCAAGGTGGCGCGCAGGACCGGTACGTCGACGCCGCTGGGCGCCCGCTTCGACATGGAGGTGGACGCGTTCCTCATCCTCGTGCTGAGCGTGTACGTGTCGACGGCGATGGGCCCGTGGGTGCTGCTGATCGGAGGGATGCGGTACGTCTTCGTGGCCGCCGCGCGCCTCTGGCCCTGGCTGACCGCCCCGCTCCCGCCGAGCACGGCCCGCAAGACGGTGGCCGCGCTCCAGGGCGTGCTGCTGCTGACGGCGGGCGCGGCCCTGCTGCCGCACGCGGTCAACGTCGGTGTGGTGGTGCTGGCACTGGGGCTGCTGGTGTGGTCGTTCGGCCGGGACGTGGTGTGGCTGTGGCGGACGTCCAGGCCGGCGCCGGCTCCCCCCGCGCACGAGGTGCGCGAACTGGTCGCCGGCTGACGCCCGGCCGGGGCACGGCACACCGTCGTCGGTGAGGCGGGCGGCCCGCCCGCGCGCAGGGCGGGCCGGTCCGGACCGCCCGTGACCGCGCGCCACTGGTCGTGGTGCGCCCGGGCCGGGGCGGGCGGGTGCGCCGCTCCCGTCACGGTCTCCGTGGCAGCAGCAGCACGGCCGCCCCCGTCGCGCCGGCCAGTACCAGCCACGGCACCGCCGGCGGCAGCCCCGCCTCCAGCAGCGTGCCGGTCGCCGAGCTGCCGAGCAGGACGATCAGGCCGGAGACCGAGGACAGCGCCCCGGTGTAGAGGCCGAGCCGGCCCTCCTCGGCGAGGTCGGGCACCCAGGCCCGGGCCACCGGTACGACCAGCATCTGGCCGAGGGTGAGCAGGACGACGAACCCGGCCGCGGGCACCAGACCGGCGGTCCCCGACCACCCGGCGGGACGTGCCGCCGCCACCGCGGCGAAACCGGCCGCGACGAGCAGCAGGCCGACCGCCATCGACCGGCGCGCCGCCAGCCGCTCCCCCACCCAGCGGGTGACCGGCAGCTGCGCGGTCACCACCAGCAGCGAGGACAGGGCGAACAGCCAGGCCAGCGCCGTCTGGGAGCCGGTGACGCGCTCCACCTCGGCCGGGAGGGCGAGGTAGAGCTGGTTGTAGGCGAGCAGGTAGGCGCCGAAGGCGCAGCACAGGCCGAGGAAGGGCCGGTTGCGCAGCACCGTCCGCAGTCCGCCCCTGACCGGTGTCCGGTCCCGCCCGGGTATGCGCTGCGGCAGCAGCCGGGCGTGACCGGCGAGCACCAGGACGAAGACCCCGGCGCCCGCCAGGCACGCGGTACGGAAGTCCACCGCCAGCAGCAGCGCGCCCAGCAACGGCCCGACGAACGCGCCGGCCTGCCCGGCCACGGTGAACAGCGCCAGCACGCGGGTACGGGATCCCCCGCCCGCCTCCTCCCGGACGACCGCCTGCCGGGCCACCTCCGACTCGACGGCCGGGGAGAACAGCGCGGCGGCGAACCCGATCAGCACCACCGCGCAGATCACCGCCCAGGTCCGCTCGGCGTACCCCAGCCACACGAAGCCGGCGATCCTCAGCGCGCACCCCGCGAGCACCACCGGCCGGATGCCATACCGGTCGGCCAGCGCCCCGCCGACCACGAACAGCCCCTGCTGGCTGAACGTCCGCAGTCCCAGCACCAGCCCGACCAGCCAGCCCGCCATTCCCAGGACCTGTCCCAGATGGACGGAGAGGAAGGGCAGTACGGCGTAGAAGCCGAGGTTGAAGGCGAGTTGGGTGACGATCAGCAGCCGCAGCAGCGGGGAGAGCCGGGGCCGGCCCGCCGCCTCGCGTGGACGGGTGGGCAAAGCGGTCATCGTGTCTCCACCAGTTCCCCGGTGACCGGTGACGGGCGTGCGGACGCCTTCCCGGGCGTGTGGTCCCCGGTCCGCCCGCGCCGCCGCCCGGGCCACCGCACTCCACCGGCCGCGGTCACCGCGAACGCCCCGAGCAGGGCGAGGACGGCGGCCGGGGCGAGCACGGCCCAGGGCGCGCGTTCGGCGTAGGGCTGGTTCTCGGCGAGGAGCAGTCCCCATTCCGGCGACGGCGGCTGCGCGCCGAGGCCGAGGAAACCGAGGGAGGCGAGGGCGAGGGCGATTCCGGGCAGGCGCACCAGCGCGTGGCGGGTGACGGGCGGCAGCACCGCGGGCAGCAGCTCACGCCGCAGCAGGTACCAGGGGCCCGCCCCGCATTGCCGGGCGGCCGCGAAGTGCTCGGTGGCACGCTCCTGGATCAGCAGCGCCGAGGTGTGCGCGGCGAGCGGGGTCCACGCGACGGCGGCCACGGCGATCGCCGGCGTGCCGGCCCCGCCCCCGACGACGGCGGTGACGAGCAGCGCGCCGAGCACCGGCGGCACGGCGTTCACCGTGTCGGCCAGCGGCCCGGACAACCGGGGCAGCAGCCCCAGCAGCACCCCGGCGCACAGGGCCGCGGCGCTGATCCCGAGGGCGAGCAGCAGGGTGTCGAGGGCGCCGTGCGCGATCCGGGCGAGCAGGTCCCGGCCGAGGGCGTCCGTACCGAACGGGTGCGCCGGGGAGGGGGCCCGGAGCCGCTGCCCGGTGTCCAGCGCGAGCGGGTCGCGGGGCAGCCCGAGCGCGACGACGGCGACCAGGAGGGCACCGTGGGCGAAGGGCTGGACGCGGCGGGGGGACGGGGCCGGCCGGTGCAGCGTCGTCAGGGCGCCGTCCCGCAGCGCCGGCCCGACGAGCAGCCGGGCCGCGAGCCGGCACGCCCCGGTGGTCACGGCCGCGAGCAGGACCAGGGCGAGGGTGCCCGCCTGGAGCACGGGCAGGTCCTGGGCGAGGGCGGCCCGGAGGGTGGTGCGGCCGAGCCCGGGGATGTCGAAGACCTGCTCTACGGCGACGGCCCCGCCGGTCAGCCCGACGACGAACAGCCCGAGGTTGGGCAGCAGCGCGGGCACACAGCGCCGTACCGCGCGGCGGGCGACGGTCCGTGCGGGCAGTCCCTGGGCGGCGGTGGCCAGCGCCCAGGGCTCGGCGAAGGCACCGGGCAGCAGATCGTCGAGCAGCCGCCCCAGCACGGCCCCGGCGGGGAGGCCGAGGGCGAGCGCGGGCAGCACGGTCCACCGCGGCCCGTACCAGCCGAGGGCGGGCAGCCAGCCGAGGTGCACTCCGACGACGGTGGCGAGCACGGAGGCGACCAGGAACTCGGGCAGCGCGGCGAGCACCGCCGACCCGCCGCCCCCGGCGCGCCGGCCGTCGAGCAGCCGCCGCGGCCCGAGACGGAGGGTGCGGGCGCAGACGAGCGCGGCGGTGACGAAGGCGACGAGGAGGGCCACCGACATCAGCAGCAGGGAGGCGCCCAGTGCCCGGAGCACATCGGGGGCGACCTCGCCGCCGGAGATCCACGACCGTCCGGCGTCCCCGCGCCACAACCCGCCCAGCCACTGCCCGAGCAGGGAGAACGGGCCGGAGTCCAGGCCCAGTTCCCCGCGGATGTCCGCCAGCACCCCGGGCGTGGGATCACGCTCGGGCGACCGTGCCTTGAGGACGGTCAGTGCCGGGTCGGTGCGCGAGAGCCAGGGCAGCAGGCCGATGCCGCACACGAGGGCGGCCGCGAGGGCGGTGCGCCACAGGAGCGCGGCCAGGGGCTGTCGCACGGTTCAGCGCCGCGTTCCCGTACCCACGAGGGTGCGCTCGTAGGGGTCGAGCGACGCGCCCCGCACGGAGGTGCCGACACCGGTGATGATCCGCTGGTGGACCAGCGGCACCACGGCGTCGCTGCCGAGGACGGCCGCCTCGGCGGCCATGGCCGCGTCCTGCCGCTTGCCGGGATCGGTGGTCCCCTCGGCCTCGGCGACCGCACGGTCGACGTCCTTGTCGCACAGCTGGGCGATGTTGTAGCCGCCGTCGCAGGTGTAGTCACTGGCGAGGACGGCGACCGGGTCGCCGGTGTCGAGGAGGGTGTTGCGGGCGAGCACGAACGCGTCGAACTTCCCGTCCAACGCGTCGCCTTCGAGCCGCGAGTACTCCCGTATCACGAGCTTCACCTTGAAACCGGCCTTCTCCAGCTGCTGCTTCACCACCTGGGCGGCCTCGGGGAGTTCGGGCCGGTTGTCGTAGGTCGCGAGGGTGATCGTGGTTCCCTTCGCGCTCCCGGCCCCCTCCTGTCCGGCGGGCTCGACCCGCTTGCCCTCGGCCCAGGTCACGGCGGGTCCGTAGATCCCTGCGCCCGGGTCGGCGTACCCCTCGTACACGCCCTCGGCGAGCGCGGAGGTGTCGACGGCCGCGCGGGCGGCGGCGCGCAGCCCGGGGGCCTCGAAGGGTCCGGATGCGGAGTTGAGCAGCAGGCTCGTGGTGCGGGTGGTGGCGGTGTCGCGCCGGGTCTTCGGGTCGAGGGTGGCCGCCTGCGCGACGGGCACCGCCTCGGCGATGTCGACCTCACCGGTGCGCAGGGCGTTGGCGCGGGCGGTGCCGTCGGCGATGAAACGGACGTCGATGCCGGAGGCCTGGGCACGGCCGCCCCAGTAGTCGTCGAAGCGGTCGAGTGCGGCGGACGAGGCCCCGTCGGCCTCGGTGAGCTCGAAGGGTCCGGTGGCGGTGCCCACGGGGTCGACGCGGCCTTTCGCGTCGTACGCCTTGCCGGAGAACACGGCGAGGTTGGGGCTGGACAGCCGCAGCGGGAGAACGGGGTCGGGCTCCGTGGTGCGGACGGTGACCGCGCGGCTGCCGTCGGCCTCGGCGGTCAGGCCGACGCCGGAGAGGGCGGCGGGCTCGGGCTCGGCCTCGGTGGCGTGCGTGAGCGCGTCGGCGACGGCGGACGCGGTGACGTCCGTACCGTCCTGGAACCGGGCCTCGCGCAGCGTGAACTCCCAGGTCCTCGCGTCCTTCTGGCGCCAGGACCGGGCCAGCGCGGGCGCGGCGGCACCGTTGGCGTCCATGCCGGTCAGTCCTTCGGAGACGCCGAGCCGGCTGAGGATCGTGGCGTCGGCGCCGTACGGCGAGAGCCGCTCGGCGGGCGGGAAGGCGAGCGCGACCCGCAGCCGGGAGCCGCTGTCGCCGCCGTCGCCCGATTCACCTCCCCCGGAGGCGAAGCAGCCGGCCAGCAGCGGAGTGAGCGCCAGGGCGGCGAGAAGCCGCGAACGAAGCGGGCGCACAGGTCACCGTCCCATCGGTATCTCGAAGTGGACGACGCCGTTGCCGCCGTCCGCGTCCTCACGTTCGTCGTGCACGACCTTCCCGAACGACCGCCAGAAGGCCTCCGCCCCCGGCACGGAGGGATCGGTGTGCAGATACACGGACCGGTAACCGCCGTCGGCGGCCGCGAAGTCGAGCAGTTCGCCGACCATCCGCCGCGCCAGACCACGGCGGCGGTGGTCCGGCCGCACATACACCCGCCGCAACTGTGCGGTCTCCCCGGAGGGATAGCGCTCGGCGAGCTCGCGCGGGTTCGGCGGATGGGCGGGCCCCCGGGAGTCGAGGGCCGCGGTGGCGACGACCTCGCCGCCGTCCGGGTCGAGCGCGACGAGCAGGGTGTGCCGGGGCGGGGCGAGATAGACGGCGCCCGGGTCGATGATGTCGCCGTGCCAGCGCGGCACGTACCCGCTGCCGAAATCGCGGTACACGGTGTCGAGCATCACGGCTCGCGCACGGTCGAGGTCTGCCGGGCCCGCGGCCCTGATGCTGTAGTCACGCACTTGCAAATCATATGCAAGAGATCTTTCGGGCGATCAAGGGGGTGAGGGCCGGCCGGCGCGCCCAGAACCCACCCACGTGACATCCATTTTCAAAAACAGCCGACCGGCCCCCCGCCTCACCTATTCGAGACCGGCCGCGCCGAGCAGCCGGACCAGGTCCTTGCGCCCGTACCCGAGCCGGCGGGCCCGGTCGGCCGCCATCAGCACCGAGTGCGCCACGGTCTCCGCCGCGTACCCGTTCCCGTGGTCGGCGTCGAACCACTCCTGAGGCTTGTCGACCCCCAGACCGTTCATCACCAGCCCGTGCTCACGGCGGACCTCCGCGACGGTGCCGGCGACCGCGTCCAGGAGTGTCTTCCCCGGCCGCTCGCACTCCAGGGCGAAACAGCCCCGGTCGACCGGCACACACCCCTCCGGCGGATCCGCCCGCAGCCCCGCGTACCGCTCGTCCGCGAACCCCGTGTGGCCGAACTCGTCGTGCACCAGCGCGAACCGGTGGAACCCGGGCGGCACCGGAGGCGGTGGCGGCGTGTACGCCCATCCCGCGTCCTCGTACAACTGCCGCTTCACCTCCTCCTCTTCGGCGTGCGTCACGGTGAAGCCGGTGGCCTCGTTCCGTCCGGTCGTCGTGCCGTCGGGGTTGTGGTGGAAGTGCAGGCTCATGAGGTGCTCCGGTCGTCCGTCTCGTGAGGGGAACGGGAGATGTCCCCGTCACCGGATCGAACGGACCGCCCGCCCCGCACGTGCCCGCATCGCACAGCACCACCCGATCGTGTGAAACCACCCACGGACCCCACCACCGTCCACGGCATCACCGCCCCGACGGACCGCCGTTCCACCAGGGGCGGTTGTCAGAGCCGGGCGTTATTCTCACAAGACGCTTGCGACACATGTGTCTTGCGACCACGGGGGGTGTCCATGCAGGACCGTGACCAGAACTTCCCTCAGGACTGCCCGGGCGGTCACCCGGGCATGTCGACCGAGGCGGGGATCGACGTCCAGCGACAGCTGGAGTCACTGATCCAGGACTTCAGGACCAGTGACCCCCCGATGCCGGTGATCGTGCTGCACGCCGAGGACCTCGCCGACGACGGCCGGGTCACCGAACTCGTCGACGAGCTGAGCGAGGGGCAGCAGCGTCACGGCACCCGCCTGGCCGTCGCCCCGACCGAGCCGCAGCCGGGGGACCTCGATCCCACCGCCCGGGCCGTGCGGCTCCTGGTCGACCTCGGCGACTCCAGGAAGTGGGGCGGCCGCTCCGCCTCCTACCGCCCCTACTCCTTCCCCCGCCTCAACCTGGTGCGCGCCCTCCAGGAGGCGACCGACGATCCGGAGATGCGCGGGCACTGGCCCACCGCCCCCGGCGGCACCCCGGACGGGAACGCCCAGCGGGAACGGGCCCAGACGCAGCTGCTGCGCATCCTGGCCCGGCAGCGCTGGCGCCCCCGCAGACCCTCGCGCCGGCACCGGCAGCTGCTGCTCAACGACGTGCAGCAGTTCCTGCCCATGGGCGTCCTGGGCGCCTTCACCGCGCTGCTCACCCGCCCCGAGTGGTACGTCGCCGTCCTGGCGGGCATCGGACTGATGATCCTCCTGGCCGCCCTCAACCACGTCCCCGGGCGCGCTCCCCTCTTCCTGTGGCTGCGCAGGGAGAGCCGGTGGTTCCTGACCACGACGTTCCTCCAGTCCGCCGCCCGCCGCCAGTCGACCAGCGTGCGGCTGCTGCGGCCCGTCCGCTCCTGGCGGGCCATAGCGGCCCGCGCCTACGACGTGGCCGAGGCCATGCGCGAGGGCGGCCCGTTCCCCCTCCAGCTGTACGTGCTGGCGCTCTTCGAGGACCTGCGGGACAGCCACCGGCGCCGCAGCTGGGACCTGCGCGGGTTCAAGCGGACCCGCCCGCCGGTGCTGTTCCTGCGCCGGGCGGGCCGGGAGAACGGCGGCATAGAGCTGATCAGGGCGGTCAGCGACGTGCGCAGCCGGCGCAGTGAACTCGACCCGCTGCTGATCGTGGCGGGCGTGGCGGCGGGCGACGCGGCACTGCTCGACCGGGGCGCGGACGCGAACCCTCCGCTCAACCGGCCGCAGCAGCCCCCGTCCCCGTCCTCACGTCTCCCCCAGCGGTTGCGGCACTGGTACGACGAATGGGCCGGGAACCTCCGGGCCGATCAGTCGCCGAGCAGGACGAACGCCCTGCCCTGGGTGCTCAGGATCCCGCTGCCCCACGACGAGCTGGCCGAGCTGCGGCAGGCGGACTGGCGGTGCGTCAGGGCCAGGCACCGGCCGTCCCTGGCCCGCGTGGTGTGGTCGGTCCACAGCCTGTTCCTCGTTCTCGCGCTGGTCGTCACCGCGGGCGTCGTCCACGCCCGCGAGCTGCACCGGACGTACTGCTCGGCGGGCCTGCTGACGGCCGACCGCGACACCGAGCGGCGTCCCGCGCCCGGCGGCGGCACGGAGTGCGTCGGCATAGCCACCGGAGACGTCCGGTTCGGCGCACACCTGAGCGGCGGGACCACCGGGGAGGGCAAGCGGCTGCAGGAGCTGGAGAGGCTGGTGCGCGCCGAGAACACCGAGGTGCTGCGCGACCACCCCGACGCCTACGTCACCGTGGTGTACGCGGGACCGCTGAGCTCCTCCCCGGTGGACCCGTCCCTGGTCAAGGGCGCCGAGGAGCTGACCGGCGTGTACCTCGCCCAGCGCGTGGTCAACGAGAACTACACGGTGAAACTGCGGGTGCTGCTCGCCAACGGCGGCGCGGACATGGGACACCAGCGCGTCACCGCCGACGCGATCGCCGAGTACGCCGAGCGCGACCCGACCGTCGTCGGCGTGGTCGGGTTCGGCCGCGACCTGCAGAGCAGCCCCGACGTCACGCGCCGGCTCCACGCGGTGGGGCTGCCCGTCGTCTCCGGCACCAACTCGGCGACCTACCTGCCGAAGGACTTCTCCAACTGGTTCAGCCTCGCGGCCCCCGACGAGCACCAGGCCGAGGCGCTCGGTCTCGTCGCCCGGCAGCTGCGCACCGGGGACAGGGCCCCGCACGCCCTGGTACTGGCCCGTGACACCAAGGAGTCGCAGGACCGGTACACCAGCGAACAGGCCCTGTACGGCGGGGAGATGCTGAAGCGGGAGGGCTTCCGGCTGCTGCCCGCGCAGCGCTACCGGGTGGCGAACGGCAAGCCCGAACTGCGGCTGCACGCGGAGAGCATCTGCCGGGGCGAGGACGTCCCCTCGGTGATCTACTTCGCCGGACGGGTCGAGGACATCGGACCGCTGATGACGCAACTGACCACCGAGCCGGGCTGCGCCAACCGGCAGATCTCGATCCTCACGGGGGACGACCTGAGCAAGGCCAGGTTCTCCGGCACGGGCGGCCGCGACGGCGTGGCCCCGCGGATCACCCTGTACCACGCGGCCCTGGCCGAACTGAGGGAGGCCGCGTCCAGGACCGCCTTCTACGAGGACGCCGCCACGTACCTCCCCTGGCTCAAGGACGGGAAGGCCACGTACGACGCCGTCGACTTCGCGAGCGGGCAGACGGCCCTCTCCCACGACGCCACGCGCGCCCTGTACTGGGCGGCCAGCCTCGGGGACGTACGCCAGAGCCGCGCGGCGACCTGGGTCAACCTCAGGAACGTCAGGCTCGACGGGATGGCCACCGGGACGATCGACTTCACCGACGCGCCCCTGTACGAGGAGCGCCACGGCCACAGCATCGTCCTCAACCGGGTCCGCAGGACCCCGGAGGGCGTCTCGAAGGCGGAGGTCCTGTGCAGCAGACCGGCCGGCAGCACCGAGCCGCTCACCGTGCGGGAATGCTCGATCGAGTGAGCGGGCCGGCGGTTGTTACGCTCCCCGGGTGAGGATTCCGGGACCCGAAGAGATCCGCGCGCTGCACGAGAAGCACGCGCCCACCGCCGAGGCGCTCGAACTCGTCCACACCCACTGCGAGATCGTCTGGAGCGTCGCCGAGCAGCTCATCTCGGCCTCGCGCCTCGACGTCGACGCCGAACTGGTCCGTGCGGGCTGCCTCCTCCACGACATCGGCGTCTACCGCCTCTACGGGGACGACGGCCTGCTGGACCACGGGAGCTACATCCGGCACGGACTGCTCGGCCACGAGATCCTCGGCAGGGAGGGCTTCCCGGAGCCCCTGCGCCGGTTCTGCTCCCACCACACCGGGGTGGGGGTCACGAAGGACGACGTCCTGCGCCAGGGCCTCCCGATCCCTCCCGCCGACTACCTCGCGGTGACGCGGGAGGAGCGGCTGGTGATGTACGCGGACAAGTTCCACAGCAAGTCCCGGCCGTCGGCGTTCCTCTCCCCCGACGCCTACGCCGCCCACGTCCGCCGCTTCGGCGAGGAGAAGGTCACCGCCTTCCAGGCCCTGCGCACGGAGTTCGGCGACCCGGACCTCGACCGGCCGGTGCCGGGGGGCGGTGCGTCCGTCCGCCCGTGAGCGCCGCCGGGCGCCGGCCGCACCGCCATAGCCGTCGCCGTCGCCGTCGCCCGTACGCTCACGCGGCGTACGGGCTTTCCCCTTCCGCGCGGACGGACGGAGCCGGCCGGCTCGGCGGCGCGGCCCGCACGATGTGTGGACCGCGTGACGGGACCGCGAGCCGTGTGTGAATCTTCCGCCGCTTCGGATGTCCTTCGCCACAGCACCGGAGCAAAGCACCATGGTCGGCGGGCGCGGCACGGCCCGCCGAATGGCCGGTAGGGCGGCGATTCACGTCAATCCGGCACACAGGAAAGCCGTGTTGCACGCCGACCCCGGAGACGAAGACCCTCTCCCCACCTGCCCTATGATCGTTCAATAGTTGACTTCATCGCGCCTGCAACCCCTCCCCGGCGGTTCCCGGCGACCGCGGACACGTGCGTCGGTGCGGCTCTCGCGGTGGTGACACGCAGGAAGAAAGGTGAACCGCATGGCCCTCGCACTGCTCCGGCGTCGGCGTTCCCGCAGCGCCTCCGACGCCGCGCAGGACCTCTCGCTGCCCCTGCCGGCCGGTGCCGGCGCGTACGGCTGCGAGGTCGTCGATCCCCTGGGGCAGCCCCTGGGCGGTGCCGAGGTCACGGTGACCGCCCTGGACAGTCACCGGGTCGCCGCCCGCGGCACCACCGATCCGTACGGCCTGTTCATGGCGGCGCTGCCGCCCGGCTCCTACAGCGTGATGGTCGCGGCGGAGGGCCTCACCCCGGCCCGCAGCGACGTCGCCATAGCCGCAGGCACCGCCCTCCCCCCGGCGCGCGTCGCGCTGCTGCCCGCCCGCCAACTGGAACTGCCGCCGCCCGGCACCTGGCTGTTCGACCCGCCGCACACCGCGATCCGCTTCATCGCCAAGCACGTGGGCATGGCCCACGTCCACGGACGCTTCACCCGCTTCACCGGCGGCATCCGCGTCACGCCGGACATGGGCGACTCCCAGGTCTCGGTGCGCATCGACGCCGCCAGCATCACCACGGGCAACAGGACCCGTGACAACCACCTGCGCTCCGCCGACTTCCTCGACGTCGAGCGCTACCCGTACATCGACTTCACCAGCACCCGGTTCGTCTACCGGGGCGGCTCCCGGTGGACGCTGAACGGCACGCTCACCATGCACGGCACCAGCCGCTCCGTGGGCCTGGACACGACGTACCTCGGCACGGTGAACGGCGGTTACGAACAGGAGCTGCGCTGCGCGGCACTGGCGAAGGCGGAGCTGCACCGCGAGGACTTCACCCTCAACTGGCGCTCGATGCTGGCCCGGGGCATCGCGGTCGTCGGCCCGACCGTGCAACTGGAGCTGGACGTCCAGGCGATGTACCGCACCCCCGAGACCCCCACGCCCCCGGAGTAGACCGGCGCGGACGGGGGTCCCGGGCCGCCTCGGTTCACGCGTGGGGATCGGGGATCACCTCGGTCGCCGACTCGAGGACCTTCTCCACCCGCAGGACCGCGCTGCGGACGGCTCCCGACTCCGCGACCAGCACATCGGGGAGGTGGGACTCGTGGAAGCGGAGGTACCCGACGGTGCCCACGGTCGTCGTCCGCGCGCCGAGCCACAGCACCATCCTGCGCAGGTCGTCGAACTCGTCGGGATGCGCCTCCTGCCGCACGGTCAGCGCCCACTGCGGACCGTCGGAGCACAGTTCCCCGACCAGCGCGCCCCCGATCCGCAGCGCCGGCCCCCGGTCCCCCCAGAGGGGGTACGCGTAACCGTCGTCCTGTCGGCCGCCCTCCTCCCCCAGGTGCCAGCGGAGCAGGGCGAGGTCCTGCGGCGGGAGCGAGCCCGGCAGGTCGAGCGTGAGCTGGAGTTCGTAGACGTCGGCCATGATCAGAAGGCTACGAGGCACCGTGCCGGTTTCCTCGACGGCGGTCCGGGGAGGGCCCCGAACACGGCAAAGAACCCGAACCGCCACGTCCGTTGATCTACTGTGACCGCATGACGACGAAGTCTCTTCCCAGCCTCACCCCGACCGGCACCTGCTGGTGCGGCTGCGCCAAGAAGGTCGGAGCCGGATCGTTCTTCGCTCCCGGCCACGACAAGGTGGCGGAGGCCGCGCTGCTCGCGGCCGAATACGGTTCCTCCGTGGCCCAGTTGCTGCACGGACACGGATACGGCCCCGGCCACTCGGTGAGCGCGCGTGCCGTGTCCGAGGGCGTCTGGCGGAAGTGCCCGGCCTGCGACTACGTCGGCGCGCCGGCGAGCATCGCCAACCACACGAAGAAGGCGCACGCCGCCGCCGGCGGCGAGGAGGCGCAGAGGCCAGGGCGTTGACCGAACCGGGCTCCAGCCGGCGCGCCGACCTGGAGAAGGCCGTGCGCACGTACAGCGGCGGCCAGGACACCGAACGCGGCCTGCGCGCGCTGCGCGACGCGGGGCACGACCCGCAGGGCAAGCACACTCGGCACATCCTGCGCGCTCTCACGGGCCGTTCTACCCTCGTTGCAGTTCCCCGCGATTCACCTGGGCCAGGAGAGGTGGCTCGGACTCCCCTTCGTAGCCGAGGTGGAGTTCCTGCCGTGCGCGGGTGGCCATCACGTAGTACGACATGCGCAGGGCGGCGGAGGTGGGGTCCGTACCCGCGTCCGCGTGTGTGTCGGGGATGACGACCGTGTCGAAGCCGAGCCCCTTGGCGCTGCGACGGTGCACGATCACGATGCCGGGCCGGCCCAGGTCGAGGTTGCGGTACTGACCGCCCTTGGACTCGGACGTGTACAGCTGGGGCTTCAGGCGGGGCGCGCGGTTCTGGACGCTGCCGAGCAGGGAGAACTGGGTGTGCTTGGTGGCGGCGATCACTCCGATGCTCTTCTTGGGCTGGGTCTCGGCGAGCAGGACGAGCAGGTCCGCCACGCCTCGCTCGTGGAAGCGGTGCAGGCGTGGCACCGGTCCCTGGCGGCCGGGCAGGACCGGCGTGCCGGCACCGGTGTGGAAGTGGGCCGCGAAGGACGCGATCTGCTCGGTGTTGCGGTGGTTGCCGGCGAGTTCGTGGCGGGTGCACCGGCCGAGGTTGCGGGCGATCTCGTCGAGGGTGGAGTTGGTGTCGGTGAGCCGTTGGCACTGGTCCGCGAAGACGGTCGTACGGGCCCCCAGCATGCGGCAGAGCAGGTAGAACTGCGGCGGCAGGTCCTGCCCTTCGTCGATGACCAGGGTGGGCCCGACGGCCGGCGCGGTGTCGGCGGCACGGTTGTGGAGGGCGTCCCAGTCGTACCAGCCGTCGCCGCCGCCGGGCGGTGTGGCGCCGTACCAGTCGGCGAGCCAGCGGTGTGCGGTCATGACGCGCACCGAGCGGTCCGCGGGGCCCAGTGCGTGCACCGTGCCGGCGAGCGACTGGCGTAGCAGGTTGGAGTAGGTCAGCAGGACCACCGGGGTGCCGGTGAGGGCGAGCATGGCGGCGCGCTGCGCGGCCAGCACGCTCTTGCCGCTGCCCGGCGGTCCGCCGACCAGGTGGTTGCCGTCGAAGGGGAGTCCGTCGAGGCCGGACCGCTGGTCGGGGTCGAGGTCGAGGTAGGTGATGGTCACTGCTGCTCCAGGGCGCCCGCCGCGGCGGCGCGGGCGGCGGTGACGATCGACTGCAGGTAGCCGGGAACCCGTTCGCCGCCGACGACGAGGGCCCGGTCCAGGAGGCTGTTGCCGGCCTCGCAGCTGGTCTCCGGGAGCAGGGCGCAGGCGTGGCAGGCGGCCCGGTTGAGGTTGCCGAAGCCCTGCCCGGAGTGTTCGGCGCACAGCGGGTCGGCGGAGCACCAGGCGGCGGACTCGGTCATCCGCAGCAGTGTTTCGGCCAGCCGCGGCGGTTCGCCCTGGCGGACGAGTCCACCGAGGGTGCCTTCGGCGTCACCGGCCGCGGTGTAGACGAGGATGCCGTACTGGTCCTGTTCGGGGCGGGCGTAGATACGCTCGCGCAGGCTCGCCGTGGTGTAGCCGGACTCGAAGGACAGCTGGCGGATGAGGAGGTGGGCCAGGGTGTGCAACAGGACGAAGCGCGGGGAGAGTTCGGGGCCGGTCACGTTCCGCAGTCGGTCCTTCTGGAAGGAGCGGTCGAGGTCGGCCCGCATGCCCTTGACGCGTCCGCGTACGTCCGGGTCCTCCTCCCAGTCCTTCAGCGCGGCGTGGTCGAGGGTGAGGAAGACGCCCTCGCCGAAGACCTCGACGGCGGGCAGCCACTTCAGCCGGCGCGAGGTGTCGGCGGGGACGACGGCGGCGTCCGGGGAGACCCGGGTGAAGCCGGACAGGGCGCGGACCTCGCGGAGCCGGTCGGCGAGGACGACACGGCCGAAGCGGCTCGCGAGGCCGGCCCAGGGTTCGTCGGTCTCGCCTGCCAGGCCGAGCGTGGTCTCGCGCAGGGCGAAGTCACGGGTGGCGGGCGGGGCGGGTGCCGTGAACGCGGCCCATTCCTCCCGGCTCAGGTCGGGCCGTGTGGGGCCGTCGGGTGCGGCAGCCGTGACGGCAGGGCTCGTACCGCCCGTCTCCTCGGCCAGGAGTGCGTCCAGCAGACCGTCGTCGGCCCCCGTGTCCTCCTGGATCATCTGCCGGAACAGGACGGCGCGGGATGAGGCGGGGTCGCGGCACAGCGACACCCAGAGGTGGTGTTCGCGGACCTGGTCCGCGAGCGCGTCGTCGGCGTGCGCGGGGACGTCGGTCTCGGGGATGTCGAGCGCGGAGTGCACGATCGGGTAGTAGAGGTTGCCGGCGGTCCGCTGCACGATCTGCACCGGGCGCGGGCACTCGACGGCTTCGCCGGCACGCTGCCAGGGGTTCCGTCCCGAGCAGCGCATACCGTGGGTGCCGAGGATGTCGAGCAGGTCCCGGACGGCTCCGCAGCCCTTGGCGGTGCAGGCGACGGAGAGCGCTTCGAGGCCGGAGGCCCGTTCGGAGACGAGGAAGCGCAGCTTCTCGCGCTCCCCGCACTGCCGGCGCTCGCCCCCGTCGCGCCGCGAGTGCGCCCAGAACCACCAGTCGACGTCGCCGAGGTGCCCGGCCTGGCAGATCTGCGCGAACCGCATCGGCGCCAGCGTCCGCGCGGGAGAGCAGGAGGGGCAGCGCGGCGCCTGGCCGCGCTTCTCGTCGGCGATCCGCCACCGCTTCATCCTCCGGCAGGCACCGCAGAACAGCCAGGAGGGGAAGCGGATGTACGGCGCTCCGGGTGCGTCGGCGACGTCGAAGCGGTCGCCCGCGGCGGCGGGCGCGGCGTAGAAGCCGGAGACGCCGAGGCGGTCCGCGAGCCGGGGCGAGTCGATGGGCTGCCTGCCGCGGGACGGCCAGTCGCCGATGCCGGTGGCGACGAACGACTCGCCCTGGATGTCGAAGACGGCCCCGACCCCGAAGGGCACCACGGTCTGCGACTGACGTACCCGGAGTGTGCGGCTCACAGGTCGGCTCCCTTCACTGTCACCTGGCATTCCCGGTCGACGTTGCGCATCGAGTTGGGTGTCTCCCACAGGCCGTGGACCTGCTCGAAGCTCTTGATGAGGTTGGACTGGCCCTTGCCCTGGCTGCGGTAGTACAGCTCGCGGCCGTCCTTGCGGGCCTGGCGCGCGAAGTCCTCCCAGTCGGCGAGCAGCCCGGCGAGCTCCTTGCGCACCGCGTCACCGGCCCCCGGCTCCGCGGTGTCCGCCCGCACCGCCAACTCCTCGGCCAGCTCCTCCGCTTCGGTCATCCGGTCGAGGATCAGCCCGGCCTGGTTCTCGGCCGCCAGTCCGAGCCGGTGCCGTACGAGGACGACGAGCACGGCGTGCAGGGCGCGGCGGCGGGAGGGTACGGACCAGGGGGTGACGCTGGTCGGTTCGACGTGCCGGTAGAGCGCGCGGTGGTACACGTCGAAGGTCTCGTAGTGCGAACGGTCCCTGGGGCGGGTGGCGTTGAAGAAGGTCACCACGAGTCCGGGCACGGCGTGGCGGCCCACACGGCTGGTGGCCTGGATGTACTCGGCGGTCGTCTTGGGCTGGCCCTGCATCAGCATCAGTGCGAGCCGCTTCACGTCGACGCCGACGGACAGCATGTTGGTGCAGGGCAGGAAGGACACCGACCTCGTGTCGTCCCAGCTCTTCTCCAGCCGGTCGAGGAGCACGGGCTGTTCGGAGCGCGGCAGGTTGCTGGTGAGTTCCTCGACCTGCTGGTCCGGCAGGGGGCGTACGCCGCCGCCGGTGTCGAGTCCGGCGAGCTGGGCGGGGATGTCGTCGGCGGCGGCGGTGACCGTGCGGCCCAGTTCGCGCAGGCTGTGGTGGTAGGCGACGAGCGTCCAGTAGGCGTCCCGGTGTTCCTCGGGCAGTTCCCAGGCGCCCTGGAGCAGGGCGGCGGCGGTGGCGACGGAGGCACGGCCGGCGGTGTGTCCCTGGGCCATGACGCCGACGTAGCGGCGGCCCGGCCGGGAGGTGTCGGGTTCGGCGAAGTAGGAGTGGCGGGCGTCGAGTCCGGCGGGCGGGAAGAGCTGGACGTCTCCCCCGTAGAGCGCGCGGACCTGCTCGCCGGAGCGGCGGATGGTGGCGGTGGACGCCACGACCTTGGGCCCGGTTCCGTCCGGAGCGGCGCACAGTCCGAGGACGGCGGACTCGTAGAGGCCGACGGTGGTGCCGAGCGGACCGGTGAGCAGGTGCAGTTCGTCCTGGATGACGAGGGACGGCGGCCGGTTGCCGGTGCCGGCGCCGAAGAGCCGTCCCGCACGCGGTTCCCAGGCGAGGCGGGCGAACTTGTCGACGGTGCCGAGGACGAAGGTGGGCGGACGGTCGTACAGGTGGTCGTCCACGACGGCGACGGGCAGTTCGTCGTGGAAGAGGCACGCGTCCCTGGGGCAGAAGAAGGCGAAGGAGTCGGCGGCGGCGCGCACCCCGTAGTCGCCGGTGTCGGGCGACTTGTGGGCGGGCAGGACGCGCGTGCCGCACCACGGGCAGCGGTCGAGGATGAACACGTCGTCCGGGGTGGCGGCCTCGCGCGCGTTGTCGAAGTCGCGGCGCGCCTTGTCGTAGCTGTTCGCGGTGGTGGTCTCACCGACCCACAGCCCGATGGAGAACGGCTCCTCGCCGTAGGTGGCCGGGTCGGCCCGGCGCATGGACTCCAGGGCGCACACGGTCGTCGCGGCACGCTGGAACTGCTGTGTGGTCAGCAGGCTGAGCGTGTACCGGCTGAGCACGGCGGTGCCTCCGCCGTCGGGTCCGCCCCGGCGCAGCACCATGACGAACGCGGCCAGCAGCAGGTACGCCTCGGTCTTGCCGCCACCGGTCGGGAACCAGATGAGGTCCGTGACGGCGCGGTCCGGGTGCCGGGGGTCGACGGCGCCGTCGACGGCCAGCAGGAAGAACGCGAGCTGGAAGGGGCGCCAGGTGGCGTCCGCGTACGGCTGCGGGTCCGGCGGCACGCCGTTGTCGCGGCGGGGTCGCCGGGTGCCGGCGAGGTCGGCTGCGGAGTGGCGCATCTGCAGGGCCATGGCGTGGTTGGCGGCCCGGAAGGCGTGCAGCAGTTCGGGACGCCGGGGATCGCAGAGGGTGCGTACGCCGGACTCGATGCGGGAGACCGCGGTGCCGATCCGTCCGAGGACCCGCTCGGCCGCCTCACGGCCCCATGGGGGCACCTCGGTGTTGAGCTGACCGACGTACCAGGCCCGGTAAGCGGAGGCGAACTCGAACAGTTCCTCGCGGAGTTGATCGACGGAGACGGCCGGATCGGCGAGGTGGGCGAGGCTGAGCACGGGGGTGTCGGTGAGTCCGGCGGCTCGTACGCCCGTGACCTCCGCCTCGGGCATGACGGCCGCCCGGAGTCCCGTCACCGTCCGGTCGTCGCCGTCCCGCAGTTCCTCGACGGCGCACCCGTGGCCGACGGCGTGGGTGCGCACATGCCGGTACTGCAGGCGCAGTTCCTGTTCCTCCGGGTCCCTGCTGGCCAGGCGCACGCTCGGATACTGGAGCACCTGCCCGTCGACGGGCCGGGCCCGCAGCTCCACCTGGAACAGCATCCCGTCCCAGTGGGCGCTCCGGCCGAGCGCGGAGTCGTACCGGGCGGCGTTGACGAGGGCGACGGTGACGAGCTTACCGTTGCCGAAGTCGCGGCGCATGACGCGCAGTTCGGCTCGCGCGTCCAGGACGGAGACCTGGTCCCGGCCCGGGCCGAGGAGGTGTGTCTCGGCCGGTATCGCGATCCGCTGCCACGTCCGGCCGCGCTGGTCGCTGCGCGACCGAGTGCGGTAACGGGCGGCGGAGCACTCGACCTCGAGGATCTCGGCGTCGGTGTAGAAGCTGAATCCGAGGGACGACGGCAGCCAGGAGTTCGACTCCGGCACGGGGTCGCCCGCCGGCGCGGTGTCCTCGGCCCCCCGCTCGGTGCCGGCCCCGTCGAACTCCTCCTTGGCGAGGTCCAACTGCCCCTGCAGGTCGGCTTCCTGCGGGTAGAGGGTGCCCATGAGGTACTGCCGGTCGGGCGGTGCGTCGAGCGTCTCGTCGTCGCCGTCGACCGGGCCGACGAGTTGCCGCCGCAGGTAGGAGACGAGTTCCTGTCTGGGGTCCATGGGATTCCTGGTGTCGATGAGTGGGGAGGGGGACGGGGGGGGCGGCCGGCGGGCTCAGGAGCGGCGCCAGCGGTCCCGGAGGGAGCCGCGACCGCGGTCCGCCGCCTCCTGGGCCGCGGCCAGTTGTGCCTGTACCTCGCTGAGCCGCGTCTGCGTCTCGCCGAGTTGCGTCTGCAGGTCGGTGACGCGGAGCCAGGCGTCGTGCTCGCTCTGTGCGATGCGCCGGGCCGCCTCCTGCTCGGCCTCCTCGGCGCGCCGCCGGGCGGCCTCGACGAACAGGTCCCGCTGGGCGACGGCCGCTTCGGCCTCCCGCAGGCGTGCCTCCACCTCGGCGACGCGCAGTCGGGCACCCTGGCGGTACTCCTCCCGTGCCGACGCGGCGGCGCGTTCACGCTCGACGGCCACCGACTGGGCCTCGCTCAGCCGTGCCTCGAGGTCCCCGATGCGCGCCTCGGCACCTTCGCGGTAGTCGCGCAGCCTCTGCTCCAGTTCGTCCGCCCGCTGCCCGGTGCCGGCCGTCTGCCGGGCGGCCTCTTCCGCACGCTCGGCACGGCGCAGCACTGCCTCGTAGGCCTCGCGGTACTGCTCCTTCAGACGCGCGAGGTGCTCCTCGGCCTGGCGCCGCACCTGCTTTTCGCGCCGGTCCCGGGACCGGTCCGCACGGTGCAGCAGCACCTCTTCCCACGCGTCGAGCTGTCGCTCGGCCTCGGCCCGTACGGCCGCGACACGCTCGTCGGCACGGCGCCGTTCCTGGTCCAGCCGTAGCTCGTTCTCCTGCGTCAGCAGGGCGATCCGGGCTTCGTGCCGGGCGCGGACCTCGGCGAGCGACGGCTCGGTGTCGGCCGGCCGCGACTCGACCGGTGTGGAAGGAGCGGGAGGGGTTGCCGGACGTCCGCTTGTCGTGTCGGCCACCTGCTCCGCGACCGTGCTCTCACCGGCACCGCCGTTCCCGGAGGCGGGAACCGTCCGTAGCGGGCGCGCCGCGACGAACTCCGCGAGGGCGGCACCGACGGCGAGGCGTGACTCGGCGCCCACCAGTGGTCTTGTGGCCAGGTACGCCCGGGGAGTGGCCCCGGCCAGCGCTCCGGCGGGCCGCTCGAAGAAGTGCTCGGGCCGCAGTCCCGCGTCCTTGACGGAGTCGAGAACCTTCTGCAGGACTTCCAGGGCTTCGACCACGGGCCGGTCGAGCGTCCCCCGCTGCCGCGCGGCGCGCACCACCGCGTCCGTGACGGAGGAGCCGAACAGTGCGGACAGTTGCAGATGTCCCAGGGCGAGCAGAGCGTACTCGGCGAGCCAGGTCACTCCTCCGCCCAGCGGTGGGCGGGTCAGCGTCAGGGCCTTGCCCCAGTCGGCGGTGGTCTGCGGCGTACCGGCCGGGCCGGCGGTCTCCGCCGGTCGTCCCGTCTCCGGTACCGATGCCGGTTCGGAGCCGGACACCTGCGGGACCTCGGGTTCCGGTACTTGCGGGACCTCGGGTTCCGGTACCTGCGGGACCTCGGGTTCCGGTACCTGCTCGCTCTCGGGCTCCGCCGGTTTCGCCGCCACGGCGAGGAACTCCCGCAGGGCGTCCCGTACGGCCAGCCGCGACTCGCGGTCCACCAGGGGGCTGCGTACGAGATAGGCGCGGGGCGTCGCCCCGACGAGCGCTTCGGCGGGGCGGTCGAAGAAGTCCTCCGGCCGCCGCCCGGCGGCCACCAGGGCGTCGAAGACCCGGCGCAGCACTTCCAGCGCGGTCAGCACCGGACGCGAGAGGCGTCCGCCGCTACGGGCGTCCCGCACCACCGCGTCGGCAGCCGGCTGCCCCAGCACCGCCGCCAGACCGTCGTCCCCCAGCGCCGCACGTGCGTAGTCGGCGAGCCACCAGAGGTGGTCGACGGGCTCCTCCGACATCCGGCAGGCGTGCTCCCAGTCGGCGGCGACGGCGTCCGGAGCCGTGGTGTCCACGGCCTCATCGGTGTCCGTGAGCGCCCCTGCACGGGTGTTCTCCCGGGGGATCACGGGCACCGCGATCTCCGCCTCGACGATCGGCGTGTCACCGTTCGGCTCCGTCTCCCCCACCACCGGGGTGGCCGCCGAAGCCGCAGTCGCAGCCACCGCTGCCCGCTCCCCGGCGGCCCGGGCAAGACGCGCCGCCCTGGCCTTGCGCAGGGCGATCCGGGCCCGGGCGGTGCGGGCCGCGTGCGTGGCGCGGGCGAGCCGTGCGGCCCTCTTGGCCTCGGCGGCGCGTTCCGCCGCCAGCTCGGCCTTCTCGCACGCGGCGTCCAGACCGACGAGTCCCGCCTCGCGCACCCGCTCCCGCAGCACGGGCCGGACCTTGCCCTCGATCTGCCGGATGCGTTCCCGGGTGACACCGAACTCACGGCCGAGGTCGTCCAGGGTCGAGGGCTCGTCCCCGTCGAGCCCGAGCCGCCGCACCAGGATCCGCGCCTCCCGTTCGGTGAACGTGTCCACCACGGCCAGGACGCCCTCCGCGAACAGGGCTCCCACCACCTGCCGCTCCACCGACGGCAGGACATGGGTCTCCGCCACGAAGTCCGCCAGGGTCGCGCCGTCGCCGATGACCCGGTCCAGGGAGTCGGTGCGCCGGGTGAGCTTTCGGATCTCCTGCACCTTCTGCAGGGTCATGTCGCACCGCACCGCGACATCGGCGTCGTCCGCGCGCCGCCCCTCGGCCGCGAGGGCGCGTTCGGCCCTGGCCACCTTCCGCATCTGTTCGTGCATGTGCACCGGGACGCGGATCAGCGCGCCCTCGTCGGCGATGGCCCGGGTGACGGACTGCCGGATCCACCAGGTGGCGTAGGTGGAGAACTTGTTGCCCATGGTCGGGTCGAACTTCCGCGCCGCCCTGAGCAGACCGAGGAAACCGTGCTGGAGGAGGTCCTCGTAGTCGAGCCCCTGGTCCAGATAGGGCCGCACCAGGGAGTGCACGAGCCGCTGGTTGTGCACTACGAGGCAGTCCCGGGCACGGACTCTGAGGTCTTCGGCAGGGAGGGCCTTCAGTTCGCCCTCGTCCGGTTCCCGCGCGATACGGTCCGGTCCGCCCCGCAGCAGCACGGCCAGGCCGACCTCCGCCTGCGCGCTCAGCAACCGGCTGCCGGGGCGCCGCACCCGTCGGTCGGTGTCCAGGACGGCGTGCGCCGCGGCCACCGACTCCGCGAGGTCCCCTCGTGACACGTCCCCCGCGGACGCGTCCTCCCCCAGGTCGGGCGCCTCGGCTTCGACGTCCTCCGCGCCGTCGGACGCGTCCGGCTCCTCGGTCTCCTCGCCATTCCCGGCGCCCGGCTCCCCCTCCGGGTCCCGCACCAGAGCCCTCGCACGGAGCTGAGCGGCCTCGTGCGCGCCGAGCC
This sequence comes from Streptomyces sp. NPDC000348, assembly GCF_042898795.1. NCBI lineage: Bacteria > Bacillati > Actinomycetota > Actinomycetes > Kitasatosporales > Streptomycetaceae > Streptomyces > Streptomyces sp. NPDC000348. The sequence continues at coordinate 172,701 of NZ_JBIAZD010000006.1, forward strand.
CGGCGAGCCGGATCACTCCGTCCACGACCCTCGGAGTCACATACCCGTCGGCGTCCGCGTAGCGGGCCAGCAGGTTCTGTACGAGCGACAGGCGGGGGAACACGTTTTCCGCGCGATCCCGTGCAACCTTTTCACCACCGCGCTGGTCGCCCCCTGCGTGCATCTGCAATTCCCTCACGGGCAGCCCAAGCCGGGCCAGTTCCTGACGCAGCCGTTCCCGCTCGGCGTCCCCCAGGGCGAGCGCCCGCACGCTCTCGGCGAAGACGTGCTCCGGGACGACGCCGTCCACGGCCGCGCGCCGCAGCCGCGCCAGCACCTCACCGAGCGCCGCACGCAGACCGGACGATCCGGCGTCGACCGCAGACCACCGCGCCATTAGTTCACCCCTAAACTTCCCTCAACCACCCACGCTAGGCCCTGCGCGTTGATGATGTCAACGCACTGTCACCTATCGATTTGATCGCCCTTCGTGTACGGTTTCGCCTGCCACCGCTTCCCCTCTGTCACGATGGGTGGGCGCAGCGACACGCGAGGGGGTCCTGTCCGTCAGGGGCAGGGCGGGACGCGTACAAGGGGGAAGCAGCGAGTGAGGTTTACCCCGGTCCCTGCACGGCGATCGCCGCGTGCATCCCGACCACTTCCCACTGCGACAAGCCTCTTCAGGAGCAGGCGATGAGCAACGAGATTCAGCTGATCAGTGACGGTGACGGACTCGCAGTCATGGGGAATGCGACGGATGTCGAACGGTTCCTCGCCTCGGAGGTATTGCCGTCGAAGGACCTCGGGGTGCAACGGCTCAAGTCCGTCTTCGGTACCGGGGCTGCGGTCGCGCAGGCGGGTTCGGACATTGTCGCCGACTCGGGTCGCTGGGTGAAGCTGACCAAAGAGTCCGCGGAGCGTGTCAAGAAGTTCGGGCTGATGCAAAGCAAGACGCCAGGTGTCAGCCATGCGATGGTGGGAAAACCCGGCTCGATCAAGAATTGGCTCCAGGTCGAGAAGGGGGCCGGCTCGTTCCTGACCAGCCCTGCACGTCTGGCTGGTGTCGCGGGGGTCATGGCGCAGCTCTCGATGCAGCAGACCATGGACGAGATCACCGACTATCTCGCCACGATCGACGAGAAGGTCGACGACGTGCTCCGCGCCCAGAAGGACGCTGTGCTGTCCCGCATGATCGGAATGGACCTCGTGATCGAGGAGACCATGACCATCCGAGAGCAGGTGGGCCTAGTCTCCGAGGTCACGTGGTCGAAGGTACAGACCGCGCCGACGACGATCGCGGAAACCCAGGCGTACGCACTGCGTCAACTCGACGCCCTGGCGGAGAAGCTGGAGAACAAGCCCAAGATCGGCGATCTCGCCACGACGGTCAAGGAAGTCGAGCCCAAGGTTCGGGAGTGGCTCGCTGTTCTGGCTCGCTGCTTCCAACTGCAGGACTCGATCGCCGTGCTTGAACTCGACCGAGTTCTGGACGCGAATCCGGATCAGCTGGACCAGCACCGCCTCGGGCTTCGGGCTGCCCGACAGAACCGGCTGGATCTCATCTCACGGAGCACCGAACGCCTGGTGGCCCGGATGAACTCGGCTGCCGACACTGCCAACGCGAGGGTGTTGCTGTACCCGACCAAGTCCCCGGCTGTGGTCCAGTCGAGCAACCATGTGGTGACCGGCGTCCATGACTTCCATGCGCGGCTCGGGATCGAGTCCGGTCGCCAGTCGTCGGAGGCGAGACGATGGGTGGAAGCGGCGGCGGAGGTGAAGGACAAGGCGCTTGAGACAGGGGCGAAGGGCGTCGATGTCGCCAGAAGCCTCGGCAACGAGACCCTCAACCGGGCCGGCTCGGTCAAGGGCAGGCTCTCCAGCGAGATCGCCGAGCGAGCACGCCGCCTACGCGGGAACGAAAAAGAACGCGACGAGGAAGACTGAGTGAGCGTCGACCGCCCACATCGTGGGGCGAGCCATCAACCGCCCACCCCACAGCCGACCTCCGTCAGTCCCGCGCCACCGCGAAGCCCACGAAGCGCACCCAGCCCTCACGTTCTACGGCAAACGGCCGTCGGGCCACATCCTTGGAGTCCCGTACGTGGACGACCCGCTCCGTGACAGCTACCTCCACGCAGTCGTCGCCCTGTGCGCTGCTGTAGCTGGACTTGAACCAACCGAGTTCGGACGTGTTCATAGCGCTCCTCTGATCCGCATCAGCAGGCCCACGGAGTCCTTCGGGGAAAGTGCCTGCGAACGCAGTCTTGCATAGCGCATATGGATGCGGCTCACCTCTTTCGGGCCAGCGATCAAGCGGCCGTTCTCCTGGCCCTCGGAGTACGCCCGCCAGCGGCCGTCCGGCATCTCCAGCAGTCGTACAGGCCCCGAAAGGCATGCATGTTGCTCGCTGTCCGCAGGCATGACCTGAACGGTGACGTTGCGCAGAAGGCCGAGCTCAAGGATGAGATCGAGCTGCTCCGCCGTGACTTGCGTCCCTCCCAAGCGGCGCATGAGAACGGCCTCTTCGATGACGAAGTCGAACGTCGTGTTGGGATGTTCGCGGAGCAGTTGCTGACGCTCCATGCGCACCTGGACGGTGGTCTCCAGAGCATCATCCGACAAGGGTGGAATCTCGTTCTCGCAGAGAGTCCGTACGTACCCCTCCGACTGCAACAGCCCAGGGACCAGCCGACACTCATACGTGCACAGACTCACCGCCGTACGCTCCAGCCTGGCCCACTGCCGGAACCAGGCCGCCAACCCCGCGTCCCCCCGAGTCAGGAACCGCGCCGAGTGCCGCAGCGCCCCCGTGTTCCCCAGCGCCTCCTCCGCCCGCTCCACGAAGGACGCGTCCGGCATCCGCCGCCCCAACTCCACCGACTCCACCGTGTGCTTGGAGTACCGGACCAGCTCCCCGAACTGCACCCTGCTCAGCCCCGCGTGCTCCCGCAGCGCCTGCACGACCGCCCCGAACGTCCGCAGGCTGTCCGACGGATCCGGCTCCCGCTCGCACTCCCCGCCCGGCACCGCCGGCTCCACATGGTCGGTCGTCATCCGAGGCCCACCTCCAGGTTCGCGCACACCGGCTCCCTCTGATGAAAAACGCCGGGAGCAGCCAAGAGGACACTCGTACAACCCACCCATCATCCCCGTACGGTGACGCACCGTACGGGGATGGCATCCCGCATAGACGCTCACGCGAGAGCTGCGTGTCCGCAACCGGAAGGGACCTTTCGCCGTGGAGGCGAGCCCCCGCCCCCACCCTTGACCCCGCCACCACACCACCGACGCGCCGACCGCCTCACGGCAAGGGCATCTCCTGCTCGATCCACTTCGTGATCGACGGGCGCGAGGGGTGCCAGCCGAGGTCGTGAGCCCGGGTGGCACGTACGCGGCTGTTGGCGCCGAGGGCGTACCGGGAGAAACCCTCCCCCCACGCGGCCGCAGCGGAACCCAGATCCCACGGCTCCACCGGCCCCAGACCCAGCCGACGGGCGATCGCCTCACCGATATCGGCGAACGAGGCGTCCTCGCCGCCCTCCACGAAGTAGAAGCCCGTGGCCGCGGGGTCGGTGAGCGCCAGGTGATACAGGTCGGCCATGTCATCGAGGTGCACCGTCGACCAGCGGTTCAGGCCGCGTCCGACGACGCGGACGGTCTTGCCGGCCTGGGCCTGTGTGACCAGTGGCGGGATCAGCACGGTCTGCGGGCGCGGTCCCGTGCCGTTGCCGTAGATCAGTGAATTGCACAGCACCACCGAACGCACTCCCGCCGCACCGGCATCGACGACGGAGCGGTCGATGGCGTACCGGGCCCGCCGGATCTCGTGGTCCCCCGGACTGAAAGGCTTCGCGTCGTCGAAGACCACCTCGGATGCGTACTGGCCCTGGGCGTCGTCACCGATGACGCTGGTCCCGCTGGTGTGGATCAACACCTTGCCCGAACCCCGCAGGGCGTCGACGAAGGCGGCCACAGCGCCGCGGTGGTCGCTGTGAGCGGCGTTGACGACCGCGTCGGCGCGGTCGGCCTCTCGCTTGAGCAGCGCCGCGTCGTCGAGGTCCCCGACGACCGGTTCGATGCCGGCGGCGGCGAGGGCGTCGACCACGCCGGGCGTGCGGGTCAAGCCGCGCACCGTATGCCCCTCGCGGATCAGACGGCGGGCTACGGCTCCGCCGATGTAGCCGCCGGCACCTGTGAGAAAGACGTCCATGATGACTCCTGGCGATGTCGGGGTGGCGGGGGTGTCAGCTGCGGAAGCGGCCTGCGGCACGCAGGGCTTCATCCAGCGGCAGGCGCTGCTGTCGGTCGCCGAACTCGCAGATGCGAGTGATGCGCCCCTCGTGGACCGTCACCTGGAGGCAACGTGAAATGCGCACCGGGGTGCCGTTCTCCAATTCGCCCGAAGCGGTGGCGGCCAGAGCGAAGCCGTGGTGGTCGACATGGAGGGACCAGATGCGGTCGGCATGGTTTCTCACGAGGTCGGCGGTCGCACGGAGCATCCGCAGCATCGCACCCGCGAACTCCTTGCCGGGAAGTGACACGGTCTCGTGATCGAAGCTGTGCCAGACCTCCACGGTCTCGGCGAAGAGCAGATCGAACTCGGGGTCGACCTGCGTCAGGCCGTATGTTCCTGCGAACCGGCTGGCGACTTGGCGCACAGCGGCCAAGCAGGCGGACGGCTCGGAGTCCTGCTCGTCGGGCCGGCCCGCAGCGGCTGTGGCTGCGGCTGTGTCACTGCTGGTCATCGGTTGCCCTCTCGCACCTACCCCCATGCGGTCAGGGGCGCTCGAGAACCAGCGTCCGCGCCGCCGTGCCAGTTCGCGAAGGCGCCTTGCCGCTATGGCAAAAAATGCCGCGCGTGGGGGGAGCCGTCCACGCACGCGCGGGTCGTCGGCGGTGCGTACGCCCCGAAGGCGCGATGTCCTTCGGGGCGCGTGGCAGGGGTTCGGGTTCAGGCGTTGTAGCCGCCGTGGGCGTCCAGCACCGCACCCGTGACGTACGACGCGGCGGGACTCGCGAGGAAGGCGATCGCCGCGGCGATCTCGTCGGGGTGTCCCATGCGCTGCAAGGACAGCGAGCCGACCAGGACCTTGAGCGTCTCGGGGTCCGGCGGCTCCATGCCGCCCTCCATCAGTCCGGCCTCCACGACGTTGGCCGTGATGTTCCGGGGTCCGAGGTCGCGTGCGACGCCCATGGTGTACCTCTCGATCCCGGACTTGGTCGCCGCGTAGTCGGCGATGCCGGGAGCGCCGACCCGGGAGCCCAGTCCTGAACTCACCGTGATGATGCGGCCGCCCGTGCGCAGCACTCGGGAGGCGGCCCGGATGACGGCGATCACGCCGAGGTAGTTGGTGGCGTGCATCCGGTCCAGTGCGGCGGTGTCGGCGTCCGGGTCGTCCACCGTGCCGGCCACGGAGATCGCCGCGTTGTTGACCAGGATGTCCAGGCCGCCGAAGTGCGCGACCACGTCGTCGATCAGCGCCGGCGCCCGGCTCGTGTCCGCCTGGTCGGACTGGAAGGCGACGGCCTTGGCTCCCTTGCCGTGCACCTCGTCGACGACGGCCCGCGCCTGCTTCTCGGAGCTGACGTAGGTGAAGGCGACGTCGGCGCCCTGCTCGGCCAGCAGCCGTACGGTCGCGGCTCCCAGTCCGCGCGACCCTCCGGTGACCAGGGCGACCTTGCCCATGAGTGGCTTGCTCATTCTTCTCACCTCGTTGATTGACCCTTCCCGGCAGTCGCAACACTAATTGTTACGACAACTTGTTGCAACCTTCTCTGTTACGACTGCGCCGTCGTAACATGAACCGTTGCGGCCGAGAGGAGGGGTTCATGAGTGCCAACAGCAGGCTGACCATCGCCGCCCACGCGCTGGCCTGGATCGGCCTCTACCAGCGCCAGGGCCATGAGGTCGCCACCTCCGAGCAGATCGCGACCAGCGCGAACACCAACCCCGTGGTGATCAGACGACTGCTCGGCGAACTGCGCAGGGCCGGGCTCGTGGAGTCCCGGCGGGGTGCTGGCGCGGGCTGGTCGCTGGCACGCGAGCTGGAGTCGATGACCCTGCTCGACGTGTACGAGGCGGTGGAACCCGGCCCACTGTTCGCCATGCACCGCACCACCCCGAACCAGGGATGCGTGGTGGGTCACGGCATCCAGCCGGTGATGCAGGGCATCTACGAGGGCATCGAGGAGACCCTGAGACACGAACTGGCCCGCGTCACGCTCGAGACCGTACTCAGGGACGTACTCGCAGCACCTCGCTAGCCTCCCCGTCACGCCCTGACAGCACCCGGATCCCCCTCCACGCCCAGGCCGGTGAACAGCCTGGCAGCCGGTCACGCCGAAGACGGTTGCGCCCTCTCCCGCTCCGGGGCCGGCTTGCCGGTTCGCGCTCGCCTTGACCGGGCGACCTTCCAGGATCCGGTGCACGCTGGATCCCGAGCCGCTGGACCGGATCACCGCACGGCGCGCGGAGCTGGACGAAACCGAAGCCGCTCCGGAGGTCTCGACACACCGTCGGACCTGGTCAGGGGAGCCCGGACTTCCCGAGCCGACAGGCATCGGAGCGGGTGCCCGACACTCGCACCCCGCACAGCATGTGTCCGTACGATGACTCGACGTACGGGGCTCTCCTCTGGAACGCGCCCCCGCGCGCCCGCCACGGTGGCCCCATGAGCACAACCACCCCACAGCTCCCCGCCGCCGCGCGGACGTTCACGCAGCAGTTCTCGTCCACCCGGCGCGGTGCCCGCCTCGCCCGCCTGCTCGCCTACGAGCAGCTGCGGACCTGGCAGGTGTCACCCGGCGTCACCGACCGCGCGGAGCGGATCGTCGCGGAGCCGGCCGCCAACGCGGAGCTGCACGGCCACGTTCAGGGCCGCGACTTCCGCCTCGCCCTCACCCACGACCCGGCCGCCGGCGTCCTGCGCATCGCGGTCACCGACGCCCGCGGGGACCGGTTCCCCTCCCCCGTCACGGACTTCGTCACGCCATTGGACGACGAGTCGGGCCGGGGCCTGCTCATCGTCACCGCCCTGACCGACCGCTGGGGCAGCGAGCCGTGTCCGCCGGGCGGCAAGACCGTCTGGGCCGAGTGCGCGTGCTGAACGCCGTCATGTCCGCCGACCCGCTCGATGGGGTGAGGCCGCCGTCGCTCAGGTCTCCCATCAGCGATGAGAACGGTATGGTCGACGGTATGGCAACCAAGAAGTACACCGTCACGCTTCCCGAGGAACTCGCCGAGGCCATCCGGGCGGAGGTGGGCCCCGGAGGGTTCAGCCGCTATGTCACGCAGGCCATAGAGCGTCGGCGGGAGCAGGACCGGCTCGGCGAACTCGTCGACTGGCTGGAGACGGAATACGGCCCTGTCACCGAGGAGGAACTGGCCGCGGCCGAGGCCGAGCGCAAGAAGATCGAGCACGCCCATGCGGAGAGGGTCCGTGCGGAGCGTGTCACCGAGCAGCAGAAGGCCGGACAGGAGCGGCACGTCGCGTGAAGAACAGCATCGTCTATCTGCTCGACTCCGAGGGCCTGTCCCAGACCGTGCGGGGGGTCACCGCGATGAAGGGGCGCCTCAAAGCGGCCCACCTCTCCGGCATCCGCGTGATGACCACGTCCATGACCTTGATCGAGGCGTACGACGTACGGACCTACCTCCCGGCCTGGCACCGGGCCCTCTCCCGGATCCACGTCGAGCCGGTGACCGAGGACATCGCCAAGGACGCCGTCGAGCTGCTCAAGGAAGCCGGCCTCCACGGCCACAAGTACGCTATCGACGCGGCCCTGGCCGCCGTCGCCCTGCGACAGCCGGGGCCGGTCACGGTCTTCACCTCCGACGAGGACGACCTGCGCAAGCTGTGCGGGGACCGTGTGGTCGTCATGGGCCTGTGACCTGCCTGTCCGCTGCCCCACCCGCCTCGGGGGCGGAAGCGGCGGACAGGGCACGGGCCGACTCAGCGGGCCTCTCCTCGTCCTCGATCCGACAGGCGGCGCCGGCCACGACCAGCAGAAGTCACCAACCGGGACAACGGCTCCACCAGCACGAACCCCAGCCCTCGACGTACTCGCTGCCGCTGGGCGAGTCGAGGATCTGGAGCAGCGGGTCACGCGCCAAGGTGTCGAGCACCCATGACAGTTCGTGACGGCTCACTAGGTCCACGGGCCGTGCCTCGATCCCGTATACGGCGCCGAGCACCGCGCCCGTCGCACAGGCGACGGAGTCGCCGTCCGGCGCTCCCGCCGCGAACCGGAGTGCGGTTCCGAAGTCGGCTCGGTCGGGGGAAGGACACCGCGGCTCAGACGCAGAGGCCGCCGTACAACGCCGAAGGCGCGCCGGAACACCGTCACGAGGTGATGACGCCCGTCGCCGCGGCCCGGTGAACGGGGTCATCGGCACAGTGCACCTCCTGACTGACGCCGCGAACGGCCGTCCGGCGGACAACGTCCTTTCACGCAAACCGTGCTGATGAGTCATGTGCTCCCCCGGTCTCCTGCTCCCCGTGACCACTGTCCACTCTTGACGGTCCACATCGGCGATAGTACACACCCTGCAAAAAATAACTTGTTGACATAATCAACGCACATGCCTCATGCTCCAGTTCGCAACGGCATGACCAGCCCAGCCGCACCCACGTGCCTCAGCTGCCGTGCGCCCACCTCCGCTCACCGTCCCCGGGAGAGACCGTGAATCCGCAGAACCACCCGCAAGGTCCGTCCGACATACGGCCGTTGCGCAAGCGCAAGAGACTGTGGGCCGTCGGGGCCGCCCTGTTCGCCCTGGGAGCGATCGGCGGCACCCAGACCGCGCAGGACGAGGTGGACGCCGCCCAGGCCCTGGCCGCCAAGCCCGTGCCGACCGTCACGACCACCACCACGGCGACGGCGACGGCGACCGTCACCGCCGAGCCGGAACCCGCCCCCACGGTCACCAAGACCAAGAAGGTCACCACACCCGGCCCGACCGTCACCGTCACCAAGACCGCCCGGGCCGCCGCCGGATCCGGCACCAGCAGCAGCACCGGCAGCGACAACGGGACCTGCTCCATCACCTCCAACTCGGGCAACTGCTACCAGGCTGGGCAGTACTGCCGGAACAGCGACCACGGGGCCACGACGACGACCGCGGGCGGCACCCGGATCACGTGCAGGTACAGCTCGAACGCATGGCGCTGGTCCTACTCCTGACGGGCGGCACGGCGAGGCCGCGAGCCCGCTCCCGACGGCGCCCGCCTACAGGGACGGCTTGGTGCCCGGCACCCAGTCGAAGCCGAATCCGTAGGCGCGACCGAGGAGTTCACCCGCAAGGCGGCGCGACAGCTCGCCCTGCGCGCCCCCTCCCGTCCGGACCCGGTCGTCACGGACACCTGGTGCCAGCCCAGCCTCTACGGCGAAGCCCAGAAGTCGCTGATGACTCGCACCGAGGCCTGCCTCTTCTACGACATATCGTTCGTGGCGGAGACCAAGGCCCAGGACGGTGTGGTCCCGGTGAAGTACGAGGCGCGCTACGAGGTGCACTTCCAGGTCAAGACCGACGCCCACGGCGACTCCATCAAGACGTGGGTGCAGATCAACCCGGTCTACAACAACTTCCCCGGCGACGAGAACGCGGTCGTGATGGGCGCCGGTGATCCGAACGCCTGGTTCGACTCGATGTGCGTGAGCGCTGCCTGCAACGCCGGCGGCGACAGCAACCGGCAGAACATCGACTTCTACGGTGATCTGACCTGGAAGGGAGGCATCAGCGGCAACACCCCGGTCGACACCCACATGGCCACCGGCACGGCCGACCACAAGTGGAACGGCAGCGTGCAGAACGCTTCCGGCACCACCGACGGCGACCTGTCGGCGATCATGGCGGTGTCCTTCAACGCACGGCCGGTGACGTACGTGGACCCGCCGCCCGGCATCGACGGCAGGAAGCGCGAGTGGAAGGACGACTACACGGGCTGGCAGTCCCCGAGCCTGATCGTGGCCTGCGATAAGGTCGCCTTCAACGGCACCCCGGGATGCGTGCTGCCCCAGTACGCCCCCACCTACCGGTTCAACACCGCCGCCTACCCCGAGGCGGCCGCGCACGCCTGGGTGATCCAGAACAAGTCCAAGATCGCGGGCGTCGGGCAGAGCTGGGACGCGCCGCTGAAGTACCTGGCGCCGCAGGCCCGCAACAAGGAGGCCTACGAACCGCAGCGGAGCCGGGACGCGATGTGCACCCGGTACCAGGGGGCGAAGTCGGCGAGCACCGGGTGGGTTCCTCGCAAGACGTTCCTGCCGCATCCGAAGACGGCCCTGCACCACGTCGGGCCGCATCTGGACGAGGTGAACTGCGACGAGTTCCCGTTCGCCTCGACGTACCAGTCCGCCGGCATGAAGGCGGTCAACGGCGGCCTGAACGAGGCCCCGAACGGGGGCGCCGACTGCATCCAGACGGTGTCCGCCGTCGCCGACGACGGGAAGACGCACTTCCTGGACGACACCCGGTACGACGCGCCGTCGTTCACCGAGAACTGCGGCCGCTCCTCGATGTCCGGTGATGTCAATCAGGGTTCGATGCGGCCCTTCGGCGAGTTCGCCAAGGCGATGCGGCTGCTCGACACGCAGGACTACTTCCTCGACCCGGGCAACGCCTGGTTCAAGGGGTGCGACACCTCGAAGGCCGTCCTGGTCTGCACCATGGCGAAGCCGTAGTCACTCCGCTGTGAAGCCGGCGGGGCCCGTCCCGATCCCTCGGGGCGGGCCCCGTCCCGCTCAGTGCAGCGGTTGCCAGTCGGCGTGCGTCTCGTCCAGCCTCGGCAGCTCCGGGTCCTGCCAGATGAGACAGCTGTGGACGATGCCGGGCACCTGGGATCCCATCCGGCCGGCCGGGCCCTCGATGAGCGTCTGACGGACGGTTTCGAGATAGACGGCGAGCGTCGGATACGAGGGCTCGTTCATGTACACGCCCTCATAGCTGGTCCATTCACCCAGACCGGCCGCCGACAGGTACAGACCGGCATCGGTCGCCTCGGCGTAGTTGCCGAAGGGCGCCACCCACTCCACGCCCTCCCAGTAGTCCTTGCCCTGGGGATCGAACCCGGCGAGGCGCGGCCTGATCGACTGAGCGGGCGTGAGCAACAGCCCGTGGGGCAGGAACCGTCCGGTCGCCACCTCGCCCTCCTCGTCCAGCTCGTCGAGATCGAGCTGCCGTACCCCGCCGGCCTCCGCCCACAGGGCCAGGAGGTCGGGCGGGAAGCGGAAGTCGCAGCGCTCCCCCAGGCGGCCCTGCGCCTCCGCGATCTCGTCCGCCGCGGCAGGCGGCAGCAGGGAGGCGTACGAGGTCGGGGCGTGCACCCGCAGCCACTCGGTCAGCCACCGCCAGCCGTCCACCGTCCGCCGTACGTCTTGCGCGTTCACAGGTCACAACCCTCCGCAATCGGCTCATCAGCCGGACGCCCCACCGTACCGAGCCAACTCGCACGTCCACAGCCGGAGTGGATCGTCGAGCTCGGTATCGGCGCCGGCTTGCCGCCCCCCGCGGGTGGCGTGACCTCCTTCGGCGCCGCCTTCCGGCTACTGAAGGACACCATCGAGATGGATCTCGCCGCGCTGAAGGCGGAGAGCCACGACGTGTACCGGCCCGTGGTGCTCTCCCCCGAGCCCGCCGTCCACTCCCTGGACTGCGACGGCTTCCGCCGGGTGGGACGCGCGGCGGTCCAGGCCCAGGCCGCCACTCCGGACTGGAACGACCCGCTCGCGTCCTCCACCGACGCGACGGTGGACACGGACGCCTACAAGACGGCTCCGGTGGCGAGACGCATCGTCGCCCGGCAGCCGTACGTCAGACCGGGCCAGGACCTGGAACTCGTCCCCGGCTGCCTCGACGACCGGCAGAGCGACGGAGTGCGCAGGCTCTTCGCACAGGCCGCCGGCGAGCGCGGCAGCCGGCCCCGGCCGGGCGAGTGGCGGACCGTGTTGGGCGAGTGGCGGACCGTGTTGGGCGAGTGGCGGACCGTGTTGGGCGACCGCGGCGTCATCAAGCTCACCGCGGCCACGCCCCGGGCCCGGCCCGCCGTCGACCGCACGGTCCTGGACAGAGCGCGCGACCGGACACCGATCAGGCTGCGAGGGCCGGTGCAGTAGAGGACTACCGGTTGCTGGGAACCGGACGCCGGCTCAGGCTGACGCCGGTTCCCAGCGGTAGGCGCCGGCGGCCCCGCCGTACGGCCGCAGCAGCGGCTCCAACTCCCCGCGGATCAGGTCCGCGTCCCCCTGCGGCAGCGTCAGCGATGCGCGCCGCATGCGCACGCTCCACGTCGCCGGGTCCGGGAAGACCGACAGCCGGGGCACCAGGTCGCGCAGGACGAGACCGTCGCGGAACGGGGCCAGGCCGGACACCTCGATGCGGCAGCCCTCCGTGAAGGAGCGGTCGCCGAAGACGACCGGCTCGTCCAGCGCCCGTACGGGAGTGGCGACCGAGGCCCGGGCGATCACACGGCCCAGGTCACGGGTCGGGTTCCGGAAACAGCCTCGCGTCGTGTAAAGGAAGATCTCGTCACCCTCTTCCAGCGTCCGCGCCACCTTGGTCCGCCCGGCCGGGAACGCCATCCGCTGCTCGGTCACCACCCAGCTCAGGGCGGCCCGGTCTCCGATGATCAGCAGGTGCGAGGACGACATGCCGATCACCTTACCGAGGCCCCGGGCTCTCCCTCGCCCTCAAGGACGGCCTGTTCCACGTCCTGACGACCCATCCCGGGCTCGCCCGCGACCTGCACGGTGCCGCCGAGGCCTTTCCCACGGCCGCTTCCCCCGCCGCTGTGCTCCACGCCCTGGACCGCATCCGCTGCACGAGGCTCAACGCGCGCTATCGCGCGGCCCGCACCCGGGCCCGCCTCATCCTGCGCGGCGGTGGTGTGAGCGATCTCCTCACCGACCGCGGCATCGCGGCCGACGGACTGCTCCTGCGCATGCCCGCTCTCCGGGAGGCCGTCGTCCGGCGCCTCATGGTCGAGGCCGCCGCCCGGCACGGCGGTCGGGTCCTCCCCGGAAGAGGCGGTGCCGGAACACCGTTCGCGGGGACCTGGGCAAACCCTCCGCCTTCCGGCCCGACGTACTGTGTGACCGCCACGGCGTCAGCGCCGCGGACGTCCATCCAACTGCTCACCTACGGCGCCGGCTACAGCTCCCGCACCCGGCGAGCGCCGTCATCGCGCATCCGCGACCCGGTGGCCGCGCCCATCGCCTGCTGGAAGCCAACAGCCCTCGGGGCATGCTCCACGTCATCGGCATCGGCACCGACGCGCACCCCGAGCAGGCGGTCACGTGGATCGGGGACGCGCTCTTCTGAGCCGACCGCCACCAGCAGGCGCATCCTGGCGGTTCTCCACCACCCCCTTGTTCAACACGCGTAACCGATTGCCGTATCGAACACTCCTTCATGTGTACACATTTTCGAATTAACCTATTTCACTTAACTCGTTGACGATGCTCACAAGCAAGCGCCATCCTCTTGAGGCAAACAAGATGTCCATCGTTCTCAGGCGCACCTCATCTCGCGCTCCCACGAAAGGGACAGTCGTGACTGACCAACTGCAGACCTCCGCCGACTCGCCGACCTCCGTACGGGAGCTCCTCCTCGACCGACTCGACGGTTCGGACCTCACTGCCGAGGCGCGGTCCCTGCTGCGCGATCTGCTGCCGGACGAGCGGGTCAGGAGCCGCGAAGGGCGAGCGGGGCCGGTGCAGTTGCGGTCCATCACCGCGGCCGGCTGGCGAGGCATCGGTCCGCGGACCACCCTCGAACTGCCGCCCGGCCCCGGCCTGGTCGTCGTCGCGGGGCCCAACGGCTCGGGCAAGTCGAGCTTCGCCGAGGCCGCCGAGACCGCGATCACCGGACTCAATTCCCGCTGGGAGGGACGGCGGGCCGGCGACTGGCAGAAGGGCTGGCGCAACCTGCACAGCCCCGACGTCACGCCCGAGGTCGGAGTCGAACTGACCGTCGGCGAGCACGGCGAGGCCGTCACCGTACGGCGGAGCTGGTTCGGGACCAAGGTCGGCGAGGCCCGGACCGGGGTCGAGGGGGCGGACGGCTCGGAGCGGAGCCTGGACGAGGTCGTCGATTCCGAGGCGTTGGAGCTCGCCCGGCCCTTCCTGCCGTACAGCGAACTCGGCTCGATGATCAACGGCACACTCGGCGGGCTGCACGACGCCTTCTTCAAGCTCCTCGGGCTCGAGCTGCTCGCCGAGTTCGACGGCCGGGTCAAGGACGCGGTGGGCGAGTGCGAGCAGACGATCAAACGGGCTGACGCGCTCACCGTCCAGCTCCGTGAAACGCTGGCCGCACTCGACGACCCCAGGGCCCGCGAAGCCGCGCAAGCCCTGTCGGGCGTCCGGCCCGACCTCGACCGGGTGCGGACGCTGCTGGGCGGCCGTGCCCCGGCCGCCGAGGCCGAACTGGCCCGGCTGCGGCAGCGGGCGAGCCTGGCCGGGCCGGATCTCGCGGAGGTCGGCGGAGCCGTGGCCCGGCTGCGGAAGGCCGCCGCGGGGGCCGAAGAGGCCCGGTACGGCAGTGCCGAGGAGGCCCGACGCCTGGCCCGGCTGCTGGAGACGGCCATCGAGCACCAGCGGCGCTCCGGAAGCACGGACTGCCCCGTCTGCGGCACGGAGAACCGGCTCGACCGGGCATGGGCTGAGCAGGCGCGGGCCGAAGCGGAGCGGCTCCAGGCCGAGGCCGCCGACGCGCAGGCCGCCCGGCAGGACGTGGCGGTGGCGGTACGGGCCGTCCACGACCTCGTACAGCCGGTCCCGGTGTGGCTGCGCGGCGAGACGTCCCCGCTCGCAGCGGTGTGGCAGGAGTGGGCGCAGTGCCGGGACGTCACGCATCCCCGCGAGCTGGCGGACCGCGTCGAGCGTGCCGCGGCCACCCTGGACGACGCCTGCCGGCAAGTACGGGAGGATGCCTCCCTGCGCCTCGCCGAGCACGACGGCGCCTGGCAGCCGGCGGCCGCGCGGCTCGCCGAGTGGCTGGTCGCGGCGGAGGCCGCGGAGGTGGCACGGGAGCGGCGCAAGCACACGCGGAAGGCCCGCGGCTGGCTGCGCCCGATCATCGACGAACTGCGCGACGAGCGGCTGCGTCCCTTCGCGCAACGGTCGCAGGAGGTGTGGCAGAAGCTGTGCGAGCACAGCAGCGTCACGCTCGGCTCCGTCACCCTCGCCGGCACCCCCGGCCGCGGCAAGGTCGAACTCGGCGTCTCCGTGGACGACATGGACGCCCCCGCCTACAGCGTGATGAGCCAGGGCGAGCTGCACTCGCTGGCACTGTCCCTGTTCCTGCCGCGCGCCACGCACGCGGCCAGCCCGTTCGGGTTCCTCGTCATCGACGATCCCGTGCAGTCGATGGACCCGGAGAAGGTCGAAGGGCTGGCACGGGTTCTCGACGCCTGTGCCCATGACCGGCAGGTGATCGTCTTCACCCACGACACCCGGCTCCAGCAGGCCGTCGTCCACCTCGGCATCGAGGCGACCGTCCTGCGGGTCACCCGTCAGCCCGACTCGGTGGTGGGCGTGGAGACGGTGACCGACCCGGTGGAGCAGGCGCTCAAGGAGGCGCGGGACATCTCCCTGGACCCGAACCTTCCGCAGGGCGTCGCCGATCACGTGCTGCCCGCCATGTGCCGGGTGGCGGTGGAGGCGGCCTGTCTGGAGACCGCGCGGCGCCGACTGCGGGACGAGCGAGGGCTCGGCCTGCGGGACGTCGAGGAACGCGTCGCCTCCCTGGACCGCACCAAGACGTACGTGTCCCTCGCTCTGCTCGGGGACGAGCGGCAGCACGCCCGTGAGGCCGTCGAACGGATCTGCGCGGGCGGCTGGGCCCTGGTCGAAGTCTTCAACTCCGGTGCGCACGCGCCCCTTCCGACGGTGGAGGACCGCAAGAGACTGGTGCGCCGGACCGAGGCGCTGGCGGTGGCCATCCGGCGCAGCGGCGACTCCGAGGGCGTCGGAGGTGTCCGGTGAACGCGTCCCCGCAGGCCCTCGTGACCGCTGCCCGCAACCTCCTGCTTCCCGAACCCGGCACCGTGCACACCCTGGCGCCCGGTCTGCGCGCCCGCGCCGCCGCCGTGCTGCTCCGGATGGCGCTCGACGAGGCCCTGGACGCGTACTGGCGGCGGGTCACCCCGTCGATGACCCGGGTCGGCAAGCACCGGCTGCTGTGCCTGAGCTGGTACGCGGGCCACGAGACGGCCCGCCGCTGCCACACCACCTGGTCCGCGCTCAGTGCCGCCTGCCACTACCGCACCTGCGAACTGCCTCCGGCCCCCGCACAGATCCACACCCGTCTGCGGGAGGTCGCCGACCTGCTGACCGCACTCGGCGCCGCGGAGGACTGAGCGGTCGCCCCGTACACCCCCGCACGTCTCCGGACACGAGGATCCCGCCTTGGACACCCGCCGATACCGCATGGTCGTCACCAGCGGACTGGACTACGTCATGACCGGCGCACAGGTCGACGACCGGCTGCGCCGATGGCTCAGGGAACCCCCGAAGAGCTACGACGTCGACGCCTTCACCGAAGGCCGCAACGAGATAGCCTGCGGTGTCACCCTCGACCACGACTCCACCACCGGCGCATCGGGGGCGTACGGCCGCTGGCGGCTGCGCGAGACGCTGCCCGGCGGAACCTGGCAGACCACACTGCTGATCCGCCAGGCCGGAGACGGCCCGACCAGGGTCCAGCTGGACGTGGAACACCTGCCGGACGCCCCCGAGGACGTTCCCGTACCGGCCAAGACGCCCAGGCTCGCGCGCAGTCTCCTCGAGGTCCTCGACGCACGCGACGGCCGCGCCGACGTCACGGCCGAACCCCAGGTGGTCGAGGCGGAGGACGTCGACGCCGTCATAGACGAGCTGTGCGACGAGACACGGCGCCTGCCGGTCGTCGTGGCCAGCACGCCGTACGGAGCCGACTTCGACACCTGGCTGGAGAACAGCGTGGACCCGCTGGTCCGGCCCCTGGCCGGTCTGGCGATCCTCTACGTGCTCACCCCCGAGGCGGAGGCCCGCTTCAACCGCGCGCTGGAGTACCACCGGGTCTACGGCGGCGGCGTGCGCACTTACCTCCCGGGAGTCGACCCGGCCTGGCCCGCCGACGGGCAGCGGCACCGGGTGATGTCCCGCCGGCTGATCACCGACCGCCCGTCGCAGGCCCGCAGGATCATCGCCCAGCTGCCCCAGCGACTGGCCGCCCGTGCTCCCCTGCCCGCCGAGCTCGACTCCGTGCCGGTCATGCGGACCCGCACACCGGGTGACTCCGCCGCGCCCGAGCTGGAACGGCTGCGCGTCGAGAACGAGGTCCTCCACGAGATCCTGGAGGAGGCGGGGCGGGAACAACGAGTACGGGCCGACGAGATCCGCGACCTCAAGTACGAGCTGCGCAAGGCCGAGGACAACGAGACCCTACTGATCGCCGAGTACGACGAGCAGTACCGGGAACTGCACTCCGTTCGGGCGCAGTTGCAGGTGCTGCGCAGGCAGATGGTGGAGCTGGGCGCCGCCGCGGCCGCGTACACCCCGCTCACCGCGCCGGAGGACGGCCCGGAGTCCTTCGAGGAGCTCCTGCACCGCCTCGACGCCCTGCCCCGCCTGCATTTCACCGGCTCCCGGAAGGTGACGCTCGACCTCGACGCGCAGGCGTACGGCTCGTCCTGGGTGCGCATGACCTGGGACGCGCTGCTGGCGCTCGGAGACTTCGCCCGGGCGGCGACCGCCGGGCAGGTCGGCCGGGACTTCAAGCAGTGGTGTGCCGACGCCCCGGGCGGGGTCCGCACGATCTCACCCCGCAAGATCGTGCGGGACGAGTCCAAGTCGGTGAAGGGCAACTCCAGCTGGCGCCGGCAGCGTACGTTCCCCGTGCCGGAGCACGTCGATCCGGAACGGAAGGTGTTCATGGGCGCGCACGTACGCGTCGGCGGCGGCAACACGATCGCCCCGCGGCTGCACTACTTCGACGGGGCCTGTGCCGAGTACGGCATCTACATCGGGTACATCGGGCCCCATCTGTCCAACACGTTGACGTGACGGACCGCTGACCACCCGGAGGCGTTCAGCGAGTCAGCTGTGGACCGGCCCTCTCGTCATCGGGGACCGGCCCACTGATGCCGGCGTCGCAGCAGGATCGTCCGTGTCTGCCAGTACGCTGCAGACGGATCGACCAGCAGGTGCGAGAGGGTCTCCTGGCCGACGAATATCCGGAGTTCCGGCTCCGGCTGCCCAGTGGTGACGGCATCGACCGGGCACGCGGAGTGCTCCTGGACGAAACGGGCACCAACGGCAGCCGGAAGTTCCTCGTTCGGGCCGGTTCTCCGGCGCGGGATCATGTGATGCCCTCGCTGGGCAAGCATTTCAGAGCACCGACCAAACGCCGTGAGGAGCTCCGGGCACAGGGCTTGCTGGTGCCGTCGGTGCGCCGGCCCGGCTGGCTGGAGCTGACCGAGGACGTGGTGTTCGGCTCCCCCCTCCTTCGCCGCCGTCGTGCTGGTCGGAGCGCCGCGCAACGGGTGGGAGGAGTGGCGGACCGAGGACGACAGACCCCTGTCCGACTTCATGTCCGGGGTGTGGGCGGGTCCCCGTCGGACCTGGCTCGTACGCGGCTCCAACGTCACCGGTCTGGACCTGGTCCAGCGCCTGTGGCTGCCCGAGGGACGCGTCACCCTGGCCGCCTCCCGTCTGCGGCAGGGCGTTCGGCAGGGCGTCAGCAAGGACGAGCTGCGCACCCTGGTCCAGGAGGACTACGAGTCGACCGCCACGTACAGCCAGCGACAGCAGCTCGTGGAGGACCTCCACGCCTTCCTGTCGCGCATGAAGCCCGGCGACACCGTGTGCACGATCTCCGGCAGCCGGCTCTACGTCGGCGAGGTCACCGGTGAGGCCGAGCAGACCGAGTCCGAAGACCGCCGTTCCAATCTGCGGCGTCCCGTCGAATGGCAGCCGACCGGTTTCCCGTACGACGACCTGCCTGAGGAACTGCAGCAGAAGCTGTCGATCCAGCACGACGTCGTCGACCTCTCCTCCGTGCAGGCGCACGTCGAGGGCCTCGGCCTCACCGACCAGGAACTCGCCGAGGAGGCCCAGGCGACGGAGCGGGATCCCAGCGTGGAGATCCCCGCGCTCGCCGCCCGGCGCGAACTAGAACTTCCCGAGCCCCCACATGCGTTGGCGGCAGAACTGCTCGTCCACGACGTGGCGTGCTGCGCGAGGTGCGCGACCTGCTCTGGGACGAGCGGCAGCTCGTGTTCTACGGTCCGCCCGGCACCGGCAAGACCTACCTCGCTCTCAAGCTCGCCGAGTTCCTGGGCGGCGGCCCCGAACAGGTCAAGCTCGTGCAGTTCCACCCCTCCTACTCCTACGAGGACTTCTTCGAGGGGTTCCGGCCGCAGGAGGACCCGGAGACCCGTGAGGTGGCGTTCCGGCTCACCGCCGGGCCGCTGCGCGAGCTCGCCGACCTGGCGTCCCGCGAGGGCAACCGCACCCGGGTCCTGCTCACGACGTACACCAACGCCCTGGCTGCGGCCCTGCGCGAGAACCTGTCGCTGCTCCTGGACGGCGACGGGGAGTTGCTGGAGCGGGTGGACGTGACCACGGTCAACGCCTACGCGCACGGCGTCGTGGCCCGTCTCGACGGCAGGGCCCCGCGCCCGTCGGCGACCGCGAGGAGCGGCAGGTGTGGCAGCGGGTGGTCAAGAAGCTCGGGCTGCCGTGGACCGAGCAGTTCCTCGCCCAGGAGTACCGGCACGTCGTCCTCGCGCAGGATCTGCGCACGGTGGACGACTATCTCGCGGCTTCGCGGCGCGGCCGGGGCAGCGCGCTGTCCCCGAGCAGGCGGGAGCAACTGTGGCCCGCGGTCGAGCTGTTCGAGACGATGCTGCGTGAGCGGAAGGGGACGACGTACCTGAAGGTGTGCGCGCGGGCGGCCGAGTTGCTGGCGGCGTCGTCACCCACGCACGACCATGTAGTGGTGGACGAGGCGCAGGATCTGCATCCCGCTCAGTGGCGGGTGCTACGGGGCGCGGTGGCTCCCGGCAGCGACGACCTGTTCCTCACGGGCGACCCGCACCAGCGCATCTACGACTCGAAGGTCTCCCTCGGTTCACTGGGCATCGCGGTGACCGGGCGCACCCACCGGCTGCGGCTCAACTACCGCAGCACGGAGGAGATCCTGACCTGGTCCACCGGCCTGCTGAGCCCGGTGACGGTGGAGGACCTGGGCGGCGACGGCCACGACACACTGGCCGGCTACCGCTCGCTGCTGCACGGACGCAGACCGCACACGGCGGGGCACGGGTCGGAGCAGGAGGAGGTCACGGCGCTCGTCGCGCGTGTCCGGGACTGGGTCGCGCAGGGCATCCGGCCCGCGGAGATCGGCGTGTGCGCCCGGTTCAACGTCCTGCTCGACAAGGCGTACGACAAGCTCGCCGCGGCCGGGGTGCCGGTGGTCCGGGTCAGGGACAACCCGGGCGCCGATGTGGACGGGGTGCGGCTCGCCACCATGCACGCCATGAAGGGGCTGGAGTTCCGGTGCGTCGCGGTGCTCGGTGTGACCGCCGGTGCGCTGCCGTTCGGCCGGGAGGTGACTCCGGCCTCCGTGGACGCCCTGCAGCACGAGTCGGATCTGCTGCGGGAGCGGTGCCTGCTGTTCGTGGCGTGCACGAGGGCGAGGGAGGCGCTCGCGGTGTCGTGGAGCGGGACCGCGAGCCCGTTCCTCCTCCACTGAGGCCCGATACGGGAGACCGCCGCCTCCCGCGAGACGGCGGTCGCACTCGTGTTGTCCGTGCCCCGGGCACCGTCCGCTTCGGAACGGCCCCCGGCGCCGGCCCGTCACGATGCCGGTGGCACCGTCGTCCCGCAGTCGGGCACGCCGTCCAGCCACGCCGGTCCCTTGATGTAGATGTTGGTCACCCACGCCCTGTAGTCCGGCAGGTACGACCACACGTCGTTGGTGTAGCCCTCGGCGGTGACCCGCTCGGCGTGCTTCTGGCACTGGACGCGGATGGTGGTGGAGTACGGGAAGGCGTAGACGCGGGCGGCGCCGAGGGAGGGTTCGGCCTTGGTCCACACGTCGGTGCCCCACGTCTGGTGGATGTGACCGGTGACCGACCCGGTGTCGACGCGGACGGCGCCGAAGTAGTCGCCGCCCAGGCGGACGTCGCTGACCATGAGCCTGGTGCCGGACTCCCTGGCCTCGACCATCCTGCCCGCGCCCAGGTAGAGGGCGATGTGGTGCAGGTCCCGCGAGGTGCCCCAGGCGAGCAGGTCGCCCGGGACCAGCGGGGCCAGGCCCTGGGCGGCGGTGAAGCGGGCGGCGGCGCGGTGCGTGTAGTACTGCTGACTGGCGACGCCGTCGAGGATGTCGGAGCCCGCCGCCTCGGCGTACGCGTGGCGGACCAGGCCCGAGCAGTCGAAGCCGAACCGTTCGGGGTCGTGCTCGCTGTCCGGGTCGGTCGGGTCGACCTGGCCGTACGTGGGTCCCGGCCGGGCGCCGTGCCCGCCGCCCCACGTGTACCAGGTGCCGGCCGCGACCTCGGCGCAGGCGGCGGCGATCGCGCGTTCGGCCGCCGTGGAGGCTCCGGGCGCGAGGACGCCGCACGCCTCGGCGGAGGCGCGCTGTACGGGCGCCCGGGTGTTCGCGGCGGCCGCGGAAACCGGCGCGCAGAGGAGGAAGGCGAGTAAGACGGTCAGTGTGCGGATGAGATCGGTCCGGCGGACCATGCCAGGACCCCCGTTTCCTGTGGTCGTCGAAAGAGGTGGTCGCTCAGGAGCCTGCCGACCGTGCCCCGCGCCTGTCGAGGAACCGGGTGTCGCCTCCCGTCGACGGGCAACGGGAAACACCCGGGAAACCCCTCGGAGCAGGTGAGTCGCCGTCACCCCCGGCCGGTGCAGGGCGTCCCGTCGGAGAGGGGGACGCCGGGCAGGAGCCTCGCGCGCGCGGCCGCGTCGACGCTCGCGCCCAGCCGGCAGATCCGCTCCAGCCGGGCCCCGGGATCGAGGTCCCACAGCCGTGCGGTGCCGTCCGTGCCGGCGCTGGCCACCGTGCGCCCGTCGGGAGCGAACGTCACGCTCCACACCGCGTCGGTGTGGCCCGTCAGCGTCGCCCACGGACGCCGTCCGGCGACGTCCCACAGGCGCACCGTACGGTCGTTGCCGCTGCTGGCGAGCGTGCGGCCGTCGGGGGCGAAGGCGATGCCGCGGGTGGAGCCGGTGTGGCCGGTCAGGACGGCCTCCGAGCGGCGTTCGCGGACGTTCCACAGCCGTACGGTGCCGTCGTTGCCGCTGCTGGCCAGCGTCCGCCCGTCAGGGGTGAAGGCCACGCCGCGCACCGCGCCGGTGTGGCCTTCCAGCGTGCCGAGCGGGCGGTGCGAGGGGACGTCCCAGAGCCGTACGGTCAGGTCGTCGGCGGCGCTGGCCAGGATCCGGCCGTCGGGGCTGAAGGCGACGCCGTTGGCGAAGTCCCGGTGGCCGGTCAGCGTCGCCAGCGGCGCGCGCTCCGCCACGTCCCACAGGCGGACCGTGCGGTCGGCGCCGGCCGAGGCGAGACTGCGGCCGTCGGGGGCGAAGGCGAGGGAGAAGACCTGCCCGGTGTGGCCGGTCAGGGTCGCCAGCGGTTCCCGCGCGGCCACGTCCCACAGCCGGATCGTGCCGTCGGAGCCCGCCGAGGCCAGGGTCCGCCCGTCGGGTGTGAAGGACACCGAGAAGACCGCCTCGGTGTGTCCCCGGAGCGTCGCCAGGAGCCGGCGCCGGTCCGCCTCCCACAGGCGTACCGTGTGGTCGGCGTCGGCGGTGGCCAGCAGTCGCCCGTCGGGGCTGTACCGGGCCTGCCAGACCTCCGTGAACGGGCGGGCCGTCAGCACCGGGCCGCCGAGGTTCCACAGGACCACGGACCGGTCGAAGCCGGCCGTGGCGAGCAGGGTGCCGTCGGAGGTCACGGCCGCCCCCATCACGTAGTCGGTGTGGCCGGCGAGCACGGCGGTCTGCCGGCCGCTGCGGACGTCCCACAGCCGGGTGGTCCCGTCGCCGACCGCGCCGACGACCGTGGCGCCGTCGTGCGTGTAGGCGACGGCGTTGATGTCGTCGCTGTTGCCGGTCAGCGTCGCGTCGAGCCGGCCGCCCCGCACGTCCCACAGCCGTACGGTCCGGTCGACGCCTCCGGAGGCCACCTCCCGGCCGTCCGGGGAGAACGCCGCGCCGAGCACTTCGTCGGTGTGCCCCTGGAGCACGGCGAGGGACCGGGCCCGGTCGGTGTCCCAGAGGCGCACCGTCCGGTCGGCTCCGGCGGAGACCAGGGTCCGGCCGTCGCGGGCGTGGTCCAGGGCGTTGACCGTCCCCCTGTGCCCGCTGAGGGAGGCGGTGAGGCGGGGGACGCGCGTGGTGTCCCACAACTGGACCGGCCCCCGCGCGGTCGCGACGGCGAGCCGGTGCCCACGGGGGTCGAAGGACAGTGCCCGGGCGCCCTCGGTGCTGTCGGCGAGCACGGCCTTCCGCCGGCGCCCGGCGATGTCCCAGAGACTCACGGGCCCGCGTGTCGACGTCGCCGCGAGGGTGCGGCCGTCGGGGCTGAAGGCGATCGAGCGGACGGGCCCGGACACGGTGAACACGGCGGTCGTGCGGCGGTCCGACACCCGCCGCAGGATCACCGTCCCGTCGGAACCGGCCGTCACCAGGGACCGGTTGTCCGGTGCGAAGACCACCGCGTTGACCGGTCCCCGGTGACCGCCCAGCCGGCCGGAGAAGGGCTGGGACTGCGTGCTCAGCAGCGCGCCGCGCGCCTCGGCGGTGGCGTGGGCCCGGTAGGCCTCCCCGGCCAGCAGCATCGACGCCTCCGGCTGGCCTCCGGCGAGCGACGCGGACCGCACGGCGAGCGCCTGGGAACGCGCGACGCGTTCCTGGTCGAGGGCGCTCTCGCGCTGCTGGTAGGCGAGGCCTCCGGCGGTCAGGGCGAGTCCCAGCAGGACGACGAGCGTGGCGAGCATCGACTGCCGGAGCCGGACCTGGCGTCTGGTCTGCCTCTCGTGGCCCTCCTGCTCGGCCAGGCTCGCCCGGAGGAACGCTTCTTCGCCGGGGCCGAGCCGGCTCCAGCCGTCCAGTTCGTCGGCCCAGGAGCGCACGGTGCTCAGCCGGGTGCCGCGGTACAGCGCGGACGGGTCGCGGCCTTCGCGCTCCCATTCGGCGGCGGCGTGCGCGAGTTGCTGGTGGAGGAGCAGCCCGGTGCGGTCGGCGTGGATCCAGTCGCGCAGCCGTGGCCAGGCGTGCAGCAGGGCCTCGTGGGTGATCTCGACCGTGTCGCTGTCCATGGTGACGAGCCGGGCCCGTACGAAGGCGTCGAGCGCGGCGGACGCGCCGTCCGCGTCGGCGAACTGCTCCATCAGGGCGGCGCCGCTCATCCGGCGGCGGGTCGCCCCGCCGCCGTCCGCGACGTACACCAGGCGGGACAGGACACGGCGGATCGTCTTCTGTTCGGCCGGGTACAGCCGGGCGAAGACGTTCTCGGCGGTCCGCGCGATCGCGCCCCGGATCCCGCCGGCCCGCTCGTACCCGGCGACGGTCAGCGCGGACCCCTCGCGCCGCTGCCAGGTGGCCAGCAGGGCGTGGGAGACGAGGGGGAGCACGCCGGAGGGTGTCACGTCGGCGCCGGAGCCGGCGTCCGCCCCGCCGTCCGGCGGTGGAGCGTCCTGCCCGTCGCGCAGTCCCGCGTCGCGCAGGAGCAGGGACACCAGGCCCGGCTGGAGGGTCAGTCCGGCGAGCCGTGCCGGTCGGGTGATGGACTCCCGCAGCTCCCCCACGGACATGGGCGGCAGCACGAACAGCCCGTCGGTGAGGACCGGGGCCAGTTCGGGAAGGTCCAGGCAGTGGCCGGTGAAGTCGGCCCGGACGCCGAGCACCACGACGGCGGAGCCGTGCGCGCTCTCCTCCGGCCGGGGGGCCGCCAGAGCGCAGAGCACCCGGACGAAGGAGCGCCGCTCGTCCTCGTCCGCGCAGAGGGTGAAGAGCTCCTCGAACTGGTCGACGATCAGCACCGGCCGGCAGGGCGGGGGCCGGCGTTCCCCGGGCGGCGACGGCGGGTCGCCCACCATCGCGCGTACGGCGTCCAGCACCGCGTCGGGATTCCCGCGGACCTCCTCGACGGTGACGGCGAGGTCCCCGCCCACCGCTTTCGCGGTGCGTTCCAGGAGTTCGTCCAGGGGCCGTGAGGTGGGGGTGAACGTCACCACCGGCCACCGGTCGGCGCCCGGCATGGGGAGGTCACCGCGCCGCAGGGCGGGCACCAGCCCTGCGTTGAGCAGGGACGACTTGCCCGCGCCCGAGGGGGCGACGAGCATCAGCGGGCCGCTTCCCACCCGTTCGAAGACCCGTTCCACCAGTGCGGCCGTCGCGCGCTCCCGGCCGAAGAACCAGTCCGCGTCCTGCGGGGTGAACGCCGACAGGCCCCGGTACGGAGACTTCCCGTCGGGCTGCCGCTCGGCGGTGGCGGCCTCGGCGCCGCTCGCGCCGACGGCGGGCGGTCCCTCCCGTACGAGCCTCAGCAACTCCCCCTCGGCGCCCAGTACTCGGTCACAGATGCGGGCGATGTCGGCGGTCGCCCGTTTCGTACCGGTCTCGATCTTGCTGAGGTAGCCCTTGCTGTAATGCGTCTGCCGCGCCAGGTCGGTCAGCGACAGGCCGCGTGCCTGTCTGAGGCGTCTCAATTCCGTGGGGAAGGAACGCGTGGCCGGCGCGGTCCGGTCCCGCTCGTTCCCGTGGTCGGCTTCGTGCCCGTGCTGCGGATCTCCCACGGGGTCCCCCATGCGGTGCGGCCGTGAGACGGTGGACGCCCAGGTTACTGCCGGAGGGGTAAGGGCGCCCGAACCTTTCACCCGGTATGACGAAAACGCGGATGTCCGGAACCATGGTGCGGTTCCGGACATCCGTTTCCCGTCGCATCCGTTTCCCGTCGCACGGACGGGACGGGTCAGGTCAGGAAGGCCCCGCAGGCGCTGCGGGCCACCCAACGGTGGGAGGAGATGGTGTCGTTGGCGTTGACCCCGTTGGTGAACCGGTTGTCGGTGAGGTTGTCGGCGTAGAGCTCGCCCGGTGCGAGGCAGGCGTGGCCGCCGCCGAAACCGGAGTTCTCGTAGAACGCGACGTGGTCGAGGCCACCGGTGAAGCCGCGGTTCATGACGGACGTCGCCCTGTCCTGCGAGCCGACCCACCAGTCGCTGTTGCCCGCGGTGCTGATCAGCTGGGCGCCCGAGCAGTCCAGGTTCTCCCAGGCGTACATGTAGCCGTTGCGCGGCCCCCACTTGCTGTCGCAGCCCGGTCCGGCGACGGTGTTCCCGGCCGCCTGCGAGGTGGCGGGTACGACGACGCCCAGGGCGGTGAGCCCGAGGAGGGCGGCCGTGACGGTGAACTTGCGCATGCTGTTTCCCCTCGTTTTCCTCTGCTGGTGTGGTGCGTTGGCGGTGGTGCGTCGGTGAGGGGGCGTACCGGGCCGGTGGCCCGGCGTGCCCTCACCGGGGCGGTGTCCGCCCGGGAGCGGGTGGTCAGTCCCGCTCCGGGACGATGCGCACCGCCCGGTCGTAGGCCCGCCGACCGAGGTGCCGGTAGGTGTCGATGTCCTCGCCGAACCGGTCGCGCAGGCGGTCCAGGTAGTACGTCTCCCGTGCCGTGGCCACGGCGCGCAGGGAGGTCTCGCGGGCGCAGGTCGCGTCGGCGACGGCGGTCGTCCGCTCGGCGGCGAACGCCTCGTCGGCGCGGGCCGCGCCCAGCCGGCCGGTGTCGGCCCGGACGGCTTCGCGGGCGGCCCGGGGATCCTCGTGGGGTCGGCCCGCCCTCTTCATGCACCGGGACCAGGCCCGTACCGCCGCGGTCAGGTGGCGGTCCTCCATCAGCTCCTCGCCATAAAGGGCGTTGAGGCCGGTGGCGATCCTGCCGGTGCGGTACCACTCGGCCGGGTCGCCGTAGAGCGCTCGCTCGGCCTCCTCCGTGCAGCCGCCGACGCGTTTGCGCGTCTCCCCTCCGCCCGGCAGCGACGCCGTGAGCATGTGGGCGCCGGCGCCGCCGTCGAGCGCGGTGTCGAAGGCGGCGCGCCGGGCCGGGGAGAGGCTCCGGCGGTAGGTTCCGTTGGGGTTGCGCTCGTGGACGCGCAGGCTCTTCGCTTCGATCCGGCTGCCGTACCCGTACGCACGGGCCCAGGCCACGTCGTCCTGCACGTAGCGCACCGGGCGGCTCTCCCGGAGCGTCAGGCCGCGGTCCTCCCAGTAGGTGAAGCCCCGACGGTCCATGCACTGCTTGGTCAGACGTTGTTGCGCGTCGGCGACGCGCAGTTCCTGCTGCCAGGTCAGCGCCGGGGGACGCGGGCGCGGATCCTGTCGTGCCCGGCTGTCGCCGCCGTCGCCGCCGTCGGCGCATCCGGCCGTGACGGCCGCCACGACCGCGCACAAGGACACGAGTGCACGCCTCATGAACCCCGCCTCCCTTCGCTGCCGCTTACCGATGGACCCAGAGTCGCCCCACTGCCGGCAGGGGTCGACGGGTTTCCCGTTGCCCTCCGGGCGGCCGACCGGGAAACAAGGCGTGAGCAGGTGAAACCCAGGGAGGGAGGCAACGCGGTGGGGACGGTGGACAGCGGCTCCCCACCCCGTCCACGGGGACGCGCCGGCACGGAAGCCGCCCGCAGGGCATGCGAGCCGTGCTTCCCGAAAGGAACAGCTCACCGAACCCGCGACGAACCGGAGGCCGCGAACCGTGGACGCGCCGGCAGTGTCCCGGTCCGATCCGTTCTCCGCGCCGGGCCGCCCCGCACCGGACCACGCTCTCACCACCGTTCGGGCCGCTCGGGCCGCTCGGGCCACCAGCGTGTCCGGGGTCCGAGCGGTCCCCTCCACCGGCCTCGGGCAAGACTCGAAGACATGACGGATCACGGGCCCGGCACCTGCCCGCCGCGTTCAATGTATTGACACGTGCATTACATGGGCTTTACGTTCCGGCCATCTGAGAGCGCTCTCAGACCTTCTTCCCGTCACGACCTGAGGTGACGCATGCCCTCCCCACGCACCAGATCCGCCACCGTTCTGCTGCTGGCCTCCGCCCTCGCCGCCGTCGGCCTGGGCCCGGCCGCCGTACCGGCGGCCGCCGCCACCGTCCCCGTAGGCTCCGGCAGTTACTCCGACACCCGGCCCTCCGGCACGTCGGGCCCCACCACCAACACGGGAACGCCGGTCACGCCCAAGCTGACCGCCGCCGCCAAGGACCGGCCCGTGCCCACCAACGACTGGTGGTCCTCCCTCGCCTTCCAGCGCTACGGCGACAACCCGTACTCGACCCCCATGTACGGGCACCCCCTCACCTACCAGGCCACGGCCGGCGGACTCGACGTCGGCTACCCGACGACCCCCGCGATCGTCGGTGACGGCCGCCAGTACGAGTACGCCCACAAGCGCGACCTCACCATCGGGCTGGCCGGCCTCAACTCCCCCGACACCAGGGCCGACGACTGGTCCGACTGGACGGTCACCCCCTACTGGTCCGACGGCGCCCGCACCCTGCGCACCACCATCGGCCACGGCTCCCCGTTCGTGTACGCCAAGGGCTCGGGCGGCAACGCCCAGATCACCACCGCCGGCGCGCCCACCGTCTTCGCCGACCAGGGCAACGTCCTCGGCATCACCGTCGCCGGGCACCACTACGCCCTCTTCGCACCGACCGGCAGCGACTGGAACGTCGCCGGTTCCACCGTCACCGCGGGTCTCGGCTCCAAGGACTACTTCTCCGTCGCCGTGCTGCCGTCCACCGGCGCCCTGGCCACCTTCAAGAAGTACGCCTACAGCTTCGTCACCGGCTCCAAGGTGACCTGGAACTACACCGGGGGCACCGTCGGGGCCACCTACACGCTCACCACCGAGGCGAAGGAAGGCACCGAGCGCGGCACGCTCCAGGCCCTCTACCGCCACCAGTGGCTGAACACCACGGACCCCCTCACCTCCTACACCTACGTCTCACCGCGCGGCACCATGAAGGTCCGCGAGTCGGCCTCCTTCACCACGAGCCAGAAGGCCTCCGCGGTGCTGCCCTCACTGCCCAAGTCGAACGGCGTGGACACCGCCCGGCTGCGCGGGTACCTGAACGAGGTCGTGAACGCCTCCGACCCCTTCTCCGGAGCCACCGACACCTACTGGACCGGCAAGGCCCTCGGCCGCCTCGCCCAACTCGTCCCGGTGGCCGACCAGATCGGCGAGACCGCCGTCCGCGACAGGCTGCTCGGCCTGATGAAGGGCAGGCTCCAGGACTGGTTCACGGCGGGAGGCGCGAACGAGTTCAGCTACGACAAGGACTGGAAGACGCTCACCGGCTACCCCGCCTCCTACGGCAGCGACACCGAACTCAACGACCACCACTTCCACTACGGCTACTACGTCTACGCGGCGGCGATCGTCGCCCAGTACGACCAGGCGTGGGCGGCCGACTCCGCCTGGGGCGGCATGGTCGAGACCCTCGTGCGGGACACCGCCAACCCCAGCCGGACCGACACCGCCTTCCCCTTCCTGCGCGGCTTCGACGTCTACGCGGGCCACAGCTGGGCCTCCGGGCACCAGGGCTTCGCCGCCGGCAACAACCAGGAGTCCTCCTCCGAGTCCACCAACCTCAGCGCGGCCCTCGTCCTGTGGGGCTCCGCCACCGGCGACACCTCGCTGCGCGACCTCGGCACCTTCCTGCTGACCACCGAGTCGGAGTCGATCGCCCAGTACTGGTTCGACGCCGACGAGCAGGTCTTCCCGTCCTCGTTCGGCCACGACACGGCCGGCATGGTGTGGGGCAGCGGCGCCGCCTACGCCACCTGGTGGACCGCCAATCCCGAGGAGATCCACGGCATCAACGTCCTGCCCGTGACCGGCGGTTCGCTCCACCTCGGCGGCGAGAAGGCCGCGATCCGGCGCAACATCGCCGAGATGGAGCGGGAGAACGGCGGTCCGGCCGTCGAATGGCGCGACATCCTCTGGGAGTTCCAGTCCTTCGCCGACCCCGGTACGGCCAAGGCGAAGTGGGACGCGGGCCACGCCGGCTACACCCCGGAGGAGGGGGAGTCGAAGGCGCACACCTACCACTGGCTCACCACCCTCGACACCCTCGGCGCCCCGGACGCCACCGTGACCGGTGACATCCCCACCTCCGCCGTCTTCACCAAGGGGACGACCCGGACCTACGCGGCCCACAACCACGGACCGACGGCCCGCACCGTCACCTTCTCCGACGGCAAGACCCTCTCCGTACCGGCGCGTTCCACCGCGACCGGCACCGGGAGCGGTTCGGGAGACCCCGACCCCGACCCGGAACCGCCGACCGGCAACACCTTCCAGCTGCGCAGCGGTGGCGCCCTGACCACGGCGACCGGCGGCACGGCGGGCAGCGACACCATCGCCTCCGCCGGTGGCGCCAACCACGACGGCACCCCGTACCAGCCCCTCGTCTACGAGGTACGCGGCGTGAACGGCACGCTCACCCCGGGCGCCCAGACCGCCTTCCGCCTCCAGGTGGACGCGGGCGGCGCGGTCGGGCTGGGCCAGCAGGCCCGGATCAGCTACGACTTCACCGGCGACGGCAGCTTCGACCGGACCGAGACGTACCACTACTTCGCGACCGACCCGGTCACCGGATGGGAGGAGTACACGCAGGCCCGCGGCCTCAAGGCGTCCACGGGCACACCGGGCGACCTCAAGGGCGGCACCGTACGCCTCGAGGTGTGGAGCGCCATCGGCAACGGCACCTCGAAGCTCCAGACGGGCACGGACAAGTCCGTACTGGTGATCCCCTACGGCTGAGCCGTCGAAAGCGGTGCGGCGGGGACCGGCGTCCGGCCGGTGCCCGCCGCACGGTACCGCCGGCTCCCGTGGGACTGTGAATCGTTCGATGCAACTCCCGATCATGGAAGATCCATCGCTGGCCAGGGAGAACGTGGCCGGCTCCGGGGCTGGCGAGTCCGTGGAGGCGGTGCCGGCGAAGGCCGCGGACGATCAGTTGATCGACGAACTGGTGGGCCTGCGGCATGGCTCGCTGCGAGGCGGGTCGTCGCGGAGCGGACCGGCTCTCACACGGCCGGTACCGCGCCGCTGAATACGTCATGTGTCGCATTGACCTCACAGGACCGTCACGGTTGCATGCTTGTGGTCCTCCGGTGGGGAGCCGGAGGAGGGACCGTGTCCTTCCTGGGGGGAAAATGAGGAGAAACGCGAACCGGAGCACCACCGGACGTGTGCGGGCCGCGCTGAGCGCGGTGGCCGCGGTCTGCGTGGTCACGGCGGCGCTGCCGGCGGCCGCCTCGGCCGAGCCCACGGCCGTGGCGGGCGGCGCGGCCGACGGCGGAGCCGGTGTCGAGAGGATCAGCGTGGCGGCCGACGGCGCCCAGGCCGACGACGACTCCGCCGGCGCCTCGATCACGCCCGACGGCCGCCGCATCGTCTTCTCGTCGTCGGCGACGAACCTCACGTCCGACGGCACGACGGGAGGCGACCGGGTGTACGTCCGCGACCAGCGGACGAGGCGGACCGAGCGGCTCGGGGCCCTGTCCCCGCTCGAGCCCCCGGTGATCAGCGGTGACGGGGAATACGTCGCCTATTCGGCGCGGTGGTTCAACGACGTGCGGATTCGCCTGGACCAAGTGAGCACGGGAAGGGAGATCTCCGTCAACTGCCTCTACAGCTGCAGCCAGTCGTCGCTGAGCGCGGACGGCCGCCACATCGCCCATGCCGTCGTCTCCCCCAGGCAACCGTCGTTCGGCCAGCGCATCGAGGTTCAGGACTGGAACGCCAACGCCAAGGAGACCGTCGCCGCGCTCGGTCACACCCTGCCGTCCCGGCCGTCCATCAGCGGCGACGGCCGCCATGTCGCCTACCAGGACGGCCAGGCGGAGGACATCCTCGTGTGGGACCGGACCGGCGGCACCACCTCCGGCCCGATCGAAGGCCCGGCCGAGGGGGCGACGCTCGTCCAGCTCAGCGACGACGGCAGCAAGGTCGTCTACCTCTCGGGTTCCGACACCTACGTCCACGACATGAGCTCGGGCACCGCCCAACTGGTGGCGGACGTACGGGGTGTGGCCATCGATCCCACCGGCCGCCATCTGCTGTACACCCCGCACGACACGAACGGGCCGTCGCTCATGCTGCGCGACCTGCGGACGGGCACCGACGAGATCGTCTCGGACCAGCCCGCCTCGGCCGGGACCGACGCGGTCAGCACCGGTGGGCGCGACGTGGTCTTCCAATCCGCGGCCGACGACATCGTGCCCGGTGACACCAACGGCACGTCGGACGTCTTCGTCCGCCGCTTCTACTGACCGCGCCGGACACCACGCTCTCCGGGTTCCCCGTCGCTCCCGCGTTCGTGCGGGAGCGACGGGGACCCGGTGCGCAGCGCGTCCGTCATCCTGCGTTCGGTGGCGACGAAGGACGAGTCAACAGTCCGGACCGTGCCCCAGGTGCCGGTCAGCCGTCTCTTCTTTCTGCTCGGTTACAGCTTCGATCCCGCCGGTGACGAGATCGAGAGCTGGATGCTCTGGCCCGAGGATCCGACAACCGTGCCATACCTCCATCCATAGGGGTTCTGGGAGTGGCCGGCTGATCGGACGGGCGGTCGGTGACGCGACTGGACCGTACCGATCTTTCGTCGAACTGTCGTGCTGTGTAGGTTCGCTTGTACATACGGATGTTGACGAGGTGTGGGTGGCGGGGGTTGCGGGATGGTGGGTCATCGGCCGAGTGATTGGCATGTCCTTGACCTGGACAAGGACCCGACCCCCGGCGACCCGCAGCGGGTGCGCACCCTGGCCAGGGTCCTGCACGACTTCGCCGACGACGTCTCCGAGGCGCTGCGCCTGGTGAAGGGGATGGCCGGTGAGGGGACGTTGGCGGAGTGGGCGGGCAAGTCGGCCGAGGTGTTCAAGGAGGAGTTCTCCGGGGTTCCGAAGAACCTGCGGAAGCTGGAGAAGTCGTACGCGCTGTGCGGGGACGCGCTCGCCGACTACTGGCCGAAGCTGGAGCGCGCCCAGGCCCTCGCCGACAGGGCGCTGGCCAAGGCGCGCGAGGCGCGCGCCGACCTCACCTCGGCGCAGTCGAAGCTCACTTCGGCGGAGTCGTGGGTGGGCCGGGCGACGAAGGAGGCCGACAAGTACAAGGACGACCCCACGGGTTCGAAGTCGGACGCGGACCAGCCGGACGAGGCGAAGGTGCGGGCGGCGACCCGGGACGTGCGGAGCGCCAGGTCCGCCCAGGACAAGGCGCAGTCGGACGTGTCCGCGGCGCAGGGCGCGCTCGCGGCGGCGAAGAAGATGGCCGCCGACGCGCGCACGATGCGTGAGGAGGCCGCGCGGGACGCCAGGTCGAAGATCGACGAGGCCTCCGACGCCGGCATCCGGAACCGCTCCTGGTGGGAGGAGATCGGCGACTGGTTCACCGACAACTGGGACAGCATCGTCGCCGCCTGCAAGATCGTCGTCGCGGTCGTCGGCATCGTCGCGATGATCATCGGCGGGCCCATCCTCGGCGCGATCGTTCTGATCGCCGCACTCGTCGTCCTCGCCGACACCCTCTACAAATACAGCAAAGGCCAGGCGTCCCTGTGGGACGTGGGACTGGCCGCGCTCGACTGCATACCCGGCATGAAGGGCCTCACCACCCTCGGCGGACTCGCCAAGGGCCTCAAGGCGTTCGGCAAGACCGGACTCAAGGGCATGGCCCTCGGGGTCCAGGGACTGGGCAGGAGCACCAGTGCCCTGGGCCGGCAGATGAAAAAACTCGTCACGCGTGGCGACCCGGTCGATCTGGCCACCGGAGAGATGGTCATGTCCGCCACGGACGTGACGCTGGACGGTGTACTGCCGTTGTCCCTGGAGCGGCACCACCGGAGCCGCACGCGCAGCGGCCGCCTCCTGGGGCCCAGTTGGACCTGCACGCTCGACCAGCGACTGGTGCTGGACGCCGAGGGGGTACGGTTCGCGACGGACGACGGCATGGTGCTGCACTACCCCGTCCCGGACGCGGATGCCCCGGTTCTGCCCGTCACCGGGCCTCAATGGCCGTTGAGCTGGGACGGCACCGCCGAGGGCGAGATGGTCGTGTTCCGGACCGAAACGGGGCACCATATGCACTTCCGTCCCCTGCCCGGGCGCTCGGCCGCCGAACTGCCCCTCGCATCGATCCGCGACCGCAACGGCAACACCATCGACGTGACCTACCGGGCGGACGGCACGCCCGAGGAGATCGTCCATCACGGCGGCTACCGCATCGGCGTGACCTGCGAGAACAAAAGAATCACCGAGCTCGCACTGCGGAGCCACCCCGAACAGCCGACCCTGGTCCGGTACGGCTACGACAACCGCGGCAACCTCTCCGCCGTGTACAACTCCTCCGGCCTGCCTCTCCGGTTCGCCTACGACGACAACAGGCGCATCACTCGCTGGGAGGACCGCAACGACATCTGGTACCGCTTCGAGTACGACGGGAGCGGCCGCTGTGCAGCCGGCCAAGGCAGGGACGGGTTCCTCGACTACACCTTCACCTACGACGACCTTGCCCGTCGTACGGTCGCCGTCGACTCGCTGGGACGCACCACGCACTACCGGTTCAACGACGCCTACCAGCTCGTCCAGGAGACCGACGCGCTCGGACACACGGTCGTCCAGGAGTGGGACGACCGGGACCGTCTGATCCGCCGTACCGACCAGCTCGGGCGGGTTCTGCACCTGGAATGGGACGAGGCGGGACGGCTGACGTCCGTGCGGCTGCCCGACGGCTCCGCTTCGACGATCCGCTACAACGACCTGGGACTTCCGGCCGAAGTCACCGAGTACGACGGCGCGGTCCTGCGGCAGGAATGGGACGAGCGCGGAAACTGCGTCTCGGTGACCACCGCGGACGGCGCCACCACCAGGTTCATCCGCGAGCCCTCGGGCGCACTGGCATCCCTCACGGACGCCGACGGCGCCGTGTACCGCTTCACCAACAACGCGGCCGGGCAGCCGACCTCCGCGGTCGACCCCCTCGGCGCTGTGATCACCTATGCGTACGACCCCTTCGGACGCAACAGTGTCGTCACCGACCCTCTGGGCGGGGAGATATGTCGCACCTGGTCCACGGAGGGCCTGCTCACCTCGCTGACGGACGCGGACGGCACGTCGGAGTGCTGGACGTACGACGGTGAAGGAAACCAGATCAGCCACACGGACAAGTTGGGGCGCACCACCCGTTTCACCTACGGCGCCTTCGACGTGCTCACCTCACGCACGACACCGGACGGTGTCCGGCACACCTTCACCCACGACACCGAGCTACGACTGTTGCAGGTGGCCGACTCGCGCGGACTGACCTGGGACTACCGCTACGACCCGGTGGGCAACCTGGTCTCGGAGACGGACTTCGACGGGCGGACCATTACCTATGCCTACGACGCCGCACGCCAGTTGATGAGCCGAACGAACGCGGTCGGGCAGACGGCCGTCCATTCCTACGACGCGGTCGGGAACCGGACGGCGTCGGAACTCGACGGCCGTGTCACCACCTACCGGCACGACCGGGCCGGCCGCCTCGTCCACGCGGTCGGGCCCGACGCCACACTCTCGTACGCCTACGACGGGACGGGGCGGGTGACGGTTGAGAGCGTCGACGGGCGGGTCCTCACCACGGTCCACGACGCCGTGGGCCGTCCGGTCACCCGGACCACTCCGAGCGGCACCGTCACCAGGTACGCCTACGACGGAGCCGGCCGGCGCACCGCCCTCGCCACCGCCGGCCGCACCCTGACCTTCACGCGTGACCACCTGGGGCGTGAGACCGGCAGGAGGTTCGACACCGGCCTCGCCCTCACGTCGAGCTGGGACGCCGGGGACCGTCTGACCGTCCAGGAACTGACCGCCGCGGGACGTACGCGCCCCGTGACGCACCGGTCCTACACCTACCGGCCGGACGGCCACGTGACCGCACTCGCCGAGGGCTGGTCCGGGCGCCGCACCTTCGACCTCGACCCCGCCGGCCGCGTACTCACCGTGCGCGCGGAGGGGTGGACCGAGTCCTACGCCTACGACGCGCACGGCAACCAGACCCGGGCCTCCTGGCCGGACCGATACCCCGCGCAGGAAGGCCGGGGCGGACGTGTCCACCAGGGCGATCGCGTCCTGCGCGCGGGCGGGATCCACTACGAGTACGACGCGGCGGGCCGGGTCGTCCTGCGCCGCAGGACGCGACTGTCCCGTAAGGCCGACATCTGGCGTTACACCTGGGACGGCGACGACCGGCTCACTTCGGTCGTGACACCCGACGGCACGGTGTGGCGGTATCTCTACGATCCTCTCGGCCGGCGCGTCGCCAAACAACGGCTGGCGGCCGACGGGCGGACCGTGACCGAGGAGACCCGTTTCACCTGGGACGGCCCGCACCTGGTGGAGCAGGTCACGACTCGCACGGGATCGTCCGAGGTGTCCACGCTGACCTGGGAACGGGACGGCGTCCGACCGCTCGTCCAAACCGAGCGCGCCTCCCTCGCCGACGCTCCGCAGGACGTCGTCGACGAGCGCTTCTACGCCATCGTCACCGACCTCGTCGGCGCCCCGACCGAACTCGTCTCCGAGGCCGGTGAGGTCGCGTGGCGCGCGGACGCCACGCTGTGGGGTCTCATGGCGGACGAGGACGCCGGCGCCTCGACTCCACTGCGATTCCCCGGCCAGTACGCCGACGCCGAGTCTCAGCTCCACTACAACTTCATGCGGTACTACGACCCCGTCGCCGCCACCTACGTCAGCGCGGATCCGCTGGGACTGGACGCGGGCCCCAACCCCCGCGCTTACGCATCGAACCCGCTGACCTGGTTCGACTACCTGGGGCTTCTGACCTGTGCCGAGAACGCCGAACTGCTCGCGAAGAACCTCGCGAGGGAGGGACGGGCCAAGGGCCCGGGACAGGCTGCCGCCCACCTCGTCCCCTCCGGCATGAAGCGCAACAAGGCGGCGGATACGCGGGCTCTGCTGGAGAGGTACGGCGTCGACATCAATGACGCGGTGAACGGCATCCCACTCGGGCATCCACGGCCACACAACTTCACACACCGCAAGAGGTTCCTGCTCCGCCTCAACGCACAGCTCACCGACCTGACGGAGACAATGACGGAAGCCGGGTACGGCGCACGCGCCATTCGCGGTGCACTGCGCCAGGAACTACGCTCCATCGGGCAGCAGGTCGAAAAGGAACTGGCAGGAGGACAGCCAGGGCCTGGAGCGGTATGGACGGCACCATGAGGGAACAGGCCACATTCGACGCGACGACGAACACGGATGGTGACGCAATGGCCGAGACGTCGGAGAGGAGCCCGGCGGTGTACCGGCTTCTGCCGAGCCTGGCCGACTACCGGCAGCTCGACCCGAACCACTGGGATCTGCGTCAGCTCAAGCGCTGGCAACGTCTGGGGGCCGAGGAGGACCGGCCCGTCCGGTTGCGTGCCGATTGGATGGGAGAACGGCGTTGGCCCAAAGGTGACTTCGCCTCCGGTTATCCGGGCGCGCCCATGCTCAGCCGACACCTCATCGACCGGTTCGGAACCGATGCGCTGCGCACGGCCGGCAGCTTGGTGCCCGTTGAGATCGACGACTCGAAGGAGGACGAGTACTACCTCCTCCTCGTCGAGCAGGTGGTCGACTGCCTGGACCTGCGCAGGTCGTCGAAGCCGAAGAAGATGAACGGCGAGGTCAAGAAGGCGGTGTACCGCACGGACGCGCTTCCCGCGCACCTCCCGGCCTTCCGCTTGCCGCAGTTCCCCGGTGCCGTCCAGTGGAACGGCTGGGCGGTCGAGCGGCTGGTCGGTCTCACCGGCGACGAGATCGAGGCCCGGCTGCTCTGGTCCGGGGATCCGGCGGCCGTGCCGCATCCCGACCCGTGGGGCATCTGAGAGCGGTCGCCGGAGCGGTGCTGCTGCTCGCCCTGCGCCTGCCCTTCCACGGTCGCACAGAGATCTTCGAGAGCGTGCCCTTCCCCCAGTGGATGTGCTCGGCTGCCCGGTCGCCTTTCGCGTGCCAGGAAACAGAACGAGCGGGATGAGCACATGGTTGACGTGAGCGCGGAAGTGGCTCGGCTGGTCGAACTCGAAGAACTCGACGGTCCTGCGGTGGAATCGGTCCTCGCGGCGGCGGGCTGGTCGGGTGAGCGCAGGAATCCGTCGGCATCCTGGGCCACCACGTGGCGGCGTGACGACGCACATGCCTGGATCCAGGGCGACGGTCCGGTCGGCGTGGAGTTCACCCTGTGGTTCCGGGAAGTCGAGGATGACAGACCGGACCTGTACGCCTGGCTGGACGACCTCTACGCCGTCGCTGCCGCGAAGATTCCGGTTGTGGCGGCGCAACTCGGTTCCGGAAGCCTGGGTGAGCTGTTGGAGGAACCGGACGGTGAGATCGCGGACGCGGACTCCTACATCGAGTACCGCGCATGGAGCGTCATGGGCAAAGAGCTTCTCGTCGGAGTGAAGCAGGACGACACCGATACGCCAGTGCACCTGGTCGTGTCGCTTCGGAACCCCGGGGCTGATGACGAGACGTACGACGACTGGCTGTGAGGCGCATGAGGGATTTCGCCGGGGGCGCAGGGAGATCGGGGGCGCAATGGGGCGGGGCGGGAACACCATCACCCGTACCGCGCCGGAGCGATCCGCCCCCTGGCTCGCTGACGCGGGCCTGCTGCGGAGCCGGCCCGCTGTCGCCCCCTTCCTCAGCGCGAGGCGCACCGCCTCCTCCGCGGCGCGGTGAATCCTGGAGGAGCTGTCAAGGGACCCCGACAAGGCGTCAGTGGCCTGTGGTTCAAGACACCGTTTCCGATGGCTCTGTCAGAGGTGCCGCGTAAATTTCGCTCGTGCCCGAATCCTTGAGTGAAGATCTCAGACAGTTGTTGGACGCCTTGCCGCCTGGTCGGTTGGTGGGGCCGTGTCGTGCCCCGTATCCGATGGTGTGGATGAGCGACGGACCGGTCATGGACGCGGCCGACTGGTGGAAGCGTCTCTACACACGACGTCATGAGACCGGCCTCTACCCGATACTGCTGGAGTACCCCGATGACTCACTCGAGCCGGTGGGCGGTGACCACGGAGCCGGCATCGATGCCGTCTCGTACTTCCGGAGCCAGTGGACGGACGATTTCTGGTTGCCGTTCCAGGGGTGGCCCGGTCTCGCGAGGCCTGCGGCGGCGTTGACCGACGTCGACGTGTGCGCGGGTGAAGTGGCGTCCGCTGTCGTCCGCGACGGCCGAGCCCGGTGTCTCGCACTCGTCCAGGTCACGCGGGGCGCTGATGCGCCGGCCGCCCTGAGCTGGCTGGGAATGACGAATCACATGACCGCGCAGGAGCTGTCAGCGGTGCTGCGCTCCTGGGAGGACCGGTTCGGTCTGCGTGTCGTGG
The DNA here is from genome assembly GCF_042898795.1 of Streptomyces sp. NPDC000348. NCBI lineage: Bacteria > Bacillati > Actinomycetota > Actinomycetes > Kitasatosporales > Streptomycetaceae > Streptomyces > Streptomyces sp. NPDC000348. The sequence goes on from NZ_JBIAZD010000006.1 coordinate 212,097, forward strand.
GCTTCGGGCACGGAAGCCTGTACGTCTCTGTTGCCGCTCGGCCGACGGATGTCCACCAGGCCCAGATCCTCACTGCGGAGCACTACCTGGCCTGCCCTGACGTGTTCCACGTGGATCCCGACCTGGACTGGTCCACGTACCCCGAGGACCTCATGAAGCGTCGCGAATGGTGGTTCTGGTGGGACTGAGAATCTTCCACCGGGTGAGGCGGGGGCGGCAGATGAGCAGGGCGGCAATGCATGTGTACAGCACGCCGGAACCGGAGCTTCATGCGCTCCTTCCGGGTTCCAGGTCAGTCGTCGGGAACACGTTTGCGAGAGGTGACGTCCGCGGGGCATACTCCGTCTCCCCCCACCTGTCCCAGCCGTGTGTCTCCCCGTGAAGGACTCTGCCCCGATGGGTGTACTCGTGTGTGCGCAAGGCTCCGTGGTGGGCGCCGTCTCCCTGGACGGTGCGTGACTCGTGGAGATCGCCCGTATCGTCGTCGTCGCGCTCGTCGTCGCGGTCGGTGTCGCCTACTACCGGCGGCTCATGAACGGCCCTTCCTCCTCCAGGCGTTCGTCACGGAGGGCCGAGGCGTTGGGCTTTCTGCCGCAGTCCGGGCAGAACACCCGGCAGGCGGCCGCCGATGCCGAGTTGGAGCGGGCCAAGACCGCAGCCGCTTCGGGTCGTTGGGAGCCGGCGGCGCGGCTGCTGGCCCGGACCGGGGAGCAGCGGGACTGGGCGCGTCGTTCGTTCTACGCCGACGCGCTCGGTTCGCACCGGGCCGCGCGTCCGGACGGCTGGCTGGACGCGTGGGAGGCGGCGGTCGGGCCGGACGACCCGGACGTGGCGCTGGTGCGGGCGCGGGCGACGGTGTCCCTGGCCTGGCATCTGCGGGGCGGTGGCTGGGCGAAGGACACCAGCCGGGAGCAGTTCGCCGGTTTCCACGGCACGTTGGCGCGTGCGCCCCGGTTGAACGCACGGGCGGCGGAGTTGAACCCGGACGACCCCTCGCCGTACGTCTCCGAGATCTGGACCGCGCTCGGTCTCGGTTACCCGCAGGAGAGGATGCGCCGGATCTGGGAGGAGGTCACCGCCCGGGACCCGTACCACTACGGCGCGCACTGCGCGGCGCTGCAGTACTGGTGCGCGAAGTGGCGCGGCTCGGAGGACCTCGCCGTGTCGTTCGCCCGCCGGGCCGTGGCCGGGGCGCCGCGCGGCAGCCTGCTCAACGCGCTGCCGCTGATCGCGTGGTACGAGCACCGCGACGACGACGCGGAGGAGGACGACTTCCGGGCGTCCTACGTGGTCGCCATGGTCGACGCGGCCCTGGCGGACGTGGCCGCGGCCCCGCCGGACCACCCGGACACGGCGTCCGTACGGCACCTGCTGGCCTACTTCCTGACCCGGCAGGGCCGCCACGAAGCGGCGTTGCGGCAGTTCCGGCTGGTCGACGGCTATGTGGACGCCCTGCCGTGGCGGTACTGGCAGGACCCGGCCGCCGTGTACTGCCTGTGGCGGAACCGGGCGGTCGAGGGCGTGCGGCGGAGCTGACCGCCCTCACTGCGGCGCCGTTGCGGGTCAGCGCCCCTGGCGCAGGAGCGACACCGGTTCCCGCAGGGCGTGCCGCAGTCCCGCCGCGAGCGGTACGACCGTGACGGCGAAGAAGACCCAGAACAGGAACTCGGCGCCGGGCGCGAGGTCGTGGACGGTACCGTCCTCCCAACGGCAGTAGGCGCGCGGCGGGAACGGGGTGGAGACGCCCGAGACCTTTCCGTCCCCGAGGATGCCCTCGCGCATCGGCTCACTGGGGCAGGGGGCGGTCTCCGGGAACAGGAAGGCGTCGTCCGCCGTCATGATCACGGCCCAGGTCACGGCGCCGAGCGGCACCGACCAGAACACCGCGGTCCGCACCCACCACGGCAGCAGCGGATGCGCCAGCAGCCCGCGCAGCGCTACCCAGCCGACCACGAGCCCTGCGAAGACCGGGAGCAGCGTCATGACACCACCGCGGTCCTCTTCCGGGCACGGAACCCGGATGCGCAGCCCGCGCCGGTGACGAGCAGGGCGGCGGTCAGGGCGAGGGACGCGGACGCCCGGTTCATCCACACGTAGTCGGGATCGCTGGAGTAGAGGGTGCCGTCGTCACGGACACAGTCGAAGCGGAGCGGCAGGTACGCGGACCGGTGGTGGGACAGGCCCTGTGTCGTCTCGGCGTCGAAGCCGTCGCGGCAGGCCGGGGCGGGGATCGAGTCCGCGCCGTCGCCGAACGCCTGCTCCGACGCCATGACGGAGAAGAATCCCAGGGAGTAGACGGCCGCGGCCGCCCACGCGGCCGTTGCCGCCGTACGGCGCAGCAGACGCGTCGCCCAGGGCTGGGGCCGACCGGGCAACGCCATCGCGACGGCCCCCGCTGCGGCGACGAGCGCGCCGACGGCGCAGACCACGGACAGACCCAGCCCCAGCAGCACGCCCACCACTCCCCCTTTGAGCCCCGTGTCACGAAGACCCTAGCCCCGCGGGACGTCCCTGACGTAGACGACCCCGTCGGTCCGGGGCAGGTGGGCCGGGTCGAGCGGGGCGTAGCCGAAGTACGGGGAGACCCGGGGAGCGGGGCGCGTGCCGGCGAGGACGGAGGCCAGCCGGGGGGCGTCGACGACGCAGCGGTCCTCCGGGAGGGCGTACAGGACTCCTTCGAGGGTGTCCGGGGGCGGGGTGTCCACCCCGTGGTGCCGGAGCGTGCCGAGGGCCGTGGCCAGGAAGGCGTACCGTTCGCCGAGCCGGGCGCTCACGAGGGCGCCGGCGCTCCACCACTCCAGCAGCGGGTGGTCCCACATGCGCATCGTGCTCCTGTCTCGCTGGAGGTGGCTGTTGTGGGCGTGGACGAGCGTCGGGCCCCGGTCGGCGAGGGCGAGGAGGTTGCCGGCCATCATGGCGTCCCGGGTGGCCAGCAGGCGGGTCATGCGGGCCGGTGAGGTGTCGGCCGTCCAGTGGTGGTAGCGCAGCAGGCCCGTGGCGGTACGGCCGTACAGGTGCGCACGGTCCCGGTCCTCCCGCGAGGCCGCGGTGATCAGGCGGGGCGTCTGTGTGTCGAGCAGCGCCACCAGGTCGTCGGTGAGCAGCCGTAGTTCCCCGGCCTCGGCCGAGCGGCCCACGGACCGGGACGGGTCCGTCATGACGGCCTGGTCCGTCCACGGCTCGTCGGGGCCGAGCAGGCGGTCGAGGGTCTCCGCGGTGCAGGGCAGCAGGTCCGCGTCGACGTGGGCCGCGAGGTGGTCGTGGAGTGCGGTGAGGGACTGCCGGGGGCTCTCGGCTCCGGTGATCTCCAGCGGGCCGTCGAAACCGGCGAAGCGGAGCCGCTCCGGCGCGGGCCGGTCCTCGTTGTACTCCCGCATCCAGCGGACCAGTTCGCGGTTGCCCGGGAACGCTCCCCATCCGTGGCTGAATCCGTGCTCCATGACCTCGTCGAGGGTGCCCGTGCCCGACGTGACGTAGGCGTCCACGACCAGTCCCCTCAGGCAGTCGCTCTCGATCGCGATCGTCCGGTGGCCCTCCTCCTCGACGAGCTGCCGGAAGAGGTCGTTGCGCAGGCCGAGCAGGGCCTCCTCACCGTGGGTGGGCTCGCCCAGGGCGAGGAGGCGCGGGCGGGCCGGAAGCAGTCCCATGACGGCCGCGGCCTCGACGGCATGGGCGATGTCCCTGATGTCGGTTGCCATGCCTTCAACGGTATCGTTGAACTGACGGTGGAAACTTGGGCGCGGTATCGTGCGCCGTGTGGGGCGCAACCTTCAAAGCGGTGAGAAACTCAGACCGGTCGACCTGGCACGGCGGCACGGTCTGTCCACGCAGGCCGTCAGGAACTACGAGGAGGCCGGCATCCTCCCCGCCGCCGGCCGCACGGCGACCGGCTATCGCACCTACACCCCGCTGCACGCACGTGCCCTGCGCGCGTTCCTCGCCCTGGTGCCCGGGCACGGTCACCGGACGGCGACGGCGGTCATGCAGGCGGTGAACCGGGGCGCCGCCGACGAGGCGTTCCGCCTGATCGACGGGAGCCACGCCCAACTGCTCCGCGACCGGGAGACGCTTCGGGCCGTGGAGAGCGCCCTGCGCGACCTCCCGCCCCCCGCGGACACCGTGGCGCCCCGCCCCCGCCGCACGTTCATCGGACCGCTGGCCGGGGAGCTCGGCATCCGGCCGGCGACGCTGCGCAAGTGGGAGGAGGCCGGGCTCGTGCGGCCGCGCCGCGACCCGCTGACCGGGTACCGCGTCTACGACGAGGCCGATGTGCGCGACGCGCGGCTGGCCCACCAGCTCAGGCGCGGGGGCTACCTGCTGGAGCAGATCGCCCCGCTGATCGCGCAGGTGCGGGCGGCCGGCGGGCTGGAGCCGTTGGAGGGCGCGCTGCGCGACTGGCACGGCCGGCTGTCCGCCCGCGGACGGGCCATGCTGAGCGGGGCGGCCGAGCTGGAGGCGTACCTCCGGGCACGCGGCTGAGGAGAGCCGGACGGCCTTCGCCCGGTACCGGGCCACGGAGACGGCCGCCCGGCACACGAGCGGACACGGGGCCGTCGGGCATCCGGAGGCCGGTGACGTCGTGCTCGACCGCGGCGTCCCGATCGTCCCCGGTGCGGGCCTGCGCGTGGTCATCCGTACGGCGCCGCCCGTCAGGAGATCCGGCTTCTCCGCGTCGGATCCGGCTTCTCCGCGTCACGGGTGGCCGTGCCGCCACCCGGCTCCCCCGGCGGGCCGCGCCGCGCTACAGTCCCGCCCGTGCCAGCAGGACCGGCAGGGCCTCCGGTTTCACCTTCTGTACCGATCTCACCTGGCCCAGGCCCAGTTCCTCGCGGCGCACCGGGTCGCGGTACAGCGCCTTCGTCGCCTCGGTCAGCAGGGTCACGGGGACCAGGAAGGGGGCACCGGGGTCCTCGTCGTCCGGCCGGGGCTCCGCGTCGACCTCGGCCACCGCGGCGACCGCCGACCGGGGCGGCGCGAAGAAGAACCAGAGGCGGTCGCCCGGCCCCATGCGGTTGCGGCGGCTGAGCCAGAGTTCCAGCTCCGGTTCCTCTTCCGCCAGTCGCAGCATCGTCTCCTGGTCGGACGGTTCCCCGTCCAGCGTGTCCCTGCGCGGATCGAGGATGTAGATCCAGTCCGCCATGGAATCCCCTTCGGTCAGGACGCTCGGCCCGCGTGAAGACGCATCGGTGCAGCGACTCATGGTGCCAGAGACCCGGGGGATGCGCGTACACGTTTTCGACACGAAGGTGTCAGGTGCCGGGTTTCAGCGCACCGTTGCCGAGTCCGTCCCGCGCCAGTGCCGCGATCTGCCGGCTGAGTTCCGCGACCCGCCGCGACCGCTCCTCGAACTCGCGCAGCGCGTGGAAGGCCGCCCCGTACGCGCGCTGCGCGGTGATGTCCATCTGCGGGATGCGGGCGCCCTTGCTGTCGAGCCGGAAGGTGCCGCTGACGGTGGTGGAGCGGCGGCTGTTGGCGGCGCTGTGCAGGAAGCCCTGGAGGAAGTCCGTGTCGAGCTGGTCGCTGACCGAGACCGGTTCCGGGTCCGCGTACTCGACCAGCCCGGCCCTGATCAGGTCGGCGACGCCGACGCTGGGGCCGTCCAGGGCGCCGGCGCCCTCGCCGGCGACCAGAACGGGGAGGAGCTCGGCCAGGCGCCGCACCTGTTCGGTCAGCTCCTGGCGCAAGGTGTCGTACTCGGTCACGTAGTCGCGGTGGGACTCCTCGACGTGACGGCTCGGGGTGAGGTCGACCAGGTCGTCGAGCAGGTCGATCTGGGGGACTTCGGTGATCTGCTGGGGCCGCGGCTCCAGGGGGTCGTCCGGGTCGTTGGACGTGAGGTCCACCATGCGTACGACGGTGGCCGCGTCGTCCGGTGTCCGCGGGCGCCGCAGATGCCACAGGTGCACGGGGAGGGAGTGCGCGGCGGCCGTGCCCGGGGCCAGCGCGGTGACCTGGGTGAGGATGCCCCGGCGGACGAGCTCGGCCCGGATGCGGCGGCCGGCCTTGCGGTAGGCCACCGAGGCGGGCATGACCATGATGAGACGGCCACCGGGCGCGGTGTGCGCGTAGGCGTGCTGGAGCCAGGCGAGTTCGCCCTCCGCGCGGGAGGGGGTGCCGAGCTCCCAGCGGGGGTCGAGGAGGAGTTCCTCCCGCCCCCAGTCGGTGTCGCTGACCGGCGGGTCGCAGACGACGAGGTCGGCCTTGAGGTCGGGCCACGCGTCCGCGCGCAGGGAGTCACCCCGCTCGATCTCGGTACGGGCGTGTCCCGCGAGGTCGGCCCGCGCCTGCGCGAGCCGCGCGCTGCGGGCGTCCGCTTCCTGGCCGCACCGCCCGGCGCCCCGCCCGGCGCCGACGGCGAGCAGGAGGGTACCGATTCCGCAGGCCGGGTCGAACAGCACCGCGTCGGCCGCCACCTCACCCGCGAAGTGCCGGACGGCCCGGACCACCCGGGGCGAGGTCACCTGGTCCGAACCCGCACGGCGCACGGACTCCGTGAAACGCTCGGCGAGGCCGTTCACCACGTCCGCGGCGGAACCGCCGCCGGCCATGTGACGGGCGAGCCGGACCGCCTGCTCGGGCAGCGCGGCCGGCGCCTCCCCGCCGGGGTCGGCGAGGGCCTGCGCGATGTCCGCGATCCCGCCGAGGATGTCGTCGCCGTAGGCCCCCCGCAGCACCTGCCACAACTGGACCTCGTCGGTGACGTCCTGCCCCTTGCTCTGCTTGTCCAGCCAGGCCCGCACCTCGGCCAGGTCGAAGAGCGGACTGTTGGCGCCGCCGCCGACGGGCGCCGGGAAGTCGTCGTACCGCCGCCGCCAGTTCGACACGGCGGCACGGGTGACACCCGCGATACGGGCGATCTCGGAACCGGTGACCAACGGGTCAGCCGGTGTGGCCGGGGTCTGTGGCATACCGACTACGGTACACAGCGCCCCGGTCGCGCATCAATGAAAGTCGGCCGTTGACGACGTCAACGATGATCGTCCCGCCCGCCGCCCCCGCGCCCGTCCCGCGCCGGGGGCGTTGTCAGTGGCCGCCGATAGCTTGATCCCGTTGCGCCGCTCTGGCGTTGACGTCCCCTTTCGCATGCATGGGAGATGGTGCGTTGTCGGTCCGGGAGAAGTCGAGCACGGCGCGGGTGGTGCCGCCCGCGCTGCCGCGGAAGCTCGCGAAGGTGCCGTTCGTGGAGCTGGCCGACGGACGGTTGCAGGGCGTGGTGTCCAGCGGGTCGGACATCGGGCGGGTGTACGTGTCGTCCGTCGGGGCGGGGACGTACGCGTTCGCGTGCAGCACCAACAACAACCGGCCCTGCGGCGGGGCGCGCGGAGGGTTCTGCAACCACATACGCGCGCTCGTCGGTGAGGCCGTGCTGCAGTACGGCGCCGAACGGGTGGCCCGGTACCTGAAGGTCGAGGTCGACGGGGAGGCGCCCGACGGGGACTCCGTCACCCGCGCGATGACCGCCACGCGGCCCGCGCAGGACGGCGGTTCGGCCGCGGCGCAGGTGTTCAGCCGGTTCCTGCGGCACCTGGCCTATCTCGAATTCGAGCCGACCACCGCCCCGTTGCCCGAGATGCAGTGGTTCCCGACGACGAGGGCGGTGGCGTGATGCGTGCCGATCTGCTGCACGACACCGTCGACGGGCTCGACGAGGCCCTCGCCGCCGTGGACGGGTTCGACGAGGCCCTCGTCGCCGGTCTGCTGCGTCCGCAGCCCGCCCGGGCGGGCGGGCTGGCCGCTCTCGCCGCGGCCGTCGCCGGGTCGCCGCTGGCGGCGCGGGCCGCCGAGGCGGCCGAGAAGACGGCCGCCGGGGCCGCGGGCGAGGACCACTTCGTGGCACTCGCGGCCGCGCGCACCGCGCTGCTCGGCTCCGTGCACGACGCGCTCGTCCTGCGGGCCGAGGAGGCCGTCGGGCGGGCGCGGGCCGCGGAGAGCGGCACGGCCGCGTCCGGCGCGGCGGAGCACGCGGTCAACCTGCACGCCGCCGCCCGTGGCTGGCTCTGCGATCTCGCGCGGGCCGGCTGGCACGGCATCGACCACGAGCTGGTCGCCGGCGCCGCGCCCGTCGTGTCCGCCATGCTGCCCGACCCGGCACTGCGCCGCCTGGCCACGCTGCTCGACGGCTTCGCCGCCGAACTCGCCGCCTCCTGTCCCGGGGCGTCCCTGGAGCACGTTCCCGTACGCCGGTGGGCGGACCTGTGGTCGCGCGCCCTGCTGCTGACCCTGCCCGGCGCGGCGTCCGCCCCCGCGGCCGGCGAGGCGACCGGGCGTCTGCTGCCCCTCGGTGTCGACGTGCAGGAGCACGCCACCGCCGTACAGGCCCAGGTGCACGCGGTGTTCGAGCCGGCGGACGGTGGCACGCCGAGGCTGGTGCGGGCCTCGGTGTCCACGCCGAAGCCCGACACCGTCGTCGGGGCGGGGCTGTGGCAGTTGCTCCGGCCGCACCTGTCCCTGCTGGCCGCCGTGGGCGAGGGGCACGCCATGGACCTCGACGCGATGCCCGTCACCGGTGAGGGCGATCTGGTCTGGGACGACGCACGGGCCCGCAGGGGCGAACCCGCCGAGGTCTTCGCCACCGCGCGGGTGGCGCTGCCCGCCGCCACCGCCTTCGCGACCGCTCCGCTCGACCGGCATCCGGCCCGGATCGCCGTGCCCGTCCTGCTGGAGGGGTACGCCGTGGAGGAGGACGGGCACGGGGTGGCGTTCCGGGTGGCCGGGCAGCGTCTCGCCGTCGACACCGACCGGGTTCCGGCCGCCGGTCCGCTCACCCCCGAGGTCGTCGCCTCGTCCGGGGCGTGCGTCGGGCTGCTGCGCTGGGACGACGGGGAGTTCCTGCTCCAGCCGCTCGCCGTGGAGCGGACGGTGCGGAAGAGGACCGTCGCCGTGCACGCCGGGGCCTGGGCCGGGGGTACGGCCGACAAGGCCGGCGTGCGCGCCGAGAAGGCCGCCACCGACGCCGTGACCGTGCTGCGCGAGCGCGCCGGAAGGCTGCTGCGGAAATGAGCGAGCCGACCATCGCGGGGGTCCCCGCACCCGATCCGGACGAGAACCGGCGGCAGGTGCTGTACTGGCGGCTGCTGGCCCGGCTCTTCGACCACGAGGAGCAGGCCGGCCTGGAGTCCGCGAGTCTGGCCGTGGTCGAGGACGTCGGCCTGCCGGCCGCGCTGCTGGATCCGCAGGCGTCCGTCGACTCCGTCGTGCAGCGGCACCCGGAGCTGGCCGCCGAGTTCGACGGGCTGATGACGCCCGCGCCGGACGAGGACGGTGCGCGGGACCGGGCCGCCGAGGTGCGGCGCGCGGCGCTCGCCTCGAAGGTGCTGCTGAACGTCTTCGCGTCCGGCTCGGGCACCGTCACCGCCGAGCAACTGGCTCGCTGGCAGTCGGACGCGGGCCGGCTGGAGCGGGCGCTGGGCTGCCGGCCCGGTGAGCTGCGCGGCGGACGCCCCCGGGGAGCCGGAGGGGGCGTCGGCCCGACCGGCACCGGCTTCGGCGGCCCCGCGCCCGACCTCAGCCGGCTGATCCCGGAGATCGGGCCGGAGCTGGGCTCCATCGAGGCCGGTCTCGTCAAGCGCATGCACCTGCGTGAGGTGCTGGCCGACCCCGCGCTGGCCTCCCGGCTGACGCCGAGCATGTCGCTGATCGAGCAGTTGCTGCGCGACAAGAACAACCTCTCCGGTGTCGCCCTCGCCAACGCCAAGGCACTGATCCGGCGTTACGTCGACGAGGTCACCGAAGTGCTGCGCACGCAGGTGGAGAAGGCCACGGTCGGTGAACTCGACCGGTCCGTCCCGCCCAAGCGCGTCTACCGCAACCTCGACCTCGACCGCACCATCTGGAAGAACCTCACCAACTGGGACCCGGAGGAGGAGCGGCTCTACGTCGACCGGCTCTACTACCGGCACACCAGCCGCAGGACGACGCCCCAGCGGCTGATCGTGGTCGTGGACCAGTCGGGCTCGATGGTGGACTCGATGGTCAACTGCACCATCCTGGCGTCCATCTTCGCCGGGCTGCCGAAGGTGGACGTCCACCTGATCGCGTACGACACGCAGGCGCTGGACCTCACGCCCTGGGCGCACGACCCGTTCGAGACGCTGCTGCGGACCAAGCTCGGCGGCGGCACCGACGGCACCGTCGCCATGGCGCTCGCCCGGCCGAAGATCGCCGAGCCGCGCAACACCGTCGTGGTGTGGATCTCCGACTTCTACGAATGGCGCACGGACGAGCTGTTCGAGAGCATGGCCGCCGTCCACCGCTCGGGGGCGAAGTTCATCCCGGTGGGTTCGGTGACCAGCTCCGGGCGCGGCAGCGTCAACCCGTGGTTCCGGGAGAAGTTCAAGGACCTCGGCACGCCGGTGATCTCCGGCCACATCAAGAAGCTCGTGCACGAACTCAAGACGTTCCTCACCTGATCACCGACCGCACCCTCGTTGTGATCACCGTACGGAAAGGCCTTCCCCTCATGTCCGACCTGCTGCGCGCCCCCGCCGAGATCAAGTACGCCGAGGAGCTCGACTGGCTGGAGTCGATCGACGACAACCCCAAGCCGTTCTCGTGGCGGCTCTCCCCGAAGATGGTCCGGCTGTTCATCCTCGGCTCCGAGCGGGCCGACGGACTGGACCGGGAGGTGTCGCAGAAGTGGTTCGGCGACCGCAGCTTCGTGGAGCGGTCGATCGTCACCCTCGCCTCCGACCGCGGCCTGCTGCTCATCGGTGACCCCGGCACGGGCAAGAGCTGGCTGGCCGAGCTGCTGTCCGCGGCGATCAGCCGCAACTCCACGCTGGTGGTGCAGGGCACGGCCGGCACCACCGAGGACCACATCAAGTACTCGTGGAACGTGTCGATGGTCATCGCCAAGGGCCAGTCGCGGGAGTCGATGATCCCCTCGCCGATCATGACCGCGATGGAGGCGGGCGCCATCGGCCGTTTCGAGGAGCTGACCCGTTCCACGAGCGACGTGCAGGACGCGCTGATCTCGATCCTGTCCGAGAAGTACATCTCCGTTCCCGAGCTGGAGAGCGGCGGCGGCGACGACAACATCGTGTTCGCCAGGCCCGGCTTCTCGATCATCGCCACGGCCAACAGCCGCGACCGGGGCGTCAACGACCTCTCGTCCGCGCTGAAGCGGCGCTTCAACTTCGTCCGCATCCCGGTGGTGACGAACAAGAGGAGCGAGGCGGAGATCGTCCGCTTCCGCACCGAGGAGCTGCTGCGCCGGCACTCGATCGAGCTGGACGTGCCGCCGACCCTGCTGGACGTGCTGCTGCAGAGCTTCGCCGACCTGCGCGCCTCCGCCGCGGCGGCCGGCAGCGACGACGAGAAGCTGGAGTCCGCGCTGTCCACGGCCGAGCAGATCGGCGTGCTGGAGGACGCGGTCCTGCACAGCAACTTCTTCGGTGAGCGCACCCTGACCGCCCGCGCCCTCGCCTCCTCGCTGGTCGGCTCGCTCACCCGGCGCGAGCCCGAGGACCTGGCCATCCTCAACAAGTACCTGCACGGTGTCGTCGAGCCGCGCAGCAAGGAGGAGGGCGGCTCCTGGCCCGAGTTCCTCGAGGGCGGCCGCGACGCGATCGCCACCCTGTCATGAGCAGGGCCCACGAGAGCGGCGTGTTCGCCGGGCTGCGCGGCCGGCTCCAGGACGCCGCCGCCACGTTCGCGGGCGGGCCCGACGCGCTGGAGGGCATCCTCCTCGGGATGGTCGACGACGTCGACCGGGCGGTGCGAGAGCCGCTGGAGATCTTCCCCGTCTGTCACCACTCCCCCGCGTCGGCGCTCGCCATGGCCCGCCGGCTGCGCGAGAAGCAGCCCAAGGTGGTGTACCTGGAGCTGTGCGAGGACATGGCGCCGCTCCTGACCGAGCTGCGCAACTGCCGGCTCCCGGTGGCGGTGCAGGCGTTCGCCGGTGACGTCGACGGCTTCCCGGCCGACTGGGCCCCGCTGTCGGTGGTGGCGCCGATCACGGAGGCGTCCGCCGAGTACCAGGCGATCGCGTACGCCCTGGACACCCCGGGCGTCGAACTGGTCCTCGTCGACCACTCGTCGGACCACGTCTTCCAGTGGGACCGGAGGGACGAGCGGGCCGAGGAGGGGTCCGAGCCTCCGGAGGAGGCCGGGACCGCGCTGCACGGCGAGGCCGTCGGCGTCGGGATCGGCGACCTGCGGCCGCGCTTCGCGGAGCTGGAGGAGCACCTGCTGCGCCACGGCAGGGTGCGGCACTGGTCGGAGTGGTGGCACCAGTACGTCGAGGTCCCCCTCGGGGACAGCGACCACGACACCTACCGCCAGGTCATGTTCCTCATCGGCAGCCTGTTCCGGCGGCTCGCCCCCGGTGAGGGGTCCCGGCTCCGGGTGGACGAGGACCGCGAGCGGTACATGTGGACCCGGATGCGCGAGCACCTGGCGGCGAGCGGCACGGACCCGGAGGACTGCCTGTACGTGTGCGGGGCGTTCCACGCGGCCAGCCGCGTCGAGGAGTTCGGCGTGCGGGGCCGTTCGGACACGTTCACGATCTCCCCGCGCACCGCCACCACCTGGCAGTACGGGCTGATCCCGTCCAGTCACGCGGCGATCGAGGCGCAGTTCGGCCTCGCCGCGGGCTCGGTGTCGATCGCGGCGACGGAGTGGGCGAAGGGCCTGAAGCGGACCCGGGTGAAGCCGTACGTGCTTCAGGGGCAGGCCGGGAGGAAGAAGTCCGCGGGCAAGAGGGCGGCCGTCGTGCCCGCTCCGCCGTCCGGTGCCGCCGCGGACAGGCTGTCGGGCTTCCTCCGCAGGCCGCCCGTGCTCGACGGGCTCGACGAGGCCGAACTGCTCGGCTGGTCGGTGGAGATCGTGCGGGCGGCCCGGCGCAACGGCTATCTCGCCTCGACCGCCGACGCCATCGCCGTCTTCGAGACGTCGATCCTGCTCGCCGGCATGCGGGACCGGGCCAAGCCGACGCCGTACGACTTCCAGGACGCCGCCGTCACCTGCATCGAGAAGGACAGCGTCCCGGGACGGCGGGACGTGCGGCGCCTCGTCGAGATCATGATGGGCGGCGACCGGATCGGGCAGGTCGGGTACGACTCGCTGCCGCCGCTCGCCCGCGATGTGTACGACCGGCTCGCACCGCTGGAGCTGAGGCTCGAGCAGCGCGGGGTGCGCCGGGCGCTGCTGGACATGGCCTCCCGGCCGGAACTGCGGGCGTGCTCCGACGTGCTGTGGATGCTGCGGCGTCTGCTGCCGCAGGGCGCGGCACGGCCGATCATGGGTGAACGGCGACTGGGTGAGCGGTCGATCCAGGAGTCGTGGGACCTGGCGCTCGGAACGCACCAGCGGGCCCTGATCGAGCTGGGCTACGAGGGCGTCAGCCTCGAGCAGGTCCTGGAGCAGCGGCTGCGGCGCGACGCGTACGGGCCGCAGGCGACCACGGCGACCGTACTGGCGGCCGTCGAGGACGCGCTCCTGTACCTGGGCGGCCACCGGCTCGCCGACGAACTCGGCACGCACGCGCTGAAGGTGCTCGCCGCCGAGCGGAGTGTCGACGGGGCGCCGGAGGTGCTGCGCCGGGTGCGTGCGCTGCTGGCGTACCACCGCACCGGTGAGCCGGTGCTGCCGGCGTGGATCGAGTCGTTCGTCAAGACCGGTTACGCCCACTACTGCACGCTGCTGCCGACGGCGTTCCAGGACGAGGACGCAACGGTGGGGCAGGTCGCGGCGATGCTCGGCTTCCTGTTCGGTATGGAGGGTCTGGCGCTGTCGCTGGGCTGCGACCGGACCCAGCTGGAGCTCGCGGTCGCCCAGTCCCACCCCGACGACCCGGCGAAGACGGCCCTGCTGTGGGCGGCGCAGGTGCAGCTCGGCACCCTGTCCCGGGCCGAACTGCGGGCGCGGTGCGACGGGCTGCTGGACAACCCGCTGGTGGTGCCCGCCTATCCGCGCTACCTCAGCGGCTTCGTGCACGCGCTGGGGCCCGTGCCGGGACTGGCGGACGTGGTCGTGGAGGCGGTGTCGAACGCGTTCGGACGCCTGCCGGACACGGTGCTGCTGCCGTGGCTGCCGCTGCTGATCACCACCCTGCGCTCCGGCGCGGCGGACCTCGCTCCTCTGCTGGTCCGCGAGGCCGGCCGGATCTTCCCGGGCCGGCTGGCGGAACTGGACGCGTGGGTGCCGCCGTGGCGGATGCCGGAGACGAACCCGTTCGCTGCCGAGCCCGTGCCCGCTGTCCCCCGTGGCGCGGCACTGCTCACGGCGCACCCGGCGGCGTGCGACGCGGTCGCGGAACTGCTGGGCTGCGACGACGGGTGGACACGGCCCGACGCCCCCGCTCCGTCCGGCACGGCGCTGCTGGCCGCGCACCCGGCGGCGTGCGACGCGGTGGCGGGGCTGCTCGGCTGCGACGGCGGCTGGGTGGCGGCGGCCGGTCCGTCCTCGCCGGGAGGTGCCGCGCTCACGGCTCGCCATCCGGAAACGGCGAAGGCCCTGGAGTCCCTGCTCATCAGCGCGTGACGGTGAGTGTCGGGTCCCGGTCCGCTGGGACCCGACCACGCTGAAGCCGGTTCAGTCCAAGGCGCACTATCCATCACTCAAAGGAGGAATAGCGCTCACCCGAGCGGATTCGTCCTCATTTTTTGGAAAACATTGGATCACCTTGGAAGTCAATGGCGAGATCGGTATGCTGCATGCATGACCTCGTCACTGGAAGACTTGGAGCAGCAGCTTGCGCAGCTGCGCGCCCAGCTACGCGAGGCCCGTCGCGCCCGTGACACCACCGCCGTCGCCCATATCCGCGGCGAGCTACGCAAGGTGGAGGTCGCATGGGAGCACGCGTTGGACGTCGAGGTAGCAGCCGACGCCGCGCCTGGGGAACAGCAGATCGCACTACGCCCCCTCACCCCGCCGGGAACGCGAGCAACGGCGCCCCCATCACGGTCGGCACCACGAGAGAAACGTTCCACTCAGGCAGCAGTGCCGATCCGTGAGCAGGTGCATCAAGCCCTCACCTTACTCGGCGCCCCGGCCTCTCCGAAGCTCATCTCCTCTGCATACGAGGCGTTCTTCGGCAAACCCCTCGTCGCGACCAAGCTCGCCTCCCTCCGCCGTGACGAGGAACGATCCTTCACTGCCCAGGGATACGCCCGGCCGTACTACATCTGCGCCGCCCTCACACACGACCGGCTCACACCCGCACGTGGCCTGCTGGCCGTGTCGGTGTGGCCGCTTCCGCGGCGCATCATGGGACCGCTCAGTCCACGTATGGACTTCCTCACCCATGCCATCGGTACGGCCGAGCAGATCCAGCGTCTCAACACAGCTGGTCATCCGCCGTCCGATGCAGCCTGGCAACTACTGCGCCGTTTCGCGCTCAATATCCCTGGCGCGCACGAGGGTGACACTCTCGATCCCGCCCGGGTGATCTCCGCGGCGCGCAACGAGATCGTGGTCCACCAGGAGTCGGACGACACTGCCCGAGACTCCGCCGCAGATCGCGCACGCACCCAACTCGACGATGTCCAGCAGCTCTTCGGCGCCGCACCGTTGCACAACACCCTGCGCGACACGGGCGGCGCAAGCAACTGATCGCCTGGTCGGAACACCCTGTCCGTGACGCTGCGCTCATACCGTGCCAGAACCCTCATAAGAAGAGAAGATGCCTCCGCAGCCCCCCGTTGGGCCTCCCAGCAGCCGGCTCACCACCCTGCGCGGGCCGCGCGCATCTGTCATGCGGTGCGCATGAGTTCCGCGTTGACGGCGTCGACCCGTGCGTACAGAGGCCCTCCGGTGACGATGTCCTCCCCCATGCCCCGGCGCCGTGGATCCACGTCGATCACGGTGACGAGCGCGTTACCGAGTCCGACCACTACCCACCAGAACCGCTCGTCCGCCCGTACCCGCCAGGTCGACTTCACCCACTTCCCGGTGTCTGTACGCACCTCGGCCGAGACCAGCTCCCAACTTTCCGGTTCGAAGCGGGTCAACATGTCCAGGGGTGCACCTCGCTGCTCCAGTCGATCGGTCACATGCCTGCCGTGGGCCTTCAGCCGTATCGGTTCGCTCAGGATGTGCCGGACCCGTGCGAAGAGGGAGTCGGGGCCTGACTCGACATGGAAGCGGGCTGTCTCGAAGCGGGGTGGCACCGGTGAGCTCCTTGCAACGGGCCGGCGGTTGTCGGCGGATACGTGATCAGCGGTGACGCCAGAGCTGGTGGAGCCGGAAGACCTCCATGCGCCAGTGCATCTCGAGGGACGTGCCCGGTACGCGCTCCCTGCCCAGGCTGTGGCGGATGTGTCGGTGGAGGCCGTGCGGTGACAGATCGGCACCGGCAACCAGCGCGGACAGCAACGGCTCGTTCACGGGTGTGTCGCCGTCGACCATCACGAGGATCTCTCCTTGGTCGTCCGCGGGTGTCCTCTTCGTCGAATCCCAAGATGGCCGGGGTCATCGAAGGCCGTCTCCTTGCTGCGCGCGCGAAGCCTTCCACCTGCGGTGATACCGCCTTGAGGCCACTCGTGGCGAAGTGTCGCATCCGTCCGTGGACCATGTCGATGGTCCGTGACGAGCAACGCATCCGTACGTGACGGCGTACACGGCAGACGCAGTATCGCGGGCCTGTTCCTGCTGGATCGTCCGGTTCAGCCACCGTGCTGGAAGCGTACGGGTTCCCTGAGCACTGCGCGGGCGCTCTCGAGGTCGGCCAGGCGGGCCGCGACCGTGGCGACGGCGAGGCGTTCCGGGAGGGCGGCGGAGAACTTCAGGCCGCGTACGGCCCGGGGGTCCACGTCGGGCAGGACCAGGTTCTCGCCGACGTTCTCGCGGGCCGCGCGCCAGTCGGCCGGGGTGAGGTCCTTACGCAGGCGCAGCCAGCAGTCGGTGGGGCGTTGCAGGGGGTCGGCGACCGACGGGAGGGTGGCGGCGAGAGTGGCGTTGGCGCGGTAACCGGCCCAGGTCCACCAGCGCACGTCGCTGCCGACGCGCGTGATCAGGGTGCCGCCCGGGTGCACGGTGTCGGGGGCGTCGGTCTCGCGCTGTTCGGCCAGGCACGCCTCGGCGCGTCGGGTGAGGGAGACGGGCGGGGTCGCGCCCAGCAGTACTTCACGCATGGCGCGGGTGAGGGCGTATGACAGCCCGGCAATGCCTCCGTTCATCCACTTGGCGACGCCTCCGCCGTCGGCGGGTTCGACGAAGACGCGTTTGCGCAGCCAGTCGATGTAGGTGACTTGCCAACTGCGTCCGCCGAGCAGCAGGCGCCGTGGGCCGGGTCGTTCCTCGGTGAGCACGCTCGGGTCGGTGCGGCCGATCTCGGTGCGCCCGGACAGCACGGTGAACTGCGGCGGCGCGGTGAAGGACGCGGTGAGCTCGATGAAGTGCCTCTTGCCGAAACGGCGTTCCGCCTCGGGGCCGACGAACAGCATGCCGCCGTCGCTGTCGAGGAAGCCCTCCTCGGTGAGGAAGCGCAGGATTGGGGTGGCGGACCGGTCGAAGGGGACGAGACCGTTCCACTGCCGGTCCCACAACTGGTCGCCCAGCTTGTGCTGCTGCAAGGTGGCAGCGAGCAGTTGCTGGGCCACGAGGTGACGCGGCTCGGATGGCGGGAGGACCGGTTCGACCCAGCCGCGCGACCACAGCAGCAGCAGCCCTGCCGCTTGGAGCAGCGTGTCCTTGTGGGTGGTGAGGAAGAGGCAGTTGCGTACGGTGCCGGGGCGCCTGCCGGTGCGGCCGATGCGCTGCAGGAAGGAGGCGACGGAGGCCGGGGAGTCGATCTGGATGACGCGGTCCAGGTCGCCGACGTCGATGCCGAGTTCGAGGGTGGAGGTGGAGACGATGACGCAGTCGCGCGCCTCGGCGAATGCCTGCTCGGAGCGGGTGCGTTCGTCGACGGAGAGGGAGGCGTGGGACAGGAAGACGGTCACCTCGCGGACCCGGAGCGCGGCGCCCAGTTCCTCGACCTGGCGGCGCGAGTCGCAGAAGACGAGGCGTTTCTCCCCCCGGTGCAGGGTGGCGATGAGCTTGGCGGCGTTGTCGAGGGAGCCCACGTAGTCGAGTTCCACCTCACCGGCGGGCCTGGGGGAGGGAACTTCGGCGGCTTGTTCCCCGTTTCCGGCCGCACCGGTGGCGGGCAGGTGGACGCCCGGCGCGACGACCTGTCCGGGGCGGTTTCCGGCACCGGCCCCCTGTAGCCAGCGCAGCAGGTGCTCGGGGTTGCCGACGGTCGCCGAGAGCCCGACGCGCTGGATGGGCCGGCCGGTTACCCGCTCCAGCCGTTCGAGCACGGCGAGCAGGTGCCAGCCCCGGTCGTCACCCGCGAAGGCGTGCACCTCGTCGACGACGACGGCCCGTACGCTCCCCAGCAGTCGCGCGTGGTCGGTCTTGACGCCGATCAGCATCGCCTCGAGCGACTCGGGCGTGGTCAGCAGGATGTCCGGGGCCTCGGTGCGGATGCGCTGCCGCTGCGACTCCTTGGTGTCGCCGTGCCAGAGGGCGGCGCGCCGTCCCAGCCACTGGGCGTAGGTGTCGACGCGGCCGACCAGGTTGTTGAGGAGCGCCTTGAGGGGGCACAGGTACAGCACCGAAGCGCCGGTCCACCGCTGTTCGGCCATCGCCGACAGCAGCGGGAAGCAGGCGGCCTCGGTCTTGCCGCCGGCCGTGGGGGCCAGCAGGACGGCGTCCTCGCCGTCCATGAGCGGGGTGATCGCCGCCCGCTGCAGGGGGCGCAGGTCGGGCCAGCCGAGGGTGTTGACGATGTGGTGCAGGACGACGGGGTCGAGCCGGTCGAGTACGTCGGCCTCTCCCCCGGCCGGGCTGTCGGCGTCCCCCATCACAGCTCCAGGTCGATGTCGTCGGCGGACGCGGAACCGCCGGTGACCGTGGCGGCCAGGTTGCGTTCCACATCGGTGAGCTCACTGCTCGCGACCGTCAGCTTGTAATGCTGTCGCGGGTCGAAGTCGTCGAACTGGTCCACGCGGTCGAGCACGTCCCCGACGAGCTTCTTCAGGAAAAGCCTGGGCGCCACCCCGACCTTCCCACCCAGTGCCCCGCCGACGGCCCGCGCGAGGTCCGCGACATAGGCGTCGTCGACGACCGTCCGCACGCGCTCGGGGGACGTGGCGGCGTCCGCGTACAGGTCCCGGATGGTGACGCCGAGGCCGACCAGGGACTCCTGGGTGAAGCCGGGCAGCCGGATCTGCACCGCGCGGGGGTTGTCGAAGCGCGGGTCGGTGGTGAAGTCGGTGGCGAGCCGCTGGGCGAGCGGGGCCAGGCGCTGGACGCCCTGCTGCCCGTCGTAGAAGGCCGGCGTGCCGGTGATCACGAGGTACAGGCCGGGAAAGCGGCCGGAGTGGACCTCGTCGATGAGCTGTCGCAGCGCGTTGAGCGCCTTGTCACGGGCGTCGGAGCGGACGCGCTGAAGCGTCTCCACCTCGTCGAGGACGACGAAGAGTCCGGTGTGCCCGGAGTCGCGCAGCACGGTGAGCAACCCCTGCAGGAAGCCGAGCGCCCCGAAGTGGTCGAGGTCCCCGCGTACGCCTGCGGACCGGCGAGCGGAGGCGGCGACGTGCGGCTGGCCGCCGAGCCACGCCAGCACGGCCGCGGCGGTCGCCTCGTCGCCGTCGGCAAGGGCGGCCCGGTAGCCGCGCAGGGCAGTGGCGAAGGACGGGGCGTGCCGGGACACCTCGGCGAGCCGCGCGACAAGTAGCTTCTCCACCTCGCCGGGCAGCTCGTCCTCGGTGGCACCGGCCGCGAGGGCGTCCTCCTCCAAGGCGTAGAACCAGGCGTCGACGACCGGGCGCAGGGCGCTGGGCGGGAAACTGGAGGTGGTGAGTCGCTCGGTGAGCCGCCGGTAGACCGTCTCCAGCTTGTGCAGTGGCGTCTCGTTCTCGGAGACCTGGATCTCGGCCACGGCGAAGTTGCGACGCTTGGCCCGCTCCCCCAGCCAGCGGGTGAAGAAGGTCTTGCCGGACCCGTACTCACCGCGCACGGCCTTGAACACGGACCCGCCGGAGGCGACGGCGTCCAGTTCCGCGTCGAGGGCCGCCTCGAACCGGTCGAGCCCGGTGGCGAGCAGGTCGAGCCCGCTCTCGGGTACGGCTCCGCGGCGCAGGGCATCGACGACGATGCGACGGCGGGCGGCGCTGACCTGCGCGGGGCGCTGGGATCCGGTGGTGCTCACAGGGACCAGTGTTTCATCTGCCTGTGCACCAATGCCTCGGCGAAGGGTCGTGATGCCCGGTTCGTGACCATGTGAGTCCGAGAGGCCGCCGTACAGCCGTTATCGCGCTGCTAGGCGGTGGGAGGCACACCGTGGTTCGGTGTGCCATCAGACGACCTGGCTGTGAGTTCGATTCGCAGGGAAGCTACGATCCGGCTCAACGCAGTCGGCGGGTCTCAGGAACCCATCCCTTGCGATGGGCCCCCAGGTCCGAGGCTTCTCGGTGCTGATCACACCGGGTGCCGAAGACCGGTCCCTGTGCTTGCACAGGGTGGCGGAGGGATACAGCGGACCGCCCCTGGCTTGCCTGACGGCGCTCAAGGTGAGGCCCACCGACTGCATCTCACACTCAGGGACGGGGCGGTTCGGTGACGGCGGCAGACGACTTCACGGACCTCACCTCGGATCAGTTCCTCGAAGCGGTGGCCAGCGGCTCGATCTACCCGTACACCGAGCACCGGATCCGCAAGCACCGTGGCGGGTTGCGGACCTTGCACGCCCCGGTTCCTCGGTTGTCCCAGATGCAGCAGGAAATCCTGGCCCGCTTGGAAGCTCTTCCAGCCGGGTTCCAGCCGCACCCGGCAGCGTTCGCCTACCGGCGTGGTCGCTCTGTCGTGGACTGCGCCGCCGTCCATCTACGAGCCCACACCGTGATCCGTCTGGACATCGCCGACTTCTTCGGAAGTATCAGGGAACGGCACGTCTACGCCGCTCTGAAAGATGCTTGGCCGTGCCCAACGGAGCACGAGTGCCGAATCGGTATTGTGGCGGACGACGACCGGCGGAAGATCACCCCGCATTATGCCGCCCGCACCCTGGCCACGTACATCACGGCTCGGCTGGTCACCGTATCGCCGCCTGGACCGACCCAGACCTGGGCGAACCGTGGCACCGGGCGTCGCAGCGCGTATCTGACGGCCCAAGGACAGAAGTCCTCCGTTCGCCGACCCGGCCCGGTCTACCGGCTCACCCGCGAGGGGTTCCTGCCGCAGGGCGCTCCTACGAGCGGGTACCTGTCGAACATCGTCATGCGCGACGTCGATGAGATCGTCACCTACCAGGCCGAGTCCTTGGGCCTGCGCTATACCCGCTACAGCGACGACATGTACTTCTCGAGCCGTCGACTCGTCCGTCACGACGACGTCGACCGTCTCGTGGCCGACGTGAAGAGGGCCTTGGAACCGCTGGGCATGAAACTCAACGCGAAGAAGACCTATGTGGCCCGCCCCGGTGCACGCCGCAGCGTGCTGGGCATTCTCGTCGACGGTCCCGCTCCTCGTCTGACGCGCGAGTACAAACGCCGCATCACCAAGCATGTGCGAGGGGCCGCGTCGTTCGGCATCGAGCAGCATCGCCGTCACCAGGACTTCAAGGATCTGGCCGAGCTGGACGCCCACGTGACCGGGTTGCTGTCGTTCGCGCACATGGTCGAGCCCGGCTGGGCCGGGAAACAACTCACGGACTGGAAGCGGCTGCGCGAGATCCCTCTTGAGCACGAGGAGCCGGTGAGCGTGCAGCACGGGCTCGATCTGCCCTGGGACGAGGAGGTTGAGCTCTCCCAGGCAGACCTGGCCAAGGATTCGATCGACGACCTCATCCGCGGTGCCCAGCGCTATCGCTCGTCCTCGGACTACCTGCAGATGCTCGAGTTCGTCGGCCGGTTCAAGCGGTACGCGCCGTTCAACGCGATGGTGGTCCATATCCAGAAGCCGGGGGCACGCTACGTCCTGTCCTCCTTGGAGTGGGAGTCGGCGTACCGGCGGGTACTCAAACCCGGTGCCAAACCGCTGTTGATCTTCCAGCCCCGTGGGCCCTACATGCTCGTGTACGACGTCGGGGACACCGAGGCCCTGCCCGGAGCCCTGCCTCTGCCCAAGGAGATCACCGCCCCGATGTCGGTGTCCTCTCGTGCCGGAGAGAAGGAGGTCTTCGAGGTCTGGCATCACACCGAAGCGAACCTCGCGCCCCTGGGTATCCGGCTCACCTTGGTCGACCACGGGGCATCCTCCGGCGGACGCACGTACCGCAGCAGGTCCGGCGGTTCCGTCAAGCGTCCCGGCAGCAGACGTGGAGACCCCCCGGAGACGTACCCGACGTTGTTCGAGATCGAGGTCAACCGGAACCTGTCGCTGCTGGACCGGTACGCCACGCTCGCCCACGAGCTCGGCCACCTGTTCTGCGGACACCTCGGCGCGGACCCCGGGGAGACTTGGCCTGACCGGTACTCGCGGCCCTTCTCAAACGAGGAGGCCAAGGAGATCCACGCGCGCAACGAGGTCGAGGCCGAGTCCATCGCTTACATGGTCCTCAAGCGCCTGGACCCAGATGTCCGGATGGGCGACTACATCACTGGACACCTCGGCCCCGACCAGCAGGTTCCCGAGACCGTCGCCCTCAACCTCACGTTCAGGGCCGCCGGCCTGATCATCGAGATGGGCAAGAAGCGTATCCCCACCACCAAGCTCCAGAAGCCCAAGAAGTGATCCTCTCGCTCTCCTCGGCCTCACATGCTCAAAAAGAGCAGGGCCGGACTGCGGCTAGGGCATCGCTCAGACTGAGGTCGCAGTCGGGACAATGCACCGATGACATTCAGCCATCCCTCTCAAGGGAGTTATACGACAATGGTGTTGGGAGGCAAGATGGGATCGGCAGGTCGACATCCGCCTTCTCGGAGGACTCTTTGACTCGTTTATCGCGCGCAGTTCAATCAGCAACCGGCTGGTTGCGGGCTCCGTAGAGCTCGTCTGCGCGTCGCGGGGAGGGGCTCTCACTTCGGTGACCCGTGCCCTTTTCCCGCAAGCGAGTCAACAAGTCAATGGAGGATCGGTGTCGACCAACTCGACCCGTCAGGCGTGCCACCACCCGGCGCGTGATATCACCATCGTCACCCTCGTCTCCGGCGTGGTCTCTCTCGGCACTGCCGTCACGACGATGGCGTTCGATGTCAGCCCGTTGGCGACCCTCACGAGCAGCGGCGGTGCGTTCATCGCCGTCCTCAGCGCGGGGATGAACGTGCTCAACCACGTGAAGCGCGACGTGTAGCGCCTTCAGGGGCGGCCTGCTTTCCGCAGACCGCCCCTGCGCGTTCATCGGCAGGCGAACTCGCTTGGTTCAAGAGCAGTTACAGACGGAGCGAACGGCAGCGACTGCGTAGAGGTCGTCGTCGCGCCCGGCGCCGTCCGGGTCCGGGACTCGAAGGCACAGGCGGAAGCGGTGCCGGCCTTTCCCCGGGAGCAGTGGGCCGCGTTCACCGCCTACGCGGGTGAGATCGCCGTCTGACGACGGACCAGTCGGGGGGGGGGGGGGGCGCCCCCCCCCCCCCCCCCCCCCCCCCCCCCCCCCCCCCCCCCCCCCCCCCCCCCCCCCCCCCCCCCCCCCCCCCCCCCCCCCCCGGCGCCCGGGGGGGCGGCGGGCCCGCCGGCGCGGGGGCCCGGCCCCCCCCCCCCGGGGGGGGGGCCCCCCCCCGCCCCCCGCCCCGGGGGGGGGCCCCGGCCCCCCGCCCCCGCCCCACCCCGAGTCGTGTCGTCAGCCCGCTCCGAGGGCGAACTGCTCGCGCAGCAGCGCCTCGTGGAGCCGTAGGGTGCGGCCGTCCGGCAGGGTCTCCAGGACCTGTACGCCGTCGTAGTTGAGGAGTTGCCGCAGGACGGCGGCGAAGCCGTCGCCCCGGGTGACGGGCATGCCGGCGCGCTGGGCGAGCGCGGTCACGGGCAGGGTGCCGCCCGCGTCCAGCAGGGCGGCGAGCGCCTTGTGGACCTGCTCCTGCTGCGGCTTGCGGGCCAGTCCGCCGAGCTGCGCCTGGTACGTCTCCGAGTCGAGCAGCGCCGTCACCAGCGTCTCGGTGCGGGAGACGACGGTCGGGGTGAGCAGGGCGTCGTCTCCCCCGGCCGTCAGCGCCACGTCGAAGAGCGTCTCGTGCGTCCGGGCGACTTCTGCCTGGTCCTTCTTGGCCTTCGCCGTCGGTTTCCTGGGAGCGGGAGCCGTTGCGGTCACCGGCCGGGCCGCGTGCTCGTCCGGCAGTGGTGCCTTCCCGGTCTCCTCCGGAGCCCACCAGGCCGGCCGTTGGTCACCCAGTTCCCGCCATCCCTTGGGGGGTTCCGCGCCGAACGGCAGGAAAGCGAGCACCGGGATGGTGACCTCGGCGAGGGAGGCACCTCCGTGGTAGCCGGCCTTGAGGGCGGTGTAGCGGGAGTCGGCGTCCCACAGGGCGACGACGGACGCGCCGGGCTCGGGCCAGACCACGCGCGGTCCGGAGAGGGCGATCTCCCGTTCGGCGAGCGGGCCCTCGCCGGGCAGGCGGTGGCGGGCGGAGGAGGGGTCGGCGGCGGGGTCGACCTTCGTGCCGTGCCGGTCGACGACGTGGCCGTGGTCGCTGGTGAGGACGACCGCCATGCCCTCGGTGGCCGCCGCCCGCAGCAGGTCGCGCAGGCCGGGCACGTCGTCGATCCGCCAGGCGCCGTCGCCGAGCTTCTGTTCCTTGGCGAGCCGGTCGTCGATGGCGTTGAGGACGACGGCGACATGGGTCCTGCCGTCGCCGAGCGCCTCCGTGAGCGCCGGGCCGAAGGTGTCGCCCGCGGTCTCCGTGCGCAGGTCGTCCTTGTGGAACACGACGGCCGGGGCCCCGCCCCACAGCTTCAGGGCGGGGAAGAGCCGCTTCTCGTCGGTCTGGGTGCCCTTCGTCAGGGTGCCCGCGAAGAGGGAGGTGCGGGACACCGCCGTCACGGTGGGCAGCGCGGCGGCCATCGCCCGCCGGTGCGGGGTGTCGCCCTCGGGCAGCGGGTCGAACTCGGCCCAGGAGCGGCGCAGTTCTTCGCCGAGTTCGTTGGCGATGGCCGCGCTCATGCCGTCGAGCACGAGCAGCAGCACCCGCCGTTCCGCCGTGCGCCGCACGACCGGGCCGACCACGCGGTCGAGGAAGGTCTCGACGGTGAGCATGGAGCCGGGCTGGGTGCCGGCCTGCGTCCAGGCGGCCAGGGTGCGGGCGAAGGACGCGTCGATCTGCCGACGTCGGTCCCGCACACGCGTGCCGAGGGTGTCGTAGGCGGCCTTGAGGACCGGGTCCGGGTCACCGCCCGCCTCGATGTGCTCCAGGGCGAG
This sequence comes from Streptomyces sp. NPDC000348, assembly GCF_042898795.1. NCBI lineage: Bacteria > Bacillati > Actinomycetota > Actinomycetes > Kitasatosporales > Streptomycetaceae > Streptomyces > Streptomyces sp. NPDC000348. The sequence continues at coordinate 237,367 of NZ_JBIAZD010000006.1, forward strand.
GTCCGCCCAGCCGGTCTCGGCGACGTGCCGCTGTACGGCGTCGGCGACGGTGAGGGCGTCGACGGGCGGGTCGGTGGCCAGCCAGCGGGCGAGGCGCTGGCCCATGCGGGCGCGTTCGATGCGGGCGGACTCCTCCGGCTCGGCGGCGAGCCGGTGGTCCTCCAGGCGGCGGACTGCGTCCGCCACCGCGGCCGTGTCACCCGCCGCGAGGGCCCGGCCGACGGCGGTGAACCGGGCCTCGAGTCCGCCGCGCAGGACGGGGCTCGCCGCCACGGCCTCCCCCGCACCGAACTGGCGGGCCAGGGTGGATGCCCTGTCGAGCACGATGCCGGTGGTACGGCGTGCCTCGCGGGCGTGGTCGGCGTCGGTGCCGCCGGTGCGGTGTCCGGCCGCCAGCAGGGTGGTCACGCACTCCTCGGCGGCCCGTCCGAAGACGGTCACCAGGGTGTCGAGCTGGTCGCCGGTCGCCGGGGGCTGGTCACCGAAGTAGCGTTCGGCGCGGCCCCGGGCCCGGTACGTCTCTGGGGCGGGTTCGGCGTGCTGCCACAACGCCGCGCACACCAGGCCGAAGGCAGCGGCGTCGGCGCCACGTTCGGCCTCGACGAGGGCGAGCAGGGCGCGGCCGGCGAGGCCCGCCTGGTCCTCCTCTCCGAGGAAGGCGGTCAGCCCGGCGCGTTCGGGGCCGCGCAGGGCCAGGAGCCGTTCGGGGGCGCCGGGCCGGGTCGACCAGTGCAGCAGGGCCTGGGCGTCGAGCCGGTCGTCGCCGGGGCGACGCGTGCCGCCCTCGGTGTCGTAGCGGCCCAGACGCAGGCGGCGCTGGGCGAGCGCGGTGAGGGCGTACTGGCGGGACAGCCAGCCGCCGGGCACGGCCGACCAGCCGCCGGGCGGGGTGGCGTCCAGCAGGGCTTCGGCGGCCCAGTTGACGTCCTTGAGCCGGGGGTCTATCTGCCGGGCGCCGAACGCCTCGCGGACGACGTCCCAGCTGTCGACCGTGTCGATGCGCAGCTTGTGGACGCGGGCGAGGATCGCCGGATCGAGTTCGTGCTGCTCGCGGTCGGTGAGGACGACCAGGACGGCGGGGCCGGGACGGCGGCCCGCCAGGTGGTCGAGGACGAGTTCGTGGACGGCGAGCGGGGACGGCGCCACCGCGACACCGGCCGTACGGCCGTCGCCCCAGACGGGTTCGGCGGGGCCGTCCCACTGGGGGGCGGACCGCAGCAGCACGGCCCGGCGCCTGCCCTCGCCGGCCCCCGTCAGGGAGGCGGCGAGGGAGGACTGCGAGGACAGGTACTGGGTGACGGTCGCGGTGTTCAGCCGGACCGCGCCCGGTGCGACGGTGACGGTGTCCGTCATTCGATGACCTGCCAGGTGATCTCGATGGTCGCGTTCGGGTGGCGGGCGGCCAGTTCGGACAGCTCCGCCTGGAGGTCGGCGGCGGCCCGGGACACGGTCGTGCTGCGACGTCCGGACTTCCGCGCGGCGCCGCCGCTCGCCGGGGAGGGCGTCTCCTGCGGCGGGGTGTAAGGGATGCGCGGGTCGCTGGTCGGCGTGTCCAGGGATTGGCCGTCTGCCGTGGAGGGCTGGGGTGCGGCGGGCGCGGGCGGCGGGGTGGCGGCGGCCTGGGCGCGCTTGATCAGGGCGACGACCTCGCGCTGGGTACGGGCGAGCGCGTCGCGCAGGTCGGCGGTGCGCTGGTCGTCGCGGGCGACGTTGCGCAGCGAGTCGAGCAGCGCCTCGCCCTCGGGGCCGAGCCCGGCGGCGAGTTCCAGGGTGCTCCAGGGGGCGGAGGCGACGGCCTCCGCGACCGCGCGGGCCTTCTTGATGGAGGTGCCGTACCGGTCGGCGCTGGTCTCGCCCAGGTCGAAGGAGGCGAGGGCCTCCACGGTCTTCTTCGCCCCGGCCGCGCCCTTGCCGGCCTCCGCCGTGAGGGCGTCCAGCAGTTCCAGGGAGCGGCGGGCGAGGGCGAGCCGTCCGGTGTCGGCGGTCTGGTCGAGGCCGAGGAAGGTGGCGTGGGCCTCCAGCTGGTGCACCAGGTCGGCCGCGTGGTCCCGGTGGTCGCGGGCGGCCTCGATGATCTGGCGGGCGAACTGGTTGACCATCCGGCCGCGCCGCAGCGCGGGCGGCTTCGCCCCGAAGACCGTCTCGAAGCGCTGCCGTGCGGTGTCCCAGTCGGACTCGGCGGGCAGCGGCTGGCTGCGCAGCGCGTCGTGGTCCTTGATCGCGGTCAGTTCGGGTGCGGGGTCGAGGACGGTGCCGCCGCGCACCCACACCCGGTCGTCCATCTCGGCGAAGGAGGCGACGACGAGCCGGGCGAGGAAGTCGGGCAGGCCGCGCGGGTCGGGCCGGTCGGTCCAGTCGGTGAGGGTGATCAGGGACAGATCTCCGGTGACGCCCTGGGAGCTGGCCTGCTGCCGGAAGTGGTCGGCCCAGTAGCGGGACAGCTCGAAGTACGCCTCCTTCTGCTGTCCGAGGCGCAGCGGCCCGGCGATGCGCTGCATGAGCCTGCGGTCGGCGGCCGGGACCTCGATCCGTCCGTCGCGTGCCTCGGCGGCGGCGCGGACGTGGGTGAACACCTTCTTGGTGTCGGCGGGCTTGACGGCGGTGCCGGTGGCGTCGGGGTCGAGGTCGGGGTGGGCCGGGTACTGGTGGGCGAGCAGCTTGCCCGCGACGTGCCGGATGCCGTCGTGGAGGCTCTGTCCGAAGGACAGGGTGAGGCCGTCGACGTCGGGGAGTGCGACGAGGTGGTCGTCGAAGTCGGGTACGACGTCGGCGGCCTGCTTCTGGGCGAGTCCGTACGCCTGCTTGAAGGCGCCCTTGACCTGCTTGAGCAGGGCCTCGCGCTGGGTTTCGAGGAGGCCCTTGGCGCGGCTGCGGTTGTCGGCGTTGAGGTGGCCGGCGTACTGGGTGTCGAAGCGGTGCTCGTCGGCGAGGGCCTTGTCGATGACGACGAGGCGCCGGAAGTCGGCGAAGCGCGTCGCGGACAGGTGGGCGGGCAGCCAGGCGACGGTGCGGGACCGTTCGCCCTGCTGGCGTTCGCGCAGCCGCCGGATGCGGTTGACGTCCTCGACCGGGCCCCATTCGCCCTCGTCGAAGGGGAGGTCTATGGCGATGCGCCAGCGGCCCTCCTCCTGCGGCATCAGGTCGTGGTCGGGCAGCTCGTCCTCGTCGGCGACGTTGCCGAAGACGATCTCGGCGGTGCGGGCGGTGCCGCGCCAGGTGAAGCCGAGCTGGTCGCTCAACTGGCCGTGTTCGACGCCCAGTTCCTCGGAGAGCAGGCGGCGGGCGAGGGCGACGCGGTTGCCGGGGTTGTCGTTGACCTGGGCGTTGGCGATGACGGAGTCCACGTCGACGCCGGAGAGTTCGAGGCGGACGCCGGGGTTGGCGTCGGTGCCGGTCTCCTTGATCTCGGGGAACCGGGCCGCCCATTCGGCGACCTTGTTCTTGATGATGCCGACCTCGGCGCCCGGGATGGGCGCGAGGACCGACCCGTGGTTGAGCGCGCCGAGCCGCCGGATGGTCAGCTCGGACAGCGCGGGCACGCTGGGCGCGAGCGCGGACAGCAGCAGCGTGCACACGAGCCGGTTGTCGCCGGTGAACATCCGGCAGCCGCCCAGCTTCTTCGGGTCGGTGAGGGACTCGGGCCGGTTGCGGTACTGCTCGACGTCGTCCTCGGTGATGTCGTACGAGCTGAGCAGGTAGGGCCGCAGCTTGGTCTTGTAGAGCTTGTCGGCGGCCTCGAAGACGACCTTCAGGCTGTCGGTGAACGGCTTGTCGCCGCCCTGCGCGATCACCGGGTAGAGGTCGCCGACGGGGACGAGCTGGCCGAGGCGGATCTCGTCGCGGTGGTCGGCGAGGAGCTGGCCCATCAGCTTCAGACCGGTGCGGGAGCGCTGCAGCGCGGACGAGATGTGGACGAGGGTGTCCATGAACGCCGGCGAGAAGGGGTACGTCAGCCGGAACGACTCCGCGTCCGCGCCGGTGGTGCCCTTCTCCGAGCCGAGCAGGGTGTCCCAGACCTGGGGGCCGACCCGCTTGGTCTGCTCGAAGGCCGCGTCGACCTGCTGGGCCGCCTCGGCGTCCTTGGGCTTGAGGAGGCGGGCGTGGGCGATCTGCGGGAGGTTTCGGTCCTCCAGGGTGATCTTGTCGAACCGGCCGGAGGCCAGGTTCAGGGTGTCCTGGATGGACGACTCGGCCGCGCCGGACACCTCCTCGCCGACCAGTTCGCGCAGGTCGCGCTGGCGGGCGATGAACGACACGACGGGGATGGCGCGGCGGGCGTCGCCGCCCTCCACGAAGTTCGTGATCTTGCTGGCCTCGCGTGCCACGAACTTCTGGTCGTGGATGAGGGTGGCCAGCCACAGGATCAGCTCGTCCATGAACAGGATCAGGCCGTCGTAGCCGAGCGACTTGGCGTGCTCGGCGATGACGGACAGGCCCGCGTCCAGGGAGATGAAGCCGTGCTCGTCCTCGGCGGCGTTCTTGGTGAAGCCGGGGAGGAGGTTGGTGCCGGCGTCGTTGACGAGCTTGGCACGCAGCTCGGCCGGGGTGGAGGGGTTGGTGAGGTTGAGGTGGACACCCGCCTCGTGGTTCTCCTCGGCGGCGAGCGCGGTGTCGAGGAGCTGCGGGGTCCAGGCGAAGCCCTCGCCCCACTCGTCCTCCTCGCCGTCGTCCGCGTCGCTGGTGCCCAGGCCGCGGATGACGGCCTCGTCGCCCATGTTGGCGCGCATGGCGCGGATGTCGGCGAAGAGGGAGTCGGTCCGGTACACCTGCGGGGTCGGGGCCTCCGGGTGCAGCTTCTTGACGTGGTGCACGTACCCGCCGAGCACCCGCTGTTCGAGGGCCTTCGCGCCGAGCATGTGGTACGGCACGAGCAGGAACTTCTTGCCGTCCGTGCTCAGCCAATCGTGCCTGGTCAGCACCGGGTCGAACTCGGTGCGGGAGCGGGCGGCCGGGTTGCCGCTGAGCAGCGCGTACAGCACGGCCATGAAGTGCGACTTACCGGAACCGAACGAGCCGTGCAGGTACGCCGCCTTGGAGCGGTGTCCGTCCAGCGCGGACTTGATGAGGGCCAGCGCCTCGTCGAAGTTCTCCAGCAGCCGCTCGGTGACGACGTAGTCCTTGAGCGCGTGCCGGGCGCCCTCGGAGGTCGTCGCCTCGGCGAGGGACAGCACGAAGTCCGAGGTGGAGATGGACTCCTTGATGTCGATGACATCGCGGAGGAGGGGCGGCTGGGCCATTGCGGGTTCTCGCTCTCCCTGACGGTGATCGGTGCTGCTGCTCGTACACGGTGTGTCGTACGGTGTCCGCCGCTGAGGCCCCGGTCCGTTCCGAGGGGGGCCGGGGCACTCAGGGGTACGGGGTGGCCGGTGCGGCGGACCGGCCGTCCTAGCCGGCGACACGGAGGGATCCGGTCGTGCGGTGAGCGGACGGACACCACGCTCACGGCGCTCGACGAATCAAATCGGCTGGATTCGCGTCGTCTGCACTTTTTGTCCCCCTCGCACTGAACCTCACCCATACAGCCTGCGCATAGCACCCTACATCGGTACTCCCTTCCACCGGTGCCGTATACACCCACGCACCGCCCGTGCCCATCTCCCGGGCCGTGCGGTGGGTTGCTACGACTGTCGCCGCCCCGACCAACAGGCGTCCAACAGAATCCGGCTCGCGACCGCGAAGGGACGCTCGGGGCCCAGCCCGCGGTCCCACCGCTCGGCGACGTCGGTCATCAGCGCGGCCCCCTCCTCCATGCGCCCATGCGCGGCTCGAGTCCGGGAGAGGATCTGCCGGGCGGCCGGCACGACGGAGTACTCGGGCCCGGAGCGCCGCTCATACGCCTCGGAGACCATCCGGATCTCCTGGTCCGCCTCGTCGAAGCGGGCCAGGAGGTACAGCGCCCACGCGCGGTTGTGACGGGCGCGAAGACATCCGAACAGATCTCGATCATGCGGGAGATCCTCGGTGAGTGCGGGTGAGAGGCATGCGCCGCAGAGCGGAAAGCCCCGGGGCACTCGCCCCGGGGCTTCACATCAACTCATCGGTCAGCGCGCGTCACGACAGATTCCGGCCGGGCGAAGCCCACGACCACACCCCACCTCACGATCCGTCGATCAGCTCTTGCACCTCGGAGGGGATCTTCTTGTCGGAGCGGAGGACCCTGAAGGCTTCCGCCTGTTCAGGAGACGGCCCGATCGCTATGGCCAGGTCCGGAGAGATGCCGCTCACCGCATAGGCGTTCTCCGAGGTCTCCGGCACTTCGGCGCCTTCGTCATTGGTGTCACGGCACGGCGGACTCGTGGCGGTACCGAGCTTCTGTCCGGCCTCGAACTCGACATTCGAGAGCCTTATGTACGTGCGACCTTCGTAGATGACGTCGCTCGCGCACACACTCTCACTGTTCGCGCCGGCACCTTCGGACCCCTTTGATCCACACCCGACCGCGGTGAACGCCACGGCTGCCAGTCCCACCGCAATCACACGTGATCCGACCCAGCTCACGGAGTCCTCCTAATAGATGCTGCGAAGCCCCATGACGTCGCCCTTACCGAGTGTCCTCTTCTTCACCTCGCAGCGGTCCGCCTTGGTGTACATGGTGAGATTCGAGTGCCCGGAACCCACGTGGCCCAGCCCGAAGACGTGACCGGCCTCGTGCGTGCCGGTGTTGAGTACATCGTGGTACCTGCCGTTGCAGGTGCTCGTCGGATTCCTCGTGAAGTCGAAGTCCGCGGTGTTGAACCTCACGTCCGCTTCCCGGAGGTCGTTCTTGCCGACCGGGTTGGGCCATGTCCACGCGCATGTCGAGGCGACGGCCCCGGCGGCCAGGTCACCGGCGTCCCACGTGCTCTTGCCGTCCCGGGCGGTGCACGTCCCCTTGGCGCTCACATCCGCTTCATACGTGGTCGTACCCGCGTAGTGACTCTTGGCGGGTACCTGGTCGGTCAGGCCACAGTTGTTGGTGCTGGCCGTGATCCGTCCGATCGAGCCTTCGAAGTACTCCAGCGCTTGGGAGCGTGTCATGCCTGCGGGGTAGGCCCCGTCCCCCAGGTACCAGTTGTAGATGCCGTACTCTTTCCGGTCCAGTGTCGAGTAGGCGCCGTCCTGACACTCGCCGGGGGAGCTCGCGGCGTCCACCTCGGCCACTTCGAGGCCGTCGGGTGCGGGCGGCTCGGACACCGGTGAGTCCGATTCCTCCGTCAGATCACCCGCCGTCAGCCGCGGGCTCACGACATCGGCACGGTCCTCGCCTGCGGTGGGCGACTCCGTGTTGGCCTCGGACAGGTCATAGGAGACCTTGCCGTCCGAGGTGACGATCAGCGTGAATCCGTGCTCCGTACCGTCTTCGGCCAGCATGTCGATGCTTACCGCGGTGTCGGCCTCCGGCATCTCTATTCCGGTGCCGTCATAGGTGACGACGAGACCCTCCACATCGCAGGTGTGCACGTTCAGACCAGTCGGCAATTCGTATACCGATAACTCATCCGTGGTCGGACATATCGGTATTGCGCTTGTGCCGGCCTGTGCGTTGCCCCCGGCGACAGCGAGCGATGCGGCCAACGCGAACGCCACGCCGGTTCTACCTACGAGTCCTGGACGGCGTCCAGCCACTCTCCCACCCCCTGTGATTCAGCCCCATTGCGCGGGACGGTAATCGAACAGACATTCTTACATCTGTGATCGGATCGTGAGAGGGTGTTTTCCGGCCAGTGATCCGGATTCACACAGGCATGCTTTCCTGCGTGACGAGCCGTCATTGTGCAGGAAGCCGGACAGGGCGACCGCCTCAACGGCGTGATCGGTATGGACACGGTCGAGCTGGGAGTCATCCCCTTCACGGCGTCCGTCAAGATCGTGCCCGCCAACGGCTTCTGGGCCCTCGACGACCGACTGGTCGTCGCCGAGGACTGGCACGTCGAGCTGTGGCTGGACGACGCCGACAACATCGCCTTGTACAAGAAGGTCTGGAAGACACTCAGCGAGTCGGCCGTGTACGGGGCCGATGCCCACAACCTCATCAACTCGGCCCGCCGGTCTCTGAAACCGCGGTGGTGGTGCTACGCCTGCCCGCGACGAGACACATCACGGGCAGGCATAGCACCGGCCAACCCGGACCCGCACCCTCAGCCGAAGACGGAAGGCCGCCCTCACGGGCAGCCAGGAGGGCACTCGCGGCGTCAGGGCCTGGGGTCCTCCAGCTTGACGGCAGTGGTGTCCGGGGCGTGCAGTTCAGCGTCTGCCGGGGCGAACGTCTCGTGGTCCTCCAGGACTTCGCCGTCCACGACATCCCCGTCCTCCGTCACCCGGTGCGACGGGTCGGCCAGGGGCAGGCCGGCGAGGTGCTTCTTGAGCCTCTTGGCCATCGGAAGGTAGGTCGAAAGAGTGAGTCCGCCGGAGACGACGGCCCCGACGACGGGGATGGCCTTGGAGACGCCCTTCGCGAAGGACTGCTTGGTCAGCTGAACGCCGAGGTAAGCCGCGGACTTCTTCACGATCGGGTAGATGACACCCTTGGTGAGCGCCTTCTGAGGCAGCTTCTTCGCGACCTGCTTCGACATCATCCCGGCGACCTTCCCCACGGCGGCGTTCGCCGACTGGGTGCCGAACATCACGCCGAAGAACAGCGTGAGCACCCCCTTGGTCGCGTCATCGACGTCATCGCCCTCACCGTCGAAGAGATCGGGCCAGCTGTAGAGATAGGCGAGCTTCTGCGCGATGCGCAGCATGTGGCCGACGTACTGGGCCAGGTCGGCGGGCACCGTGGCGGGAAGGGCGAGGATGCCGGGTAGCCCGGCAGCGGCCGAGAGGGCGCTGACCTTGGCGGTCTCGTAGCGGATGGAGTCGTTGGCGACCTTGTCGAGGACCTCGACGGTGATGCCCGCGGCAGCGGGAGTCTCTTCTATCGCGCGCCGGATCTCGTCCTCGGAGCAGTGCCGAGCCAGCGCACTGCGGAGGTACTCCTCCCTGTGGATCCGCACACCCGGAAACTTCGCCGCCGCCAGCAGCACCGTGAAGAAACGCGACTCGGGGTTCTCGACCTCTTTACCCTGCTTCATGGCAGGAACTTACAGTACCTCCGAGCTGCAAGGACCCGCTTGAATCAGCTCCGTTGAGACCTCGTTACGTGAGTGACGGTGGCGTGAGGGCCGGCTCGCTTCACGAGGTCGATCGCCACTCGGGAAGGGTCACTACGTCCGCTTGGCATGTTGGACGAAGATCGTCCAGGTGCCCCGCAGGACGGTCACGGTTCCCCGACTGCGTGCTTTCGTGTCCCGGACCATCACCTTGTTCGGATCGCTGTCGGCCAGTTCAACGCAGTTCTGTGTCTCGGTGTAGGAACTGGTTCGCCAGTTCGGGGTCACGGGCTGCATGGGGCCGCTCTCCTAGTCCGTAGGCATCTGGTCGAAGTGCTGAATCGCTGTGGAGATGAGGCCGCGGACGGCGGTGCCGTAGACCGCTGACTGTTTCAGGAGGGCGAACGCCTTGGTGTACAGCTCGATTTCTCGGGGCTGGGTGACGGAGAGCTCGGCCGAGTAGGTCTCGACGAGGACGAGTCGGCTGTCGAACATCGAGAACGCGTTGCCCGGCCAGATGAAGGTGGGGGCGGACTTGGGGACGATGCCCAGGCTGAGGCGGGGAAGTCTCATCACGGCCAGGAGACGGTCGAGTTGCCCCTTCATCACTTCCGAACCACCGACGTTGGTGTACAGGGCCTGTTCGCCGAGGAGGACGTTGAAGATGCGGTCGCCCCTGTACAGGTACTGCTGGCGCTCAAGTCGCTTGGCCACGGCCGCTTCGGCGTCATCGGGAATCTCGTAGTAGCTGATGCCCTGTCGGAGGACTTCGGCAGCGTACTCAGAAGTCTGGAGGGTTCCCCAGACGAGCGTGGGGTGCCAGATGCGGAAGACCTTGGTCCTGGCGTACACCGGGATCGCCTGGCGCTGTCGTTTCTCGACGCCGTCTGGAGTTGCCTTCGCCATTCGAGCCACAGCTCGTCGACATGGCGGACGATCGCGACCAGGTCACCCAACTGCTCGCCCCGGCCGGTCGTCTCGCACCAGACGCGCATGTCGTCCTCGCTGGGGCGCTGCTTGCCGTTCTCGATGCGGGAGACCTTCGACTCCTGCCACGAGGTGGCACGGGCGAATGCCCGGCCGCTGGTGAACCCGGCGTCCTTACGGAAGCCACGCAGCCGGGCACCGAGCGCCTGCAGCGCCTCTTCCACCTGCTTGCTCACGGGTCGGTCAGGGCTTGTACTCGGGATGGGGAATGGCGTCTGCCCACAGCAGGTCCCGCAGGCGCACGCACTCGGCCACGGTGTCGGGGTCCTCGACGATCTCCGACCCGAGCACTCTGCCGTCCGAGTCGAAGTGTCCGACTGCGAGGAGGCGGTTGTCGTACAGCCACCAGTCGTTTCCCTCCACGGGAAATGTGACGCCCTCGGGCAGGTGGTGTCGGGGCAGCCAGCGGATCTTCTCGCCGGCCTCCTCGTTGAGGCCGGTGGTGGCGTGCTCCCACTGGATGTAGGGGGTGTGGGGCTCGGTGACCACGCGGACGCGTCGGACTGTCTTCCCTTCCCCGGTGACGCGCCTGATGAGTTGCGTCCACGGTTCCATGTAGGAGTAGTCGACGCGCTCGCCGCGGAGCCAGCTCGTGAAGGGGCTGTCCTCGTCGGGGACGGAGTAGTCGTCCCTCAGCTCCAGATGGAACGCGTCCTGTGCGAAGCCTTCAAAGAGCTGGTTGCGCTCGGCGCTGGAGATCAGCTCCATGCGGTTCCTCCAGTAGGGCGGTGATCGCGGGCTTGGGGACCTCGACCACGGTCTCGTAGTCCGGAATCTCCATCTGGGCCAGGGCCTCGATGTCGGTGACCTCCCGGCCCTGGACGACGAACGTACCGCCCGGCGTGAGGATCATGATCGGGTCTTCGATGCGCCTGACCTCCCCGGCCGACAGGCCGTCCTTCACGAGGTGCTCGAACAGCTCTGTGGGGACCTCCACCGCCGTCTCCCCCTCAGGGATCTCAAGCTGCGTCAACAGGTCGTTCGCGAAGATCTTCCAGCCCTGGACAAGGTAGGTGTCCCGGTCTGTGGCGTACAGGGTCGGGCAGTCACCGACCGTGGAGTTCTTACCAAGGAACCTTAGCTTCATGGTCGTTCTCCTGTCTGCTGCCTTGCTCAGGTTTGCGCGACATGACGATGCTCTGCGGGCCGTTCCGGGCCGTCAATCGAGTTGCCGCAAACTCGCGCAATCTCCTGGGGACTTGAGTGACGACTGCTCTACGTTCGTCTCCGTACCCGAACAACCGGCGCAGCCGCCGCGCGTTCCGGTACCGAGGGAGACGCGCTGTGACCATCGTGACCGACAGACGCAGGGCTCCAGCCGTCGACAACCTGCCCCTCGACCCGCATCCGATCGCGGACAGCATCGACGCCACCCTGAGGACGGAGCCGTACATCGTGTTCAAGCACCGAGCATTGAGAAGCGTCGGCAACCAGGCTCTGGTCCGGGTCACGAAGGACCGCACACTCCGGGTCAAGGTCATCGATGCCTGCGGAATGACCTGCACCTTCTGCCACAACGAAGGCACACCCGTCAGCGGCGACAACCACGCTCGGACCGCCGGCGAATTCGGCGCTGTCGGCCGGTCGGGACGGGTCTCCCTCTACCTGGCGACCAACGGAGCGCGCTTCGTGGCAGCTCCCATGTTCCCTGATGACGCCTTCCGCGCCGCCTTGGCGAGGCTGCGTGACGCCCTGGGCTTCGAGGAGGTTCACCTCACGGGAGGGGAACCGACCCTGCACCCCAAGCTCGCGGCGATCGTCGCCGTGGCCAGGGAGGAGGGATACGAGGTGGGCGTCACCTCCAACGGTGAGAACGGCGCCGGAGTCCTCGCCGCGTGCGCGAAGGCGGGCCTGGGCCGCGTCAACTTCTCGATCTTCGGCACCACACCCGAGGAGCTGGCGCAGGTGCAGAACGTCCGGTTCCGGACGGCTTCCCTGGCAGCGCGGAAGATCGAGGCGCTGGAGCGATCGATCCAGGTGGCGACCGACGAGGGAGTCGGCGTGAGCGCGAACGTGGTCATCCCGGACCACAGCCACATCGAGCGCGTCCACCGGCTCCTGGACCGGTACTCTCCGCAGGTGTCGTTGAGGATCCTGTCGTCGCTGGCCGACGGGGACAAGTCACTGGACGCCATCGACGAGCTTCTCGGCGGCCTCGGCGCGGTGCCTCGGGAAGTCCACGTCATCGCTGGAAGCTCCGGATTCCGCATCTCCTACACCCTGCCCGGCGGACGCGTGATCAAGGTCAAGCACATTCGGCCCCTGCGCCTGCCCGAGACCTGCGCGAGCTGCCGCTTCAACAACACGACCGACTGCCATGAGGGTTACTACGGGGTCCGTCTCTACCGCGACCCCAGGGGAACCTTCCACGTAGGCGTCTGCATTCAGCGCATGGACCTCTGTCTGCCCATCGACGAGTTCCTGGACAGCGCCGTGTGCAGCGAGATCAGCACGATGCGCGAGCAGGAGTTCCACGCCCTGACCGCTCAGACCGTCACATGACAAGGAGAACCATGGCGCAGAACGAATACGAAGCGAAGTTCCTGGAGATCGACGTGGAGGCCACCCTCGACGCTCTGCGCACTGCCGGGGCGCAACAGGTCTTCCCCAGGACCATGTTCACGCGCCTGATCTTCGAGAACGACGCCGTGCAGGGCGAGCAGTGGCTGCGGTTGCGCGACGAGGGCGGCAGGACGACGCTCACTCTGAAGCAGGTCACCGACGCGACGCACATCCACGGGACCACCGAGATCGAGATCGAGGTCGACGACCTGGCCAAAACCGCGGAACTCCTCGCGGCGCTCGGCCTGCGGCAGGTCCGCTACCAGCAGAACTACCGCGAGGAATGGCACCTGGACGGTGTCACCTACGACTTCGACACCTGGCCGGACCTCCCCACCTTCCTGGAGATCGAAGGCTCTTCCGAGGCTGCCGTGAAGAAGGCGGTGGCAGGACTCGGCCTGGACTACGACCAGGCCCGCTTCGGCAGCATCGACCTGATCTACAAGAGCGAAGCTGGGCGTGACATCCTCGCGGAGCCCACGCTCCTCTTCGCCTGATCCGGCCGGCACCTCGGCGGTGTGCCCGCGGCAGTGGCCTGACTTCCGACATCACCGCTCAGAGCGGGTGGAGACTTTCACCTGCACACAGGGCCCTCGGCGGGCGAGTGCTCGCCGAGGGCCCTGTCCCGTCAGAGTGCCGCGAACTCGACGAACGCGGCCCACGCCGTGGGTTCTACGGCGAGTGCGGCGCGGGTGGTGTCCTTGGAGTCGCGGATGTGGACTCTGGCGGGGGCAGCGGCGACTTCAACGCACTGGCCGCCCTCGGCGCCGCTGTAGCTGCTCTTGACCCAGACAAGCGCAGGCTCGGGACCGCGCTTTGCTTCAGCGTTCATCTCTCTCCCAACAGCTTCTCGATGAAGGCCAGGGACTCACTCGGGGTGAGAGCCTGCGCTCGGATAATCCCATAGCGTGCGGACAGCGCCTGGACCGCATCTCGCTCCGTAACCAGTGTGCTCCGGCCTTGCGCCTCCATGTAACCGACCTGTTGCCCCTGCCTTGGAGTCAGCAAGGTGAACGCGCCATCCACACCAGCATTGTCCTGGCGGTCGAGCGGCATCATCTGAAGCTCGACGTTCCGCTTCTGTCCGAGCAAGAGCAGCTGCTCAAGCTGTCCACGCCATACCTGCTCACCACCGAGCGGTCGCCGTACAACCGGCTCCTCCATGACGAAGCTCAGCAACGGGGCGGGCCACCTGTCGAAGACCTTCTGTCGTGCGAGCCTCGCTGCAACGCGCTGCTCGATAGTCGCCTCATCCAGCAGTGGACGCCGCATCCCCAGCAGAGCCCGCGTGTACTCCTCTGTCTGCAACAGGCCGTTCACCACATGGGTGTCGTACACGAATAGCTCGACCGCCTCGGCCTCCAACTTGGCCGCATCCCGGAAGAACGCCGGATACTGAGCCCGAGCCACCTCCTCCTTGCTCGCGCTCAACACTCCACCCGCGCCCAACACTTCATCCGCCTGGTCGATGAACTTGGGCTGCGGAATACGTCTCGCCTGCTCGAACGACGCGATTGTCGAGGCCGAATACCCGGTCAGGGACCCGAGCCCCGCGCGGTCCAGGCCCGCCCGCTCCCGGAACAGCTTCAACTGCCGTCCGAACACGCACAGCATGCCCGTCCCGACCTCGTACTCCTCTGGCTGCTGAACCTCGTCGTCCACGCCGCAGCTCCTCTCGTACAACCGCCCAGTCGGCCAACTCGGGGCCTGGGAACCGGTCACGCCCAACACCAGGTACAAGCGCGCCGACCGCATGTACAGCCCGTACCCGTCAGTGCATCGCTCCTGGTCAACGCTACGCAGAGTCCGTGATCGTTGACCCTATGAAGTCGGAAACTCCCCCGAATGGGCATACGCCGCAGCAGCCCGCACCCGAACGCGAGTTCACCATGCGCTTCACCTCGACGTCGCGCGGTGCCCGCCTCGCCCGCCGACTCGTCTCGCATCGCCTGGACGACTGGGGGCACCCCTACACGACCCCGGTCAACGAGACGCTCACCCTCATCACGTCGGAACTCACTGCCAACGCCGTACGCCACGCCCACGTCCCCGGCCGGGACTTCCACGTCCAACTCACCCTGGCCGAGGACACCTTCCGCATCGAGGTGACCGACACCCACGACGAGAAGCGACCCCCGGCCAGTCCCCCGGCGACCGACTCGCTTTCCGAGTCCGGCCGGGGTCTGCTCCTCGTCGCCACCCTCGCGGACGACTGGGGCGTCAGCCCTCGCCGGGCCGCCCCGGGCAAGACCGTGTGGGCGGAGCTGCGCGTACGAACAAAGGGCCACCCGCTCACGCACCGGGTGGCCCCTGGACCGACGGATGTCGATCTACTCCTGGCTACTTCTTCGCTGCTGCGCGACGACCTCGGGTCGCGGCCGGAGGACGCCAGCCACGGAGGTCGTCGTCCGTGAGGCCGTGCTCGCCCTGCTTCTGCTGGCGGTAACCGGCGAAGAAGTCCGCCGGGGAGCCGCTGTAGAGCATATCGAACTCGTTGTGCCACTGGGACAGCCACGGCTGGAGTTCCAGCAGGCCGGCGAGGAACGGCGTGATCTCCTCGGTGGACAGCACGGTGTTGGTGAAGTACGTCGCCAGCGCCTGCGCCTGCTCCTTGTGGTCCCAGCCAGCCCAGCCGTACAGCTCGGGGGTGGCTGCGTTGGTCTGCCCGTAGGAGATGAACCGCTCCTTGGGCACGTCCAGCTTGCCGCGCGCCTTCCAGTAGGAGGGGCGCAGGAAGTCGGCCGAGGTGTACTTCGGCGGCACGGGGATGGAGTCGCGGATCTTCCGCTTGGCCAGCTCGTCGGGCGCGGCGTCCTCCTTGCGCTGAAGGTCCCACACCTCTTCCCAATCTGAGCGCTTCTTCATTCCGGAGGGCTTGTAACGCAGGGAGGAGAGGAACGGCACGTGCTCCTCGACGACCAGCTCGAAGACGGCCTTCGCAAGTTCCTTGCGAGGCGCGTAGAGCTTGGCGACAGATACGAAGTCCTCGTCACGGGAGAGGGCGTCGATGAGGCGGGCCAGGGTAAGGATGGTTGGCTGACCGTTCTCGTCGAACCAGTGGTCGCGATTCTCCATCCGGTCGAGCAGCCAGGACCGCAGCGCCTTCTCCTGAAGGACGTCCCAGCCCTCGGTGGCCCAGCGCCGCTTGTACTCGGGGCGCTCAACCATGCCGATGGCCCGGTTCGACTCGATGGCGTCGATCCGTTTCTGAACGACCTTGCGGTAGGGAGCGGGCCAGTGGGCGGGGATCTCCGTGATGCGCGTGGAGTTGTGCCGCTTGAACCACTCATCACTGGCCTCGCCCGCAGCCACACGGCGGGCGAGCACGATCTCGAAGGCGCGTTCACCAAGGGCGAGTTCGGGGATATTGGGATCCTCGGGGTCCTCGGAGACGCGAAGATCTTCGGAGTGGAGGTCGTAGAGGGAGTAGACCTGCCAGTCTAGCTCCTCTTGGAGGGCGATCATTCGGGCGCGGGTGGACTCCCAGACCCTACGAGCCTCGCGAAGAGTGACGGCACTGGGCGTAGATTCTGCGGCCACCGCAAAGGGCGTGGTAGCGCTCAGTTGCTGGGCACCCATATCGAGTACAGCAGCAAGGCTCGTGGGGCGGGCGGCAGGAAGCGGGAAACCCTTCAGCGGAGTGCTGTTGAACTGGTAGAAGTCGTCAAAGGGAACTGTACTTTGGCGAGCACCTTTTGAGTCGACCGTGCTGCCCATATTGTGACTCACCTGCTTCATCCAGAAACAGGACGATGAACTATTCAATAGCCCCAAAAGGGCGTGGTGATCGGCTTCTGAGGATCCAGGGGGAAGCTTGATCACGGGGGCTGAACGACTGAACACTTTCCCTCCACGATCAAGAACGAAATGATTATGGGTAGCGACGAAGGCGTAGCCGATAGACAGTGGAACCCTGTAACGCTCCCTGAAAAACATGGAGTATTCGAACCATTTCAGGTCACGCTCCAGCTGAGACTTCCCGAAAGCGACACGACTTTGAAGGAGAACCCGATAAGGCCACAGGAACTTAACATCGCAGTCCGACGCGTCTGCAGATAGATCCAATTCGCTATACGGCCATACGGCCATACCGGGATCTTGCAGGGAATAGTCTCGAACCTCAGTGCCCTCCACCAAAAGTCGCTGGTGGGATTTCTCGATACGGTGACGACGCAAAGCTCCGGCACCCACCATGTACGCATGATCCTCACGAGTCACCGCGCCCGCGCCGATGTCATCCATATAAGCGTCGAGGGTGGATTTTGCCGCTTTCTCGAGCGATTCCACCATCTCCACGCCCCCCGCAGCCATCATCCATGGATGCCTTGCAAAGTAGCGATCACGCTCCAAATCATCAACCATGACCCAGGAACTCACAGTACCCGGTTGATCAATTTGCTTAATGATCGCTTCCCACACCAGGCCAAGGCGCCCGGCCTTAGGTGCACCTGGCTCACCCTGGACACCTCGAACGGTACGAATTGTTCGCGACCGCAGCGCGCCAGAGACCGGCCTGCCAACCAAGATCACGGTAGGCGTCCCATGGCCAGGGATATATGCACCCGAAGTGTCAATGATTTCCGTCAATTCGACCCTGTGAGCGAAATACTCCTCAATCAGTTTGGCACCGAACTCTCGCTTCATGAAGGAACTTGCAGTGATCTGACCGACCAGACCGCATCCGTGCCCCTGCTCATCGCCTCGCCGCGCCAGCTCAAAAAAACGCTGAGCAAACGGGACCGACAGGGCATAGGCGCCCGCACAAGCGTCATACAGCTCTCGATAAAGAGAATTGAGCCCTTTATCCTTTACCGTAATATATGGCGGGTTACCGACCACCACGTGGTATCGCCCTTGCTGAAGGATCTCCGGGTAAGCCTGCACATCCTCCGTAGCATAAACGAACTCAGCTAGCTCATCCTCGCTATCAAAGAGACCCAATTGCCGCGCCTTGATAAGCGAGTCCCCTACCGCAAGATTGATTGGCCACTCGTATTTCGACGCTTGAGTCAAGGACCGGACGTCGCTCGCCGCCATAGCCGCAACCAACAACCGGAACCGCGCAATAGCCACCGCGAACGGATTGACGTCCACCCCGTGCACCGAGTTCAGCGCCGCCCGCACCCGCTCGTGCACATCGTGCCCGGGCTGCCCTTCAGCCCAAAGCCGCACCAACCGCCGAAACGCCCCCAACACAAAGTGCCCCGACCCGCACGTAGGGTCGATCATCTTCAGTTCCTCGTACCCGAACTCCCGCACCGCAGGATTCATCGTCCGGTCAAGGATGAACTCCTCCACGAACTCCGGTGTCTGGAGCAGCGCGTACGTCTTCCGTGCGGCCTCGCTCAGGTCCTGGTACAGATCACCCAGGAAGCGCGTGTCCCAGCCCTCGGTCCCGTCTCCGTTCAGCGGGTCGGTGAAGTCGTGGACGAGGACGCCCGCCTCGTCGCGCCCCCGCCAGAACTCGACCAGCTCGCGCGCACCGTCATGCGACAGCGGGATCTGGTACAGCGGGTTGTGCCGCTTGTCGAAGAGGAGGCGGCCCGCCTGCCCCTGCCCCAGCTCGTCGAACGCCTTCTCCAGCCACCCCCGGTACGTCGGATCCTCGTCCGACTCCACGTACGCGTCGTAGCGCGCCTCCGCCAGCTCGCGCCGATCCCCGTCCGGCCCCGTCAGGTACGGCTCCGGGATCAGCCGGTTGTCCTCACAGAACCGCACGAACACAGTCCCCAGTACCCACGCCACCGCGACCTGCGTGACCCGCTCGTCCAGCCACGAGTTCCACGTCGCCGCCGTACGCCCCAGCTTGCGCGCCTGGTCGTACTCGGCCCGCAGCCGCGCACCGACCTCACCGAGCGCCCTCACCTGCTTGCCGAGGTCGGCCTCGACCGCCTTGACCTGCTGCTTCAGGTCGTCCAACAGAGCCTTGCGGTCGATCACTTCGCGTCTCCCTCGACACCACTTGCCACAACCTCGCCGGACCCGCGATGGCGGTTGCCCACCCACGTGTCCGGAAGCTGGATCCACTCCCCCAGGCCGGCCTGGTACGGCACGGCCACCTGCCCGAGCCGGGGCTCGCGCGAGGGGTCGTTCTGCGGGGCCAGGAGCCACAGCCCCCGCCCGCCCCGCCGGGCCGCCGACGCCAGCCGGTCCAGGACGCCCATCGCGTCGTACCGGGCGAACACCCCGGCTTCCGTCAGCAGGACGGGACCCGCACCGCCGCCGCCGTCGCCCAGCAGCTCGGCGATCCGGGGCTCGACCGAGCCCCACGCCGTGCGCGCGTACTCCGCGAACCGCACCGCGCCCTTCGAGCCCGGCTCGGCGGCGTCCGCCTTGAGCAGGGTCTCCCAGGTCGGCTTGGTGCCCGGAGTGACCTGCCCGTGCAGGGCCTCCAGGAACAGCTCGGTCACCGACACCGCCTGCGCGCCCAGCCGTTCGGCGCCCAGTTCCCGTACCGCGTCCCGTACGAGCTGCTGCCGTACGGTCAGCACCCGGTACCCGTCCCGGCGGGCCGAGGCCAGCAGCCGTTCCTCCGCGCGGACCGCGCCCGCGAGCTGCGGGTCGTCCGCGTACCGCGTCACCGTGCCCGTGCGCGTCGACTGCCGCCACGCGCCCGTCGTGAGGTAGCTGGAGGCGTCCTCCACCCGCGTCGGCAGGTAGCGCAGCGTGCCCGTGTCCTCGCGCATGCTCAGCGACAGCTCGAAGCCCGCGTCGCGCAGTGCCTTGGTGAGCGGGCCGCCGGTCGGCAGTTCGTGGGTCGTGCCGCCGCGCCCGTCCGGGACGCCCAGCTCGGGGAAGCGGGCACGCACCCGCTCGTGCACGTCCTCGCCGGTCAGGCCGGGCTGCCGCCCCTCCGGGACGCCCGGGATCCAGCGGACGAGCCCGGCCTGCGTGAGGCGCAGCGCCCGGACGAGCGACAGGTCGCGCGGGTAGATCTCCAGGCGCGGGGTGGCGGCGGCGTTCACGGACGCGGCGGCGGCCAGTTCCACCATGCGCCGCTCGTCCCAGTCGACGGCGCCGGGTGGGACCGTCAGTGCGCCCAGTTCGGCCAGGACGGTCGCGGCCGTCGGCAGGGTGTCCAGCTCGGCCAGCCGGCCGGCCGTCCTGCCGAGGCGCATCGCGTAGTCGAGCAGGCCGGGCGCGGTCGGGGTGTCCGGGGCGTCGTTCTCGCGCACGTCGAGGGCGAGCAGGCCGGCGCCCAGGGACTCGTCGGTCGCCTTTCGGTTCGGCTGGTGCTGGAACTCGGCCTCCTGCGGCACCAGTTGCTCGACCTCGACGACGGCCCGTACCGCCGCCAGGGCCATCGCGCGCCGCTGCTCGCGCCCGGCGAGGTGCGTGCCGCGGCGGACCGCGAGGGCGTCGGCGATCTCCACGGCGGAGGCGACGCGCCCCATGCTCTCCAGCAGGTCGATGATCTCGTCCCGCAGTGCCTGGACGGCGGGCTCCGCCTTCCAGCGCTTGCGCTCCTCCTTGAGCATCTGCGGGATGCGGCCGTGACTGAGGCCGAGCGCGTCGGCGACGTCCTTCTGCTTCGGCCAGACGCCGATGTCGGGCAGGACGCCGCGCTCGTCGGGCAGGCGCAGCAGCAGCCGCACCATCTCCGCCTTGTTGCGGTTGGATCCGTTGTTGTTGACGGCCGGCACGAGGACGGTGGCGAGGGTGTCGAGGCTGACCGAACGCAGGGTGCGGGCGGACAGCGTGCCCGCCGACTCGCCCGTCGCGAGCTGTCCGACGAGCGCGGACTCGGCGGCGGTGAGCTGCTCCAGCTCCTCCTTCGCCTCCGCCCGCCCCTTCGGCGTGAGCGGGGAGACGGGCGCCTCGCGCAGCCGCTCGCCCCATTCCCGCTGCCGCTGCTGGACCTCGTTGCGGGTCTTGGCGCCGAGGCCGGGGGCGTTGACGAGCTTGCGGCGGCTGTAGTCGAGGAGTTCGCCGACCGTCGTCAGGCCCAGGCCGTAGAGGAAGGACTGGGCGGCGGGCGTGAGACCGGAGACGGTCAGCGGGGTGTCGAGGACGGCCTCGGCGGCGAGGCGGTCGCGCTGCTGCTCGGCGGTCTCCGGCTCGGCGTCCGCGATCGCCGCCGCGGCGGCGCCCTCGGCGGGTGCGGTCCCGTCGGCGGGGGCCGCGGGGCGGGTGCGGTGGCTGGAGGGGACGGTCTGCGAGGCGTCGAGGAAGACCTTGCGCCAGGCGTCCCGCATCGGCTTCAGCTCGGGGAACCGCTTGCCCGCGTCGCGATGCAGGGCCTTCTGGAAGAAGGCGACGAGCCCGTCCCGCACGGCCGGGTCGAAGGCCTCGGCCGCGATGGTCGGGTGCGGCCACTCCTTCTGGTCGGTCATGCGGGGCAGGACGCTGCCGTCGCCCCACTTGGGCAGCTCGCCGGAGGCCATCTGGTGCAGGGTGACGGCGACGGCGTACCGCTCGGCGTGCGAGTCGTAGGAGCCGCGTGTGATGACGTCGACGAAGGGGTCGAGGTAGCCGTCGGTGCCCGCGTCGGTGCTCTTGGCCGGGTAGCCGGCCAGCGAGAAGTCGATGAGGACCAGTTCGCGGGTGCGGTTGGGTCGGACGCGGACGGCGATGTTGTCGGGCTTGATGTCGCGGTGCCAGACGCCCTCGCCCTCCAGGAAGTCGACGGCGCCGAAGAGGTAGTCGCCGTACGCCTCCAGCTGGTCGACCGGGAGGCGGCCGTGCTCGCGGAGCTGGCGGGCGACGGTCTCCTCGCGGCGGCGCGGGCGGTTCGCGCCCTCGGCGCCCTGGGCGTCGTCGTCGCGCTCGTCGCCGACGTACTCCAACGCCAGGACGGTGCGGCCTGCGATGAGCAGCGGCTCGGGCTCGACGAGGCGGATGATGCCGGAGTGGGGGCGCAGGCGGCCCATGGCCTCGGCCTCACGGACGAGGATCTCGCCGCGGCTGTCGGAGAGGGCGGCCTTCAGCACGGCCAGCGGGCGCGTCCTGCGGTTCTCCGCCTCCAGGTCGCGGACGAGGAAGGCGCGGCTGGTGGAGCCGGTGCCGAGACGGCGGCGGACCTCCCACCGGCCGGCGAGCACGTCGCCGGCGACGGCCTCCAGCGGGTCCTTGTCGGTGCCCGCCCCGGTCTCGTCCTCGGCGTGCCCGTCGAGGGCGGCGGCGGGGGCGGTGAGGGAGTCCTCGACGACCTCCAGCAACTCCAGGAACTCGTCGACGCTGGAGAGGCGCTGGCCGGGGCGGTAGGCGGTGGCGGCCTGCACCAGCTCGTCCACGTCCTCGGAGAGGCCGTCCACCAGGGAGCTGGGACGCAGGCCCTCGCCCGCCTCCAGGCGGGCCAGCAGTTCGGCCTGGCTGGCGGCGGGAGCCTTGCCGGTGACCAGCAGGTAGGTGAGGACGCCGAGCCCGTACACGTCGAGGTAGACCGGGTCGGGGTTGAGGGCGGTGAGTTCCGGCGCGAGGTAGGCGTCGGCGTCGTCGGACAGGTGCATGGCGGACAGGGCGGTCGGCGCGAACCTGGTCATGCCCTGGCCCTGGGAGGAGTCGCCGCTGCGCTGGGTGGCGATCTGCCAGTCGGAGATCTGCAGCTGCGGGGTGAGCCAGGCGGCCTCCTCCCCGACGGCCTGCCCCTTGCGGCCGCGTGGGCGGGGGACGACGTGGACGGAGCGGGCGGCGAGCGCGCGGTGGTGGATGCGGCTGGCGTGCGCGGAGCGCATCGTCTCGGCGAGCTGGCGCACCAGCGCCATCCGGCCGAGGATGTCCAGCTTCTCGCCGTACTGGACCAGGTACTCGTCCAGCTTCAGGGTGTCCGGGTGGTAGTCGAAGATCAGCGCGGGGCCGGCGGCGTGCCCGGAGGGGAAGTACTGCTTGAGCTGGACGACGCCCGGGTGCTTGAACCGGCCCAGCACCGCGGCCTCGCGCCGGGCGGCGTTCTCCACGGACTGGCGCAGGGAGGCGTCGGAGCCGCGCTCGCTGAGGTAGATCCGCACGCGGGCGGCCTCGGGCAGGTCGCTGTGGCGGGCGAGGTAGTCCGCCCAGGTCTGCCCGGACTCGAAGGACTTCCGCTCCAGCTCGTACGGGCCGACCTTGTACTGGGCGTCGCTCTTGCGGATGCCGATGTTCGCCAGGGCCGCCGCGACTTCGCGCGAGCCGATCGCGGTGATGCGGCGCCGCTCGTCGCGCGCGGGCTGCTTGAGCATGTCGACCAGTTCGTCGACGGTGTAGACGCCGTTCTGGTCGTGGGCGGGCAGCCGGACGCGCAGGCTGTTGTCGGTGAAGCAGACGGCCTCGGCGACCCAGACCCGCCTGGCGCCGGTCTGGGCGAGCAGGCCGGCCAGCTCCTTGGCCTTGCGGTTGACCAGGTGCAGCGGGTTGCCGTGCGTACGGCGGTAGCCGCCGGGCGTGGTCTGCACCCAGGTGCCGTTCTCGGAGGTGACCGAGCCGTGCCAGTCCTTCAGCTCGATCATGCACAGGCCGCCGGGGGCGACGACCAGCAGGTCGACCTCGCGGACGTGGCCGGTGTTCGCGGTGAAGGTGAAGTTCGACCAGGCACGCCAGGGGTCGGAGTCCGGCAGCTTCTCCCGGATCGCCTCCAGGCCGCGGCGTTCGTGCTCGAACTCGGACTCGGTGACCGTGACCCACCGGCCTTCCCGCATGCCTGTTCCCCACTCCTCGTGTCCCTCAAGGACCGCCGTTCCCCATGGTCAGACCCTCGCTGCGCATCCTAGTGGTTGCATGTGACATGAGAAGAGGCGGTGAAGGACGGGACTATAGGACATACGCCCGCACGCTCGGAATCAGGTGTGCGGAACCACGCGACCGACGATGAGGCAGGCCGGCCCTTTTCCTCCACCCTCACGAAAATCACCTCCACCCCGAAAAAGGTGACGCGTCCGACTCCTCCCCCTGCCTGGAGCCACACTGCGACAGGCTTCGCAGGCACGTGACTTCCCCACCGCCTTCGCCCGCGGGTCCACTCGGAAGCCGGGCCGCCCGACATCGGCCGAAAAGAAACCATGTGAACCCACCGCTGCACTAGCGTGGTGGTCCGCTGCGCACCTTCCCGGAGGGTACGTCGGCGGTGTTCAGGTGCCGGTCCCCGGCCGTGACTGACGAGTGGTTTCCGCTGCGTGTCGCACGCGGCGTGACTGCGGATGCCCGGAAGGGCGGTCCCGCCATTCCCAGCTCACGCCAAGGAGTGGACATCCATGAACCCCGTTGAGTACAAGCCTGCACGTCGTCACCGGCTTCGCGAGATCCTGGTCGACGTCGCCGCGGGGGTCGTCACCCAGCTCGTGGTGACGGCCCTGGTGGCGGCAGCGCGCCTGTTCCTCTGAGCAGGCCTGTGGCGGGCCCGGAGAGCCCGCCACTCCGCATGCAGGCGGTGCGCGTCAGAACAGGTACAGGTCGGACGGGTGCGGGCCCGTGCTCTGACGCTTCCGGCGGGAGCGCCGCCCTCGGCGCGGCCGGGGCAGGTGCGGCACGCGTGCCTCCTCCGGGAGGTTCTCCCACGTGGGCCGCAGCCCGTGGACCTGGACCTCGCCGACCATGTCCTTCAGGTAGTTCCGGGTCTCCTCGTCCGTGGAGTAGAGCACCGTCGCCCGGCTCGCCCGGGTCATCAGCACGTGGTAGGCGTGGCGGACCAGCCGGGAGAACTCCTCCTCGTCGACGCTGCCCGCCTTCACCTTGGGGTCGAACGAGCCCGGAACGGCGACGCGCTTGACGCCGGTCTCCGGATCCTTCCGCTCCTTGCCCCGGCGGAAGACCCACCGGCCGTCCCGGCGCACCATGTCCTCCCCCATGATCACGCCGCACCAGTCCCACTCGAGACCCTGGGCCGTGTACACGCAGCCGATCTGATCAAGCCCTTTCTCGTGCACGGCCCAGATCCTGCACGGCGGTGCCCCGTCCTCGCAGAAGGCGGCGCTGTCCGCGTTCCAGGGCCTGTGCCAGTCACCGATCCGCACGTCGGCCTCCAGCCGTCTCTCCTTGCCGATCGGCTTCGTCCACGGCCAGCAGTATCCCGCGACGAGGCGGGCGGACGCTCCGGCGAGCGCCTCGGTGCGGATGATCCGTTCGAGTTCCTCCGGGCTGTCCGCCACCTCGACGTGCATCAGGCCGTCCGGCGTCCACTGCTCCGGCTCCCCGTCCGTCACCCCGAGCACGGCCCGCACCCAGCGGATGTAGGCGTCGCTGCCGCCGCAGCGGAACTGTTCCCGAAGCCGATAACGGACGAGACTGGCGTCGTACCGTTGCGCCGCGTCCCTGATCAGTTCGACGGTGCCGACCTCGTGCGGTCGCACGGTCTGGCCCTCGTCGAGGAAGAACACCGTCAGACGGGACGCGTCGAGGAGTTCGTCGACCTGGGGCTTGGTGCCCTGGTGTTCGGGCTTCCAGAAGCGGTTGGTCGAGCGTTCCCGCAGGCGGTGCGCCTCGTCGCAGATCAGCACGTCCAGGGGCGGTTCCGGCGGGGTGACGAAGTTGCTGAAGTAGGTGAAGCTCTCCCTGAACTCCCGGTCCCCGTAGCCGACGTGCTCCTGGATCGCGCCGTTGAAGGCCCTGCTGCCGCTGGCGTACTTGACCGTGTGGCCGCCCGCCTCCAGCTCCGCCTTGATCTGGAGGCCGATGGCGCTCTTCCCCGTACCGGCACCGCCGGTGACCAGGAAGACCACGCGCCGCTCGTCCGGCAGGAGGGCGGGGCGCCGCGGGTCCGGGAGGACCTTGGCCGCGGTGTCCAGGATCTGGTCGGCGACCTTCTTCTGCCGGCCGCGCAGGGTGAAGACCGTGTCCTCACCGCGGGAGCGGATCATGGCGTCGAGCAGGGGTGTGTTGCGTAAGCCCATGTTCTGCAGCAGTATCTCGGCCGCGGAGGCGCCCCCTGCGTCGGCGAAGTGCCTGCGGAGGTCGGAGAGCAACTGCTCGCGCCGGTCGTTCGTGTAGACGACGGCGTAGGCGCCGGTCGGGGCGTCCACGTCGACCAGGGGCCGGACGGAGGCGGCGGTGGCGTTGTGCAGGTAGGCGAACCCGCCGCATTCGAAGTCCAGTCCGTGCAGCGGTCCCCTGCCGCCCGTGAACGCCTCGTAGTACTCGCGCAACTGCAGGGCGGGGTGCTTCTTCCTGCCCATCCCCGGTACGTGGACCAGTTCCGCCGTGGCTCGCTCCACCCTGGTCACCGTCGACCAGCGCTTCAGCTCGACCAGTTGGACGGACAGCCGCCTGTCGTCGGGATGATGGCCCACGAGGACGACATCGATGAGCCTGGGGTCGCCGGGGCGGTCGGCCTCGTCGAGGGTGGCGGCACACTCGACGATCATCTCCACGTTCCCACGGCCGGCGGCGACCAGGTCCTCCGCGAGGTGGACGAGGCTCTCGGCCCACGCGGACCGTTCCGACAGCGATGCGTCGGCGCCTCGGAAGTGCCGCCATCGGGCGGCCAGGTGCGGCACCATACGGCGCCTCGAGTTCAAGGTCAGCAGATCCTGTGCTGCCAGCCGCAGCAGGAGCATGGACACGAGGTGGGTCCCCCAGAGCACGAGTGATCGTGCGGGTGGGGGCATGTCCTCGTGAGGAAGCCCGTCGGGCCGCAATCAGTACTCGGGATCTTAGGGAGACCAGCCGTCCTACGGACGACGATGCGGCCGTGGCCGACGCGAAGCGTAGCCATCATGGCCGGATCGTGTGCTCCGTGGCGTAGACGGGCCTCGGGTCACACCGTGGAAACTCGCTGATCCAGTCGTCCGCCCGCCAACTCCCTGAGTTTTTCCCGCGTCTCCGGGTCCGTCGAGTACACGACCGTGCCGACCATGCCCCGCGTCAGCAGCACCTTGTAGGTGTTGCGGATCAGTCGGTCCACGTCGGCGTCCGGGGTGGACTTCTTGAAGACCGGGTCCTTCGAGGCGGTGCGGTCCGTGACCCAGCGGTCGCCGCGCCACAGCAGGTCGGGGCCGATGATGACGCCGGACCAGTCGTACTCGAAGCCCTGGGCGGTGTAGACACAGCCGACCTGACCGAAGCCGGCCGGGTCGGTGGCCCACAGGGCGGCCGGGGGCGCACCCGAGACCGAGCGTTCGCCCCGCAGGTTCCACGGGCGGGCCCAGTCGCCGATGACGACGTCCAGCGAAAGCGGATGGCCCGGCTTGGGCTCGGGGGACCAGCGCCAGCAGTAGCCGGCGGACATGCGGGCGCCGTAACCCTGTGCCCGGCGGGACTCGAGGAAGGCCTCCATCTCCTGCGGGCTGTCGGCTACCAGCAGGTGCATGCGGTCGTCGGGTTCCCAGACGACCGGGCCGCCGGGTTCGAGGCCGAGGAGCCGGACGACCCAGCGCAGGTAGGCGTCGCTGCCGCCGCAGCGGAACTGGCTCTCCAGCGGGACGACGTGACAGGGGATGTCCCGTCTGGCCGCCGCCGCCTTGATGTCGGCCACGGTGCCCATCTCACCCGGCCGCACCACCTGGTGCTCGTCGAGGAGGAAGACGGGCACGTGGGCGACGTCGATCAGTTCGTCGATCTGGGCCTTGCCGGTCCGGTGCTCGGCACGCGTGTAGCGGTTGGCCGATGTCTCCCGGATGCGGTGGGCCTCGTCACAGATCAGCACGTCCAGGCTGTTCGCCTCGGCGGTCATGAAGCTGTTGAAGTACTTGAACAGGTCCTGCACCTCCCGCTTGCGGGAGCCGGCGGCCTTCCGCATCGTCTTGGTGAACGACTGGGAACCGGTGGCGTGCAGGGCCGGCATCCCACGCCGGTACAGCTCACCGAGCAGTTGGAGGGCGATCACGCTCTTGCCGGTGCCGGGGCCGCCGGTGACGACGACGATCTCCTTCCGGTCCGCCCGCTTGGCCTTCTCCACCGCGTTGAGCACCATGCGGTAGGCGACCTGCTGCTCGTCGAGCAGCACGAACTGCTGGCGTTCGCGCACCTCCACGGCGGCCACGGACATGAGCTGCTTCGACGGCACCGTGACACCCGAGAGCAGTTCGTCCGCCGCCCGGACACCGGAATGCCTGTCGCTCAGCTTCGAACGGAGGTGGTCGAGGAATTCGCCGCGGCGCTGCCCCGTGAACAGCAGTCCGCGATCGTCGCGCTCGATCTCCCGCAGACCGGCCACGCCGAACTCCGTGGCGTTGTGCAGGAACGCCACCCCACTGACCCGGTGCCCGTGCTCGGCCACCGCTCCGTTGAAGTTCACCAGGTAGTCGCAGTAGCGGCGCACCTGCTCGATGGGGTTGAGGACGGGGTGGGTGTAGCGCTCGACGTGACACAGGGTGGGATCGTCCTCGTGGGGCAGGACCTCGCTCCACTGTTTCAGCTCCACCACGACGTACGACGGCTCCCCGGTGGAGGGGTGCACGCCCGCGAGGACGACGTCGGCACGCTTGCTGTTCAGCGGGAGGGCGTACTCCAGCATCATCTCCACATCGCCCAGACCGGCATCGTTGAGCGCGGCGGCCAGGACGGGAATGCTGCGCTCCCAGGAGCGCGCCTCCGAGGTACCGGGCCGGTAGCCGTGCATGTGGACGAACTGGTCGGTGAGGTGCAGGAACAGCGAACCGTCGAACGCCATGACGGCGACCGTTTTCGCGGACGCGCGGAACAGCAAGGACTTCCCCCAGGCAGCACGAAGTACTCGTGCGGGTGGGGGCGTGTCCTTCGAAACTCCACCGGGGTGGAGCGGAAGCCCGTCGGGCCGCGTTGACGTTGGCTCCGAGGTTACCTGGCGTCACCGAACTCCGTGCGGGTGACCTGCAGGAAGTGCGTCAGGTGTGGGCCTGCCGGAGTGGGGTGCCGGGTCAGTGGTCTGTCCCGGCACCCCACTCACGGGCGGATCACTCCCCGGCGTCCATGATGCTCAGAGCCGTGTGGAGAACCGGCTCGACGCGCAGCCGTGCGCCGTCCCGGTCGAAGACCTGGAGGGTCTCCAGGCAGGTGAGCGCCCATCGTGCGTCGTCGGGAGCGAGGCCGGCGAGCTCGATGGCCGTCTCACAGTCGGCGGCGGGGTTCCACCCGGTGCCGAGCTCCTCGACGACCGCGTCGTACCCGGTCCTGACCATGGTGTACGGGTCGGCCGGATCGTCGCCGGCACCGGAGTCGTCCCTCAACAGGCCGACCGCCCCGACGAAATCCCGCGCGCCTTCCCGGCGGCCGAGCCACTCCTTCAGTTCCCGGACCGCCCGGTCCTGGTCCCGGTGGGACTCACGAAGCTTCAGGACCTTGTCGAGCAGGACCGGCCAGCCGCCGGTGACGGCCGCCAACTGCTCCAGCCGCTCCTCCGTCTCGTAGGCGGTGTGGTACTGCGTCCAGTCCCTCAGGCCACGGTGGTCGTAGCGGCGCAGGACCACCACGGTGTCGTCACCGGCCTCGTGGTCTCCCTCGGCGCCGTCGAGCAGGTCGCGCCAGAAGCCGAGCTGATCACCGCTCGACACCAGGACCACGGACCGGGTGGCACCGGAAGCGGTGGGCAGGTCCGTCCTGGCCAGCGCCAGCGACTCACGGCAGGATTTCTCACTGCCCAGGCCGAGGTCGCTGACCAGCAGGCGTCGTTCGCCGGCCCGGCCCGCCACCAGTTCCCGGCGGTAGGTGTTGGCGTTCCCGATCGGCGGCAGGGTCCAGCCCGCGACACGGCCCACGTCCCACAACGTGCGCTGGACATCGCCGATGCCCGTCGCGCGGGTACCGAGCACGGCACGTACCTGGTTGCCGCCCTTACCGAGGAGGAAATCGATCTGGTTGATCGTCAAGGGCGCGGAACGCCGGCCGTCGTCGAGGCCGGGACGGCTCTCCAGGACGGCGGTCTCCTCCAGACGGTACTCCCGCTCGGCGCCCAGCAGGCGCATCTCGATCTCCTGAGCGGTACCGATCATGCGCAGGGCGTTGGGACCGCGCAGGTGCCAACCCTGTCCGTCGTGGTTCGGTGCCAGAACTCCCAGGCCCACCATTTCCTGCAGGTAGGCGCGGAACCCCTCGCTGTCCAGCTGGGCGAAGCCCTGCGGCCACCAGCCGGCGCACTCGTCGCGCAGTTCCCGGTCGCTGAGCCTGGTCTCCAGGCCGTTCTCGCGCGCGTGCTGGGCGAGGACGTTGGCGACGACGTTGTAGCGGTCGTCGAGGGCGAGCGTGTCCTTGAAGGCCGCGTTGATGTCGGAACGCAGCGACGGGTCCCGTTCCACCTCGTCCACGTCGGACGTCTGAATGGTGTACGGCGGAGGTGTCAGCGGCTGGCGTGCCCGCTTGTCCTGCATCACCTGCACCATCCGGCTGCCGAAGATCTGGAGCAGGAAGGGCTGGTAGGAGCAGAACCCCAGGACCCGGTTGACCAGGTCCACGTCGGCGAACTCGAAGCCGAGGGCCCGCATCGGGCGGACGATCAGGTCCGCGGCGAACTGCGGGGTGAGCGGCCCGACGACCGTGGGGGTCTGCGCGAGGTGACTGAACGGCCCGTTACGGGCCAGCCGGGTGAAGCGCTGTACGGAGTGCAGGCCGGCGAAGACGACCTTGGCCCGGCCCCGGGAGTCCTCCCCCAGACCACGCAGTCGGCGTGTCTCCGTGCAGTCGGGGACATCGGCCTCGAAGAAGCGGTCGCACTCGTCGAGGAGGATCAGCAGCCGCCGGTCGGCGTCCTGCTCCAGCCACTTGGCGATGCCGGCCGTCACCCGCTGCCAGGGTTCCACCTTCGGTCCCCTGCGGCGGGGCTCCTCCAGCACCCCCTCTCTGACCAGCTCCTGGTCCAGGGTGGCCCAGATCGCCGCCGCGCCGAGGGCGGTTCCCTTACGGATGCCGATCTTGTCCAGGTTGAGGTAGAGCCTGCGGTGCGATCCAGGCCGCTGCTCCACGAACCGGTCGCCCGCGTCGGCCAGCAGCGCGGACTTGCCCAGGCCGCGACCGCCGTAGATGATCTGCGTTCCGGCCGGGTCGAGGATGCTCCTGCGCTCCGGGTCCCGCCCGTAGAACATCTCGCGGCCGATCTGGCCCCGCTTCTCCTTGATGTAGGGGTTGACCCCGGAGAAGGGCAGCAGCGTCTCGGTCGCCGCGTCCACCCGCCGGTTGCCGTGGGCGGTGAGGTAGGCGAGGGCCGCGTCGTCGACGACCAGGAGGGGCTTGGTGCCCCGGGACGCGGCGGCAAGTTCGGCGCGCGTCCGGCTGTCGAGCGTGCCGAAGTGCACGACGAGCAGGCTGCTCTCGTCGGGGTCCAGCGCGACCCGGCTGAGCAGCAGCTTCGCCGCCGGCCGGCCCCAGATCAGCAGAACCCGCAGCTTGTTGCCGCGGTCCTTGATCTGCGAGCCGAAGGCGGGCGCCCAGGCACGTCCGGTGACCTGGGTGTCGGCCAGTTCGAAGAACCGGTAGTCCTGCCTGCGCGGCAGGTCGTCCAAGGGCCTGGCCCGCCGTGCCTCGAAGCCGAGGAGGGACAGGGCCGGGTTCAGGTCCTCCCGCGCGTTGATGTTGACCCGGTCCCTGGCCGAGGCGAGCTTGCGCCATCTCTCCAGGGCGCCGGCGGCCCGTTCCGCCTCGCTGTCCGACAGGACCGAGTAGTCGAGCACCGCCGCGTCACCGAACCGCCCGCGGGAGCGGACGGCCTTGACCAGTTCCGGGGTGATGCCGTCGGGCAGGGCGTCGGGCACGGCCGGGAAGAACGACTTCAGGTGGGGGTCCTCGGCACGGATCTCCGGCACGGATTCGCCCAGTTCAAGGAAGTAGACCAGTTCGGCGGCGGTCGCCAGGGAGTCGGTCTCCAGGTTGTGCAGGACGCGCCTGCGGTCGTCCTCCCGGACGTCGGGCAGGGCCTCGAGCCTCGCCCGCAGCCGGTCGGCCGCCTCCTTGCGGTAATGGGGCAGCAGCTCGGCCACACGGTCCAGGTTGCGCCGGATCGCGGACAGTTCACGCGTCTCGCCGCTCTCCGTGCGAGGTGTGGCGTCGGCGAGCAGTTCCTGGAGGCTCACGTCCTGCTCGTCGGTCAGCGCGCCGTCCGCCTGGGCACGGCGCAGTTCCGCGCCCAGCATCCGGGCCTGTTCGGCGAGTGCGGCGTGCCGCTCCTTCTCCGCCTGGGCGAGACGAGTGAGCCGGTCGCCGGAGACCTCCAGGTCCTGGGCGGCGGGCAGGACGCCGAGTTCGGCGAGGTGCAGGACGGCGCGCACGGCGGCGAACCCGTCCCGTGCGCTCTGGATGCCGATCGCGTCCTCCCAGGTACGGTCCACCGCCTTGAGCAGGGCGGGCACCGTGAGCGGTCCGAGAGGCCAGTCGGGCAGCTTGTACAGCTCGATGTCCAGCAGTGCCGACACGTCGGTCTCGGCTCCGGGCAGGGCCGACGCCGTGCCCGACTCCAGCTCGTCGAAGACCACTTCGAGCATCTCGGCCGCGGCGGCGGCAGCGGCCCTCACCACGGTTCGGGAGCCGCGTCCGGCGGTGGCCAGGTCGCTCATGACCCCCTTGCGCAGACCCAGGAGGGAGAGCCTGAGACCGGCTACCGATTCGGCGGCCCAGGCCGTCTCCTCCGAACGGGCGCTTCCCAGTTCGCGCTGGGCCGTGTGCCATTCCCAGACCGCGGAGCGTACGCGTTCCACGAACTGGCGCACGTTGTTGCGCCCGGATCCGTGGATGGCACGGCCACCGGTGCCGCGCAGTCCGGCGTCCATCCGGTCGATCTCGTCCTCGATGCGCGAAGGCCGGTCGAGACGCTCGAGGAGGGCGTCGGCGCGGTCCGCCGCATCGGCGGCGCCATGGACGACGGCTGTCAGCACACTGCCGAAGATGCCGTTCGGCGCCAGCCACTGCTTCACCATCTGCGAGGCTCGCTGGAACCGCATCCGCGGGGGCACGAGCAGGTGCCGGCATGCCTCGACCGCGTCCTGCAGACGGCTCTCGGTCTGTGACGCGTCGGCGACGACGGACTGGAGCGGGGCGAGCAGCAGTGCGCTGTTCAGCGTGCGTTCCGCCACCTCCGCCGCCACCTGCTGGAGGGTGTCCGGCAGGTGCTGGGACAGGGCCCTCAGCTGAGCGCCGACGACGGGTGCCCCGGTGACCAGCGCGGTCCGGACGAGGACCGGGAGCAGCAGCAGCTCCAGTCCGCCCGCCGCGGCCTCCTCCGGGGCGTCCCACTCGCGCAACGCGTCCTCGACGAACCGTGCGGCACGGTCGGAGCGCGGGTTGAGCAGGGCCGACGCGGCGGACAGGCGCAGTACCGCGAATTCGGCCTCCGGCCGGCCTGCGGTCCTCGACAGGTGCGCGGCGAGGCCGAACCGCTTCTCGGCGATGAGGCGGGCGAGGGTGGGCTCCACGTCCTGCGGGCGGGGACCGGGCGCGGAGTCGGGGGCGGTGGTGGTGGCGGGAGCCGGCTCCTCCTCCGCATCGGTGACCTGCGGTTCGGCGGGTGCGAGCGGGACTGCCGGGCCCGGCTCATCCACGGCGGGCTCGAGAGCCCGGTCGGCTCCGGGCTCGGGTCCGTCGACGTCGTCGCGGGTGTCCATCGCGGCGCCGTCGTCCTCGGGCTGTGCTTCGGCGGGCGGCTCCGCGGGCGACACGATGATCTGGTCGTGCAGGACGGCCGCCACCGCGTACGGGGGATGCGCCTGCGACAGTTGCTGCTGGACCTCGACCAGCGTCTGCCGGGAGCTGGGCTGATCCTTCAGCTCGACGAGGCGCACGAGCAGCGTGAGCACTTCCGCTCCGGCCTCGTCGTCCTCGTCCCACTGCGTCTTGGCGAGAAGCGTGGTGGCGCGCTGCCGGGCGTCGGAGATCACGGCAGCCACCGCGCTGTCCGGCGGGCAGTCGAAGGTCAGGACCGTCCTCACAACACGACGGGCCTGTTCGTTGCGCTCGCTGCGTTCCGTGGTGGCGCGGAACGCCTCCACGGCCGCGAGCAGGTCGTCGAGACGGTCACCGACACCGGTGATCTGAAGGTTGTCGAGGATCGCGCGTACGCGGGCGAAAGCAGGCGGGACGGCTTCCAACGACGCCAGGTCGGTCTCGCCGGGTGGGAGTCCGTCCTGGAGTGTGAGGCGTACCCGGTCCGCGGCGTCCTTGGCCCGGTCGACGACGTTCCTCAGCTCTTCCTCGGCCGAGTCCAGGTCGCCCGGCGTGCTGTGCTCCGTCTCGGAGGCCAGGGCCGGTCCGCTTGCCGGGGTGTGCAGAGGCGGACGGGGCGCCGGCACCACGGGCGACGGCGTCGTCCCCTCCGTCGGTTGGTCGTCTCCCTCGTCTTCTTGCGGTTCCGGGAGGAACTGGAAGTCCGGGGTTGCTTCGATGACCCGTCGGGCCACCTCGTGCACCGTCTCGCGGGCCTCTTCGGCCACTTGCAGGCCGTACCAGCCGTGCTCCGCCGCTCGTACCACGATGTGTGCGTCGAAGACCGAGGCGTGCAGGTGCGCAAAAAGCGCGAGGCGTACGAGACGTGCTCCCCATCGTTCGGCCGGGTTCACCGCCTCGTGGCCGGACGCGTGCGTCAGCGCCTCGACGGTGATGTCGTTCCAGATGCGGTCGGTCAGGTGCGAGGCGGCGTGTCGGCGCTCCCGGGCCGGGCCCAGCTGCCGAACGCGTCTCAGGACTTCCTGGCTCAGTGCCCTGCCGAAGCTGCGTGGCAGCACATTGCGGAACTTAAGATTCCGCATGGTGATCTGACGGCTCCTCGGGTCGAGGGCGTTGAGCGCGGAGCTCATCTCTTCGACGGTGAGCTGCTCAAGGGTCGTGTCCACCACCGGACCGAGCTCGTCCAACGCCGATGCCAGCTCCTTGAGCAGGTCGACGGAGACGTCTGGGGGTGAGAACGGTGGTTCCGTGACCACCGGATGGCTGAGGGTCATTTTGCACCCGACTTCTTGTGCCGATGTGTTGTGTGTGGGGCAGAGGGGCGGCCGCGGCCCGAACGGCGACGGCCGGAGGTGGTCAGCGTCTGCGGGAGTGCGCGCCGACGAAGGTGTAGCCGCCGGGCAGTTCCCAGCCGTCGGCCTTCCCTACGCGGCGACAGTGCTCCCGGTAGGCGGCCCGCTGTGCGTCGGTCGGCTCCCAGCCGGCCGGCAGCCGCCTCAGGAATCCGTGCACGAAGTGCTCGACGCCCGTCGGCTGCTGGGGTACGCCGCCCGAGCCGGGCCGTGGCATCACCACCGGGTTCGGTGCGTAACCGATCAGCGGGATCCGTGGCTCGCCGTCGCGGGCGGGATAGTGGGGCTCACCGTCCGCCCCACGGCTGCCGGTGGCCTCGTAGAGGTGGTGATCGGCGAGGCACTCGGCGACAGCCTCCTCCAGCGCCGTGATCTGGTGCGGCGCGGGCTGCACGTCGTAGATGGCCTTCGGCAGGGTGGTCCGGTCGAGGAGCGCGTGGCCGTCGGTGGTGAGCCGGCCGAAGCGCCGTACGGCACGCAGGACGAGGCGCCGCGTGTCGAGTCCTGCGGACGAGTCACCGTCCCGGGTGCTTCCGGGGGCGTTCTCGCGGGTCAGGACGGAGGGGTCGTAGCGGTGCATGACGAGCCGCCCGTCGACGTCGACGGGGTCCTCCAGCTCGACCGTGTAGAGCCGGAAGACGGTGCCGCCGCGCGGCCACTGGATGTGGAGCCGCAGCCCCGGGAAGAAGTCGATGGGCCACTGGACCTCCCGGAGCATGCCGGTCTCCACCGAGAGGTCCAGGACGACGTCCTGCACTTCCTCGGACTCGTCGGTCATACCCCCCGGATGGCTGAGTTCCAGACGCACCCGCACGGTCTCCGTGCCGAGGTGGCGCAGTGCCTCCCGGATCTGCTCCTTGAGCGGCAGCCGCCCTTCCAGAAGGTGGGCGAGACGCAGCGGAACCTGCCAGGACACTTCGCTGTCGTCCATCCGGAGGTAGCTCGGGGGGCCGAGAGTGTCGTCGTCGGCGAGCGGGGCGTCGGCAGGGCACGCCTCGGTCGGCGGCTCCTCTTCCTCCTCGGGGCCGCGCTGCCGGGAGGGCTCGCCGACCGGGAGGGGCGAGGGCTCGACCAGGTCCCGCCAGCCCCGTCCCGCCGCGTGCAGAGGGTCACTGCCGTCGGCTTCCTGCGCGCCCGGGTGGCGGGACCGCCAGATGCCGCCGCTCTCGAACCGGTCGTCGAGAGTGATCCGCACATCGCTGCCGGAGCGCAGACCGTTGTCGGTGTCCCGACGGATGAAGTCCGCGACCGCGAGGTTGGCCCGGCACACCGAGACGGCGTACTCCACACCGGTCAGCAGCGGTTCGGCGCCTTTCACACCGCGCAGCCACGGTCCGACCGCCGTGTACAGGGTGCGGGGGCCGGTCGGCCCGCGCCTACGGCGACCCGCGGGAGCGACTCCACGTTCCAGGGAGCCGGCGAGGGCGCCCATGTCCGAGGCGCCCAGAGGGCCGTCGTCGCTCAGTCCGGCCCCGATGCGCCGGCGGGTCAGTGCGTAGGGGCCCCAGCTCCTCAGCGAGTCGCCGGTGTGCAGGGCGTGTCCGACCGTGTCCAGCAATCCTTCGAGAGCCAGGCGCAGGTCGTCCTCCGAACTGCTGTCGGCCAGGTGGGCGACAGATGCGGGGACGAGAGGGCTCACAAGGGATTCGCGCTGGTGGGCGAGAAGGTGGTGCACGAAGGCCGACGTGTCGTCGAGCCGGGCCCGCTGCTCGTCGGGGTAGACGGCTTCCACGACGACGTGTCCGTCGCTGTTGAGCCACTTCCTGCGTGTGCGGAACCGTTCGAGCTTGGCTTCGTCGAGCTGGAGCGCCGGGCCGAAGGCCGTGAGGTCGGGGACGAGAAGTTCCCGGCGTACGGCGTCGGACGGCTCCGCCTGTCCTCCAAGGTGCGGTTCTCTCGCTCCGACAGGCGCCCCGGACACCCAGGCGGGGACGTCACCGTCTTCCTCGATACGCTGGTGCCGGCCCTCCTTGTAGACGATTTCCGCGTACAACGTGACGGAGCCCGCTTCGATCTGGACGAGGGCTCCGACGGGTATGGCCGGTGCCCGGTGGCCCGAGGTCAGGGCGGGGAACGCGTCCGGGTCGAAAGGCCCGTTGCCGTGGCCTATACCACCGAGTTCATAGCCGAAGTACGCGGCGTTGAAAGCCACCGTCGTGTGGACGGGTCCCCGGCGGTCGGCGACGACCGCCTCCAGGTAGCGGCGGAGTCGGTGCAGTTCCTCCGGGGGTGTGGCCCGGTGGCCGCGAATCATGGCCGGGGTGAGCACGGGCTCGTCCTCATACGGCCGCCAGATGTCCGTGCGGACTGTGGCCGTCGCGGTCACGCTCCGCCCTCCTTCCGTGCTGTTCCTTGCCTCACGCGCCCCGCAGGGTGTGTCGCTCGCCAACGACCGTCCTCCCCCTCTGCGGCGGCTCCGCCGGCGGCCAGCCGCTCGAGGCTCGTGCCGACCGCGGAGAAGGGGAGGTCCGCCCGACCTCCGAAGTGGCGGCTGTCCCGTACGGCTCTTGGCAGGGGGATCATCTTCCGGCTGTTCGGGTTGTAGGAAGCCTCGTCGCCCCGCAGGGCGTGCCAGAGCCTGCGGGGGTGCATGCCCTGTGGCTGGAGCTGTAGGAGCCGCTGCACCTGGAGGTCGACCCGCCGGTCGCGCAGCGCGGTGTCGGTGCGGCCGCCCTCGCGCGGGCTGGGGCTGTGGAAGGCCTGGGCCACGGCGGGACGTCGCTCGTCCACCGGCCAGTGGCGGGTGTCCCAGCATGCGGAGCACCGGCAACGGGCTGTCGTGCAACACCCGTCAGGGAGATCGGAGACGGTGAAGTAGTCGGCGAGGACACGCTGGGCGCAGACCGTCGTGGCATCGAAGAAGTGCTTCAGCCTGCCCAGTTCCTCCGCGGCACGACGGCTTCGGCGGCCGAGCAGGGGGAGGTAGCCGTCGGGCAGGGTGTGACGACGCACGGCGATGCCGGTGACCAGGCGTCGGCTGGGTGCCGCAGACACGTCCAGAAGCCCTCGGTCGTGCAGGTCCGCCAGCAGCTCCCAGGTGGCCGCGGGCCCGTCGGCGACGGTCCGGAAGCCGGGACAGTGGGAGGCGAGTTCCCGGTCGAGGGCTCGTACGTCGAGACGGTGCGGTGTGTCCCATGACAGGGCGGTGTCGACGACGGTCTGCTCGATCCGTACAAGGACGGCATCCTCGGCATCCTTTCCGGGGCGTGCCGTCCCGCCGGCTCCGCCGCAGCGCGACGGTTGCAGGTCGCCGGGTTTGACCGCGCAGTACGGCGGATGGTCCCCGAGGTCTTCGACGGCTCCGAGGTCGGCGAGCGTGCTGAAGGCCCGCATGATGCCGCTCCGGTAACGCTCCTGGACGTACCGGTCCTCCAGTTCGGACTCGCTCAGCTCGCCGGTCGCGGCGTCCTCGGCCATGAGCCTGTCGGCCAGCTGGGCAGGGTCGAGCGTCCCGTGTCGCTGGGAGAGGACGAGTCCGCCCATGCGTCGCAGCAGCGCGGTGGGGAGTTCCTGTCCCGTCATGAAGCGAACCAGGCGCAGCCCCCGGCTCGTGGCGAGGGCGAGACCACTGTTGACGGGGCCCTCGGCGGTCGCCTCCCGGCCTGCGCTGTCGCGTCCGACCCGTCCGATCTGCTGGTACAGCGCCGCCAGGTCGGTGGGGGGCGACACACACATGACGGTGCGCACGTCAGGCCGGTTGACTCCGAGGCCGAAGGCGGAGGTGGCGACGATGACGACGGGCGCGAAACCGTCCTCTCCTTCCCGAGGGGCTTCCCGGAACTCCGTCATCACCGCGGACTTCTCCGCCTCGGTGAGCCGCCCGTGGAAGCGCAGCACACGCACCCCACCGGCATCACCGACGTACTCGCGCAGGTGCGTGTAGAGGGTGTTGACCTCCTTGACGGTCAGGCAGTACAGGATGGCGTGACCTTCGAGCGCGTCGACGACCCGCTCCACCAGTCCGGCCACGCCGCCCTGCCCCAACCGGTCGAGGGAGCGGCGGAAGACGGCGATCTCGGGGCGGATCGGGTTCTCGCGCACCGTGACGAGCCCGGCGGTGACGCCGGCTCGTTCCGCCTCGGCGTTCGCCTCTGCCGACCCGGCTTCGGGAACGGCCGCGGGGAGCGCGAACAGTCCCTCGCGCAGGGCCTCGTGGACGGCCCGGTTGGCGGTGGCGGTCACGGCAGTGACCGCCACGCCGTGTTCCCTTCGCAGTTCGTCCAGGAACCGGCTGACGCGTCGCATGCTCGGCCGGAAGTCCTCCCACTGCGCCAGCGTGTGCGCCTCGTCGACGGCGATACGGGTCACCCGGCCCGCCGCCGCGGCCGCACGCACGGTCTCACGGAACCGCCGCTGACACAGCCGCTCCGGACTGACGTAGATCAAACGGATGCCGTGGTCCGCCCTGCCGAGGAGCTGGTCCGACACCTCCGTCTTTCCGGCTCGGCTGCTGGACTCCCTGAGCGGAGAGATCAGGGCACGCACCGCCCCGCCGATGGTCCGGTTGAGCTCGAGCGCCTGGTCGTGCATGAGCGCCACGAGGGGTGAGACGACCACGGTGACGCCGGGCAGAACGAGGGCGGGCAGCTGGAACGTGAAGCTCTTGCCGAATCCGGTGGGAAGCAGGCCCAGGACGTTGCGCCCCTCGACGGCGGCGGTGATGACGGCGGTCTGGGCCGGCTTGAGGGGCACAGAGGTGTCGCTGAGCCTCAGGAGACCACCGACGCGTGCACAGCGTGCCACGACCTCCTCGGCCAGGAGTCCCCGTTCACGCAGCTTCTCCGTCTCCTCGGGGCCGAGTGCCAGTTCACGGATGCGCCGGGTGTGCGGCAGCAGGGTGTGTCGTTCGAGAGCGTCGTCGGTGCACAGTTCGGCGGCACGCGTGGGGTCGAGGAGTCCCTGCTGGGCCATGAACCGCCAGATCCTGCGCCATCCGTCGGCCATCGTGGTGACGTTGCCGCCGCCGGTGTCGCCGGTGTCCGGGTCGGGCCGTTCGAGCCCGTCGTCGAGACTCCCGAGGAAGGCGCGCCGGTATGAGCGGCGCAGACTGCTCTGGCCTGCGAGCTTGCGGTCACTGATGACGACGACGCCGCGGTGGCGGTCGGAGCGGATGAGGCGGCCGACGGCCTGCCGGAGTTGGAGTGCGGCGAGCGGCAGGTAGTAGTGCTCGGTGGCCACGCCCTCCGGGTCGGGGTGACCGGCGTGCTCGGCGCGTCGGGCGACGGCGGCGCGCCGCGCCTCCACGACCGGGGCGGCGAACGGGGCGAAGGGCAGCTTGTTGATCCAGACGAGACGCATCCGCGCGGCGTCGGAGACGTCGACGCCCTGCCACAGCCCTTTCGTGCCGACGAGGAAGCCACCGCCGTCCCGCCGGTCGGTGAAGGTCTGGTAGGCGCGACCGTTGCCGAGGGTGAACGCCTCGACGACCGGGGTCTCCAAGGACCGGGCGCGCAGTTCCGCCACGAGGTGGGAGCCAATGCCCGCGGCGGTCGACTTGGCGGTGGTGAGGATCAGGCCGCCGCCGTCGAAGCCGGTGCCGTCGGGGCGCACCCGGGTCATCTCGGCGGCATAGCCGGCCACCTGATGAGCCACGGTACGCAGTGCTCCTTCCTCCTGTTCTGCCCAGGAGGGGAAGTCGGAGAAGCACACCACTTCGGCCTGGTTCCGCAGGTCGAACGGAGAGGGCAGGGCCAGAGCCGGCACCTCCGCCGACAGTCCCAGACGGTCTCGGACGAAGTCCCACCGGCCTGCGACGCGGAGGGTCGCGGAGACGTAGTGGACACGGTCGAACGACTCCAGGTACCGCCGCCACTCCGGATCGGCGGGCAGATCGATGGGACTGGTGACGACACGGAAGCGGTACGAGCGCAGTTCCGCCTTCGGTTCGGCCAGCTCCTCCAGGTGGACGACCCGTGAGGGGAGTTCCCCGTCCAGCATGACGACGGGGTCGAGGAAGGACCCGATGTCGGCTGTGACGCGGCCGAGGCCGGTGGTGAGGGAATCGGTGCGGGCCGCCAGCGCGACGAGGCGCTCCTGCACCAGCGGATCGATCTGTGCGGCCTGCTGAGCGACATACCGTTCCAGGGTGATACGGCAGGCGGTGAGCGCCTTGGCGGTGCGCTCCAGCAGAAGGGAAAGACGCCGGGTGTCCCGGGTCCCGGAGGTACCGGAGTAAGGACTGACCAGGGTGGTGGTCCGGCTTCCGATCCGTACGCCCACACCCTTGGCCTGTGCGTCGAAGGCCTGGGCGGCGAGTCGGGGGAGCCGCTCGTCGTCGAGCAGCCGCTCCAGTTCCGCGATCGCGGTGACCGCCTCGTCCCTCGTCGCGCTGTGGTGAGCCTCCGCGACCCACGTCTGGTGCTCCGACAGCACGGTTTCGAGGTCCTGGTAGTCGACCGTGACGGCCAGTGCGGAGGTGGCGGCGTTCTCCAGTTCGTGTGCCTCGTCGACGACGACGAGCACGTCGGGTCCGAGCTCGCGCAGATCGTCCAGGTGGGAGAGGACCAGTGCGTGGTTGGCGAGGACGAGTCGGTGTCCGCCGATGGCTTCCCGGACCGTGTCCGTGTGCACGCCGAGGGGGTTGCCCGCGCCCGGACCGTAGTCGCCGTCGCGCTGGGACAGGGACTCCAGCCAGTGGGACAGAGCGCGCCCCATGTACTCGGTGAAGAAGGCGGGGACATCCACCAGGTCGACCGACCGTGCCGTCCACGTCTGCGGGGGTTCCTTCACCGCGAGCAGCCGAAGTGCGAGGTAGAGGACGAGTTCGCGGAACCGCGGGTGTCGGGAAGGGCGGACGCGGCCATGACCCCCGCCCTGCCGCTTCGGCCGGTGCGTGGAGTCGGCGAGGGCCTTGACCAGCGCGGCGAGCGACAGACGGCTGGACCGGCCCTTGACCAGGTCTGCGATGCCGAGGACACCGGGGAGGGCGCGCTCCAGGTCGTGGAGGTCCTTCGCCATCTGACTCTGCAGTTGCTTGGTGTACGTGGCGATGACCGCCGTCCGGTCATCGCCTCCGGCGAGCCAGTCGAGCGCGGCGGCGAGCACCGCGTAGCTCTTGCCGGTTCCGGTGGGCGCCTCCAACAGACCTGTGGTTCCCTGGTCGGTCCATTCGTGGAGCGTGCTGGTCATCCGCTGCTGTGCGGGACGGGCTTCGACGTGCGACCCGTGGACCACACGTGCCAGGGCGGTCGGGTCGACTCGGCCGTCATCGCCGCGCAGTACGTCCGGAACGACGACGGGACCACGGCCCGGCAGCCGACCGTCGTCGGCGCGACGGGGCATGTGCTGCGAGAACTCGGTACCCAGCAGCCGGGCCACGTGCGTCTGCTCCCAGACGAGCGGCTTCCGCTCGACAGCCCTCTCTCCCTCGTGCAGCTCCCTCAGCAGTCGCCAGGCACCCGAGTCCGGGCAGACATCGGCGACGAGTTCCCGCACGTCGGGCGCCATGGAGGCGAGTACGGCGGCTGCTTGCTCCAGCAGTCGGACCAGCAGAGACGCATCGTCGTCAGCGGTGTGAGCTCTCAGGCCCGTCCGAGACAGACCTGTGTACCGGGCCAGCTCGTGAAGGCGGTGCGACGGTGCCGTGGGCCACAGCGCATGAGCGAGGTACAGGGCGTCGACGGGACGCGCATCGGCAAGCGGGTCCTCGATCCCGGCCGTTCCCGCGGCTTCGGTGACCGTGGGGAAGTCCAGACCGGTGCCGTTGTAGGCGACGACGATGTCGGCGTCCGCGACGAAGTCGCGCAGTTCCGTCCATGCCTGGCGAGCGGACACCCCTTGTTCCAGGACGGCGTCACGCGCCGCGCCTGGGCGCAACAGGTCGCCGTCCTCCGGGAATCTGAGGTAGCGCTGCCAACCGGTGGTGCTTCTCACCCAGTCCGTGTCCGCGCCGAATCTGACGGCTGCGGCTTGGTAGACGTGACGCTCCACGTAAGGGGCGGTCGCCGTAGTGCGTACGACGCTTTCGATGTCCAGGGCGACGGCCCGCAACACGCGGTCCTCGGGTAGTGAGACCTTGCGGGACGGCCCGTGAGAGACACCCGTCCCACGTTCCAGCCGCTGCTCGGACGCCGGTGACTCCGATGAGACGGCGATGCTGAGCCGCCCCTCGGAGAGAACGAGCAGTCCGCCTTCGACCGCCTCGGCAACCAGCTTGGCAAAGCGTTGCTCCGGCACCCTTCCGAACTGCCGGTTCACCTCGTCCGCAAGGTCCCGTTGCGCGATCCCGGCAGGGAAGGCGTGGACCAACTCCACGATCCTCCGTGCCGCCCCGGAAACGGTCAGTCCATTCCCCATGTTGCCCCCACCCCTCGCCGCCACGGTTCTGCGCACAGGACTGCACAGCTCTCGCCATCCACTCCTGTCGGCGACCCCTTCAGACTACTCACCTTTGGATTTTTTTGGAACACCTAGGAAGACAATGGATTCAAGTAGTTGATCGCGCCGCGCTGCCGACCCGGCGGACGGCTAGACGCACCGACAATCTTCGCCTTCCGTAACCCATCGGAGCAGGTTGAGTGTCCAAATCGCCTTGCAAATGAATCGATTGGCCATATAATTTGACATTTTCTTTCACGAACGGTGGTCACTCCGTCAGGCCAGAGCAGAGATGATCGGGGTATCGAGCCATGGTGATGGCGACTGCGGCCATCTGGGGCGTGCTGCAGTTGTTCGCTGTCGCATGACCGACACACTCGGTTCGGCTGTCGACCGTACTGATCGCCTTCGCGGTGGGCGTGTACGGGTGCGGTGTCGCGACGGGCTGCTGGAACTCGCTTACACGCCTCTACACGGACCGGTCCGGGCTATCGCTGGTGAAGGTGGAGATCATCACCAGCTACACGGTCGCGCCCTGGCTGGAGGAATTGGTCAAGGTCTCACCGCTCCTGCTGGTTTAACCGCTCCGGAACAGGCGACGGTCACCGATCCACCTGACAAGCCCTCAGCCGTAGCAAGCCGGCAGGGGCTCCAGTCCCTCCGGCACTCCGTACTCGATGACCGCCGTGTACGCCTCCGCGATGTCGCAGCCCTTGTCGAACCACGGGAAGGCGAACAGGCTCCGGGCCGGAAGGACGACGACAAGCGTCGAGCGCGTTCCCTTCGGCATGTCTGCGTCGTTCCGCCCCACGCAGCGGAACCTGCGGTGCCGGCTCCAGGGCCGGGTACCGCGGGCCTCCGTGGCGACGGCTCCGGAGCACCGCGCCGTCGGCGCCCGCGTGCGCGGTCCGGCGGTCCGCCCCGAAGCCGGACGGACGTCCCCGGCACAGCGCCGACCGATGCTAACCGACCCGCTGCATCGCCTTCCGGTGCCGTTGTGCCATCGTGGCCCCGGACTCCCGGCGGGCCATCCTGCGCAGGACGGACGGTGCGAGGAGCAGCCCGGCGGCCGCCCAGGCGCCCAGCACGCCCGCCGTCTCCAGGTGCCGCCAGGAGGCGCCGACCTCGGCGGCGACCGCACCGGCCGGCA
The DNA here is from genome assembly GCF_042898795.1 of Streptomyces sp. NPDC000348. Taxonomy (NCBI): domain Bacteria; kingdom Bacillati; phylum Actinomycetota; class Actinomycetes; order Kitasatosporales; family Streptomycetaceae; genus Streptomyces; species Streptomyces sp. NPDC000348. The sequence continues at coordinate 281,268 of NZ_JBIAZD010000006.1, forward strand.
GCAGTGCGGCCCGCAGGCCGAGGCCGAGCCAGTACACGGGGAAGACCTGCCCCACGATCTGCAGCCACTCGGGCAGCTTCGACAGCGGGAAGTAGATCCCGGAGATCACGATCAGCCCCATCACCGGAAGCATCAGCAGGCCGACGGTGCGCGGGCTGTCGACGAGCGAGCCGATGACGGCGCCCATCGGCAGGGTCGCCAGGAGGCCCAGCGGCACCACCCACACCAGCGTCAGCAGCGCTCCGCCGCCCTGCCGGGCCACCCCGTCCACCAGGAACACGCCGACGACGAAGGGGAGCGCCATGGAGACGAGGGCCGTGCCCGACACCATGACGACCTTGCCGACCAGGTGGCCGACCATTCCGTGCGGCACGGCCTTGGCCCGCAGCAGCGTGCCGTCCTCGCGCTCGGCCGCGAGGAGCTGCGCCGTGGTCATCACCCCGGTGAACGCGAGCGTCATGCCCACCATGCTCGGCAGCATGAACGCGCCGGCCGAGATGCCCGCGCCCTTCAGCCGCTCGTCCCCGGCCAGGACCAGCGGCACCATGAGCAGGACCGTCCAGAGCACGTACCCGAACACGTCCTGGCCCGAGGTGAAGGTCTGCCGGAGTTCCGTCCGGCCGCGCCGCACCCCCAGCCTCGCCGCGTGCCACACCGGACTCATCGCGGTCCCTCCCCGAAAGCGCGTGCGGCCCGCTCGTCGGGTGCGCTTCCCGTCTCCAGCTCCCGCACCATCATCAGGTAGGTGTCCTCCAGGCTCGCCCGGCGCACTTCGAGACCGCCGATCGCCTCACCGTGCTCCTCGAACAACTGGCGGACGAATCGGGTGGGTTCGGCCGTCGCCCGCTCGAAGGGCCGCCCGTCCCGGGTCCAGCGCACGGTGGCCTCCCCCGACACCTGCCGGGACAGCTCCGCGGCCGAGCCGTCGGCGACGATCCGGCCACCGGCCAGGATGAGGATCCGGTCGGCGAGCTTCTCCGCCTCGGCGAGGTCGTGCGTGGTCAGCAGAACGGTGGTCCGCTCGTCCGCGAGCCCGCGCACCAGGCCGTGGAACTCGTTCCTGGCCTCCGGGTCCAGACCGGCGGTCGGCTCGTCCAGGAACAGCGTCTCGGGCTTGCCCACGATGCCGACGGCCACGTCGAGACGCCTGCGCTGGCCACCCGACAGGGTGCCGACCCGCTTGTCCGCCTGTGCGGTCAGCCCCACCGCGGCGATGAGCTCGTCGGTGTCCCACGGCCGCCGGACGAGGGCGGTGGAGTACGGCGCGTAGTACGAGCCGAGGTGGGCCAGCAGCTCCCGCACCCGCCACTTGCCGTGGTCGCGCCAGGACTGCAGCACGATGCCCAGGCGTGCGCGCCACCGCTCGTCCCCGCGGGCCGGATCGGCGCCGAGGACGGTCACGTCACCGGCCGATCGCATCCGGAAGCCCTCCAGGACCTCGATCGTGGTCGTCTTGCCCGCGCCGTTCGGGCCGAGCAGCACGAGGACCTCGCCCCGCCGGGCCGTGAAGTCCACGCCCTTCAGCACCTCTTGGTCGCGGTAGCGCATCCGCAGGTCCCGTACGTCGATGACCGTGTCGCTCTCCGGCGGCGGACTGCCCCCCGCCCCGGACGAAGCGTGAGCGGTCGTCATCGGTGTTCCCCCGTCCCTCTCGTGATCCGTCCCCCGGGCCCGGGGACCGAGGGGCGTGCCGGCGTCCGTGGTCGTGGAACGCGTCACGGCTGTGGTCGCCGTTGCCCGTCGGCAGCGGCCGATCGCCCTTCCCCGGGCGAACACACTACCGAACGGCCCGGCCGTCCCGTGCCGCTCCACCGGCCCGGCGAATCCCCCGGTCACGGCGCCGGCTCGAGCCCTCGCCCCGGCAGGCGGTCCACCGGTCCTCCACGCACCGGGGAGAAGGGCGGGGCCGCGGGAGTCCCGGCGCATCCGCGTCGTACGGGCCTGCCGCCCGTGAACGGCCCCGCGTCGTGTCCCCGCCGGGCGGTGGCCTGACCTCTCGTCAGCGGCTGCGCGCCCCCTCGGCCCCGGTGCCACACCCCGGAGTCATCCGGTCGGCAGGGGGCAGAAGTCATGCCGGGCCCGCTGTCCGGTGGCTCTCCCATCGGACGGTGAAGGACACGGCAACGCGGAAACCGGTCCGACAAATGACGGCACGAGGTGTTTGGAAGTGGCCCGACGGTAAAGACGGTGCGCTAACAGAAACTTTATACGACGAGGTAGGAGACCATCATGGGCATCATCGCTTGGATTCTCATCGGCCTGCTCGCGGGCTTCATCGCCAAGGCCCTGATGCCGGGCAAGGACCCCGGCGGCGTCATCATCACCATGCTCATCGGCATCGCGGGCGGTCTCCTCGGCGGCTGGCTCGGCAAGGTGATCTTCGGCGTCGACTCCATCGACGGCTTCTTCGATCTGTCCACCTGGATCGCCGCCATCGTCGGCTCCGTCATCCTCCTCGCCCTCTACCGGGTGATCACCGGCAACCGCCACTCCCACCGTCACGCCTGATCCGGCAACCCGCACCGTACGAACGGCCCCTCGTCGCACGCGACGAGGGGCCGTTCCCTTGCCGGTCCCGGAGTCCGGCCGGCGTCCGCGTTCACGGCCGGTGCTTCGGCAGCCGTGCCGCCATCGGCAGCGTCAGTGCCATCAGGCACGCCCCGCACAGCAGCGTCGTACGGAATCCGTCCGTCGCCGTCAGCAGCGAAGCCGCCAGCGCCGTGCCGGTGGACGCGGCCGTCTGGGAGACGATGTTCAGCGCCGTGCTGCCGGCGGCTACCTCGGCGCCCGTCAGGCCGCGCGTGGCGGAGGCCATGACGGGCATGTTCGTCATGCCGACCCCGGTGCCCATGACCGCGAGGGAGACGACCAGGCGCCAGTGAGGGGCGTCGGAGCCGGCCTGGACGGCGAAGGCGAGGAAGCCCGCGACGGCGACCAGAACGCCGGGCACGACGATCGCACGCGGCGCCACACGGTCCGAGATCCGGCTGGAGATCTGCATCACCGTGCCGCTGCACAGGAACTGGGGGATCATCAGCAGTCCGGCCTGGGTGGCGGACAGGCCCCGCCCCTGCTGCCAGTACAGCGGTACGAGCATCATCGAGCCGAAGTACGCGGCCGAGAACGGCACCATGGTCGCCACCGCACGGCCGACCGACGCCCTCCGCAGCAGCCGCAGGTCGAGCAGGGGGTGGTCCGCCCGCAGCGCCCGCACGGCGAAGGCGGCCACCAGCGCCGTACCGGCGGCGACCGGGACGGCCACCCCCGGGGTGGCGAAGCCGCCGCGCTCGCCGCCCAGCGTCAGTCCGTACAGCAGCGCGGCCAGGCCCGGGGAGAGGGTCAGCAGTCCGGTCAGGTCCAGCGGGCGGCCGGTCCGCTCGTCGTCGTCGCGGATGACCCGGGCGCCGAGCAGCAGGGCGAGGGCGCCGACCGGAACGTTGACGAAGAAGATCCAGCGCCAGGACAGCGCGTCGGTGAGGACGCCGCCGAGGACCGGGCCCGCCATCGGGCCGACGAGGACCGGGATGCCGAGGACGCCCATCATCGTGCCCTTGCGTTCCGGCGGGGCGGCGCGCAGGACGACCGTCATCGCGACGGGCACGATCATGCCGCCGCCGAGCCCCTGCACCACGCGGAACGCGATCAGTGAGCCCGGGTTCCAGGCGAGGCCGGTGAGCCCCGAGCCGAGGGTGAAGAGCGCGACGGCGCCGAGGAAGACCCGCTTGGCCCCGTACCGGCCCACCGCCCACGCGGTGACCGGGATGACGGTCGCCAGCGCCAGCGAGTAGCCGGTCACCGTCCACTGGATGACGGACAGGGGCGCGTCGAAGGCACGCGACAGGCGGTCCAGGGCGACGTTGACGATGGTCATGTCGAGCACCGTCATGAACGAACCGAGCACCACGACGCCCGCGAGGGCCAGGACGTGCCGGGGAACGGCGGGCAGGGACGGCCCCCCGCTCCCCCCGGTCCGTGCCGGGAGGGCGGTGCTCACCGCTGCCCGTACGGGGCACGGTCGCGCCCGGCCCGCAGCGTCCGCCCCCACCAGCCCAGCTGGTCCAGCATCGCCTTGCCGGCCCCTTCGGGTATGTCGGGCCGCAGCAGCGAGCCGTCCTCGGCGAAGTTCTCCCACGCGTTGTGGAAGCTCACCGTGTCCCGCACGGTGACGGCGTGCAGTTCGGCGAAGACCAGCCGCAGGTGCTCGACCGCGCGCAGACCGCCGGCCAGGCCTCCGTAGGACACGAAGCCGACCGGCTTGGCCTGCCACTGGGTGGAGTGCAGGTCGATGGCGTTCTTCAGGGGCGCGGGGAAGCTGTGGTTGTACTCGGGGGTGATCACGACGAAGGCGTCGGCCGCCGCCAGCCGCTCCGTGACCTCGGCGGCCTCCGGGTGGGCCTGGGGGGAGACGACGTCGGGCAGGGGGTGCTCGGCCAGGTCGACGGGGTCCAGTTCGAGGTCGTCGTGCTGGGCGGCGAACCGCAGGAACCAGTCGGCGACGACGGGGGCGAAGCGGCCCTCGCGGGTCGAGCCGATCAGAACGGCGACGCGCAGCGGGGCATCGGTCAGGGGGGAGGGGTTCGAACTCGCAGAGTGAGCAGATGAGTTGGTCACACTGAGAAAGTACAACGCTCATAGCAATGAATGCAACGAGCGTTGTACTTTTCCCGGCCCGGATACCGTGACCGGTGACAGGAAGGGGCAGGACGCGTGAGACAAGGGCTGGCGGAGAAGCGGCAGGCGATCGTGCGGGGAGCGCGCCGCGTCTTCGGGCGCGACGGCTACACCCGCGCGGGCATGGACTCCATCGCCAAGGAGGCCGGGGTCTCCACCCGCACGATCTACAACCACTTCCCGGAGGGGAAGGCACAGCTCTTCCGCGTCGTCGTGGTGGAGGGTTCGGAGGAGGTCGTACGGTCCCATCTCGACGCCATCGACCGGCGGCTCCACAAGGTCACCGACCTGGAGGCCGACCTCATCGGCTTCGCGCACGCCTGGATGTCGCCGATGCACCGGCACCACGACCACTTCGCCGTCGTACGGCAACTGCGTGCCGAAGTCGGCCACATCCCGCGGGAGTTCCTGGACGCCTGGCGTGCCGCCGGCCCCGACCGCGCCCTCAAGGGGGTGGCGGACCGCTTCCGCGAGCTGGCCGAGGACGGACTGCTCGACGCCCCGGACCCGGAGCGGGCCGCGAGTCACTTCCTGCAGCTGACCGCCGGCGAGATCAGTGACCGCACCTATCAGGGGGGCCTGCCCATGCCGGACGAGGAGCGGGACGAACTGATCGCATCCGGGGTGCACGCCTTCCTGCGGGGATACGAACGGCGCTGAGGCCGCACGCGTACGGCCGTGCCGGGGCCGCGACACCGAACCGGCCGGGCCGGGGCGCGAGCGTGGACGCGGCCGCCGGGGAGGCCGGGTCCGGACCGTCCGGGCACCGGCCTCGCCGTCGGGGTCGCGGGCGTCGCGGGAGAGCCCCGGAGCAGTCCCCGCCGGCACCGTCGTGGACCGGCCCGCACCGGTCGCGACCCTCGGACCGGGCGGGGAGGAACGCCCGTCGGCAACACGCCCGCAACACGGGGACGCACTCCCGTCACGGGGCAACGTCCGCCCGGACCCGTCCTGTTGTCCAGTCCGTGGAACCGGAGTCTCACCCGTCACTCGCGGTGTGTATAGTCCCGGCCCATGGAATCCGGCGTCGAGCTCGTCAAGCGCGCGCACGTCGACCTGCTCAGGGTCGCCGCAGCGCTCTGTAGCTGATCCCGCACGCCCTTCAGGGGCCCCTCTCCCCCGTTCCCCCGGTTTCACGCGCTCCCGGTACGGCCGGTGTGGTTCAACGTTGCACCTGCGCCGCGGCCGCCGGCCGTACGTGACCGCCGGAGCCTTCTGCGCTCCCCCCTCCGCTCCGCCTCCCGGTATTCCGGAACTCCTCTGGAGACCCCATGACCGTGCGCCTGCACTGGTTCCTGCCCACCACCGGCGACGACCGCGACGTGGTGGGCGTGACCGCCCGCGACTCCCTCCAGTCCCGCGCCACCACCCGCCCGCCCACCCTCGACTACCTCGCCCAGGTCGCCCGCGCCGCCGAGTCCGCCGGGTTCGAGGCGGTGCTGACCCCGACCGGCAGCGACTGCGAGGACTCCTGGCTGACCACGGCCGCCCTGATCCCGCAGACCGGCCGGCTCAGATTCCTGGTCGCCCTCCGCCCCGGCGTCATCGCTCCCCCGCTCGCCGCCCAGATGACCGCCACCTACCAACGGCTGTCCGGCGGACGCCTGTTGCTCAACGTCGTCACCGGCTCCGACGCCGACGAGCAGCGCTCCTACGGAGACTTCCTCGCCCACGACGAGCGCTACGCCCGCACCGGCGAGTTCCTCCACCTGCTGCACACCGCCTGGAGCGGAGGGGAGTACGACTTCGAGGGCGCCCACTACCGGGTCGCGGGCGGGCGTCTGCGCCGGCCGCCGCTGGTCCGGCCCCCGGTCTTCTTCGGCGGCTCCTCCGAGGCCGCCCTGCCGGTCGCCGCCCGGTACGCCGACACCTACCTCACCTGGGGCGAGCCCCCGGCGGCCGTCGCGCGGAAGATCGCCCGGGTGCGGGACCTCGCCGCCGCGGAAGGCCGCGAACTGTCCTACGGCATCCGGCTGCACGTCATCAGCCGGGACACCGCGGCCGAGGCGTGGGCCGAGGCCGACCGCATCCTGGACGCCCTGGACCCGGCCGCGATCCGGGCCGCCCACGAGCGCTTCGGCCGCTCGGAGTCGGCGGGGCAGCGTGCGATGGCCGCGCTGAGCGGCGGACGCACCGACCGGCTGGAGATCCACCCCAACCTGTGGGCCGGCTTCGGCCTGGTCCGCCCCGGCGCGGGCACCGCGCTCGTCGGCAGCCACGAGCAGGTCGCCGAGCGGATCGAGGAGTACGCGGCCCTCGGCGTCGAGCACTTCGTCCTCTCCGGACAGCCGCACCTGGAGGAGGCGATCAGGTTCGGCGAGTGCGTCCGGCCCCTGCTGATCCCTGAACCCTCCCTCGTCTGACGCACGTCGACACCCCCTCCCCGAGACAAGGACTCCCCCATGACCGGTTCCCTAGACAGAAGGTCCGCCCTCCGCCTGTTCGGCGCCGCGGGCCTCGGCCTGGGCCTCGCCGCCTGCGCCGGACCCGGCGGCGGCTCCGCCTCCACCGCGAGCGGCGCCTCCCCCTCCGGCCTCGCCACCTCCGGGGCGGTGCGGGGCACCGTCTCCTTCGCCCACTGGCGCGCCGAGGACAAGGCGGTGCTCGCCGGCCTCGTCGAGGCGTTCGTGAGGAAGCACCCCGACGCGGGCGTCGAGCAGGACATCGCCCCGTCCGCCGACTACCAGTCCACCGCCCTGCGCCGCATCCGGGGCTCGAAGACCGGTGACGTGTTCACCGCCTTCCGGGGCGCGCAGTTCGAGCAGATCGTCAGGGCGGGGGTGTACGCGCCGCTGACCGGCACCGGCGTCGTGGGCAGGTACCGGAAGAGCCTGATAGGCCCCGGCGCCCAGGACGGCACCCAGTACGGCCTGCCCTACCAGCTCGTCTTCAACATGCCGCTCGCCAACACCGACGCCCTCGACAAGGCCGGTCACGGCAGCGCGCCCAAGGACTGGGACGGCTTCCTCCAGCTCCTGGACGATCTGAAGGGCAAGGGCTACACCCCGCTCGCCTGGCCGGGCGGCGACTCCGCCAACGCGGGCCAGCTGCTGAACGTGATGGTGATGAACAACGCGCCGGGCGACGACGCCTTCAGCCGGATCGAGTCCGGCGACGCCAAGGTCACCGACGACTGGTTCCTCACCACGCTGGAGCAGTACGCCGCCCTGCGGCCCTACCTCCAGGAGCGCGCCACCGGTTCCTCCACCGACGCCGTCACCCGGCTCTTCGCCGCGGGCCGGGCGGGCCTGCTGGCCACCGGCTCCTTCCAGATGGCGGGCGTGCGCGCGCTCGGCGCGACGTTCCCCTTCGACCTGCTCGCCCCCATCACCACCACCGCCGAGAAGGCGAAGTACGAGGGCGTCTTCAACACCACCTTCGTCCTCGGCGTGAACAGCGCCTCGAAGGTGCAGCCCGCCGCCTACGCCTTCCTGGAGTTCCTCAGCGACCCGGAGAACGCCGGCGCCTACGCCAACGGCACCGGGCAGCACGTCACCGTCAAGGGCGTGGAGTACACCAACGCCGACCTCAAGGCGGTCGCCCCCTGGCTGACCAGGAAGACGCTGCTCGCCCCGCGCTTCCAGTTCCTCGACCTCGACATCCGCACGGCCGTCGAGAACGCGACCGTGGCGGTCGTCGGGGGCAAGAAGCCGGAGCAGGCGGCCGAGGAGGCCCAGCGTGTCATCGACCAGAAGCGGTCGTAGGCGGCGCACGGCGCGGGCACTGTGGCTCTTCCCGGTGCCCGCCCTCGCCCTCTACCTGTTCCTCTTCGCCTATCCGGTCGTCCAGGCGGTGCAGTACGCGCTGACCGACTGGGACGGCTACAGCGCCGCCTACGACCACGTCGGTCTGCGCAACTTCACCGAACTCGCCACCGGGGACGACACGTTCGCGAACGCCGCCGGGAACAACCTGAAGCTGACCCTGACCGTCGTCCTCGCCCAGACCGCCCTGGCCCTGCTGCTGGCCCTCTGGCTGGTGCGCACCACGCGGGCGTCGACGCTGCTGCGGGCCGTCTTCTTCCTGCCGACCGTCCTGTCGTCGGTCTCGGTCGCCTTCGTGTGGCGGTTCGTCTACGACCCCGACGGCGGCCTGCTCAACTCCGCGCTGCGCGCGGTCGGGCTGGACTCCCTGCAGTCGGTCTACCTGGGCGACCCGGACACGGCGGTGTTCTGGCTGGCGCTGACCCAGGTGTGGTTCCACGCCGGGCAGATGATGGTGGTCTTCATCGCCGGACTCCAGGCGATACCGAGGGAGTTGTACGAGGCGGCCGAGCTGGACGGCGCCGGACGCCTCGCCCGGTTCCGGTACGTGACCTGGCCGCTCGTCGCCCCGGCCACCGGCATCGTCGTCGCGTACACCACCGTCCAGTCGTTCAAGGCGTTCGACCTCGTCCTCGGCCTGGCGGGCAATCCGCCGGGCCCCGCCCTCGACATCCTGTCCACCCGCGTCTACACGACGTTCTCCAACAACGAGTTCGGCTACGCCGCCGCCCAGTCGCTGGTGTTCATGGCGCTCATCGCGCTGCTCACCTGGGTGCAGCGGCGGGCGATCGGAAGGGCCACCCGATGACCAGGACCGCCAGGACCCTCCGTCCGGTCGCGCTGTCGGCGGGCGCCGCCGTCGTCGTCCTGCCGCTGCTGGTGGTGGTGTTCGGCACCTTCAAGACGCTGCCGCAGCTGTTCGACGCGCCGCTGGCCCCGCCGTCGTCGCCGACCCTCGACAACTACCGGCGGGCGGTGGCGGAGGGCGGTCTCGGCACCGCGTTCGCCAACAGCGCCGTCGTCACGGCGGGCGCGGTGACGCTGACCCTGGTGGTGGCGAGCCTGGCCGCGTTCTTCTGCGCCCGGGTGCCCGGCCGGGTGGGCTGGGCCGTCTTCGGCGTCCTGGTCGCCGGGCTCGCGGTCCCGGCGCAGGCGGCGATCGTCCCGCAGTACGTCCTCTTCGACCGCCTGGGCCTGACCGACAGCCTGCTCGGCCTGGTCCTCGTCGACACGGTGACGACCCTGCCGACGGCCGTGTTCGTCCTGGGGGGCTTCCTGCGCACCGTCCCCGAGGAGCTGTACGAGGCCGCAGAACTGGACGGCGCCTCGCCGTTGCGGGCCTTCCGCTCGATCGCCCTGCCGCTGACCCGCCCCGCCCTGGCCACCACCGGCATCTTCCTGTTCGTGATGGACTGGAACGACCTGCTCTACCCCCTGCTGTTCATCCGCTCCCAGGAGCACCGCACCCTGCCGCTGGCGCTGCTCGACTTCCAGGGGGAGTTCCTCACCCAGTACCCCCTGCTGTTCGCGGGCGTCGTCATCGCCTCGGCCCCCGTGGTCGTCGTCTACGTCCTGTCGCAGCGCCACTTCGTGGCGGGCCTGACGACGGGGGCGGTACGGGGATAGGCCGCGGCGGCCACCACGGGGCGGGGGGTGTCAGCCGCTCTCCCGCACCACCAGCCGGTGCGCCGCCCGCAGCACCCGCGGCCGGGTCGCCCGGGCTCCGTCGACGCCCTCCAGCAGGGCGGTCACCGCGAGCCGGGCCAGCTCCCGCTTGTCCGGGGCCACGGTGGTCAGCGGCGGTGCCGTGTAGCGGGCCGCCTCGATGTCGTCGAAGCCGACGACATCGAGGTCGCCGGGGACCGAGAGGCCGCGCTCGCGTGCCGCGTGCAGCACGCCCTCCGCGAGCGTGTCGGCGAAGCAGAACACCGCGTCGGGCGGCTCGGGCAGGTCGAGCAGCGCGTGCGCGGCGGCGGCGCCGTCGGCCCGGTGGTAGGCGGCGACGGGCGGGGCGAGCGTCTCGTCGTAGGCGAGGCCCATCGCCTCGAGGGCCCGGCGGTGGCCGGTCAGCCGGGTGGCGGAGGTCGCCGCGTGCGGCGCGGTCTGCCGCCCGACCACCGCGATCCGGCGCCGGCCCCGGGCCAGCAGGTGGGCGGTCGCCTCCCGGGCCGCGCCGGTGTTGTCGACGGTGACGTGGGGGCAGGGCAGGTCGTGGACGCGTTCGCCGAGCAGCACCAGCGGCGCGGGGTCCGGGGCGCGGGCGGCGGCCCGGTCGTCGAGCGCGAGCGGACTGAGGATGACCCCGTCGACGAGCGGGTCCGTGCGGCCGAGCGCGATCTCCAGCTCCGCCTCCGGGCGGCCGCCGGTCACCTCCACGAGCAACGTGCAGCCGTGGGCCGCCGCCTCCCGCAGCAGGTGCCCGGTCAGTTCGGCCCAGTACGGCATGGTCAGTTCGGGCACGGCCAGCAGCAGCACCCCGCTGCGGCCGGTGCGCAGGCGCCGGGCGGCCGTGTTGGGCCGGTAGCCCAGCTCCTCCACCGCGCGCAGCACCCGCTCCCGCGTCGTCTCCGAGAAGCGCCCGGTGCCCCGGACCACGTTGGAGACGGTCCGCATGGACACCCCGGCCCGCTCCGCCACCTCCTTGAGCCCCGTCACCGTGCGCATCGCGTCAGGTTAGAGCCGGGGAGGACGTGCGGGAACCCGGGGGCGGGCCGGCGGGGGCACTGTCACGGGCTGTTCACGCGCCGAGCGCGGTCCACGGGTGCCGTACTGCCGGAGCGGCCTCGCCCGAACGACAACCGAGCGCCCCTTCCGTTGACTTGTGATCGTTTCATTTCGTTCCTGTGGCAGAACGGCCCGAAGCGGCGGGGGTGAGGCAGGGTGAACACGGGCGGTCTTCACGGCGGGCCCGCGCCGCCCATCCCTCCCTCCCCTCCCCTCCCCTCCCCTCCGGAGCGGACCTCCGCCCTGACGAAGGAGCACCGACCGTGCACCCGACGCACCACCGAAGAACCGGCGCGACCGTCGCGGCCGCCCTGCTGGCGGGCCTGCTCGCCGCACCCACCGCCGACGCCGCCCCCGCGGCCCCCCGCCGGGTGGTGGAGAACCTCGACCGGGGCCTGGTCGCCGTCCCCTCCGGCAGGGGGACCTTCCTCAGCTGGCGCCTGCTCGGCACCGAGTACGCGCGTGAGGGCGACGACATCGCCTTCAACGTGTACAAGAACGGGCGCAGGCTGAACCACGCGCCGATCACCCGCTCGACGACCTACCAGGACGACACCCGGGGCGGGGGCGCCTACACCGTCCGGGCCGTCGTCGACGGCCGGGAGCGCCGGGCGGGCCGTGCCGCGCTCGAACTCGCCGCCGGCCACGCCGAGATCCCGCTCGCCGCCGCCGACGGCTACACCGTCCAGCACGCCTGGCCGGGCGACCTCGACGGCGACGGACGGTACGAACTGGTCGTCAGCCGGCTGTCCGCCGACCGCTCCGGCACCGACCTGCTGGAGGCGTACACGCTCACCGGGAAACGGCTGTGGCGTGTCGACCTCGGGCCGGGCTCGCTCGCCCAGGCGCCCGGCAACGGCGCCAACGACCCGGCGCCCGCCGCCATCAGCGGTTCGACGGCCATCGGCGGGTACCGCAACGACGACAACGTCACCGTGTACGACCTCGACGGCGACGGCCGCGCCGAGGTGCTGCTGCACACCGCCGACGGCACCACCTTCGCCGACGGCTCCCGGGTCGACGCGGCCTCGCCCGCCGACCAGTTCGTCTCCGTCGTCGACGGGGCGACCGGCGCCGAACGCACCCGGCAGCCGGTGCCCGACGACCTCACCGCCGACGGCCCCTCCGGCGGCCACTTCGGCATCGCGTACCTCGACGGCGAACACCCCAGCCTGGTCACCAAGCTGGTCACCCGGGTCGGTGCCAGGCGCGGCGCGTTCCGCGTCCTGTTCCAGACCTGGGACTTCGACGGCACCGACCTCACCCGCCGCTGGAAGTACGCGGTGCCCGCCGACAGCGGCGCGAGCAGCTTCCACCAGATCCGCACCGTCGACCTCGACGGGGACGGCCGGGACGAGATCGCCGACGGCAACTACGTCGTCGACGACGACGGCACCCTGCGCTACGTCGTCGACGGCGCCGGGCACGGCGACCGCTTCGACATCGCCGACCTCGACCCCGCCCGGCCCGGCCTGGAGGGCTTCGCCGTCCAGCAGTCCGAACTGGGCGTCGTGTCGAACTTCCCCTGGTACTACTACGACGCCGCCACCGGCGAGCGCCTGGCGACCGGCGCCCACCCGGCGAACCCGGTGAGCGACGCCGACCTGGACGTCGGCCGCGGCAACGCCGCCGACATCGATCCGGGGCACCCCGGCTACGAGTACTGGACCTCCGCCGCCGACGTCACCCGTCCCGGCGCGGGCGTCTTCAACGTCCGTGACGGCAAGGTCGCCACGACCACCCCGAGCGTCAACTTCCGCATCTGGTGGGACGGCGACAAGGCCGCCGAACTCCTCGACCTCACACACGTCGAGAAGTGGGACCCGGCGACCGGGACCGGCACCACGCTCTTCGCCCCCTCCGGCGTCGTCTCCGGCGCCCGCAACGCGACCCCGTTCTACGGGGACCTGATCGGCGACTGGCGCGAGGAGATCCTCGCCGAGACGGCCGACCACACGGCCCTGCGCCTGTACACCACCACCGAGCCGACCTCGACCCGCCTCTACACCCTCGCGCAGAACCCGGCCCACCGCCTCGGCTGGACCGTGCGCGGCTACCTCCAGTCCACCTACACCGACTACTACCTCGGCACGGAGACCCGCCGTGTCCCGAGGCCCGCCCTCACGACCCCCGAAGGGAGCCGTCTTCCGTGACCACCACGCGCAGGACCTTCGCCGCCCTCGCGGCCGGGGCCGCCCTGGCCGCCGTCGCCCCGGCCGGCGCCGCGCAGGCGTCCCCCGTCCACCGCGGCCGCGGACGCCTCCTCGCCCGTGACGACTTCCGCCACGGACTGCGCCGGTGGGCCGTCGAACTCGAGGACGGCGGCAGCGTCACCGCCTCCCGCGGCGTCCTGGAGATCGACGTGCCGAGCGGCGCGACCGTCTGGTTCCGGCAGCGTCTGGAGGGGCCGTACGTCCTGGAGTACACCGCCACGCCGGTCGCCGAGGGCGGTGCCAACGACCGCGTCTCGGACCTCAACAACTTCTGGAACGCCACCGACGTCCGCTCCCCGCACGACCTCTTCGCCACCCACCGCGGCGGCGCCCTGGCCGAGTACGACCACCTGCGGACGTACTACGTCGGCTACGGCGCCAACACCAACACCACGACCCGGCTGCGCCGGTACGTCGGCGAGGCGGGCGTGCGCCCGCTGGTCCACGACTACACCGAGCCGCTGCTCGTCCCCAACGAGCCGAACCACGTCCGGATCGTCTCCGAAGGCTCCACCGTCCGCTGGTGGAACAACGGCCGTCTCGTCTTCGACCACCGGGACCCTGAGCCGTACACGGCCGGGCACTTCGCCTTCCGGACCACCTGGAGCCACTTCCGGATCAGCGACTTCCGGGTGTGGCGTACGCGGCCCTCCTCACGCTGACCGGGAGAAGGCCGCCGGCAGGGACCGGGCGAGACGGCCGGCCGGCGGGTCGCTTCCGCGGGCGCCGGCCCCGGGCGGCGCCGCCGCGGCGTCCACGGTGGTGCCGGTGGTGTCGTACCCCTGGTCCCGGCGCCGGGGGCACGCCTCTGACCGACGCCGGCGGTCGGGGCGTGTCCGTACGGCGGCGGGGGCCCCTCCAGGCCCCGGTTGCCGGAGGGGCCGCCGTTCAGCACGTCACCGCACGGGCGCGGGGACCGGTGCGTGGCCGGTGGGCCGGGTGGTGAAGGTGCCGCGGCCCTGGGTGCGGCTGCGCAACCGCGTGGCGTAGCCGAACAGTTCGGCCAGCGGCACGGTGGCGGTGACGACCGTCGCGCCGGCCCGGGTGACCGATCCGGTCACCCGGCCGCGCCGCGCGGCCAGATCGCCCAGCACCCCGCCCACCGCGTCCTCGGGCACGGTGACCGTGACCTCGACGACCGGTTCCAGCAGGACCATCGCGCAGGCCCGCAGGGCGCCTTGCAGTCCGAACCGGCCGGCGGTGCGGAACGCGGTGTCCGAGGAGTCCTTCACATGGGTCGCCCCGTCGGTGAGCACGACCCGCAGCCCGGTCACCGGGTGACCGCCCAACGGCCCCTCGGCCAGGGCGTCCCGGCAGCCGGCCTCGACCGCACGGACGTACTCCTGCGGCACGCGCCCGCCGACGACCGCCGAACGGAACTCGAAGCCGGCGCCGGGCGCCTCCAGCGGCTCGACGTCCAGCACGACGTGGGCGAACTGGCCGGCCCCGCCGTCCTGTTTGACGTGCCGGAACACGAACCCGGACACCCCGCGGCCGACGGTCTCCCGGTAACCGACCCGGGGAGGGCCGACGTTGACGCCCAGTCCCTGCTCACGCCGGATCTTCTCCACCGCCACCTCCAGGTGCAGCTCGCCCATGCCGGAGAGCACCGTCTGACCGGTCTCCGGATCGGTGCGCACGACCAGCGAGGGGTCCTCCTCGGCGAGCCGCGCGAGTGCCGGCGCCAGACGCCCGGTGTCCGTGCCCTTCACCGCCTCGACCGCCACGGAGACGACCGGCTCGGCGACCCCCGGGGGTTCCAGGACCAGCGGGGCGTCCGGTGCGCACAGGGTGGAGCCGGCGCGGGCGGACCTGAGCCCGGCCACGGCGACGATGTCCCCGGCGACGGCCCTCTCCAGCCGGTCGTGCCGGTCGGCCCGTACGCGCAGGATGCGCCCGATGCGCTCGGAGCGGCGCGCGGTGGCGTCCCACACCGTGTCCCCCTTCTCGATCGTTCCCGAGTACACCCGCAGGTAGGTCAGCCGCCCGGTGGCGGTCGCGTTCACCTTGAACGCGAGGGCGGCCAGCGGTGCCGCCGGGTCGGCGGCCCGCCGCTGTTCGGTGCCGTCGCCCTCGTGCGTACCGCGTACCGGCGGCACGTCGAGGGGGGACGGCAGGTAGGCGAGTACGGCGTCCAGCAGTGGCTCGATGCCGCGGTTGCGGTAGGCGGAGCCGCACAGGACGACGACGGCGTCACCGTCGCGGCTCAGGTCCCGCAGGGCCGCGGCGAGCGTGCCGGTGCCGAGCGCGCCGGTGGCGCAGAACTCCTCCAGCGCGCCCGGATGCAGCTCGGCGACGGCCTCCTCCAGCAGTCGGCGCCGTCTGCGCGCCTCCTCGCGCAGTTCGTCCGGCACCGGTGCCGTGTCGTCCGCCTCGCCCTCGTCGGTCCAGGTCAGGGCCCGCATGTGCAGCAGGTCGACGACGCCGGTGAAGGTGTCCTCCGCGCCGATCGGCAGCTGCACCGCCAGGGGTACGGGGTGCAGCCGCTCCCGGATGGAGGCGACGGCGGTGTCCAGGTCGGCGCCGGCCCGGTCCATCTTGTTGACGAACGCGATCCGCGGCACACCGTGCCGGTCCGCCTGCCGCCACACCGACTCGCTCTGCGGCTCCACACCGGCGACCGCGTCGAACACGGCGACCGCGCCGTCGAGGACGCGCAGGGAGCGTTCCACCTCGTCGGCGAAGTCGACGTGGCCCGGGGTGTCGATGAGGTTGATCCGGTGACCGTCCCAGGCGCAGCTGACGGCGGCGGCGAAGATGGTGATGCCCCGGTCGCGTTCCTGCGGGTCGAAGTCGGTGACGGTGGTCCCGTCGTGCACCTCGCCGCGCTTGTGCGTGGTGCCGGTGGCGAACAGGATCCGCTCGGTGACGGTGGTCTTGCCGGCGTCGACATGGGCGAGGACGCCCAGGTTGCGGACGGTGGCGAGGGGGTGGGTGCGCATGGCCCGTGGCCTTTCGGGGGTTCCGGAAAAGGGCTGCGCGATTCCCGTGACGCACGACACCGCGGTGCGATGGCGCGCCGGCGGTCAGACGTGCGTCACGGGCATCCGGTGCCGGCTGCGCAGCGGGCACCGGACGGACCGGGACACCAGGATCACCACGGACCGACGGGACCGGGAACGGGGAGCGGCGGCAGCGGCGTGATCACGCACGGCCCGTCTCCCCTCACTGGTCGTGGATGCGCGGCCCGGTGGCGGGCGGCGTCCGTGCGGTGAGTGTAGGGAGGGAGGGGAGGACCGGGCCACGCAATATTGCCGTCTCACATATCGGTACGACGCTTCTGGTCAGTGAGATGTCTGAGATCGTTGTACGGCCCACACGGTTCGCGCGGCCTCCCGTGAGGTGGACGCGTGGCGCGGTGCGGGCCGCCGGCGTACGCCGCCGGTGACCGTTCCTCCCCGGAAAGACCGTGAAATGCCCGCACCAACCACCGGCCCGGCCCCCGTCAACTCTCGGTCCCGGGTCCTCATCGCGAGCCTCATCGGCACGACGATCGAGTTCTACGACTTCTACATCTACGCGACCGCCGCCGTCCTGGTCTTCCCCAAGCTCTTCTTCCCGACCAGCGACCCGACGACGGCACTGCTGTCGTCCTTCGCGGTGTTCGGCGCCGCGATGGTCGCCCGCCCGATCGGTGCCGTGGTCTTCGGGCACCTCGGCGACCGGCTCGGCCGCAAGGGCACGCTGGTGGCCTCGCTCCTCACCATGGGCATCGCCACCTTCCTCATCGGCGTGCTGCCCACCTACGCGCAGGCCGGCTGGGTCGCCACCGCGCTGCTGGTGCTGATGCGGCTCGCGCAGGGCTTCGCGCTCGGCGGCGAGTGGAGCGGCGCGGCCCTGGTCGCCACCGAGAACGCCCCGAAGGGCAAGCGCGCCCTCTACGGCACGTTCCCGCAGCTGGGCGCCCCGCTCGGCTTCATCATCGGCAACGGGCTCTTCCTGATCATCGGCGCGCTGCTGCCGTCCGCGGCGGGCGCCGACCCGTCCCAGCCCTCGGACGCCTTCCTGAGCTGGGGCTGGCGCATCCCGTTCCTGTTCTCCGCGGTGATGGTCGCGATCGGCCTGTGGGTGCGCATGCGCCTGGTGGAGGCGCCGGTCTTCTCCAGGACCCGCGAGGCCGGGCTGGTGCGCAAGCTGCCGCTGGCCACCGTCTTCCGCAGCCACTGGAAGCAGCTGGTCCTCGGCACCTTCTTCATGCTGGCGACGTACGTGCTCTTCTACCTGATGACCACGTTCTCGCTGAGCTACGGCCGTACGCCCGGGGACGCCGCCGTGCCCGGCCTGGGGTACGGCTACACCACCTTCGTCCTGATGATGATCTTCGGGGTGCTGTTCTTCGCCGTGTTCACCCTGGTCTCCGGCCCGCTCGCCGACAAGTACGGCCGGCGCGCCACGCTGATCGCGGTCACCGCCGGGATCCTGGTCTTCGGGCTGGTGTGGGTGCCGCTGATCGGCATGGGCACGCTGGGCGTGGTGCTGTGGCTGGTGCTCGGCTTCACGCTGATGGGCATGACGTTCGGCCCGATGGGCGCGCTGCTGCCGGAGCTCTTCCCGACGAGCGTGCGCTACACGGGCTCCGGGATCTCCTACAACGTCAGCTCGATCCTCGGCGCGGCCGTCGCCCCGTTCATCGCGGTCGCCCTGTGGGAGGCCGGCGACGGCTCGCCGTGGCTGGTCGGCGTCTACCTCTCCTCGATGGCACTGCTGACCCTGGTCGCGCTGCTGCTCGGCAAGGAGACGAAGGACGTGGGGCTGGACGAGGGCGAGGCCGCCGGCGACTCCGGCCGGGACGAGACGCCCGTGCCCACCACGGCTGCCTGAACCGTCCGCGGCCCCCTCTCCCCGTCCGGGAGAGGGGGCCGCGGTGTGTCCCAGGGGCAGCGGTATCGGCTGCGAACACACGAAGGAGACGGGTCAGAGTCCCCCCGTCACCACTCCCTGCGGCTCGCCGTTGACCGTCACCGCGGGGTCGGCCTCCACCACGCGCACGGACATGTCGATCGGTGCGGGGCGGGCGTTGGCCGTTTCGGCTGCCGAGAGGTGCCGGACGTGGGAGGAGCCGTCGGCGAACGGGCGGACGGTGTGGGCCAGGAGGCGGGTCAGCTCGTCGTCGAGGCCGTGCTGCAGTGGGGTGCCGTCGGGGCCGAAGGAGTCGATCTCGCGCTCGGCGAGCTGCTTGCCGGTCTCCGCGTGGGTTGCGGTGAAGCGCAGGATGCCGCTCTCGTTGTAGCGGAACTTGATCTCGATCTTGTTCCGGCGGATGTCCTGTTCCCGGGTCGGGAGATGTACCTCGATGTTGGCCAGGGGAAAGGCGCGGTCACTGTCGGCCGGGTAGCCGACCTCGCCCTCGATCACCGGCACGCGCACGGAGGAAGCACCCGGCGTGTCCGGGTAGAAGTTGGCCGAACCCTCCGCGGGGAGGGTGGCATTGCGTCGGATGATGGCGCGGAAACCCTTCTGCTCGCCCGCGCTCACGGCCGTTCCCAGGTCGTAGCTGGTCACCAGGGAGAAGTCGCTGTCGTCGCCGAGTTCGCCGTCGAGGGAGGCAGCGTAGATGGCCGCGCCCCGGGCGACGGCGGTCATGGGCCGGCACAGGCCGCTGTCGACGACGCGGTCGTGACCGAGGAGCTCGCCCAGGGCGTGACGCACCTGGGGGATCTGCGAGGTGCCGCCGATCATCAGGACGGAGTCGATGTGGTCCGGGGTGATGGCCAGGTCTTCCAGAGCCTGCTGGACCGCCTCCAGGGCGCGGGTGATGAGCGGGGTGATCGCCTCGGTGTACTCGGCCGCGGTGATCCTGACCTCACGCTTCGAGACCGAGGGGGCGAGGCCGACCGGGAGGTCGAAGTAGAGCGCGCCGTCCATCGGAACGGACGACAGGGCGATCTTCGTCAGCTCGACCGACCGGCGCCACCGGCGTCGTTCGGCCTTGGTGAGCCGGTCCGCGGTCAGGCCGATCTTCTGCTGGATCAGCTGGGCCAGCGCGTTGTCGAACTCCAGGCCTCCGAGGGCGGTGATGCCGCGGGAGGTCTGCTCCTCGAAGAGACCGTCGTCGTATTCGAGGACGGTGACGTCGATGGTGCCGCCGCCCCAGTCGAAGACGAGGAAACGGCCGGGGATCGGGACGTCACGGACGTACGAGATCGCAGCCGCGGTGGGCTCGTTGAGCAGGGCCCGGACCTTCACTCCGCCGAGTGCCGCCGCGGCACGGGTGCGGTAGCGGGCGCCGCCCGTGGCCTTGGCGGGGACGGTGACGACCGCGTCGGAGAGGTCGAGCAGCTGGGCGGAGACGCCTTCCTTCATCCGGCTGAAGAGGGAGGCGGCCGCGACCGTGCTGTGGAACTTCTCCGAGCCGACCCAGGCGTGGTGTTCCTCGAGCTGGGCGGCGACCTCGAGGCCGTCGGCGTCACCGTCCTTCTCGGCACCGGAGCGGGTGCCGAGCATGCGCTTCACGGCGTCGAGCGGCTCGCCGGTGCCGGTCTTCGCCTCCCAGCCGAAGCAGAGGGTGCGCTGCAGGTCGCGGACGGACAGCACGGAGGGGAAGAGCTGGTCGAACTCCGACATCCGCCACTGGGCGGGCACGTTGTCGCCGTCGATCGGCAGCACTTCGGTGGTGTGCCCGTTCCAACGAGCGACCACGGAGTTGCTGGTGCCGAAGTCGATACCGAAGGTCATCGCGTTCCCCTTTGCGTCATGCCAAGTCGCTTGCTCACCGCAGCACGCAGCGTCTGCCGGTAGGCCAGCGCCGGAGCCGGGTCCACCGCTCCTGTTGCAGCACTGGGATCGACGATCCCCGGTGCCGGAACTTCCTGCCCGGCAACGGCCCGCAGCCAGCCGCGTTCGACGAGCTTCCCGGATTCCTTGTCGACGTAGGCCGGTGCGACGAGTTCAAAGGTGACCGGCCCTTCCTGTATCACGCCGGGCTGGTCCTCCACGACGTTGAACAGCGACTGATCACCAGCGTCGCCGACGATCTGCAGGCCGGCCTTCGCCGCCTCGTGGTCGAGGCGGGTCAGCACCACCTTCAAGGTCTTCGCGTCCAGCGCCTGCCGGTGCAGGACGGCCAGCTGGGCCAGGTGCATCTGGCGGGTGCGGATGCTCTCCAGCACACCCTTGCGTACCGCTTCGGTGAACTGAGGAAGCACTCGTCGCATCAGCTCGGCCCGGAAGGCGGAGACCAGATCGGCCTCGGTCTCCCGGTCGGCCAGCGCTGCGCCCAGTTTTTCCGTCGCTTCCTCCAACTCCCTTTCCACCACGGGCAGGAGCGTCTCGTTGACCGAATTCAGGATCGCGGCGGCGTCCAGGCTCCCTGGGGCGAACTCGGGCAGGTGACTCTCGGCGAATCGCCAGGGCGCAGCCTCGGCCGCCCTGCGCTCACCACGATTCCGCACGCTTCCGCTGTTCGGTCCACGTCCCCGGTTCTGCCGGTCTCCGTCACGAGGGCCGGAACCACTGTCGCCTTTACCGGCTTTGTTGCTCACGATGTGCTGCTCTCTGGGTCTTCAAGGGCTGCGGTGTCTTCGGCAGCCGGGGAAAGGCGTTCTGTCGCCCTGGTGATTATTTCCCGGGCCGCCTCGGTGCGGGACCACGCGCGGTCGCTGTCCGTGGGCGGCTCGGTGAGCCTCTGCAGGGGCTCGGGCGGGAGTTCCAGCCGGTGGCTCGTGCCGACGGGATCGTTCCAACGGTGCGGGGCGAGCGGGACGGCGAACCGGGGTGTTTCCTGCTGCTCCCGTTCGCCCCTCTCGATCATGTCCTTGGCGCGGTTGATCTGGACTCGGCCGGCGTCGTCGAGCTCCTTCCGCAGGGCTCGCCATGCCTTCTTCCACTCGTCCGCCCCGTCGGTCACACCGAGCACCAGGTAGGGGTTGAGCGGCTGGTCACGTTCTCCGTGGGGCCGGCCCTCCAGGAAGCTCCGGTTCTTCCGCAGCGTGGCAACGGCGCCTCCGCCGAGCTGCTCCCGCACAGGGGGGCGGCCCTCGGCATCCTGCTCCAGGAGTTTGAGGGACTCCGCCACCTCCGGGCCTGCGCGCAGGTATGCCTGGACGTTCTGGGCCTCCCAGCGCACCGGCTGCGAGTGGTGCCGGAGCCTCGCGGCCATGGTGAGCGCCGCACTCCTCCGTCGCTCCGCCGTCTCGTCGTCCCCGTGGAGGAGGGCACGGTGCATCTGCCGTACGGCTCTGACCAGGGTCCGCACACCGATCCAGCCATTGAACCTCTTGTTGCTCGCGCTGCGCGCGCCGGGGTGAATCCGCTCCAGGAGGACCCACAGCCGCTCGTCGGCGACGAGGTCGTCCGGGACCTCTCCGGTCCGCCGCACCTCTCGCAGGGTGTCCAGGAACTTCTGCGTCGGCGGCAGGAGGTCGGTCCACTCCTCGACGGCAGCCTTGGCGTCGCCGGCCTGCAGCCTCACCAGCAGGCGCCAGTCCTGCGGCCAGTCACGGCCGGGTTCCGTGCCTGGTCCGGCCTCCCGGCGCTCCCGTTCCAGGGGCCAGGCCAGCAGGTCCATCTCCTCGTCGGTGAGGGACGCCGGGTCCAGGCGGGCGCGGAAGTAGGCGGCACGGGAGGTGCCGTCGCGCTCGGGGACCGCGCCGATCCACTCCTCGTCGATGTAGTCGTCGAGGAGCGGCCGGGGAAGCCTCGCCAGGAGTGCTCTCTGCCGAGGGGCCGGCAGGTTGGTCTCCGTCAGGCGACGGTCGTCCTGGTAGACCTGCCACATGCTGCCCGGCTCCCCCAGGAGCGGCAGCGGCTTGTCCTCCAGCAGGGCGCGGGCACGGTCGTGGAGCCGGCCGTTGAAGACGTCCAGCCCGTGGTCCTGTGCCATGACGAGCAGGGAGACGCCTTCGACCGGGTCGTCCTGCCGGGCCGCCGCGTCGGCCACGGCCTGCGCCAGCTTCCCTGCGGAGAGCGTTCCGGCCTCCGTCTTCAGCGTGTCTGGCAGCATGAGTTCGGCGAAGGAGCGGGCCCTCTCCCAGGCTTCCCGGTCGGCGAATCCTTCGGGAACCGGCTGGGGCACGACCGGTTCCGGAACCGGCTGCTTCTGCTGCGGAACGACCGGAGCGGGGCTGCCGGCGGCTTCCGCGACTCGTGGAGCCTCCGCGACGGTCCGGCCCTGGAGGCGGGCCTGGCGGAGGGCGAGGCGGCGGGCGATCTCGCGCTGCCGCAGCTCCTCCACATGGGCCTGCTCGTCCTGGCCCGCTCCCAGCGGGATTCCTGCTGTCATCAGAGCTCCTCCGCGAAGGTGTGCACCTGCTCGATCACCGCGGCAGGGGTCCGGTCCAGGCCGTAGGAGTCGACGAGGGCGATCCTGTCGGCGAGGCCTCCGGCACGGACCTCGTGGCGCAGGGCCCGGAGCCGTTCGTTCCCGCACTCCTCTGCGGCGGACTCCAGCGGATGCTTGACGGCGACCGCGACGGGCTCGCCGGTGAAGTCCGAGGTGAGGAACGCCACCGGGCCGGCAGCGGTCTCCTTCAGGCTGACGCCGGGCTCCTCGTCCGCCCAGCCCCTCAGCAGGACGGCGTGCTCGTCCGGGTCGATCCGCAGTGTCCGGCCGCGCAGGGCGTCGGTCAGGTCGCGGGCGAGCCGCCAGTCGTACAGCGGGTGGAGGCGCATGTTGGAGTAGTCGCGCAGGCAGGCGTAGCAGGAGCTGCGGCAGTTCCGCGCGTGCTGGTCGGCCTCCAGGTCGTGCACGTAGCGGTCGACCGCCCGGAGGAACTCCTCGATGTGTTCCTCCGAACCGAGGTGGGTGCTGAAGCCCGCGCCGTTGTCGAGGCTGTCCGCCAGGTAGGCCATGACGGGAGCGGCTACCGGGGCGTCCGAGCCGTGGATGCCGCTGAGGAGTTCCTCCGGCTGCACGTCCAGGTGCGGGGCGGCGGCACGGCGCAGCAGGGCCGCCAGCGAGTACCAGGCGGCGCGCCGGCCGTGGTACGCCTCGGGAAAACCGTCGGTCTGCCGGGACTTCGAGATGTCGAAGCGCAGGCCCCGGTCCGTGTCGAGGGCGTCCTTGGCTCCGATGAAGAGCATGTCGGTGTGCTGGGTGGCGCCGAGGGCGGTCTCCAGGTCGGCTTCCGCCTTGGGATTGTCCAGAGCGAGGTACCCGCGCCACGGGCCGGTGTTCTTGACGAACCGGAAGAGCTTTCCGGCGTTTGTGTTGACGATGTAGCGGTCGCCGCTGCCGGTGTGCACGACCATCCAGTCGTCGGCGGCGCGGTGGATGCGCGGGGCCGTCTTCTCCAGGTCGGTGGCGGTCCGTGCGCTGGTGGCGTTGGAGCCGAGTTCCCGGTAGCCGTCGTAGTCCCGTGCTTCGCGGGCGGCCCGGAAGCCCGCCGGCTCCCGGAAGGGAACGGCCCTGTAGTACTTGCTCTCCGCTCCGCAGGCGGGGCAGGTGCCGGCGTCCCCGGTCTCCGGGTCGACGACGGCCTGCGGGTCCACGTGGGAGCAGATCCGGCACATGGCGACCAGCTGTTCCGGGCCGAACGGCTCTTCGGCGGCCTGCACACCGCGACCGCTCGGGACGAGGGAGACCACTCCGCTGGAGCGGAGCAGACGGCCGTCCTGCGGGGTCTCGCTGCCCGGTGCGAACTTGCTGAGGGCGACGGCCAGGTCGCGGTTGACGGAGTCGGCCGGCGGCCAGGGGAAGGTCTTCTTCGGGATGCTCCGGTAGAGGAGGCGCGAACGGGTCGGGAAGCCGAACATGGGCAGGAGTCCCGCCTCCGCCAGGCGCTGGCTGAGCTCGGGGTGGCCGACCGTCCTCGCCGCCACCTCGTCGACCTGGCCGAGGAGTTCGTCGACGGCGGTCACCGGATCGAGGGCGGCGACGCTCTCCGGTGTTCCGGCCCGGAGGGCGGCGGCAGCGGCCCTGACGCGGTCCGGGTGCTCGGCGATCCAGCGGCGGACGGCGCCGCGGTGCGTCGGCCAGTCGGCGGCGAGGCCGAACTGTCCGTGGACGTTGCTCGTCATGTCCGGCCCCTTCCTGCGGTCCTTCGGCTGCAGGGGCTCGAAGGCCTGGCGCAGGACCTCTCCCAGCAGGACCCGCCGGAAGACGGAGACCATGCCGAGGACCAGGTAGGGCGGCGGGGTCGGGTCGTTGGTGATGGCTTCCGGGCGGGCGAAGTAGTGCTCGTCGTGGCTGCGGCCGCGGCAGACGGTGAGGGCCACGGCGACCGGGCTGTTGCGCCGGCCCGCGCGCCCCACCCGCTGCTGGTAGTTGAAGCGGGTGGGCGGCATGTTGGCCATGATCACGGTGTTGAGGGGGCCGATGTCGACACCGGCCTCCATGGTCGTGGTCACGGAGAGCAGTTCCAGGCCGTCCGCCTGCGGGACGTCGTCGTCGCCGAGGAAGACGTCCTGGAAGAGGCCCTGCCGGCGCTGGGCCTCCAACCGGTCCGTCTGGCCGGTGAGTTCCGCGGTGCGCAGGGGGAAGTCACCGGTGCGGTGGGCGGCCTTCCAGGCGTAGTAGTCGTCTTCGAGGACTCCGTCGTACTGCTGGGGCAAGGCGGGCAGCGGGGTCAGGCACTTGGTGCACAGTCCCGCGCCCGGGTGGAGGTGCGGCCGGTGGCAGGAGCGGCACGTCCAGGTCTTGTTCTCGCCGGAGCGGAGCGCCACCTTCTCCGGCTTGATGACGTAGTCGACCACGGCGTCCTTCCAGACGCCGAGCACCCGGTCCGTGACCGTCTCCAGATCGGTGCCCTGGCGTTCGGCGACCTGCTTCCAGAAACGCTTCAGGGGCGCGGGCGGCCTCTGCAGGGAGGCACGTATCCGGGTGAAGCGCCGCATCAGGCCGAGGATCCGCAGGCTGGCACGCGCCACGGCCTGGTCGCTGTCCAGGCCGATGTCCAGGGGCGAGCGGTCGTCGCGCAGGCAGAGCCAGCCGAGTCCGAGCGATTCGAAGTCACGGCCGCCCCCGGAGAAGAGGCTTCCGATGGTCTCGAGGCGGAGGCGGGAGCGGAGGCGGTCGAGGAGTTCCTCCTGTGCCTGGGTCTCCACCACCGCTTCCCGGTCCCGCTCCCAGTGGTAGAGCGCGGTCCAGGACTGCCCGGCCGAGGTCTGCTGGAGCGAGGCCGCGGGACCGGCGGGGTTGGTGCCGTACGTCAGCAGCATGCCTTCGAGATCGGAGGCCAGGTCGTCCAGGGAGGGCAGTTCGGAGAACTTCCGCTCCAGGTCGGGCAGGAGTTCCGGTTCCGCGTCGAGGTCGTCGGCGAGGATCGCCTTCAGGCGCCCCCAGTCCGCCGGGTTGCGGTCCCGCAGCCGTTCCATGGCGGAACGGGCACCGGCACGGTCGACGGCCTCCCCGGCGTAGTGGGCCTTCACCAGCTGGAGGTCGCCGAACGGGTCCCCCTGGCTCTCGACGGCCCGGGCACTGAGCAGGCGGAGGAGGTCCTGGTAGTGGCGCAGGGCGAGACCGCTGGCGAGTTCGGAGGCGTCGTCGCGGCTGTCGGAGAAGGCGATCGCCTTGCGCCGGCCGTCGGGGAAGTGGCCGAGGGCTTCGGTCACCAACACCTGGTTGATCTTGTAGAAACCGGTGCGCATCCGCCGGACCGGCGCGTTGCGCAGCCGGTCGGGGGATTCCAGCGGGATGAAGCGGCCGTCCCTGTCGTGCTTGATCTCCCAGTCGTCGCCGCAGGCGGGGCATCGGGTGGGGAAGGCCTGGAGCCGGGCCGGGTCGTAGGCGGGCTTCTTGTTCTCCTTGTCCAGGGGCACGGAGATGTGGAACGACCATCCGGTGTGCTGGACGTCCTGGTTCTCCAGGCGGCCGGTGGCGGGCTGGTAGGCGCTGCGGCGGAACTCGAACCCGACCTGCGGCCCGCCGTCGGACAGGCCCGCCTGCCAGCCGGGATCGTCGAGGCCGAGGCCCTTGGTGCGCGGCCAGTACACGACGTAGTTCGCCGCGGTGGGCACGCCGCTGGCCTCGTCGGGGAGCAGGTCCATGTCCGGGAAGTCGGTGTGGAGGGCACCGGTGAACTTGCGCCGCCGGGTGTCCTTGGGGCTGGCGTACCCGCCGAGCATGAGGTCGCCGCAGGCCTGGCAGGAGAGGAGTTCCAGGACGCGGGCGCCGCAGGTGCAGCGGGAGGTGGGTTCGGCGAAGAGCCGGCCGACCCGGCGTCCGGTGTCGTGCTCCACGGGGACGTGGGGGCAGTCCGGGTCGGAGCAGGCCCAGACGCCCTCGATGTTCCGGAAGAAGAAGTGGGCGCGGAGCTGGGGAAGACCGGGGTCCTGGGCGGCGCCGAGTACGCGCAGCACTCCGTGGAGGGCGTCCTGGCGCTGTTCCTCGGGGGTGTCCGGGAAGAGGTTCTCCGCCAGTTCGGGGGCGGGCAGGGCACGGGGCTTACCGCCGGGGGTGAGGGCGTGCTGGAGCGCCGGGCCGAGGCCGGTCTCCCGGGCCAGGGCGGCGGCTTCGTCCTGGGTGACGGGGGCCTTCGCGGCCTGAGCGAGGCGTTCGGTGTGGGCGGCCAGGTCTCCTCCGCCGCGGATCTCCTTCGTCCTTCCGGGGATGATCACGCGCCGGGAGCCGGGCAGGGCGAAGAACCCGTCGAGGAAGTCGTCGTCCCGGCCGGCCTCCAGGGAGGCGGAGGCGGCGAGCACCCGCAGTTTCTCGGGGCTCTTGTCGAGGCCGAGGCGGTGGCGGAGGTTGCGCAGCAGGTAGGCCACCTCGGTGCCGGCCGTGCCGCGGTACATGTGGAGCTCGTCGAGGATCAGGGTGAGGCGGGCGCCGGGGGTTTCCTCCAGCCACTTCCTCGTGGCGCCGAAGATGTGCTCCTCCTGCTTGCGGAGCAGCATGATGTTCAGCATCGAGTAGTTGGTGATCATGATGTCCGGCGGCGCGGCCTGCATGTCCCAGCGGGCGTGCATCTCCGCTCCGCCGAGGCGCGGGACGAAGGGCCGCAGCTCCTCGCCGAGCTTCTCGTCGGCCTTGCGCTGCCGTTCCTGGACCTCCCGCAGGTACTGCCTCAGGCGGAAGTGCGCCGGCTCGGAGTCGCGGCTGCCGGAGACGGGGGTGGCTCCGGTGTAGCGGCCGAAGTAGAAGCGGTGCCCGTTGCGCTTGCGGTCCAGCCAGGCGTGGGCCTCGCGGCTGTCCAGCGACTTCCGGAGCCGGACCAGCTGGTCGTCGGCGAGGGCGTTGGTGGGGTAGAGGATCAGCACGCGCACGGCGGCGGGGTGACCGTGCTCGCCCTGTCGGCTGGGCACGTGGTCGCTGTCTCCCTGCCACCATTCCCGCTGCACGGCGCGGGTGCCCTGCCAGTGGGCGGACTCGGCGACCAGGTCGGCGAGGACCGGCAGCAGGAAGGACTCCGTCTTGCCGGAACCGGTGCCCGCGGTGACCACGAAATCCTTGCCCGCGCAGGCGGCGACCAGGGCGTCGTGCTGGTGCTGGTAGAGGCTGGTCACGCCGTCGGGGAGGGTGAAGCGGGCGAATTCGGCCGCGTCGGGGTGCGCTCCCGCCTCGGCGAAGGACTCCTCGATGCCGGCGTCCCGGGAGGCGTACTGCGGGCGCAGCTCGATCAGCGGGTCGCGCCAGGCTCCGTTGTCCCGGTCCAGGAGGTTGCGCCGTTCCTCCATGACGGAACGGTCGTCGACGCTGAACGGGGTGTCGTAGTAGCGGAAGAGGGCGCTGCGCAGGTCGTCGAACGTACCCATGACGTCCTGGACGTCGGTGTCCGTCACCGCCGTCGTCTGCTGTTCCAGGCTCACTTGGCCCTCCCGCCGGTGGCTGCCACCGGTCGCGGCATGATCTCCAGGTTCTGTTGCAGCGAGGTCGCGATCGCCTCGGCGAGCGCCCTCGGCACGTTGTCGTACGCGCGGGTCTGCGCCTGCTTGCCCGTCGTGGGCGGGAAGCCGCTGCACAGGACGGCCGCACGCTCGTGCAGGGCGGGCAGGGGCGCGTACCGGTCGACGAAGAGCCGGCCGACGCCGGCCCGGCCCTCGCCGGACTCCGGCCGCCAGCGCATCGCTCCGGTGCGGTGACGGGCGAGCTCCAGGTAGACGCCCGTCTCACGGTCCACCGCGTGGAAGACGCCGTTGCGGCGGACGCGGGTCAGGCGCGCGTAGTCGGCTCCGCGCCACCGGTACAGGCCGTCCTCGTCGTCCCTCGTCACGGGGACGAACCGCTGGAGGCGCAGCTCGTACTTCTCCAGCGTGGCGACGGTGCTCCCGCCGGGCGGTGCGGACTCGGGGCCCGGCGCCGCCTGCGGAAGCAGCTCCGCCAACTGCAGGGCGGCGCAGGGCACGTGGCGGACCCTGAGGAACTTCGCGGCTTCCTCGAGGGCCCGCGGGTCCTCGTACTGGAACAGGAGGGTGTCGGGCAGCGGGGCCTCACCGGCCTCCGGCCGGTGGGGGACGGTGATCAGTTCCATCCACTCCTGTGCCGCCTCCTCGACCCGCGCGCTGATCCGCGCGGTACGCGCGCCGGTCAGCAGCGCGAGGCCGTCGGCGTGGGGCAGCCGGGTCAGCACCGGCGGGGCCACCGACCAGCGGTCGGCGCGCGGGTCCACGTCGATGAAGCCGAGGGCGGCGGCCTTGCGCGTCCAGTCCCAGTCGGCGTACTCCTTCAGCTCCAGGCCCCGTGCCCGGGCCTGGCCGCGGATCCCGTCGCGCAGTGCGAACGCCCTGCCGCTGCGGCTCTCGCTCAGCCAGCGCAGGAGGATCCCGCCGAACTCGGCGCTGCTCGTCGTTCCCGTCATCGGTCCAGCTCCTTCGCCGCCTGCACGTACGCGGCCCACGAGGGGTCGACGGACGCCTGCTGGGCGTTGAGGACGGCGCGGGCCCAGGCCCGCGGGTTGCCGGCGCTCTTCGGTTTCGGTGTTCCGGGGTTCACCGGGCGGCCCTTCCAGCGTCCGCTCCGCCGTTCCAGGAGCCAGCCGCCGATACCGTGGAAGCCTGCCTCGAAGCGGAGCGGGGCGGGGGTGTCGGGGAGACGTTCCGTCCACCAGTCCGGCTGCTCCGGGGCCTGAAGCGTCCACAGCCGTCCGTCGGCCGCCGCGAACAGCACCTCGTCCGCGTCCCGGCGGCACAGCTCCATGACGGCCGCCGCGTCCTGGGAGGCGGCGCCCGTGCAGTCGGCGCCGGTGACGCCGGTCGGCAGGGTCCGCTCGTCGAGGAGGGAGGGTGACGGGGAGGCCTTGCCGTCCACGACGGTGAAGCCGCAGGTCTTAGTCACCTTCGGTTCGACGACGGCCTGGTCCGCGGTGGCGAAGCCGATCTCCGCGCCCGCGTAACTCACCGTGTGGCGGCCCGGTTCCAGCCGGAGCACGGCCAGGGGGACGGAGCGGCCCGCGGCGATCGCCTTCCTGAGCCCGGGCCGCTCCTTGCCGTCGACCAGGAGGGTGCCCGTGCCCTCCGTGGCGTCCGGGAGGACCACCTGGGGCTCGCCTCCCCGCAGGTACAGGTGGGGGTCGAGCGAGGGCGCGAGCTTCAGTCCGCCTTCGAGGCGGAGCTTGAACTGGGCCGGGGGCTGCAGGAGGCCGACCGCGCCCTGGACCTCCTTCAGCGCCCGGCGCAGGGTGACCGCGTCGTCGAAGGTGACGGGCTTGTGCAGGGACCAGCCCTGCGGCACCCAGGCCAGCTTGCTCGTGTCGGCGCTCCGGCCGGTGGTCGCGGCCTTGTCCAGCAGCCGCTGCACGTCCCGCTGCGCGGTCGGGGCGGCGAGCACCACGTGTGCCTCTCCCGGACGGAAGCCGTCGGTGCCGGCCCACACGCCGAGCACGTCGTCCCGTGCGAGCACCAGGACGGAGGAGGCGGGGCGGCTGAGCACCAGGGCGTCCCCGTCGCGGCGGATGCCCCTGGTGAGGGTGTCCGCGCTCGGGGCGGGCAGGCCCGTCACCTCGTAGTAGGCGGTGTCGCCGAGCTGTTCGAGGACGACGCCGCCCCTGAGCTCGATGCGCTCCTCGTGCTCCGCGGACCGCAGGCGCGCCACCCAGCCGAGACGCCCCGCGTCCAGCCGCACCAGGAGTTCGGCGCGGGTGACACCGGTGGGCACCAGCTCGTCCGAACCGTCCCAGGAGGCGGCGTAGTTGCCGATCAGCTTGGCGAGGAAGGGGCGGAACTCCTCCTCCTGCAGGGCGTTGCGGAAGTTCTTGGAGAAGTGCTGCTCCATGCCCCGGATCTCGACCTGGGCCAGCAGCGTCTCCCCCGGCAGCGGCCAGGTCGTGCCGTGTTCCCGCAGTGACCGGAAGAGCTTCGGCAGGAAGGACCGGTCCGCGCCGCTGAGGAGCGCCTGGGACTGGGCGAACCCGATCATGCTGCGGTTGGAGGGCAGGTCGGCGGGGGCGGGAAGGGTGCACAGGCCGCGCGCGCCCTTCTGGCTGTGCTGCCAGGAGGCCAGTACCTGCCACATGCGGGATACGGGCTCGTAGTGGTGGCTGCCCAGTCGCTTCCCGTCGCCGGTCAGCAGCTCGGAGAAGCGGGCGTGGTAGGCGGTGGCCCGGTGGTTGCGGTCGTTCACCATCCGGGACGCGGCGATCACCGAGCAGGCCAGCAGCGGCAGGAAGGCGGGCACGCCGTCCTTGTCCTGCTGCCGCCTGCGCCAGCGGTAGTCCTCCAATGCGCCGTACGGTTCCGCGGTCTCCAGCCGCAGGAACCTGCCCACGCACCGGGCGAGGGGCTCCTCCAGGCCGTATCCGTGCCTGAGCTCCTGCTCCACGTCGTCGTCGACGTAGAACAGCGTCGGGTGGCCCGCGTGCTGCCGTCCGAAGAACTCCTCGGCCAGCACGTCCTGCCACACCTGGTAAGAATGATCCACCCTGTCCCCAAAAGAGAGGTTCCGATGCCCTGTTCGTGAAGTTCCCCGGCACGGAACGGTCTTCCGCATCACCCTGACCCGCCACTGAGGACGGGCCGCTACCGAACGCCCCCTCGGGCGCGGCCCTCTACGGACACCGCCCGGCGCAACCCGACGGCGCACAACTCACAGAGAAGTCCCACCCATCCCCCACCATTTCCACGAGCATCCCTTGTAGCAATCGCACGACCACCCGGAAGGCGTGGCCAGAACTTCACCAAGGGTGATGCATCCGCGGTGATCGCGACCCCCATCGCGATGACCCGGGTGCATCAATCAATGCAATCTACAGCCGAAGATTATCCGCGCTGATGTCACGAACGGGACGGGGGGCCGCCCATTGGACTGCCGTTCGGGCGGCACTCCCCGGATACACGCGCCACACCACCGCGACGACTGTCGCCCGCACCCCGCCGGCGCCCCTTCGGCGTGCACCGCCCCACCCGTCCGACCTGCTCGGACGCGTGCCCCCGCACTCCCCTTCGACGGGCGGACCCGTCTTCGTGCGCGGCTCCCCACAGAAGAACGCGCGGCACTTCTCGACCATCCCGATCTCCTCGCGAATCCTCTTTACCCATGCCCGATTGGAGCCACATCGACCGAAGGCTTCGCTGCACAAGCAGTATCCGGTGACGGCACAAAAGCCGTCCGGGACTTCTACCTGACGACGCCTCAGCGACTTCCCCATATTCAGGTTTTCCCGGAATTCACTTACCCGGCAGGGAAGTTGCTTGCCGGACCTTGTGCACTCGGGTAGGGAAGCAGCGGAAGTCGCACCATGGGGACGGGCCGTGAAAAACGTCGCCCGTTCTCTCCGCAGAGCGGGTGACCGGGCGTGACGGGGTCGCGGTCCGGGCTACCGCACCTGGCCGGTGAAGATGGCGGTGCGGTACCAGCCGGAGTCGGAGCTGTCGGTCGGCGTGATCTCGATCTGGGCGCTCCTGGCCGTCTTGGGGAACACGCAGGCCGCCTTCCAGGTCTGCGACTTGCCCGGCAGCAGGTGCGTGCCCGGTGCGCCGCCGAAGCCCGCGTCCGTGTCGAAGATCTCCTCGGCGCCGTCCGGGCAGGACAGGCTGACCAGGGCCAGGTCGATCGTGGACTCGGAGCCGTTCTGCAGGGTGACGGAGAAGGCCAGGTAGGGCTCGCCGGACGGGCTGGCGTACTCGCCGGAGGTGCCCCGGCCGAAGCCGCTCAGATGCGCCTTGACGCCGTTGTTCCACGTAGCGGTCTTGTCCAGCGCGACGACGAAGGCGTCGCCGCCGGAGTCGTCCTGGGCGTCCTGGGTCTCCTGCGCGTCCTCGGCGCTCCGGGTGTCCTGCGAGGCGCTGACGGTGGCCGCCGGCGGCGCGGTGTCGGTCCGGGTGCCGCCGGTGGTGGAGCAGGCGGTCAGGGAGCAGCCCACGACTGCCGCGGCCACGACGAGGACGGTCCTGCGCGGACGGGCCAGGGGCGCCGTGATCGGCGTGCGGGGCGTCGAGGCGCCACGGGTGAGCCGTGCCCCGTGCCACGACGGCTTCCGCCCGACCGATGGCTGCGCGGGAGCGGGGGGCGTCTGTGACGTCACCTCCGGCGTGTCCGTGGAGCCGGCGGAGACGGCACGCGGGGACGAAGGGAAGGGAGAGGAGGGCGTGCCGGAGATGTTCGGGTAGCTCATGGGGCCATTCCTTCTCGGTGGTGGGCGATCGGCCGCCGCCCGGCCCGGGGGCGCCGCACGCCCTCCGTCCGGCATCCCGCCGGGAGGTGGCGGGGCAGAACGAGGGGTCGGGCGCTCAAGGCCATGGCTGTGGCTGTGGCTGTGGCAAGAAAAGTGACGCTTCACGCCGGGGAGAGTCGCTCACCAGAGGAAGCGACTACATGTAAGCACGTACGTGAAAGCGTTGTCCAACAGCTTGCGGGAGTTGACGCGTGCTGTAGGGTGTGACCACGCCGACCATCGAAGCCAGGACTCATCCATGCCGCAGCCACCCCCACCGTCCGCCCAGGTGACAGCCGCCGAGATCTCCCGCATCGCGGGCGTCACGCGCGCCACCGTCAGCAACTGGCGACGCCGGCACGACGACTTCCCCACGCCCTCGGGCGGCACGGACAGCAGCCCGCTGTACGACCTGGAGGAGGTCCGCGCCTGGCTCGCCTCACGCGGACAGCACACGGCGGCCACGCCCAGCGGGGAGCTGCGCACTACCCTGCGCCTCCGTGAGCGGGCCGTAACCGGTGCGTCCGACCTGCTCCTGCTGGTCCTGGCGGCGGCCCGCCGCCCCGCCGACGACCTCACCGGTCTGCTCGGGCTGCCCGACGCCGACCTGGTGAAGCAGGCGAACGACGCGGCGGCCGGAGTCGCGGACGTGGTGCCGGACACGGAACCCGTGCGGTTCACCGACGCCGACACCACGGTCCTGCGCGCCTTGCTGCTCTGCGTCCGCGACGAGGGCGCGCAGACGGCGCTGGGCGTCCTGGCGGAGCGGGAGCTGGAGGACAGCGCCGCCAGCGGCGCCTACCGCACCCCGGCCCCGCTCGCCGACCTGCTGGCCCGCCTGCTCCCGGGCTCCCCGGTTCGGGTTCTCGACCCCGCCTGCGGCAGCGGCACCCTGCTGACGGCCGCGGCGGCGCGCGGCGCGCGTGAGCTGTACGGGCAGGACAGCGTCCCCATCCAGGCACGGCGCACCGCGGTCGGCCTGACCCTGACGGCCGGGGAGGGCGCGGGCGTCACCGTGCGCACGGGCGACAGCCTGCGCGCCGACGCCTTCCCCGACCTCACCGTCGACGCCGTGCTGTGCAACCCGCCCTACGGCGACCGGGACTGGGGCCACGACGAACTGGCCTACGACTCGCGCTGGGCGTACGGCTTCCCGCCCCGCGCCGAGTCCGAACTGGCCTGGGTCCAGCACGCGTTGTCCCACCTCGAACCGGGCGGCCACGCCGTGCTGCTCCTCCCGCCGGCCACGGCGTCCCGCTCCTCCGGCCGCCGCGTCCGCGCCGAGCTGATCCGCAGCGGCGCACTGCGGGCGGTGGCGGCCCTGCCGCCGGGGGCGGCGATCCCACTCCACATCGGCCTGCAGGTGTGGGTGCTGCAACGGCCGGAGCCGACCCGGCCGGCGTACCAGACGGTGCTCTTCGTCGACACCGTGGGCGAGCCCTCGACTCCGGGGCGCGGCGGAACCCGTTCGGGTTCGGTGGACTGGGCGCGGGTGACCGAGCAGATCGTCTCCGCGTGGACGGCGTACGCCGAGGACCCGGACGGGTTCGAGGCGCGGGCCGGTGTGGCGCGGGCGGTGAGCGTGGTCGACCTGCTCGACGAGGTCGTCGACGTGACCCCGGCCCGGCAGGTGCGCGCCTCCCAGGCGGACGTCGACCCGCAGGAACTGGCCCGTGAAGCCGCGGCGGCCCGCGAAGGGCTGGCGGCGGCGGTGCGGACGATGACCGAGCTGGCCGGCACGGCGTCATGGGACGCCGCGGGGGCTTCGGCCCGTGAGTGGCGCACGGCCACGGTGGCGGACCTGGCGCGGGGCGGGGCGCTGAAGGTG
This sequence comes from Streptomyces sp. NPDC000348, assembly GCF_042898795.1. Taxonomy (NCBI): domain Bacteria; kingdom Bacillati; phylum Actinomycetota; class Actinomycetes; order Kitasatosporales; family Streptomycetaceae; genus Streptomyces; species Streptomyces sp. NPDC000348. Next base: position 315,931 of record NZ_JBIAZD010000006.1, read on the forward strand.
CTGCGTGCAGTTCCGGTTCCGCCGCGGGCGATGGCCGCCGAGGCGGAGGCCGCGGCGGAGGGCACCTACAACGGGGAACGCCGGCCCACTCTGACGGGCGGCGACATCGCCCGCGGGACCGGGCCGACGGGACAGCTCCTGGACGTGCAGGCCGAGCAGACGCCGGAGATCGCCGTGGGCGACATCCTGGTCCGCAACCTGGTCGGCGGCACCGGTCCCGTGGCCCGGGTCGCGGGCGAGGCGGAGGCCGGCGCTCTGCTGGGAGCCGGCGTGCATCTGTTCCGGCCGGACCCGGCGCGGCTGGACCCCTGGTTCCTCTTCGGTTTCCTCAGCTCCGAGGCCAACCTGGCCGGCGCCTCGACCGGCAGCTCCACGCTCCACCTCACCCCGGGACGGCTGCGGGTACCGCTGCTGCCGCTGGCGGAGCAGCGGCGGTACGGGGAGGCGTTCCGGCACGTGGAGGCGCTGCGCGAACAGGCGCGGAGCGCAAAGGACTTGGCCGAGGAGACGGCACGGCTCGTGAGCGGGGGGCTCACGGGCGGACAACTGGTGCCGGAGCCGACCTAGGCTCCGAAGCCACCCCCACTTTTGACGCGGACGGACGAGGAACCACCATCCCTCCCTCCGCACTCACATCCATCCGTACCGGCCCCGGAAGGGAAACGGAAGAAGTCTTGAACAGCAGCAAGCACACGGAGTTGGCGAACCACGCGTGGTCCGTCGCCGACCTCCTGCGGGGGGACTACAAGCAGTCCGACTACGGCAAGGTCATCCTGCCGTTCACGGTGCTGCGGCGACTGGAGTGCGTGCTGGAGCCGACCCGCGAGAAGGTCACGGAGACCGTGGCGAAGTTCGAGGGCCAGGACATCGTCGCGGACAAGTTCCTCCGCAAGGCCTCCGGACACGCCTTCTACAACACGTCCACGCTCACCCTGAAGAAGATCGCGGCGGACCCGCAGAACGCGGCGAAGAACCTCGCGGTGTACGTCGGGGCGTTCTCCGACAACGCCCGTGGCGTGCTGGACCGCTTCGAGTTCGCCCAGCAGATTAAACGGCTGGACAGCGCGGGGCTGCTCTACCAGGTCATCGGCAAGTTCACCGACCTGGACCTGCGTCCCGAGATCGTGCCCAACCACAACATGGGCTACATCTTCGAGGAGCTGATCCGCCGCTTCTCCGAGCAGTCCAACGAGACGGCCGGTGAGCACTTCACGCCGCGCGAGGTCATCCAGCTCATGGTGCGGCTGCTCGTCGCCCCGGACGGCGACGCGCTCCAGCTTCCGGGCGTGGTGCGCACGGTCCTCGACCCGGCCTGCGGCACGGGCGGCATGCTCTCCGCGATGGACGACCTCATCACCGAGTTCAACGAGGACGCCACGGTGGAGGTGTACGGGCAGGAACTCAACCCCGAGTCGTGGGCGATCTGCCGGTCCGACCTCATGATCAAGGGCCAGGACCCGGAGAACATCGCCTTCGGCAACTCCTTCTCCGACGACGGCCACAAGCGCAAGACCTTCGACTACATGCTGGCCAACCCGCCGTTCGGCGTGGAGTGGAAGAAGGTCAAGGACGAGGTCGAGCGCGAACACCGGGAACTCGGCGAGGCCGGCCGCTTCGGTGCGGGCCTGCCGCGCATCAACGACGGTTCGCTGCTATTCCTCCAGCACATGATCGACAAGATGAAGCCGATCGACGTGGACGGCGGGGGTGGCTCGCGCCTGGCGATCGTCTTCAACGGCTCACCGCTGTTCACGGGCGCGGCCGGCTCGGGTGAGTCGGAGATCCGCCGCTGGATCCTGGAAAACGACTGGCTGGAGGGCATCGTGGCCCTGCCGGACCAGCTCTTCTACAACACCGGCATCTCGACGTACTTCTGGATCCTGACCAACCGCAAGAGCCCGGACCACAAGGGCAAGGTCGTCCTGCTGGACGCTCGGGACCAGTGGCAGAAGATGCGCAAGTCGCTGGGCGACAAGCGCAAGCAGCTGGGCAAGGACCACATCGCCACGGTGGTCAAGCTGTACGGCGAGGCGCTGGCCGTGGCGGGGGACGCGGAGCACCCGCTGCACGGCAAGGTGAAGGTCTTCCGCAACGAGGACTTCGGCTACCAGCGGATCACCGTGGAACGCCCGCTGAAGCTGCGGTTCGAGATCACGGAGGAGACGCTGGCAGCATTGGAAGCGTCCAAGCCGATCCAGAAGCTTCCACAGGCCCCCGCCCTGGCGGACGCCTTCAAGTCCCTGATGGGCACGAGCTGGGCGACGAAGCAGGAGGCCTGGCTGGCCCTGAAGGACGCGGTGGTCCAGGCTGGCGGGACGTGGCCCACGGGGGCTCCGTTCAACAAGGCACTGCGCGAGGTGATCGGCGTTCGGGACCCGAAGGGCGAGGTACAGCGCGTCAAGGGCGAGCCCGAGCCGGACGCGGAGCTTCGGGACTACGAGAACGTTCCGCTGGGCGAGGACGTCGAGGAGTACCTGGCGCGGGAGGTCCACCCGCACGTACCGGACGCGTGGATCGACCACGGCAAGACGAAGATCGGGTACGAGATCCCGTTCACGCGGCACTTCTATGTGTACGAGCCGCCGCGGCCGTTGGCGGAGATCGACGCGGAGTTGAAGGCGCTGGAGGCGGAGATTCAGGGGCTGCTGGGGGAGGTTACGAAATGACCATCCCACTCAAGTATGTGGCTCACATCTCCGCCGGGCAGTCACCGCCCTCAGCGGAGGTTACCGACCTCGCCGACGGGCTCGCCTTCTTGCAGGGCAACGCCGAATTTCAGGCAGTACATCCCGCACCGCGCCTAGAATGCGACAGCGCACCGAAGCAAGCACGGAAGGGAGATGTGCTGGTTTCCGTACGCGCGCCCGTCGGCGCCCTCAACATTGCCGACCGTCGTTACGGAATCGGGCGTGGCCTGTGCGGGATCAGGGCTCACCAGTGCGACGAACGGTTCCTCTGGTGGTGGCTGCACTCCCAGCGGCCCCGGCTGGATGCCGTCTCCACAGGCACGACGTACAAGGCCGTGACGGCGGAAGACCTTGGGCACCTGCCCTTCCCCTCTTTGAGCGTGGATTGTCAGCGCCGCATCGCCGACTTCCTCGATGCCGAGACCGCCCGCATCGACAGGCTGATCCACCTCCAAGGGCTCGTCATGGAGAAGCTCGACGAGCGGGAAAGGGCGCAGCTTGACTCAGCACTCGACGAACTCTTCAACCGGTGGGGTGCCGTTCCCCTTCGACGGTTCCTTCGCGGTGTCGACCAGGGAACGAGTCCACAAGCCGACGCTTTCCCCGCAGGGCCGGACGAATGGGGCGTCCTCAAGGTCAGCTGTCTCCGTCCGGGCCGCTTTTTCCCCGACGCGAACAAGCGTCTACCCGAGGACCTGGAACCCGACACCAACCACGAGGTGCGGCCAGGGGATCTCCTCATCACCCGAGCTAACACCCCTCAGCTCGTCGGTTCAACGGCCGTCGTGCCCCAGGTCCGGAGCAAGCTCCTTCTCTCCGACAAGATCTTCAGGGTACGCATCGACCAACGCATTACGACGGGTTTCCTAGCGACGGTGGCGCGGGGAACGAGAATCCGCAACCTGTGCGCCGCCTCCTCAAACGGCGCCTCTCAGTCCATGGCGAACATCCGGTTCGAGGAGGTAAAGGCGTGGCCCATCCCCGCTGCACCCCTCGACGCTCAGCGCGATCTGGTCCAGCGCGTCGACCGCCAGCGTTCGATTATCGATGACCTACGCACCACCGTTCAACAGCAGGTTCGACTGCTCGCGGAACGTCGCCAAGCCCTAATCACCGCCGCCGTGACTGGTCAGTTCGACATCTCCACCGCCAGCGGTCGCAACGTAACCGAAGGAGTATCCGAATGAGCCCCGTGCACGACGAGTCCTCCTTCGGCTCTGCCATCGTCGCCGCCCTCTGCGAGCGCGGTTGGCGGGAAGCGAGCCCCGAGGACTACCAGGCCGACCTCGGCCTGGACACCAACGAGCTGTTCACCTTCATCGGCGCGACCCAGCCCGACGAGTGGAACGAACTCCTCACCGTCTACGGCGGCAACCCCAACGAAGCCCAGCGCGGGTTCGCGCAACGCCTTGACCGGGCCATCGCCGACGACGGGCTGCTCCACGTCCTCCGTAACGGCGTGAAGGACCGCGGAGTCCGGCTCCGCGTCGCCTACTTCAAGCCCAACCTCATCTCCGCGGACTCGGTCCTCGACGGCTACCGGGCCAACCGCCTCACCATCGTCCGTGAGCTCCGTTACGCCACCAAACAGGCTGACTGGGGCCACGAGCTCGATCTCGCCCTGTTCCTCAACGGCATCCCCGTCGCCACCGCCGAGTTGAAGAACCCGCTCACCGGCCAGGGCGTCGAGGACGCCAAAGAGCAGTATCGAATGAAGCGCGACCCAACCGAGCTGATCTTCACGCGTCGCGTCATCGCCAACTTCGCGGTCGACCCGGACCTGGTCTTCGTCACCACCCAACTGCGCGGCAAAGGCACCCGGTTCCTGCCGTTCAACACCGGCTCGAACGGTGCCGGCCAGCCCGGCGGGGCCGGCAACCCGGCGCCCACCGCCCACGGCACGTACGCCACGTCCTACCTCTGGGAACAGGTCTGGCAGCGGGACAACTGGCTCGATCTCCTCCAGCGCTTCGTGCACCAGCAGAAGCAGAAGACGCCCGGCGGCGGCACCACCAAGTCGACGATCTTCCCCCGCTTCCACCAGTGGGACGTGGTCCGCAAGCTCACCGCGCACGCCTCCGTCCACGGCGCCGGCCAGAACTACCTGATCATGGCTTCCGCCGGGTCCGGCAAGTCGAACACCATCGGCTGGCTGGCCCACCGCCTCAGCGACCTGCACGCCCGCCGGGACCCCGCCGTCCTGCGACCCGACGCGCTCGCCGACGGCCGCATCAAGCCCGGTGAGCCCGTCTTCGACAAGGTCATCGTCATCACCGACCGCCGCGCGCTGGACGCCCAGCTCTCGGCGACCGTCGGCAGCTTCTCGCAGACCGACGGCCTGGTCGTGAAGATCGACGAGAAGCACGGGGCGAAGAGCGAGCAGCTCGCCCGTGCCCTCTCCCGGGACACCGGCAAGATCGTCACGGTCACCCTGCACTCGTTCCCCGCGCTGCTGAACTACATCAAGGGAAACCCCACCGAGATCAAGGGCACCCGCTTCGCGATCATCGTCGACGAGGCGCACTCCTCCCAGTCCGGTGACGCGGCCACCGCCGTGAAGTCGGCCCTGCGCGACCTCGGCCTGGACGCCGACTCGGACGACGAGGGTGCGACCACGGTCACCGTGGAGGACAAGCTGAAGGCGAAGGCGGTCGAGCGCTCCCAGGCCGCCAACCTCTCCTACTTCGCCTTCACGGCCACCCCCAAGTCCAAGACCCTCGAACTCTTCGGCACGGAAGGCGTCGAGAACGGCAAGACCGTCTACCGCCCCTTCCACACCTACTCCATGCGCCAGGCCATCGAGGAGGGCTTCATCCTCGACCCCCTGCGCAACTACGTCACCTACAACACCTACTGGAAGCTCGCGAACCTCAACCACGACGAGAAGGAGGTCGACCCCTCCAAGGCGAACAGCCTGCTCGCCCGGTTCGCGCTCATGCACGAGCACACGGTGTCCCAGCACGCCCAGGTGATCGTCGAGCACTTCGTCGCCCACACCCGCGGCCGGCTCGGCGGACGGGCCAAGGCCATGGTGGTCACGGCGTCCCGCCACTCCGCCGTGCAGATGGCCCGCGCCATCCAGAGTTACATCAAGGACCGCGAGTACGACACCAAGTACCCGGACCTCGGTGTCCTGGTCGCCTTCTCCGGCTCCCTCACCATCGACGGCGAGGAGACCACCGAGAGCAAGGAGAACGGCGGCCTCTCGGAGAGCGCACTGCCCAAGGCGTTCGCATACACCCGCACCGACGACAAGGCCGCGAAGGCCGGCGGCAAGGGGCAGCAGGAGTACCGGATCCTGGTCGTCGCCGAGAAGTACCAGACCGGCTTCGACCAGCCGCTCCTCACGACGATGTACGTCAACAAGACGCTGACCGGCATCGCCGCCGTGCAGACGCTCTCGCGCCTCAACCGCACCGCCGACCGCAAGTCGCAGGCCGACCTGGCCGTCCTGGACTTCGTCAACGACGCCGAGGACATCCAGGACGCGTTCCGCCCGTACTTCGAGGAGGCGCACACCCTGCCCTCCGACCCGAACCTCCTCTACACGGCCCAGAGTCGGGTCATGTCCGCGCCGATCATCTCGGAGCAGGACATGGACGGGTTCGTCGCCGCGTACTTCGAGGCGCAGGAAAAGGCCGGCGGCTCCCAGGCCAAGTGGGAGAAACTGCACGCCGAGCTGTACCGGCTCCTCTCCCCCGCCGTCACCCGCTTCAGCACTCTCCTGGAGAGCGAGGAGGAGGACGACGTCGAGGCCGCCGAGGAGTTCCGGGCCAACCTCAACGACTACGTCCGCAAGTACGGCTTCCTCGCGCAGATCGTCCCCTACCAGGACGCCGACCTGGAACGGCTTTACCTGTACGGGCGTTACCTGCTCAACCGGCTCCCCCGCCTCGCGGACGGCGGCGTCGACATAGGCGAGGTCGACCTCAGCCACCTGCGCGTCGAGAAGACCGGCGAGCACGACAAGTCCCTCGTGCCCGACGGCCCCGCCGAACTCAAGGGATTCGGCGACGGGGTCGGCGGCGGCAAGGACGCCGAAAAGTCTCTGCTGTCCGACCTGATCGAGAAGTTCAACGCGAAGTTCGGCACGGAGTTCACCGAGGAGGACGTCCTCCCGGCCTTCAACGCGACGAAGAAGGACCCGAAGGTCCGGGCCGCCGCCCTCGTCAACGACGAGGAGAACTTCGGCGTCGTCTTCGACAAGAAGTTCGAGGAGAACATGATGGACCATGTCTCCACGATCGACACGCTCGGCAAGCGGTACTTCGGAACGGACCGGGACTTCAAGTCCAACCTCGACCGCAGCGCGCGCCGCGCGGCCTGGCGGATGATCCGCCGCGAGGAAGGACTGGACGACTTCTGACAAGGCAAGCGGGCCCGGTGCGCACGTCGCACCGGGCCCGCTCGTCTTACGTCCGCCCGTTCAGCGCTCGGCGGCCATCCGCACGAAGCCGTCCCATGCTTCGCGACCGAACGTGAGCCTGGCCGCTGCGGGCTGCTTCGAGTCCCTGACAAGAACGGCGCCAGGCGCAACAGCGACCTCGATGCATTCGCCACCGTTACCCGTGCTGTAGCTGCTCTTGGTCCATGCGGCCTCGGGCACAGCCGCCTTGCTGTGCTGCACGCTCATGTCTCTCCCATCAGTTGCTTGATGAACGCCGCTGACTCGCTCGGTGTCAGGGCTTGTGATCGGAGGATGCCATAGCGTGCTTCCAGCGTGCGTACGTATCCAGCGTCGGTGTAGATGCTGCTGTGATCCTGTACTTCCGCGTACGCGATCCGCTGTCCCTTGTCGGTGTCGATCAACGAGAAGGGACCGCCCAGCGCGCCGTTGTCTTCCCGTTCGATCGGCATGACCTGCACCTCCACGTTCCTAGACTGACCCGTAACGAGGATGTGTTCCAGTGTCTCGCGCATGACTTTCGCGCCGCCGAACGGCCTGCGCAGCACGGCTTCCTCGATCACGAAGCTCATCAAGGGTGCGGGGCGACGGAGGAAGATCTCCTGACGCGCCATGCGTGCCTCAAGCCGCTGCTCGATCACGTCATCTTCCAGCAACGGCCGCTGCATGTGGAAGACCGCACGTGCGTAGCCTTCGGTCTGCAACAGACCAGGCACGGCGTACATGGCGTACAGGTTCAAGGCCGTGGCTTTGGCCTCAATCCGAGCCATGTCTCGGAACATTGCCGGGTACTGGGCCTTCCCCACCTCTTCCTTCAACGCACGGAGCACACCCCCCGCCCCCAGCACTTCATCCGCCTTGTCGATGAACGACGCCTGCGGAATCCGCCTCCCCTGCTCAATCGAAGCCACCGTGTCCGCCGAGTACCCCAGCCGCTTCCCGAACTCCGCCCGCTCCAGCCCCGCCCGCGTCCGCAACAGCTTCAACTGCCGCCCGAACGCCGTCACCACGCCCGTCCCGGGCTCGTCCTCCGGCCGCCGCTGCTGCCGTACCGTCTCCTCGTCCCGCACCTCGGTCATCGCCCTGCCGCCTCTCCCCGCGTACCGTCCCGTACAGCGCCCGCGCCCACCCCGTACGAACCCCCGGAAGCAGCGCGTCACCACTGGTCACGCTAGGCCACACCACGCCACCGTGAGTCCATGACCGCAACACAATCACCCGTCACGGTGCACCGGTTCACGATGCGCTTCAGCTCCACCCCGCGCGGCGCCCGCCTCGCCCGGCGCATGTGCGAACACTGCCTCGACGCCTGGGGCGTCCCGTACGACAGCGACGCGCACGACGCCGTCACGCTCGTGGCCGCGGAGCTGTGCGCCAACGCCGTGCGGCACGGGCACGTGGCGGGCCGGGACTTCCGCCTGCGCCTGACCGCCACCCCGGCCACCCGCACCGTACGGATCGAGGTCACCGACACCCGGGGCGAGAGCCTCCCCCGCCTCCCCGCCACCGCGACGGACGACGGCGAGGGCGGACGCGGTCTGCTGCTCGTCGCGGCGCTGGCCGACCGCTGGGGCTGCGCACCGCGCCCGGACGGCCCCGGCAAGACGGTCTGGGCCGAACACACGGTGGACACGCTGGATGCGGTGACGCGATCCGGCCCGTCCACCGCGCCCTCGTAGGACCCGGCTGGACGCAGTGATCCCTTTCCGGGGAAACTGGCCGCGACCGACGGGGCTCGGGAGAACGAGCGAGCGCCGGTGAGGACGCGGGGCGGGGACAGGTGCCGGACAGACCGATCGCGGGCCGCTACGAGCTGCTGGAGCAGCTCGGCCACGGCGGCATGGGCGACGTGTGGCGGGGCTACGACGCGGTGCTGGACCGGCCCGTCGCCGTGAAGCGGATCCGGCCGCAGGCCGTCGCCGCCACGCCGCAGCTGGCCGAGGAGTTCGAGCGGCGCTTCCGCCGCGAAGCGCGGATCACCGCCCGCATCCAGCACCCGGGCGTGCCGCAGGTGTACGACGCCGTCCTCGACAGCGGCCACGCGCACCTGTTCCTCGTCATGGAGCTGGTGGAGGGCGTCCCCCTCACCCGGTACGTGCACCAGGAACGGCCCCTCCCGGTCAGCTGGGCGGTGGCGGTCGCCGCGCAGGTCGCCACCGTGCTGTCGTACGCGCACGACGTGCCCGTGGTGCACCGCGACCTCAAGCCGTCCAACATCCTGGTCGCGCGGGACGGCACGGTGAAGGTCCTCGACTTCGGCGTCGCGGCGATCCTGCAGACCGACGTCACCAGGCTGACGGCCTCCGGCCGGCCCATCGGCACGCACCAGTACATGGCGCCCGAGCAGGTGCGCGGGACCAGGGTCACCCCGCGCACCGACCTCTACGCCCTCGGCTGCGTGCTCCACGAACTTCTCTGCGGCACGCCGCTGTTCAGCGCGCGCAGCGACTTCGAACTGATGGACCGGCACGTCCGCGCCGCGCCCACCCCGCTGCGCCACCTGCGCGCCGACGTGCCGGAGGAGCTGGAGGCGCTGGTCCTGCACCTGCTCCGCAAGACCCCGGAGAGCCGGCCGGTGGACGTGCAGGAGGTGTACGAGCGGCTGATGCCCTTCCTGCCGGCGCCCGGGGAGTCCTCCGCCCTCGGGGAGGCCGGGCCGCCCGGGGCGCCGGACCCGACCGGGCTCTACCGCCGCCCCTACGCGCCCCGCGCACGGGTCGAGAGCCGTCCCGGTGCCGCCCCGGACGCGGCGTCGCCCGGCCGGGTCGCCGAGCACGTGGTCTCGCCGCCCGAGCGGGAGCTGCTGCGGGCCCAGTTGCGGGAGGTCGATGAGCACTACGTCGCCCTCATGGAGGAGGAGCGCTACACGCAGGCCGCCGAGGTCGCGGGCGAGATGATCGAGCCGCTGGCGCGGGCCCTGGGTGCCGAGAACAAGGCCGTCCTGCGGCTGCGTCGGCGCCGGGCGGTCAGCCGTCAGCTCGCGGGCGACCACCGGGCGGCCCTGCCCGAGTTCGAGGCGCTGGCCGAGGCGTACGGCCGCATCAACGGGCCGACCGACGAGGCCGCCCGTGACTGCCGCGCCCAGGCCGCCCGCTGCCGCGGCGAACTCGGCCGGGTGACCGAGGCACTGGCGGAGCTCCGAGCCGTCCTCGAGGTGGAACGGGCCGTCGAGAGCGACGTCAGCGACGCGGCCGTGGAGCTGCGCCGTGACATCGGCGTGCTGCTGATCGGCCAGGGCAACCCGCAGGAGGCCCGGTCCTGCCTGGAGGCCCTGTACGAGGACGTCGTGTTCGTCCACGGCCCGCACCACGACGTGGCCGTCGAGGCCGCGGAGGTCCTGGCCATGCTCCGCCGGGAACTCGACGGCCAGTGACCGGGCCCCGGCGCCGCACCGGGAAGGCCGGCCGGCGGAACCACTGCGGCGAACACCGCCGTCACGGCCCGCACTTCCCCGCTCCGGCCGAAGAACTGCTGACCCGGGGAAGCCGTGTGGTGCCGGCCGACGTGGATCGGTGCACCCGATGTCAGAGGCCGCTGGCAGTATCACCGTCGTGAACGCCACCTTCACCACCCCGCCGCGGCCGGTCGACGTGACCGCGCTCTTCCCTCGACTGGCTCCGCTGGCACGCACGGCGACCCGGCTGCACCCGCGCCCCGGGGCGCCGACCGTGCACGACAGTTCCGTCGGCGGACCGCTGCTGTGGCCCGCCGGCGAGCCGTGGCCGTACTGCGACGAGCCGCACGACAGGCACGCGACGCGGGTGGTCCACTCCCCCGACGACATCCGGCTCCTCCGCCGCGTCCGTGCCGCAGCGGCCGAGCGGCTGCGCCTCGACCCCGAGGCACCCCAGCGGACCCCCGAGGAACAGGCGACCTGGGAGCGGATCGGGGTGGGCCGTCCGTGGTTCGACGGCCCGATCCCCCTCCTGCCCGTCGCCCAGCTCCACGCCCGCGACGTCCCCTTCCCCCGCCCGGCCGACGCGGACCTCCTCCAGGTCCTGTGGTGCCCCTTCGACCACGCGGAACGCCCCCATCCCAGGACCGCGCTCTTCTGGCGATCCTCCGCCACCGTCACCGACATCCTCGGCGCACCGCCCGAGCCGCCGATCGTCCAGGACGGCTCCTACCTCCCGGAGCCGTGCCTGCTCTCCCCGGAGCAGGTCACCGACTTCCCCCACCCCGGGGAGCTGGACGAGGAGCTTCGGGCCCAGTTGGAGGACGAGAGTCGCTGGGGGACGATCGACCCCGCGCGGTACGGCATGGACGACCTGGGCGAGCTCTACCTGGGCGGCCTCTCCACCGCCCCCGGCTGGAAGACCGGCGGCTGGACCAGCTGGGGCGACATCGACCCCGTCGACCGTCCCTGCCCCGAGTGCGGCACCGAGGCGGTCCCGCTCCTCACCATCGCCTCCTCGGAGTGGGACGGCATCGGCGCGTCCTGGATCGCCGAGGAGGAACCGGCGAACCCGGCCCCGCCTCCCCTGGGCGCCCGGGACGGCAACTTCACCCTGATCGACATCGTCGGCGGCTACCACCTCCAGCTCCACGCCTGCCCGGCCGACCCCTCCCACCCCCACATCGAACTGGTCCAGTGAGCCCTCGGGGAAGCCCTCCGCTCCGCCGCGTGCGCCACGCCCGGCACCACGACCGACTCTTCCGCCGGCAGCCCCGGCCAACCATCAGACGGTTCAAAGACGCCTCCGGGCAGCCGGGAACTCGGCGGTGGGTGACCGGCGGAACCCGGCCGAAGAGCCGGTGGGTGAAGGCCCGGACGGCCCGAGGCCGCGCCGGGGCGGCCTAAAATCCCGGCATGCCGCACCTCGCCCTCGACAAGGCCTTCTGTCAGCAGTTGGAGAAGCTCGAGAAGCACGTCAGGAACGGCGTGTTCGACGCCTGGGAGAAGTTCGAGCGGCTCACCCTCGACCAGCTCTTCAGGGACCCTGGGCTGAAGCTGGAATCCCTCAAGGGCGCCAGGGACCGGCAGATCCGGACCATCCGGATCACCCAGGGGTACCGCGGCGTGGTCCTCGCGCCCGAGACGGGCGACACCTTCGTGCTGCTCCGGGTCGGCCCGCACGACGAGGCCACCGAGTGGGCGGTGCGGCAGAAGGCGACCATCAACGCCGTCACCGGCGCCGTGGAGCTCCGTGAGATCGCCACCCTGGAGGAGCTGACCCCCGCCTACGAGCGCGCCGCGCCCGCCGAGGAGCGGCGGCTCTTCGCGGAGGTCTCCGACGGGGAGATGGCCGCGCTCGGCATCGACGCCACCACCCTCGCGCAGGCACGCGTGCTGACCAGCCTGGAACAGCTCGACGTCTTCGGGCGGTTCTTCCCGCCGGACCAGTACAAGGTGCTGGAACACCTGGCCCTCGGCGCGAGCGTCGAGCAGACGTGGCAGGAGGTCGTCGTGCCGGCGCTGGCCGACGCGGCCTCGCAGGAGCCCGTCGACACCACCGACTACGCGACCGCCATCGCCCACACCCGCACCCGGATCGCCGTCGTCACGGACGCCGACGAACTGCGCGACATCCTCGACAAGCCGTTCACCGCCTGGCGGATCTTCCTGCACCCCGCCCAGTACAAGGTCGCCTACCGCCCGTCGTACTCCGGCCCCGCGCAGGTGACCGGCGGGCCCGGCACCGGGAAGTCCGTCGTCGCCCTCCACCGGGTGCGGCACCTGTTGCGGCACCTGCGCGACGGCGACCGCATCCTCCTCACCACCTTCACCAACGCCCTCGTGGACTCCCTCACCGAAGGGCTCTGCCTGCTCGTCGACGACCCGGACCTGCGCGGCCGGGTCGACGTCATGACCGTCGACGCCTTCGCCGGACGCGTGGTCAACACCTCGCGCCGGCCGCTCACCGGCTACGAGGAGACCGCCCGGTGGGAGCAGGCCGCGGAGGCCACCGGCTTCACCGGCACCCCGCAGTTCCTCGCCCAGGAGTACAAGCACGTCCTCCTCGCCCAGGACATCCGTGGCCGGGAGGAGTACGAGCGCTGCGAGCGCCGGGGCCGGGGCAGCGCGCTGCCGTCCTCCGCCCGGCCGCTGGTGTGGCGGACCGTGGAGGAGTTCACCGGGCGGCTGGCCGAGGACGGGCTGCGCACCTACCTCGGCACCTGCGTGGAGGCCACCGACCTGCTGACCGGGCAGGGGCCGTGCTACCGGCACGTCGTCGTCGACGAGGCCCAGGACCTCCACCCGGCCCAGTGGCGGATGCTCCGCGCGGCCGCCCCGCGGCGCCCCGACGACCTGTTCGTCGCGGGCGACCCGCACCAGCGGATCTACGACAACCGGGTGTCGCTGAAGTCCCTCGGCATCAACGTCGCCGGCCGTTCGACCAAGCTGCGCAAGAACTACCGCTCCACCCAGGAGATCCTCAGCTGGGCGACGGGGCTCCTGCTCGGCCGCCCCTACGCCGAACTGGCCGACAGCGGGCGGCACGACACCCTGATCGGGTACAGCTCCGCCCTGCACGGCTCCGGGCCTCGCGTCCACGAGGCGGAGACGGAGGAGGCCGAACTCGACGCCCTGGTCGAGCAGGTGCACGCGTGGGTGGAGGGTGGCGCCGCGTACGGGGAGATCGGGGTCTGCGCGCGGTTCAACAAGACCTGCGAGAGGGCCAAGGACCGTCTGATCGCGGCCGGCGTCCCCGCCAGCCGGGTCCGCGCGGGGGCCGCCCGCACCGACGACGCGGTCAACGTGGGCACCATGCACACCTTCAAGGGGCTCGAGTACCGCTACACCGCCGTCGTCGGCGTCAACGACCGCGCCCTGCCGAACCCTTCGGCCATCACCCCGGAGGAGGTCGACCGGCTTCAGCACGAGGCCGACCTCGCCGCGGAACGCTGCCTGCTGTTCGTCGCCTGCACCCGGGCCCGGGACGGCCTGTACGTCTCATGGACCGGGCAGCCGAGCCCGTTCCTGGTGGAAGCCGGCTGCGGGGCGGGGTAGCCGGACCGGTCCGCTCGCTATCCCTGAGTCGAGCGCACGCAAACAAGCAGGTGGGGTTTGACGGCGCTTTCACTTCCATGGGAAGGTGTGACCACTTCAGCTCGTGAAGGGCGCGCGACAAAGGACGTCGTGACGCAAAGGGGTGGGCGAGTGGTGGCGAGGGGGATGCGGCTTCAGCCGCCCGCAGCTTTGCCGGGGTGCCTGCGACCGGACTCCTCCTCCTGCTCGCAGCAGTGCGGGACGCCCCCGCTGGGGCGCTCGCGGAAGGGGTGTGTGATGGCCGACGAGAAGACTCCTGACGAGGGAGCGGTCGAGAAGGCCGGGCGGTGGATCGCCGATCTCGCGGAGAAGGTCATGGTGAACGGCGTGGGGCCGGTCACGGGGTCGGTGACCTGGGCCGAGGACCGTCTTTCGCGTCGGCAGGGTGACGCTTACCGGGCACCTGACGACGAGGAGCGCCGTTCTCCCGAGGACATGAAGGACGACATCGACGCGGTCGTCGCCCGCCTCATCAAGGAGTCCGTGGCCGCGGCCGGGACCCAGGGGTTCGTCACCGGGCTCGGAGGTCTGATCACCGCAGGCGTGACGATCCCCGCGAACGTGGCCGCGTCCCTCGCCATCAACATGCGGATGGCCGGTTCCATCGCACACCTCCGGGGATGGGACATCGGCGATCCGCACGTGCGCACCGTCGCGATGATGCTCGCGATCGGGATGAGCGCGCAGAACGTCCTGGCGTCCTTCGGCGTGAAGGTCGGCCAGAAGCTCGGTGAGCAGATGATCAAAAAGATCCCGATCACGGTGATCCGGGCGATCAACAAGAAGGCCGGAACCCACCTCGTCGCGAAGTACGGAACCAAGCGCGCCGCGATCACGCTCGCCAAGGGAATCCCGATCCTGGGAGGCATCGTCGGAGGCGCCGTGGACGCGGGAGCGACCGCTGTCATCGGACGGGCCACGGACAAGGCCCTGCGCGGCGACACCCTGCAGGCCGAGGAACCGAAGTGACGAAGAAGCGGACCGGGTGGACGAGGCGTGCCGCACGGGTTCCGGAATCCCCTGCACCGTCAGCGCGATCCTCGTCGTGCCGACGGTCGGCGAGGTGACGAAGAACGTCCCGCTCGGCGAAGGCGAAGCAGCCACCGCGCCCGGGCAATACAAGACCTCCGCCGCCACCGCGGTCGTCCCGGTAAGCTCGCCGATCCCCGTGAGATCGCCCGGCTCACCCACCTCGAGTACCTGGAACTCCCGCCCGCCGAGTGGCGCGTCCTCCTCGATGCGAGGGCCGTGCCCACCGGGCTCCTCGCCGCGGGCATCAAGGCCCACCGGCAACGGGACAACCCGTTGCGGAGCATCGCCCTCGTCAACGGGTTCCTCGCCCTGTACGGCCGGTCGCCGATTACCGGCATCACGGTGCTGGAGGGAGCGGCGTGTACCGGAAACCGAAGCCCGTCTCCGGACTGGGACGGTGAGGGGCCCGGGGCGACAGGGGCGACCCGGGGCCTACAGGATCTCGATGACGCCCGGCGGGACCGGGCCCTCGCCCGCGTAGGATTCGCCGCGTGGCTCGGACGGGGCGTCGTCCTCCGCGACGGTCAGTGTGGGCCAGGGGGCGGCCAGGGTCGTGTCGTCCAGGGGGAGGCCGAGGTGGTCGAGGACGAGGGCGACCACGGGGGCGATTCCGGAGCCCTCGTGCTCGGCCAGGGCTTTCCGGGTCCTCTCCCACCAAGGGCCGGAGTATTCGGACCGGGGTGGTTCCGGGCCGGGTTCGAAGTTCTCCAGGCACTGGCCGTCGCGCCAGTACTGGAAGACGGCAAGGCCCTCGGTGGACAGGACGCTGTAGGTCTCGGTGCCGCGGGACAGCGCGGCGAGGAGTTCGGGCCATGAGCCGATGACGCCGTCCTCCTCGACGCAGAACGTCCAGTCGCCGAGCCTTCCGGCCCGTAGGAGCGACACCGTTCCGGCGGCGAACCGACCTGTGGGCAGGTCGGACGCGGCGTCCGCATCGAGCAGGCGGGAACGGGCCGGGTCGGCGCCGTAGCGGGTGAACACCTCGGCGGGGTCCAGGCCCCGGGTGAAGGTGACGCACATCTGGTCGCCCGCCCAGTCGAGCGCGTCCATTGCCATGTTCCGTCCCGTCCCCTCCACCGGCTCCGCCTGCCGGATCGTGTCTGCCTGGCTCGAAGGCCAGCGGCCCTCTTGCAGGACCCCGAAAAAGATAACGGGGTGACGGGCCGCCGCCTGCGGACCGCTCCCTTCTACATTTACGCGACCGCCGCCGTCCTGGTCTTCCCCAAGCTCTTCTTCCCGACCCGCGACCCGTTCATCGCGGTCGCCCTGTGGGAGGCCGGCGACGGCTCGCCGTGGCTGGTCGGCGTCTACCTCTCCTCGATGGCACTGCTGACCCTGGTCGCGCTGCTGCTCGGCAAGGAGACGAAGGACGTGGGGCTGGACGAGGGCGAGGCCCCCGACGCCACCGGCCGGGACGAGGCCCCCGCCGCCACCACGGCCCCCTGAGCCGTCCGACGGCCCGCCGAGGCCCTCCGTGCCCGTGTACCGGGCGCCGGAGGGCCTCGGTGTCTTTGTCCCGGCCGGAGGCGGATGTCTCCGTTCCGCAACCCCCGCCCCTGTACCCGCCCCCTCCACCACCGTGCCCCCGGGCGCGCGTCGCGGCTGATCGGACGCTCGCCAGGACCGGATGTCGAGGACACACGTGCAGATCACGCCCCTGAACCCCGAGGACCCGCCCGCGCAGTGCGCCTCCCGCCGCGCCCGGCAGGATCGGCATCGGCACG
Source organism: Streptomyces sp. NPDC000348 (assembly GCF_042898795.1). NCBI lineage: Bacteria > Bacillati > Actinomycetota > Actinomycetes > Kitasatosporales > Streptomycetaceae > Streptomyces > Streptomyces sp. NPDC000348. Next base: position 332,770 of record NZ_JBIAZD010000006.1, read on the forward strand.
TCCACGGCTTCCCCCCGGGGGGGGTACAGACTGCCTGCCGCCCGGGCATGGGGACACACGTGCCGGACCGAAGGAGGATCCAGCCCCACGGCCGGGCTCCCGGAGAAGCACGCCTCCGCCCCGGTTGAGGACCTGGCGACCGCTCCGGCGAGGTTCGGCGAGGTTCGGCGAGGCGGAGTTCACGGCAACGGACGGCGATGTAACCCGAAAGCCTTCATTCCGTGCGCTTCCAGGTCCCCTTCGCCACGCTCCCGCATACCGTGAACCCGCCGCCCCGGCACTCCCCGGCACAACGGAGAGCGGCGGCGACACACAGGACACGGGAGACGGAGGAAGAACGGGATGACACAGGCCGCCGCAGGGAGCGAGCTGGACGAACGGGTGCCGGGGCGCCGGTGGACCGTGCGTCTGGACCCCGTCGGCCGAGGCAGCGCGGAGGTGCGCGTCTCGTGCAGCCGGCCCGCCTGTGCCGAGCGGCGTCTGCCCTCCGCGGCGGCAGGCCGTACGGCCGCGGCCGACCACCTGAAGGCGCACCTGCGCGCCGCCCCCGCTCCCGGAGCCGATACCTACTGCGCCTGCCGGGCCGACGGCTGCCGCGCCCACCTCCCCGACACCGGCAGGCAGGCGCGTACCGAACAACCCTGGCGGTGCGGCGGACCGGTCGTCCTGGCCGTGCTCACCGACCGGGCAGGACGCTGGTGGCAGGCCATGGAGTGTTGTTCACGGTGTGCCGCCGCCACTCCCGGGGCCCGGACCGCGGCCACCTCCCTTCCGCCCGCACCCCGGACCGCCGGCCGCCCGGCCCCCGCAGCGGCAGGCACCGGCGCGGGCACGCCGCAGTTCTCCGACCAGCAGGTCACCACCCGGACGGGAGGTCCGGCGCCCCGCCCCGTACCCGCACCCCGCCCCGTACCCGCACGGCGCCGCCGTCCGCCGGAGGCGAGGATCGCCCAGCGGGTCATTCCGCGCGACCTGCGGCCCGTGTCCCTGCGGGACGAACTCACCGAGCTCGGTGACCTCTTCCGCGCCTACCAGAAGCGCCCCGAGCCCGACCTGGCGCTGCTGGCCGATCTCCAGGAGCGCAAGGCCCGCGCCTTCCTCACCTGGTCCGACGTCAGCTGCGACGTCACCCTGCGGCTGGAGGCCCGGCGCGCCGAGCAGGCCGCCGCCGTCATCCGGCGCCAGCACCGGCACCGCACCGGCTGCGTCCCGGAGGGCGAGGAACCGGGCGTGGCGCGCCTGCTGACCGTGCCGGCGCAGTGGGAGTACGCCCGCTCCGTCCTCGCGCACGTGGCCGGCCATACGCCGCTGCCCGGAGCGGAGGCACGGCTGCTGGTGCTGATGCTGACCCTGCGCACCGCGCACACCGGCACCGGCAACCTCGTCGGTCAGGACGTCAACGGGCTGGGCCTGACCGACCCGGAGGGCCTGGTCGAGCGGCTGACCGGCTGCGGCTGGCTGTCCCTTCCCGGCACCGTCGGCGACCTGCTCGCCTCCCGGCCGGAGAACCCCACCCCGGTCACCGTCCCCTCCCTGGTGCCCGACGAGGACGGGACGGGCCCGTTCACGTTCGGCAGGAAGACCCGGCCCAAGCTCTCCGGCTGGGCCCAGAGAGCCGTCTCGGACAAGAAGCTCCGCAAGGCCAAGGCTCCCGCCGGCGCCCGGCTGCTCGCCGTGACGCTGGCCACGTGGACGGACGAGGTGGGCCGCCTCGGCCCCGGCGGCCGGGGCGTCGCCCTGGACGCCCTCACCACCCGGGTCCCGGTCGGCTCCGGCGAACTGCGGGACCTGATCGACCGGCTGACCGCGGCGGACTGGCTCACCGACGCCGCCCTCACCGACACCCACCTCACCGGCCGGCTGACCGAACGCGTCCTCCCCCTCACCTGCCCCCTGCCGCATTGAGCTCCCGCCCGCCCTCGTCCGCTCCTCAGCCGGCCTCCCGCACGCGGGCGGCGGTCCGCCCGGCGAGTTCGCGGACGCCCTTGGCGGCGTTGTCCGAGAGCTCGCCGAGTACGGCGTCGGCGGCGGCGAGGAGGGCACGGGCCTCCTCGGGGCGGCCCGCGTCGGCCAGGGCGAGGGTGAGCCGGTAGTGCTCCTCGGCGATGAAGCGGCCGAGGTTGGCCCTCCACCAGTGGCGCAGTGAGTCGTCGCCCGGGGTGGCCAGGGCGTCGCGCACGGCGGCCAGGCTGTACACCGCCCGCGGCAGTCGGCCCGCCTCCCGTTCCAGGCGGGCGAGGGTGTGCCGGGCCGAGGCCCGGTCCCATGCCGTCTCCTGGAGGGCGGCGTACAGACGCTGGGCGCGCAGCGCCTGGGGAAGGTCGCCGAGTTCCTCGAAGTCCTGGGCGAGCGCGCTCAGCGGAGCCGTGGCCAGGATGCGGGGTACCTCGGAGCGGCGGAGTCCGCTCTGGTCCATGACGATGCCGTCGAGTTCGCGGATCAGCGTCACCCGCGCGAGGTCCGTCATCCCCTGGTCCCGCGCCAGGTCGGTCCAGGTGGAGACCGGCTCGTCCGACGGGTCCGTCCCGAACATCGACTCGTCGAGCTCCCGCGCCCACTGCCGCAACTCGTCCGCGTCCGCACCCGGTTCCGGCACGTCGCTCAGGCCGCACGCCGTGTCGAAGTCCGTCTCCCGGACCTCGAGCAGCAGCGGCAGGTCTCCGGTGTCCCCGTGCAGCCCCACCAGCACGGCCGCGAGCCGCAGTTCGTCCGTCATCGAGGACCGTGTCTCGTGCCGCAGCAGGTGCCGCAGCAGCTCCAGGTCGCCCTCGGCGCGGTCGAACTGCGCGGCCCGCAGGGTGATCCGGCGCCGGACCGGGTCCTCGGCGACTTCACGCCATGCCGTGCGGTCGCCCTCCCGCAGGCGGGCCAGATCGGCGCGGCCCGCCGCGAGCACGGGCTCCCACAGCGGGGGACCCTCCGGGCCCAACCGGTCGTACGCGCAGCCCTCGTCCGCGTTGAGCAGCACGAAGTCCGGCTCGGTGCGCAGCAGCGCGGCACGCAGTCCGCCCACCAGCTCGACCGGGGAGCGTTCCGGGAAGCCCAGCGCCGCACGGAGCTCGGCCCGCTCCTCGTCGATTCCGCAGTACTCACGGATCTCGTCCTCGGTCTCCGCGACGCAGGCCAGGATCTTCTCCTCGCCGTCGTCCGGCGACAGACGCGTGCAGCCGCGCCAGCCGGGCAGGCCGATCACGAGCTCCAGGGCCTCGTCGACACTGGAGCCGATGATCCCCGCGGCGCCCTCCGAGTCGGCGTAGAGCACCGAGCCGTCCGCGCACACGAAGTACGTGCCGCCGGTAGCGTCCCCGGCCACCGTCTCCAGCGGCCCGCCCGAAGCGAGGCGGACCTCCTCGACATGGCCGTGGGCGGCGCGGTCCAGGTCGAAGTCGAAGGGGAAGGCGGCCAGTTCGGCCAGGCGGCGGTCCTGCCGCAGCAGCCGTAGCGCGTGATCGGTCATGTCACGGAAAGTAACACCGTCCACCGGGCGCGGACTCGCGGCCTCTTCAGGAGGCCACGCGGACAGAGGGTCGGTCACGGTCGGCGGTTCGGGCGTTCGCCCCAGTGGTGGGCCGTCCCTGTCTGCCGGATCAGTGCCTGATCTCGACAGGCGTGCCGGCTCGGCCCACGGTGGTGCCGTCGGGATTCCGCCCGAAGGCGGCCTCCAGAACGGCGGGGAGGTCTTCCTCGGGGACCGCGGTGCGCACGTCCGCCAGAACCCGGGAGAAGTCGTCGTCGTCGATGACGCCCATGTGCTCCTGACGGAGTCGGTGGATGATCTCGACGAGCTCCGGCCTCAGCCGCATCCAGGCGCGGGAGATACGGATCTCCTCATCGACCTGGCGCATGAACCAGCGCATGACCTCGTACGGGACGTCGGCATGCCCCGCGTGCGGGTTGAAGCACACCGTCGGCTCCCGTGCCGGATCCTCGTCGGGGACGATCGCGGTCACGAGAGCCCGTGGCCCGGCCGCGGGATCCAGTTCCAGATACCAGGCGTCGTCGGGCACGGAGTACATCGCGGTGATCGCGTAGTCGCCGTCGGGGTGTCGAAGGACCATTGCCGCATGCTGCCACGCCGGGCCGCGGAGGTGCCTCTCCGAAACATGCGGCCCGACGCCCTCACGCCCGGGTCCGGAGGAGGACGACAGCGAGCGTGACCGGGCTTCGTACCCGGCTCGGCCGGCCTCGTGTACAGCCGCCTCCCGTGCAGGCGTCGCTGCCGGTGGCGCGCCGGTCGGGGCCTCCACGCCGGAGACATACGCAGGCACCGTCCTTTCCCCCGGTCGCCGGTGGCCCCGACGCGGCCCCCCGAGCGGACCTGACGCCTCGCCAACTCGGTGCGGAAACCGGCATCCCGGCCGGTGAGGGGAGTGGTTCACTTGCTACCGGTTCCCGTTCCGGGATCGTCCGCCCCCATACCGAAGGAAGCCGTTGCGATGACCGCGTCCGCTCCCCTGCCGCCCACTCCCTCCCACCCGCCGACTCCCCCCGCCGGCCGTCGCGCTCCCTCCCGCTGGATCGCGCCGGTGGTGGCGGCCGTCGTCGCCGCCGGTGCGGGCATGGGCATCGGCTGGCTCCTGTGGTCCGGCCCGGACGGCGCGGCCTCCGGGACCGGCGTCAACAACGCTGCGGCCGATGCGGCGGGTGCCTGCCAGGCGTGGAAGCGCGTTCCGCCGCTCGACTCGATATACAACAACGACGACAAGGACGGCAGACTGGCCCACTACGAGCGCGCCGTCGGTGCTGCCACTCTGGCCCAGTCCGCGGCCCAACTGGACAGCCGCTACGAGGCTCTCGGCAAGGCCTTCCAGGACGTCAGCGCGCGCCTGCAGACCTTCGACATCAGGGATGCCGAAGCGAAGGCGGCCCACGAGAAGGTGACCACCCTCTGCGCCGGGCTGGACGACTGAGAACCGAACATCGCCCGCCCGCCCCGCCGGTGGCGAACCGGCGCGCTTCCGGGTTCCCCGACGTCCACGGCGCCCTCGCCGCAGCCGACCGTACCGGCGGTCGGGGCGACCGTCCCCGCGCGGCCGCGGACCGGGACCGGCGCGCCCCCGGAATCCGTCCGCCCGGGATTCCGGAACGCCGGTGGGCGGGCGACGCCGCGGGAGAGGATGACCGACATGACGGCTGAAGGCTCCTCCATCGACTCCACCAGGCCCAGCATCGCCCGCGTCTACGACTACCTGCTCGGCGGCAAGGACAACTACGCCGTGGACCGGGAGGTCGGCGACGTGTTCCTGCGGGACCTCCCCGGTTCGGTGGCCATCGCCTTCGCCAACCGCGCGGCCCTGACGCGGGCGATCGCGCAGATCGTGACAACCACCGGCATACGGCAGTTCATCGACCTGGGCAGCGGTCTGCCGACCTCCGACAACGTCCACCAGGTCGCGCAGCGGCACGCCCCGGAGTCCCGGATCGTGTACGTCGACAACGACCCCCAGGTGCTGGTCCACGGCTGTGCGCTGCTGGAGCAGAACGACCGGACCCGGGTCGTCCGGGCCGACGTACGCGATCCCGAGGGCGTCCGCGCCCACCCGGACACCCTGGAACTGATCGACTTCGACCGCCCCGTCGCCGTCGTCTTCAGCGCCATCCTCCACCACGTCAACGACGCGGAGGACCCGGCCGGGATCGTCCGTCACTGGCGTGACCACGTGCCCTCCGGGAGCCACTTCTTCGTCAGTCACTTCCGTTCCGGCGACAACCCGGAGACCGCGGAGGCCGAGCGGGTCCTCCAGCAGACCTTCGGCCGCGGCCGGTGGCGCACCGACGAGGAGATCGCCTCCCTGCTGGACGGCCTGGAGATCCTGGACCCCGGGATCGTCCCCGCGCCCCTGTGGCGTCCCGACCCGGTCGGCGGCAACCCATGGAGCGCCGGCGGCGCGGAACGGGAGCTCACCGTCTGGGAACGCCTCATCGCCGCCGGGCTGGCCCGGAAGGCGTAGCGGCCCGGCGGGCGGTGGCGAGCACCCCATCGAAGGACCGCCTCACCGGCGCTCTTCCCCGAGCGCCCGCCGGGAGCCTCGTACGGTGCGCCCCGCTGCCACCCACCACCCTGTCAGGAGGGCAAGCCGGAGAAGCTCACTGCACGCTGCTGCGGCCCACGCCCTGCAGTCGCCCGGTGTCCACCGCTTCGCGCGTGCCGTCGTGCGTCAGCAGGACGCCGTCGCCGGTGCTGTCCGCGCGCCAGAGGTCGCCGTGCCGGTTCTCCCACTCGACGAAACTGCCGGAGGCGTCCTCGAGCAGCCCCAGTTCCCGTACGAGGGTGGCCAGGGGGGCGAAACCGCGGGCGTCGCCCTTGCTCGCGCTGCCGGTGCGGGTGTTGGCGTAGCGCATCTTGACGAACGGCACGGGGGCGCGGTCCAGCTTGTTCGGCTGGAGCATCTTGCGGAACCGACCCCAGGCCTCCTCCTCGTTCTCCCGGCCGGAGATCTCACTGGCGTAGGCGGGGAAGACGGCGTAGGTGACGGCCGAGAGTTCGGGGTTCTCCGTGGCGTGGTAGCCGTGCACCTCGGCCGTCGCCACGCCCGCGGTGTCGAACGCGGATCCGGGATGCTGGAAGCCCTCGATCCCCACCAGGGGCCGCCCCTGTCCGACGAACTCGCCGTCGTGCGCCCTCGCGTGGGCGAGCAGCGCCGTGACGAGTCCCTCGTCGTAGGGGCCCCGCACGTTGACCTGCAGGTTGTGTTCTCCGTCGGTGGAGAGCGCGGCGGTGAAGGTGAACATCGGGTTCGGCGACCAGCGCCACGCCGATTCCAGGCCGGGGACGGGCGTCGCGCCAGGCATGGCAGGCAGGACGGATGCAGGGTTCATGGGGTGGCTCCTGTGCCGGGGTGGGTCCCTAGCTGCATGAGTGATCGGTGGACGAGAGGCGCGACTCGGCCGAGGAGAGGTCGGCCTGCGCTTCGCGGCCCTTCGCCAGGGCCCTGTCCGCCAGGGCCTGGGCCCGCTCCAGTTCGGGCCAGTAGGCGGCGAGGGCATCCCCGGCCAGACCGTACGACTTCTCCAGCTTCTTGAGGTTCTTCGGCACCCCGGAGAACTCGTCCTGGAACACCTCGGCGGTCTTCCCCGCCCAGGTGAGGACGGCCTGCTCGGCCGCCATCCCCTTCACCAGACGCAGCGCGTCGGAGACGTCGTCGGCGAAGTCGTGCAACTGCTTCGCCAGCGACCGCACTCGGACCGGGTCACCCGGCGTCGGATCCTTCTCCAGGTCCAGGACGTGCCAGTCCGTCGGCCGATACCCCGTCACCCCACTGCCCCCGTCACATCCGCCTCACCGGCAACCACGCATGAGCGAAGGTACCGTGGCATGCGCATGAAAGAAAACGGACATCACCGGACGGGATCGCAAGTCGACGATCACCCTCGAACGGCCCGCCCACCGTCACGGCCGTGCCGTGCAGACAAGCGGGCCGTACACGTGCGGGGCCCGTCCCGCTCGGTCGACGGCGGGGGCAACGCCGGTCAGGACCTCACCGCTCGAGGCCGACTCCGCCGCGTCGGCGGGGCGGGGCAACGGGGCGTCACCCGTGACGTACAGCGGCCCGTCGTACGGGCGTCACCGACCGTCGTGGCGGCCCGGGCAAGACGGTCTGGGCATCGTTGAGTGTGCGCCGCCGCGCGACGGAGTGAACGCACCCACCGCACGGCCCGACGCAGCCGTTTCGAAGACGCCGGGCCACGACGCCCGAACCGTGCCCGCAGACGGTGCGGGTACGGGCCGGGCCGCCCGTCGGTTCTGCATCGAACGCATGCGAGCACATGAAGGGAGACGAACTCGCTGGACCCACCCCTGCGGGACATCACGCCTCACCCTCGGTGAGACGAGAACAACCGATGGCCCCGACCGTCTCGGTCGGGGCCATGGGTGGAGCGATGTGTCCGAGGGGGGACTTGAACCCCCACGCCCGATAAAGGGCACTAGCACCTCAAGCTAGCGCGTCTGCCATTCCGCCACCCGGACAAGGTGTCCGCCGCCTCGGCGGGGTGTTCCCCCCGCGGCGACATGGACAACCATACCAAGGTTTCGCAGTGCCTTTCACCTGCGTTTTCCGTGCCTCCGGACGGTGGCGGCCGGGGGTGCGCCGTGCGCGTCCGGGCGGTCACGCGGGTCAGGGCATGAGCCGGCACTCCGGGTGGTCGCCGGGCAGCCGCTCCCCCATCGGCCCCCGGGTCACGGCGCGGACCAGGAGGTCGCCGCCGACGAACGCGCCGCGCCGGGACGCGCCGAAGCCGCCGAACAGCTCGTCGCGGTCGCCGCGGGAGCGCGCGGGACGGCTCCTGCCCGCCAGGTCGCCGGAAGGTCCGGGGAGGGGCCCGGAAGACCTTGGGGCCGGCGACCGAAAAGTGCCGCGCCCCCTGGACACCACCCGTCGGATGCGGGATAACAAGCTCCATACAGTATTCGTCGACTGTATGCAATGTGCCGCGAGAGCGTTCCCCGCCCCCTAGGAAGGGACAAGGACTTCGCCATGCCCGACGACACCCAGGACGTCATCTCCGGCGGTCATCTCGTCGCCAAGGCACTCAAGGCCGAGGGCGTCGACCGCATCTACACCCTGTGCGGCGGCCACATCATCGACATCTACGACGGCTGCGTCGACGAGGGCATCGAGGTCGTCGACGTACGGCACGAGCAGGTGGCGGCCCACGCGGCCGACGGCTACGCGCGCGTCACCGGCAGGCCCGGCTGCGCGGTCGTCACCGCCGGCCCGGGGACGACCGACGCCGTCACCGGAGTCGCCAACGCCTTCCGCGCGGAGTCCCCGATGCTGCTGATCGGCGGTCAGGGAGCGCTCACCCAGCACAGGATGGGGTCCCTGCAGGACCTGCCGCACGTCGACATGATGAACCCCATCACCAAGTTCGCGGCGACCGTGCCGGACACGGCGCGTACGGCGGACATGGTGTCGATGGCCTTCCGCGAGTGCTACCACGGCGCTCCCGGGCCCTCCTTCCTGGAGATCCCGCGCGATGTGCTGGACGCCAAGGTGCCGGTGTCCAGGGCCCGTGTGCCGCAGCAGGGCGCGTACCGGGCCTCGACCCGCTCGCCCGGCGATCCCGAGGCGGTCGAGAGACTGGCCGATCTGCTGGTGCACGCCGAGAAGCCGGCGATCCTGCTCGGCAGCCAGGTGTGGACGACCCGGGGCACCGAAGCGGCCGTCGAGCTGGTGCGCACGCTCAACATCCCCGCGTACATGAACGGCGCGGGGCGCGGCACGCTCCCGCCCGGCGACCCGCACCACTTCCAGCTCTCCCGCCGGTACGCCTTCTCGAACGCCGACGTCATCGTGATCGTCGGTACGCCCTTCGACTTCCGCATGGGCTACGGCAAGCGGCTCTCCCCCGACGCGACGGTCGTGCAGATCGACCTCGACTACCGCACGGTCGGCAGGAACCGCGACATCGACCTCGGTGTCGTCGGCGACGCGGGGCTGGTGCTGAAGTCGGTGACCGGGGCGGCCTCAGGGCGGGTGAACGGGGGTGCGTCCCGGCGCAAGGAGTGGCTGGACGAGCTGCGGGCGGCCGAGCAGACCGCCTTGGAGAAGCGGCTGCCGCAGCTGAGGTCGGACGCCTCGCCCATCCATCCGTACCGCCTGGTGAGCGAGATCAACGACTTCCTCACCGAGGACTCGATCTACATCGGCGACGGCGGCGACATCGTCACCTTCTCCGGGCAGGTCGTGCAGCCCAAGTCGCCCGGGCACTGGATGGACCCGGGACCGCTGGGCACCCTCGGCGTCGGTGTCCCCTTCGTGCTCGCCGCCAAGCAGGCACGGCCCGACAAGGAGGTCGTCGCCCTCTTCGGCGACGGCGCCTTCTCGCTCACCGGCTGGGACTTCGAGACCCTGGTCCGCTACGACCTCCCCTTCGTCGGCATCGTCGGCAACAACTCCTCCATGAACCAGATCCGCTACGGCCAGGCCGCCAAGTACGGCAAGGAGCGCGAGCGGGTCGGCAACACCCTCGGCGACGTCCGGTACGACGAGTTCGCGCGGATGCTGGGCGGTCACGGCGAGGAGGTCCGCGACCCCGCCGACATCGGCCCCGCGCTGCTCCGGGCCCGCGAGTCCGGCAAGCCGTCGCTGGTCAACGTCTGGGTGGACCCCGACGCGTACGCCCCCGGAACCATGAACCAGACCATGTACAAGTGAGGTGCACGCCCATGACCCCCAAGGCACTTGAGGGCATCCGCGTCCTCGACATGACGCATGTCCAGTCCGGGCCCTCCGCGACCCAGCTGCTGGCCTGGCTCGGCGCGGACGTCGTGAAACTGGAGGCGCCGGCCGGCGACATCACGCGCAGGCAGCTGCGTGACCTGCCGGACGTCGACTCCCTCTACTTCACGATGCTCAACTGCAACAAGCGGAGCATCACCCTCAACACCAAGACCGAACGCGGCAAGGAGATCCTCACCGAGCTGATCCGGCGCTCGGACGTCATGGTCGAGAACTTCGGGCCGGGCGCCGTCGACCGGATGGGCTTCACCTGGGAGCGCGTCAGGGAGATCAATCCACGGATCGTCTACGCCTCCATCAAGGGGTTCGGGGACGGCCCGTACACCGGCCTCAAGGCGTACGAGGTCGTCGCCCAGGCCATGGGCGGGTCGATGTCGACCACCGGCTTCGAGGACGGGCCGCCGCTGGCGACGGGGGCCCAGATCGGGGACTCGGGCACGGGCGTGCACGCGGTGGCGGGCATCCTCGCCGCCCTGTTCCAGCGGGAGCGCACCGGGCGCGGGCAGCGGGTGAACGTGGCCATGCAGCACGCGGTGCTCAACCTCTGCCGGGTGAAGCTGCGCGACCAGCAGCGCCTGGCCCGTGGTCCACTCGCCGAATATCCCAACGAGGACTTCGGCGACGAGGTTCCCCGGTCCGGGAACGCGTCCGGCGGAGGCCAGCCGGGCTGGGCGGTGAAGTGCGCGCCGGGCGGCCCCAACGACTACGTGTACGTCATCGTGCAGCCCGTCGGCTGGAAGCCGCTCAGTGAGCTCGTCGGCCGGCCGGAGCTGGCCGACGACCCCGAGTGGGCGACGCCTCAGGCCCGGCTGCCGAAGCTGAACAAGATGTTCCAGCTGATCGAGGAGTGGTCCTCGACGCTGCCCAAGTGGGAGGTGCTGGAGCGGCTGAACGCGCACGACATCCCGTGCGGGCCGATCCTGTCCACCAGGGAGATCATCGAGGACCGCTCGCTGGCCGCCGATGGGATGGTCGTCACCGTCCCGCACCCCGAGCGCGGCGAGTTCGTCACCGTCGGCAGCCCGCTGAAGCTCTCCGACTCCCCCGTGGACGTGAGCAGTTCCCCGCTGCTGGGCGAGCACAACGAAGAGGTGTACGTCGGCGAACTCGGTCTCGGGGACGAGGAACTGCGCCTGCTCAAGTCGAACGGGGTGATCTGACGTGCTGGCCGAGGACCGGACGCCGAGGATCCGGGCGCTGCTGGACTCGGTGCGCGCCGAGGGGCGCACCGCGCTCACCGCGCCCGAGGGCAGGGTGATCGCCGACGCGTACGGGATCGCCGTACCCGGTGAGGAGCTGGCCACCGATGTCGACGAGGCCGTGGCGTGCGCGGCGAGGTTCGGCGGGCCGGTGGTGATGAAGATCGTGTCGCCGGACATCCTGCACAAGACCGACGCCGGCGGTGTGGTCGTCGGGGTGGAGGGGGCGGCGGACGTACGGGCGGCGTTCCGCCGGATCGTCCAGAACGCGCGGGCGTACGCCCCCGGTGCGCGGATCGACGGCGTGCAGGTGCAGGAGCTGCTGCCGAAGGGGCAGGAGGTCATCGTCGGCGCGGTCACCGACCCGGCGTTCGGGAAGGTCGTGGCGTTCGGGCTCGGCGGGGTGCTCGTCGAGGTGCTGAAGGACGTCACGTTCCGGCTGGCGCCCGTGGAGGCCGACGAGGCGCTGTCGATGCTGGACTCCATCCGGGCGGCGGAGGTCCTGCGCGGGGTGCGGGGCCGGGAGGGCGTGGACCGGTGGGCGCTCGCCGAGCAGATCCGCCGGGTGTCGCAGCTGGCCGCGGACTTCCCGGAGATCGCCGAGGTGGACCTCAACCCGGTGATCGCCACGGCGGACGGGGCGGTCGCCGCCGACATCCGCGTGATCCTCTCCACCGGGGCGCCGAAGGAGCGGCGCCGCTACTCACGCGAGGAGATCCTCGCCTCCACGCGGCGGCTGATGCAGCCGCGTTCGGTGGCGGTGATCGGCGCGTCGAACGAGTCCGGCAAGATCGGCAACTCGGTGATGCGCAACCTCGTCGACGGCGGTTTCGCCGGGGAGATCCATCCGGTGAACCCCCGGGCCGATGACATCCTGGGCCGCAAGGCGTACAAGAGTGTCACCGACGTTCCCGGTGAGGTGGACGTGGCGGTCTTCACGATCCCCGCCCGGTTCGTGGCCCCGGCGCTGGAGGAGGTGGGGCGCAAGCGGATCCCGAACGCCGTGCTGATCCCGTCCGGGTTCGCGGAGACCGGTGAGCACGGGCTCCAGGAGGAGATCGTGGCGATCGCCGAGCGGCACGGCGTCCGGCTGCTCGGGCCCAACATCTACGGCTACTACTCGACCTGGCAGGACCTGTGCGCCACGTTCTGCACGCCGTACGACGTGAAGGGCGGGGTGGCGCTGACCAGTCAGTCGGGTGGCATCGGGATGGCGATCCTGGGTTTCGCGCGGACCACGAGGACGGGCGTGTCGGCGATCGTCGGGCTGGGCAACAAGTCGGACCTGGACGAGGACGACCTGCTGACCTGGTTCGGTGAGGACCCGCACACCGAGTGCATCGCGATGCACCTGGAGGACCTCAAGGACGGGCGCGCGTTCGTCGAGGCCGCGCGAGCGACCGTGCCGAAGAAGCCGGTCGTGGTGCTGAAGGCGGGGCGTACGGCGGCGGGCGCGAAGGCCGCGGGCTCGCACACCGGCGCGCTGGCGGGCGACGACGCGGTGTACGACGACATCCTGCGGCAGGCGGGCGTCATCCGGGCGCCGGGGCTGAACGACATGCTGGAGTACGCGCGCGCGTTGCCGGTGCTGCCCACTCCGCAGGGCGACAATGTGGTGATCGTCACCGGGGCCGGCGGCAGCGGGGTGCTGCTGTCGGACGCGGTGACGGACAACGGGCTGTCGCTGATGGAGATCCCGCCCGACCTGGACGCGGCGTTCCGGGAGTTCATCCCGCCGTTCGGGGCCGCGGGCAACCCCGTGGACATCACCGGCGGGGAGCCTCCGTCGACGTACGAGGCCACGATCCGGCTGGGTCTCGAGGACCCGCGCATCCACGCGCTGGTGCTCGGTTACTGGCACACGATCGTCACTCCCCCCATGGTGTTCGCCGAACTCACCGCGCGTGTGGTGGCCGAGTTCCGGGAGCGCGGGATCGCCAAGCCCGTGGTGGCCTCGCTCGCGGGGGACGTGGAGGTCGAGGAGGCGTGCCGGTACCTCTTCGAGCGCGGTGTCGTGGCGTACCCGTACACCACCGAGAAGCCGGTGGCCGTGCTGGGCGCCAAGTACCGGTGGGCGCGGGCCGCGGGGCTCCTGGGGGGCGGCTCATGAGGTGAGGCGGCAGGGGCCGGCCGACGGGTGCGCGTCGGCCGGCCCCGGGACCCGCGCGCGCACGAAAGGCATTGGACAGGGGGCGCTGGCCAGAACTTTCGACGCAAAGGGGGCACACAACATGACAACCACCGATGTCACACGGGTCGCCGTCCACCGGGAGGTGACCGACAGGAACGGACGCGTCTACCGCGTGGGCGAGTCCGACATCGACATCATGGGGCGCAAGCGCAAGTGGATGGTGATCCTGCCCTGGATCGGCATGATGGGCATCTCCTCCGCCGAGTACGCGTTCGCGTCCGCCGAGGACACGCTCCACGAGGTCCACCACTGGTCCAGCGGCAGCGTCTACTGGATGATGACCGCCTGGATCTTCTGCCAGGCCGCGGTCGCCTTCCCGGCGGGGCGGCTGCGGGAGAACGGCAGACTGCCCGCGCGCTGGGCGATGATGCTGGGCTCGGCCGGCACGCTGCTCGGCTATCTGTCGCTGGCGTTCGCGCCGCACGTCGCGTTCGCCTTCATCGGGTTCGGCGTGTTCAGCGGCATGGGCGCGGGCATGGTGTACGCGACCTGCGTCAACATGGTCGGCAAGTGGTACCCGGAGCGCAGGGGCGGCAAGACCGGCTTCGTCAACGGCGGTTTCGCCTACGGCTCGGTGCCGTTCGTCTTCATCTTCCACGGCTACATGGACGGCTCCAACTTCCGCTGGGTGCTGGTCTCGGCGGGTGTCTTCCTCGCCGCGACGGTGGCTGTCGCCGGCTCCTGCTTCCGGGACCCGCCGAAGAACTGGTGGCCGGCCTCCGTCGACCCGCTGAACCCGCCGGACGACCCGCGGGCCCGGCGTTCGCTGGAGAAGAACCCCCCGGCCGTCAAGCAGTACTCGCCGCTGGAGGCCTGGAGGACCGGCCGGGTGGCGCTGATGTGGTTCTGCCTCGCCTGTACCTCCGGCGTGAACATCTTCGGCATCGCCTTCCAGGTCGACATCGGTGAGGAGGCGGGCTTCGCGGCCGGCGTCGTGGCCACCGCGATGTCGCTGAAGGCGATCGTCAACGGCACCGGGCGCGGCGTCATCGGCTGGCTCTCCGACCTCTACGGCCGCAAGCAGTGCCTGCTCTGCGTGTGCGCGATCCTGGGCCTCGCCCAGTTCGGCATCATCTGGTCGGCCGAGATCAAGAACCTGCCGCTGTTCCTGTTCTTCTCCGCCGTCTCCGGCTTCGGCGGCGGAGCCATCTTCCCGATGTTCGCGGCGCTGACGGCGGACTACTTCGGCGAGAACAACAACGCCACCAACTACGGGATGGTCTACAGCTCCAAGCTCGTCTCCGGACTGGGCGCGGGCATGGGGGCCGTGGTCGTCGGCGCCTGGGGCTACGACGGCGCCTTCACCCTGGCGGGCTGCATCTCGATCTTCGCCGGGTTCGTGGCGCTGTTCCTGCACCCGCCGGGACGCCGGAAGCGCGGGCGCGTCACGCCCAACCCCCGGCCGCTCGGTGAGGGATGACCTGACGAGGTTCCCCTCGCACGGACCGGGCGGCCCCTCCCCCGGCACGTGGGAGGGGCCGCCCGGTCCGTGTCACGGGTCAGCGGCGCCGCTTGCGCAGGGCCGCCATGTTGTCGTAGCTGATCTTGGCCTCCCGCAGCGACTGCGCCGGGTCGGTGGCGCTCGGGGAGTTGTCGTCCTCGACCATCGGGTTGTGGTAGTTCCGCCGGCCGACCCGCGAGAAGAACGTCGTGTAGTCGATGACGCCGGTCCCGAAGGGCACCATGTCGTACCCCATGCCGTTGGTCGTGCTGACGACGCCGTCCTTGGCGTGGAACAGCGGGTAGCGCCTGTTGTTGCGGGCGACCAGGCCGGCCGGGTCGAAGACGTTCCTCCGGGTGGAGCCGTCGTGGGCGGTGTACGTGTGGAACTTGTACTGGGCGACGTGCGCCCAGAAGATGTCCATCTCCAGCCAGACGAGCCGGGGGTCGGTGACCTTCAGGAAGTACTCCAGCTTCCGGATGCCGGAGCTGCGGGTCGGCCGGCCCTGGTCGTCCAGCGGGCCGCCGTCGAGCAGGAAGCCGTAGGCGCTGTCGTGGTTGTGGGTGTAGAGCTTGATGCCCTCGCGCCGGGCGATCTCCCCGAGGGCGTTCCACTTGTCGGCGGCGACGTCCCAGTCGGCGCGGTGGGAGCTGCCGGTGGGGTCGCCGCCGGTGCCCATGTGGTCCATGCCGAGGATGTTGGCGATCTCGAGGTGCTTCTTGAAGGTGTCCAGGTCGGTCGTGGTGAGCGGCCAGGAGGGCGGGATGAAGCCGTGGTTGCCCTGGGCGCGCAGACCGTAGTCGTCGAGCCAGCCGCGCAGCAGCCTGGCGCCCTGGACGGATTCCAGGTTGTCGCCGCCGGGGGCGTTCGCGTGCTGGCGGTAGCCGGCGAACTCCACCTGGCGGTAGCCGTGGCGGGCCAGTTGCTCGAACACCTCGCGGAAGCCGGAGGGCAGGTCGCTCGCGAGGGGGTCGCGGGCGGTGGCGTCACGGACGGTGTAGAGGATGATGCCGCGCTTGTGCGGAGGCACGAGCACCTGTCCGCCGCGGTCGTGTCCGTGGTCTCCGTCCCGGTCGTGGGCCAGGGCCGGGGCGGCGCCGAAGACGGGGGCCGCGACGGCTCCGGCGGCCACGGCGGTGCAGGTGCTGAGGAAGCGGCGCCGGTCCACACCGAGGGTGCGGCGCAGTCCCTCGTCGGGGGCGGCGGTGGCGGCCTCGGTGCGGGAGGGGTCGGAGTACAGGGTCACGAGTGGCCTGCCTTCTCGGTCGTGGCCGGTTCCGGTCCCGCCGGGACCGGCCGTTGTCAGTGCCGTGTGTTTCACTCCCAGTAGTCGGATCTCGGGTGTCGTACCTGCTGGTGCGTCAGCCGAGTCCGGCGAGCCGGAGCAGGAGTTGCTTGACGTCGGTGGCCGCGACGCGGTCTCCGACGGCGCGGGGGGTGGAGCAGATGAGGAGCGGACCGTCGTCGTCGCTCGCGGGGAGGCGGCCGTGGCTGCCGCGAATAGGTGAGGGGTCCAGGGGCACGACCGCCATGCGGTAGCGCATGCCGAGTTTCTTGCGCGCCAGTGCGGTGGCCGCCTTGACCTTGACGTAGGGGTCGAGGGGATCCATGAAGAGTTCGACCGGGTCGTAGCCGGGTTTGCGGTGGATCTCGACGAGCTGCGCGAAGTCGGGCGCGCGGGCGTCGTCGAGCCAGTAGTAGTACGTGAACCAGGCGTCGGGTTCGGCGACGGCGACCAGTTCGCCGGCGCGCGGATGGTCGAGGTGGTGGGCCTTCTTGCCCTCGTCGTCGAGGAGCCGCTCGATGCCGGGCAGTCCCTCGAGGGCGGCACGGGTGGCGTCGAGGTCCTCGGGGCGGCGCACGTAGACGTGGGCGAGCTGGTGGTCGGCGACCGCGAAGGCGCGCGAGGCCATCGGGTCGAGGTACTCCATGCCGTCCTGGGTGTGCACCTCGAGGAGACCCGCGCGGCGCAGGGCGCGGTTGATGTCCACGGGCCGGTTCACCCGGGTGATGCCGTACTCGGACAGGGCGACGACGGTGCGGCCCTCGGCGCGGGCGTCGTCGAGGAGCGGGGCCAGGGCGGCGTCGAGGTCGGCGGCCGCTTTCAGGGAGCGCGGGTCGTCGGGGCCGAAGCGCTGCAGGTCGTAGTCGAGGTGAGGGAGGTAGCACAGGGTCAGGTCGGGGTGGCGGGTGCGCATGATGTGGCGGGTGGCGTCGATGATCCACCGGCTGGAGACCAGGTCGGCGCCGGGGCCCCAGAAGTGGAACAGGGGGAAGGTGCCGAACTTCTCGGTGAGTTCGTCGTGCAGGTCGGGCGGCCGGGTGTAGCAGTCGGGTTCCTTGCGGCCGTCGGCGTAGTAGACCGGGCGGGGGGTGACGGTGATGTCGGTGTCGGCACCCATGGCGTACCACCAGCAGATGTTGGCGACGGTGTAGCCGGGGTGGGCGCGGCGGGCGGCGTCCCAGAGCTTGTCGCCGGCGACGAGGCCGTTGTGCTGCCGCCACAGCAGGACGTCGCCGAGTTCGCGGAAGTACCAGCCGTTGCCGACGATGCCGTGCTCCGAGGGCATGGTGCCGGTGAGGAAGGTGGACTGGGCGGCGCAGGTGACGGCGGGCAGGACGGTGCCGAGCGGGGCTCGGGATCCGGACCGGCCGAGCGTCTTGAGGTGGGGCATGTGGTCGAGGAGACGGGGGGTGAGGCCCACGACGTCGAGGACGAGGAGGGGGGTGGGGTCGCTCATGGGAGTTCCTTCAGGCCGAGGTCCGTCAGGAGGTCGCGGGCCAGGGTGAGTTCGGCGGCGATGCCGTCGGCGAGCCGGCCGCGGCCGCGGGGGCGCAGCTCGGGCGGGAGGGCCTGCCAGGTGTAGGTCTCGACCTCGAGGTGGCGGGTGAGCGGGTGCGGACCGCCGACGAGCCGGGTCAGGACGGACTTCAGGACGGGCAGCGTGGAGGTGAGGGGTGCGCTGGGGGCCGCGTGCAGCGGGACGTGGAAGTGGGAGCGCCAGGGGGCCGCGTCGGGCAGGGCGTGGCCGGCCAGGGCCTCGTCGAGGTCGTCGGTGCCGCGCAGGCCGGCGGGGGTGGAGGTGCGGGTCTGGTGCAGGAAGCGGGGTTCGGCGAAGGCGGCCAGGGCCTCGCGGACCTCGGGGAGGTGGGGCTGTTCGGCGTGCAGGGCGGCGGAGAGCTGGGACTTGACCACCGTCACGCCGGCCCGGGCGAGGTCGTCCAGGGCGGTGTGCGGGTCTTCGAAGGAGGTGGCGAGGTGGCAGGTGTCGACACAGATGCCGACGCGGTCGTGGGCGATCGCGGTGAGCGGGGCGATGGCGTCACGGGTGGTCTCGACGACGCAGCCGGGTTCCGGTTCCAGGGCGACGCGGACGGAGCGTCCGGTCAGTTCCTCGAGGGCGTCGAGGCGTTCGGCGAGGGTGCGCAGGGCGGTGCGGGCCGTCTCCGCCCGCTGCTCGTCGTGGGCGGTGCGCCAGGCGAGGGGCAGGGTGGAGATGCTGCCGTCGGTGACGTCGTCGGGGAGGAGTCCGGCGAGGACGCGGGCCAGGGAGGTGGTGTGTTCCAGGCGCTCGGGGTCGGCCCAGTCCGGTGTGTAGACGCGGTACTTGACCTCTTCGGAGCCGAAGCCCTCGTAGGGGAAGCCGTTGAGGGTGACGACTTCCAGGCCGCGCCGTTCGAGCTCGCAGCGCAGTCCGCGCAGGGCGGCGGGATCGGTGACGAGGGCGTGCGCGGCATCCTTGGCGAGCCACAGGCCGATGCCGAGCCTGTCCCGGCCGAGGCGGCGGCGGACCGGCTCGCAGTGGTCGCGGAGCTGGGCGAGGACGCCGTCCAGGGTTTCGGCGGGGTGCACGTTGGTGCAGTAGGCGAGGTGGACGGTGGAGCCGTCGGGGTGGCGGAAGCGCATGGCTCACGCCTCCGTGGCGGGGGCGCCGGCCGGCCGGGGCTCGTCCCGCGGCGCGCCGCGCAGGACGGAGTTGCCCTCGTGGGTGGCGCCGGTGACGCCGACGTCGAGGTTCAGGCGGCCGCTGAGTCCGTAGAAGGCGACGGGGTTGCGCCACAGCACCCGGTCGACGTCGTCCTCGGTGAAGCCCTCGGCGAGCATCAGGTCGGCGACCCTGCGGGTCTTGAGGGGGTCGCTCCTGCCCCAGTCGGCGGCGGAGTTGACCAGGACCTGTTCGGGGCCGTAGGCGCGCAGGATCCCGACCATCCGCTCCTCGTCCATCTTGGTGTCCGGGTAGACGGAGAAGCCGAGCCAGGCGCCGCTGTCCTTGGCCTCCTTGACGGTGGTCTCGTTGAGGTGGTCGACCAGGACGCGGTCGGCGGGCAGCGCGGACTCGCGGACCACGTCGAGGGTGCGGCGCAGTCCTGCGAGCTTGTCGCGGTGCGGGGTGTGCACCAGGGCGGGCAGGCCGTGGTCCGCGGCGAGCTGGAGCTGGGCGGCGAGGGCGGTGTCCTCGGCGGGGGTCATGGAGTCGTAGCCGATCTCGCCGACGGCCACCACGTTGTCCTTGACGAGATACCGGGGCAGCGCGTCGAGGACGGGCGTGCAGCGCGGGTCGTTGGCCTCCTTGGGGTTGAGGGCGAGCGTGCAGTGGTGGGCGATGCCGTACTGGGCGGCGCGGAAGGGTTCCCAGCCGAGGAGGGCGTCGAAGTAGTCGAGGAAGGAGGCCGGGGAGGTGCGGGGCTGGCCGAGCCAGAAGGAGGGCTCGACGACGGCGCGGACGCCCGCGGCGTACATGGCCTCGTAGTCGTCGGTGGTGCGCGACGTCATGTGGATGTGGGGGTCGAAGATGCGCATCAGGACTCCTTGCCGTGGGGGTCGTCCGTGCCGTGCGGCGGGGTGGCGGGGGCGGACCCGGTCAGGGCCAGGACGCGGTGCAGGTCCTCGGGGACGGGGCGGCCGGCGGCGGTGCGTTCCGCGGCGTAGTCGCCGAGCATGCGGGCGAGTTCGCCGTCGCCCCGGGCGCGCCGGTCCAGGTCCGCCACGTGGTCGAGGCCGACGCCGGTGAACAGGCACTTCAGGACCGCGTGCCGCCAGGCGTGGGCGTCCAGGTGCCGGGCGGCGTAGGGGCCGAGGGCGGCGGCGACGAGCCGGGTGTCGTTGGTGCGCAGGGCGTCCTCGACGAGCGGGAGGGCGTCGGGGCCGTCGGGCACGAGGTGCGGCAGGGCGTGCAGGACGGCGCGGCGTTCGTCGGCGGTGCCCTGGAAGTAGACCCGGGTCAGGGCGTCGGCGTCGGCGTGGGCCGCGTGCAGGATGAGAACGCGGGCGGCGTCGGCGTGGGCGGGGCCGCAGCGGCGGCCGGCCTCGGCCAGGCGCAGCTCCCACACGGAGATGGGCCCGTGGGTCCCGGGATGGGCGGCGGCCTCGTCCAGGGCCTGGTCGAGCCAGGCTCGGGCGGCTCCGCCCAGCCGGCCGGCGAGGCGGCGGCGCAGTTCGGCGGGCGGGGTGAGGGCGGGGGTGGCGCCGTCGCCGGGGGTCGCCGGTGCGCCTGTGGTGTCTGCCTCCGGGGTGGCCGGGTCGGCGTGGGGGCGGGTCATGGGGTCCTGCTCCCTTCGGGGGTGGCGGAGGGATCGCCGTGCGGTGGGACGGGGACGGGAGGGGCGGCGTGGCGGAGGAACGGAAGGGAGCGGGCGGCGAAGTGGGGGCCCGCGTGGGAGTGGCGGGGCAGTTCGACGACCGTCAGGCCCTGGTAGCCGGTGGCGGCGAGGGCCGCGAGGACGGGCGGGAAGTCGATCTCGCCGTCGCCGAAGGGGAGGTGCTCGTGGACGCCGCGGCGCATGTCCTCGATCTGGACGTGGCGCAGCCAGGGGGCGGCGTCGCGTACGCAGTCGGCGGGCGGGAGGGGTTCGAGGCACTGGCAGTGGCCGAGGTCCAGGGTGAGGCCGAGGGGCTCGGGATCGCCGAGCGTGCGGCGCAGGTGGTGGAAGCCGGCGAGGGTGGCGAGGAGGTGGCCGGGTTCGGGTTCGACGGCGAGGGGGACGCCGGCGGTGGCGGCGGCGTCCAGGACGGGGGTGAGGCTCTCGGCGAGGCGTTTCCAGGCGGTGTCCTCGTCGGTGCCGTCGGGGACGGTGCCGCTGAAGCAGTGCACGGCGTGCGCGCCGAGGTCGGCGGCGACGCGGACCGCCCGCAGGAGCAGGTCGACGCGGCGGGCGCGGTCGTCCGGGTCGGGGTCCAGCAGCGAGGGGCCGTGCTTGCGGCGGGGGTCGAGCACATAGCGGGCGCCGGTTTCCACGGTCACGCCGAGCCCGAGCCCGTCCAGCCGGTGCGCGAGCCGGCGGGTGCGGGTGGCGAGGTCCGGGGCGAGCGGGTCGAGGTGCATGTGGTCGAGGGTCAGGCCCACGCCGTCGTAGCCGAGGTCGGCGAGGAGGGCGAGGGCGTCGTCGAGGCGGAGGTCGGTGAGGCCGTTGGTGCCGTAGCCGAAGCGGAGGGGGGTGGGGGCGCGCCCGCTCGTGCCCCGGCCCGCGTCCCGGTCCGGAGCCGCGCCCGCGTCCCGGTCCGTGCCCCGGCCGTCCCCGCTCGTCCCCCGGCTCACGGGGCGGGCCGGGCGGCCGCCCGCGTCCCGGCTCGCCTCCGGGGCCGGGGCACGACCGTCCCGAGTCATGTCCCGGCTCGCCTCCGGGGCCGCGGCACGGCCGTCCCGAGTCATGTCCCGGCTCGCCTCCGGGGCCGCGGCACGACCGTCCCCGGTCGCGTCCTGGCTCACGCCCTGGTTCGGGTTCCGGCTCATGTGATGCTCACCTTCCTCATACCGGCTCGCCTCGCGAACATCCGGCCGGCCGGGGCCAGGGCCGCGATCAGGAGGGACGTGGCGGCCGCGCCGGAGCGGGCGGCGAGGGCGGCCTGGAGGGGGATCGTGGCGCGGATGCCGCCGCCGACGGCGCGTTGGGTGAGCGGGGGCGAGGGGTTGAGCGCGGCGTGGACGTAGGGGCGGGCCGCCGTGGCGGCGTAGGCCGCGCCCAGGGCGGTGGCGAGTGCGTCCGCGGCCCGGGGAGGGCCCTCGGCCGGGTGGGGGCCCGGCAGGCCGGGGGCGGCTGCTGCCCGCCGGCCTGCCGGGAGTCGGGTGCGGCGGTGGGCGACCAGCCGGGTCAACGCCCCCGTCGTCGCGAGGGCCGCCAGCGGGGCCAGGGCCGAGCCGCCGGTGGTCTCCCGGCGGGACACGGCCGTGACCGCGAGGGTGTGGCCGCCGAGCAGCGCGGCGGAGGGCAGTGCGGCACGGGTGCCGCCGCCGGTGGCCGCGGCGCCCAGGAGCAGGTCCAGTCCGCGGGCGGCGGCCATGGCCGCGGGACCGGCGGGCGTGTGCTTCAGGGCGAGGTCGTAGGCCCAGACGGTGGCCGCCAGGGGCGCGGCCACCGCGACGGCGGGCCGTCCCGCGACGGCGGCGAGCGCCAGGCCGGCGCCGGTGAGGGCACCGGCGGCGGTGAGGGCGGCGGCCGGGCGGACGCGGCCGGACGGCAACGGGCGGTGCGGGCGTTCCACGGCGTCCTCGGCGCGGTCCGCCCAGTCGTTCAGGGCCATGCCGGCCTCGTACAGGCACAGGGAGGAGCCGATGGCGAGCAGGGTGCGGGGGCCGGGGCGCACGCCGGCCGCCGCCGCACCGGCCAGGGCGTCACCCGGGACGGTGAACAGCGCGGGCAGCCGCAGCAGTTCGGCCCAGGCGCCCGCACGGCCGGGGCGGGGACGGGGAGGGGTGCGGGGCGCGGCGGCGTCCTCGGGGACCCGGCCTCCCGCTGCCGCACCGCCCCCGGAGGCCCGGTTCCTCGGCGCCGTACCGGCCATCGCGCCGAAGACCGTGACCAGCGCGGGCAGCCGCAGCAGGCCGGCCCGGGCGCCCGCACGGCCCGGACGGGGGCGAAGGGGGCGGGGCGCGGCGGTGTCCTCGGGGGACGGGCCGTTCGCCGATGTCGTCCCGGGCCGCGCGGGCGTCTTCCGCGGCGTGGCGCGGGTACGGCTCATCGCCGCGTCCCGCGGTCCTCGGCGCCGTCCCGCAGCCGCTCGGCGAAGCGTCTCAGCTCCGCGTACTGCTCGGCCAGCGCCGACGGGCCGTTCCCGACCGGGTCCTTGAAGTAGAAGCCCAGCTCGCTCAGCGGGCCGGTCAGGCCCTTCTCCCGGGCGCGGGCGGTCAGCCGGGCCAGGTCGAGGACGAGGGGGGCGGCGAGGGCCGAGTCGCAGCCCTGCCAGGTGGTCTGCAGGACCATGCGGGCGCCGAGGAAGCCGTCGAAGGCGATGTGGTCCCAGGCCGTCTTCCAGTCGCCGAGGACCGGTACGTCGTCGATGTGGACCTCGCCCTCGGGGGTGGTGCCGAGGGTGTCGGCGAGGACGCGTTCCTTGCCCGCGTTCTTGGCGGCGGCGGCAGCGGGATCGGCGAGGGCGGCGCCGTCGCCGCCGCCCAGGAGGTTCGTACCGGACCAGGCGCGCACGGCGAGGGCGCGCTGCAGGAACATCGGGCCGAGCACGGAGCGCAGCAGGGTCTGCCCGGTCTTGCCGTCGCGGCCCGCGTACGGCAGGCCCGAGGAGGCGGCGAGCGGGGCCAGCGCCGGGTGGTGCAGGCCCGTGGAGGGGGTGAAGTTGACGTAGGGGCAGCCGGCGCGCAGGGCGGCCGCCGCGTAGAGGGAACTGGGCGGCAGGGTGCCGTCGGTGGGAGCCGGCTCGGTGGAGGCGACGTTGATCACGACGGCGCCCGTGAGGTCCTGGCGTCGCACGAAGTCGCGGATGTCGGCCGCGAACACGTCGATCCACTGGTCCTGGGTGCGGCCGGTGTCACCGGGCGGCGGGCCACCGGGCCTGATCTCCCGGTCCGCGGCGACGAGTTCGGCGTGCACGGCGGACGGCAGGCCGTGCGGCAGGACGCCGCCGTCGGCGAGGTGCTCGGCACGCTTGGGCAGCGGGCAGTCGACGGTGTCGTGCCCGCCGAAGACGAGGGACGACAGCGGGGGCAGACCGCAGGAGGTGAAGCCGGGGGTCTCGGTGACCATGCCGGTGGGCGGGTGGAGCCCGGCGGCGACGGCGGCGCAGCCCGCGATCGCGGTCGTGGCGACGGATCCGCGCGCCCCGATGAGCCAGACGCCGAGGCGGGGGGCCGGGGAGGGGGTGCGGAGGGACGGTTCGGCGGACATGGGCAGCCTCCTTGTCGTACGCGAACCCGGTGCGAGTGCCGGAGGGGGACGAGCGGGGTGCCGGGCGCGGAGCCCGGCGGGACGGCGGGCGGAGGTCCGGCGTCCTCCGCCCGCCGCCGTTCCGGTCGCCCTAGGAGGGCAGTTCCTTCAGCCGGATGTCGCGGAAGGAGACCTGGTCGTCGGCGCCGTGGTTCTGCAGGCCGATGTAGCCGTCGGCCAGGCTCCGCCCGGGGTCCTCGTTGGTGAAGTCGTTGATCCTGACTCCGTTGAGGAACACCTGGAGGCGTTCGCCCTGGACCTTGATCTCGTAGGAGTTCCACTGGCCGGGCGGACGCAGGACCTGGTCACGGGCCTTGATGTTCGCCGACTTGAACGAGTAGACGGAGCCCGTGGTGCGGTCGGGCGCGTCCGTGGCGTCGATCTGGATCTCGTAGCCCTTGTTCACCGCGGACCAGGGGTCGTCGGAGGCCGGGAAGCCCACGAAGACGCCGGAGTTGTCGTCGCCCCGCATCTTCCAGTCGAGCTTGAGCGAGTACGACTTCAGCTCCTTGGCCTGGTACCAGAGCAGGCCCATGCCGCCCTCGGACTCCAGGGTGCCGTCCTTGACGACGAACTTCCCGGGGCCGGCCTGCTTCCAGCCGTCCAGGGTCTCGCCGTTGAAGATCTCCCGGTGGCCCTTGTCCGGCTTGCAGTCCGCCTTCACCTGGCCGGTGGCGTACCGCAGACCGCCGAGCAGGTGGTTGCGGAAGGCCTCGTCGGCGTACGACTCCTTGGTGTGGCCGCCGCCGGTGTAGAAGGACCGGCCGCCGCCGTAGCTCTGGCACCAGGCGATCGGGTGGTCGCCCTTCATGGTGCCGCCCTCGTAGGTCGTCTCGTCGAGGGTGGCGAGGATCTTGGCCTGCTCGCGCGGGTTGGTGCGGTAGTTGTACCACTCGTCGGTGCGCTCCCACGCGTCGTCCAGGTGCGCGGTGGCCGGGTGGTCGTGGTCGTGGACGCGCACGGTGGCCTTCTGGATGGCCGGGTGCGAGTCGAAGTGTGCGCCGACCAGACCGCCGTAGAACTCCCAGTCGTACTCGGTGTCGGCGGCGGCGTGGATGCCCAGGTAGCCGCCGCCGTTCCCGACGTAGTCCTCGAACGCCTTCTGCTGCTCGGCGTTCAGGACGTCACCGGTGGTGGACAGGAAGGCCACCGCGTCGTACTTGGCGAGGTTGGCGGTGGTGAACTGCCGGGCCTCCTCGGTCGCCGTGACCGAGATGCCGGCCGGGGCGCCCAGCTCCTTCAGCGCGGCGACGCCCTCCGGGATGGAGTCGTGCCGGAAGCCCGCCGTCTTGGAGAAGACCAGGACCTTCTTGCCCTTCTTGAACGGCTCGGTGGAGAACTCGAAGTCGTCCACGTCGTACAGCGCGCCCTCGCCGCCCCGGAAGACCAGGTAGATCTCCGTGGTCCTCTTCGGCAGCGACCGCAGCGGCACGTCGACGTCCTGGAACGTCTCCCAGCCTCCGGTCGGCGGGATGTACGCCGAGCCGTGCAGCGTGCCGGTGGGCGAGCCGGTGCGCAGTTCGACGAAGCCTCCGGCGCCGCCGGAGGAGGCCCGTACGGTCATCTTCTTCTGGCCCTTGAACAGGTAGGGGCTGAAGGAGATCCAGTCGCCGTCGTGGATGTCGCCGACGGTCCTGCCGCCGTTGGCGCCGGTCTTGTCGATCACCGACACGCCCTGCTGGGCGCCGAAGTGCTCGGCCTGCCGGTGCAGCGGCTGGAGCACGGTGCGGGCGGTGCCGGTCAGCGCCTCCTGGCCGTTCGCCCCGCCGTCGGTGTAACTGGCTCCGACGACACCGTAGATGTTGGCGTTGGGGTCGTGACCGCCGTCCCCGGCGGGCGGCTCGAGGGTGCCCTCGCAGCCCGTCTCGCTGGTCAGTTCGTGGGCGTGGGAGTCGTGGCCGAGGCTGTAGACGACCTTGACCTTGGAGCAGTCGATCCGCTCCTCGGGGTCGGTGACGGTCACCTTGAACGGGACGGGCTCGCCGAAGGCGGCCAGGCTGCCGTTGCCCGGCACGGTGATCTTCACCGTGGGTGCGGTGTTGCCGACCACGATCCGGACGCTGGCGTTGCCGGTGTTGCCCTCGGGGTCCTTCGCGGTGAAGGTCGCGGTGTAGGTGCCGACCTTCTTGTAGCGGTGGGTGGGGGTGAGGCCCTCGCCCTTGGTGCCGTCGCCGAAGTCCCAGCCGTAGGTGAGGTCCGGGGAGTCGGCGTCCTTGGCGCTGCCGGTGA
Source organism: Streptomyces sp. NPDC000348 (assembly GCF_042898795.1). Taxonomy (NCBI): domain Bacteria; kingdom Bacillati; phylum Actinomycetota; class Actinomycetes; order Kitasatosporales; family Streptomycetaceae; genus Streptomyces; species Streptomyces sp. NPDC000348. The sequence continues at coordinate 359,230 of NZ_JBIAZD010000006.1, forward strand.
ACTTGACCCTCAGCCCGGCCGCGCCGGACGTCCGGTCCGCGCCGGCCTCGGCGATCGGGGAGAAGCCGTCCTCGGCGTTCTCGATCCGGTACAGCGCGGAGTTCTCGTCGCCCTGGAACCAGGAGACGCCGTAGTCGAGGACGTAGAGCGCGCCGTCGGGGCCGAACTCCATGTCCATGATCTGGGTGCCGGTCCACGGGAAGTCGTTGATCTTCGCGACCGTGCCGTCCTCGTTCTGCTCGATCCGCTTGATCCAGCGGCGGCCGAACTCGCCGGCGAAGAAGTCGCCGTCGTACGCCTCGGGGAACTTCACCGAGGACTCGAGCTCGGGATCGTAGCGGTAGACCGGGCCGCCCATCGGGGACTCGGAGCCGCTGCCGAACTCGGGTACGGAGGCGCCGTCGTAGGGGATCCAGGCGGCCTGCGCGGGCGGCAGGTCGACGAGTCCGGTGTTGTGCGGGGAGGTGTTCTTCGGGGCGGCGCAGTCGAACTTCCCGCCGGAGGCGCCGGTGGCGAAGTCGTAGTCGTTGTAGGCGTCGTTGTCGCCGGTGCAGAACGGCCAGCCGAAGTTGGCGGGCCCGGTGACCTTGGCGAACTCGACCTGTCCCGCCGGGCCCCGGTTCGGGTCGGCGGCGCCGGCGTCGGGGCCGTAGTCACCCACGTAGATGGTGCCGGTCTTCTTGTCGATGTTCATCCGGAACGGATTGCGGAAGCCCATCGCGTAGATCTCGGGACGGGTCTTCTCGGTGCCGGGGGCGAAGAGGTTGCCCTCGGGGACGGTGTACGAGCCGTCCTCGGCGACCTTGATCCGCAGGATCTTGCCGCGCAGGTCGTTGGTGTTGCCGGAGCTGCGGCGGGCGTCGAAGGCCGGGTTGCGGTTCGCCCGCTCGTCGATCGGCGTGTAGCCGTCGGAGGAGAAGGGGTTGGTGTCGTCGCCGGTGGACAGGTAGAGGTTGCCCTCGGCGTCGAAGGCGATGTCGCCGCCGACGTGGCAGCAGGTGCCCCGGGAGGCCGCGACGTCCAGGACCTTCTTCTCGCTGGCCAGGTCCAGGGTGCCGTTGGGGTTGAGGACGAACCGGGAGAGACGGTTGACGCCGTCGAACTTCTTGAAGTCCTCGGCGGTGCCGGTCTCCGGGGCGTCGCCCGCGGGGGTGTCGAGCGGCGGGGCGTAGTAGAGGTAGATCGCCCGGTTGTTCTCGAAGTCCGGGTCGATGCCGACGCCCTGCAGGCCCTCCTCGTCGTGGCTGTAGACGTCGAGCTTGCCGGCCACCTTGGTGACGCCGCCCTGGTCGGTGAGGCGCAGCGTGCCGTCGCGCGAGGTGTGCAGGACGCTGCGGTCCGGGAGCACGGCGAGCGACATCGGCTCGCCCGTCTCGGGTTCGCCCTTGGCGAGCGGTACCTGCTGGAACTGCCCCTCGGCGGCCGCCGGTTCGTCGTGCTCCGGGTGGCCGGGGTGGGCGCCGGCGACGGTCGCCGGAGTCCCCACGGCCAGCAGCAGGCCGGTGAACAGGGCGAGACCGGTACGAAGTCCGGAACGACGCCTCGTGGTGCGGGTGGATGTGAGTCTGCTTCTGTGCACGAAGTCCCTCCGGGAACGGGGTGGGGCCGTACGGAACAGGTGCGAAGACATGTGGTGCGTGCGGTGCGTGCGGGCGCCGGGGTGCGCCGTCACCCCGGAGGCGTGGGTGTCCTGAACCCTTCAGGGACGGTAACCGCGTTCTTCCGGGGCGAACACCCCTTGGACCGGGACCGGTCGGCCTTTTTCCCAACTCAGGACAAAGAGGGATCCGGGCAGGTCGGACCGGGGGGCCGGCGGATGTTCCGGCCCCCGTCCTCGACCTGCCGTCGGGCCTGCGGATCAGCTGTTGAACGCGGCGTCGAAGGACGCGCTGGGCGGTTCGAAGTCGAACGCCTTGAGGCGGGTGAGCGCCTCGGGAGCGCCCTGGAGCCGGTCCATGCCGGCGTCCTCCCACTCGACGGAGACGGGCCCCCGGTAGTCGATGGAGCGCAGCATGCGGAAGACGTCCTCCCAGGGGACGTCGCCGTGGCCGGCGGAGACGAAGTCCCAGCCGCGCCGGGGATCGCCCCAGGGCAGGTGGGAACCGAGGCGGCCGTTGCGCCCGTCGAGGCGCCTGCGGGCCTCCTTGCAGTCGACGTGGTAGATCCGGTCGCGGAAGTCCCACAGGAAGCCGACCGGGTCGAGGTCCTGCCACACGAAGTGGGAGGGGTCGAAGTTGAGGCCGAAGGCCGGCCGGCGGTCGACCGCGTCCAGGGCGCGTACGGTCGTCCAGTAGTCGTAGGCGATCTCGCTGGGGTGGACCTCGTGCGCGAACCGCACGCCCTCGGCGTCGAAGACGTCCAGGATCGGGTTCCACCGCTCGGCGAAGTCCTCGTAGCCGCGCTCGATCATCGACTCGGGGGCTGGCGGGAACATGGCGACCAGGTGCCAGATGGCGGAGCCGGTGAAGCCGATGACGGTGTCGACGCCGAGGAGGGCCGCGGCGCGCGCGGTGTCCTTGATCTCGGCGGCGGCCCGCTGCCGTACGCCCTCGGCCTCGCCGTCGCCCCAGATGCGGGCGGGCAGGATCGCCCGGTGGCGTTCGTCGATGATGGCGTCGCACACCGCCTGCCCCACCAGGTGGTTGGAGATCGCCCAGCACTTCAGGCCGTACTTCTCCAGGAGCCGGTGACGGCCGGCGACGTAGGACGGGTCGGCGAGCGCCTTGTCCACCTCGAAGTGGTCGCCCCAGCAGGCGAGTTCGAGACCGTCGTAGCCGAAGTCGCGGGCGAGTCGGCAGACCTCCTCCAGTGGCAGGTCCGCCCACTGGCCGGTGAACAGCGTGAAGTCGCGCGGCATCTGTGTCCGTCCTCCTCAGGCGGTTGTCGGTGTGTAGACGGAGTTCTTCTCGGCGCTCTCCTCCACCGCCGCCAGGACGCGCTGCACCTGGAGCCCGTCGGCGAAGGAGGGGTCGGGGCCTCGGCCCTCGGCGACCGCGTGGACCAGGTCGCGGGCCTGGTGCACGAAGGTGTGCTCGTAGCCGAGGCCGTGGCCCGGCGGCCACCAGGCCTCGAGGTAGGGGTGGTCGGGTTCGGTGACGAGGATGCGGCGGAAGCCGGCGTGCGTTCCCGGCTCGGTGCCGTCGTGGTACGACAGCTCGTTGAGCCGCTCCAGGTCGAAGGCGAGCGAGCCGCGCTCGCCGTTGAGTTCGATGCGCAGGGCGTTCTTGCGTCCGGTGGCGTACCGGGTGGCCTCGAAGGAGGCGAGGGCGCCGGAGGTGAAGCGGCCGGTGAACAGGGCGGCGTCGTCGACGGTGACCTGCCCGGTGCCGGCGGCGGAGACGGCGGCCAGGCCGGCACTGGGGGCGGTGGGCAGCGGCCGCTCCCGCACGAACGTCTCGGTGAGCGCGGAGACGCCCGCCAGCTGCTCGCCGGCCAGGTACTGCGCCAGGTCGACGATGTGCGCGCCGAGGTCGCCGAGCGAACCGGAGCCGGCGTGCTCGCGGCGCAGCCGCCAGGTCAGCGGGAACTGCGGGTCCACCAGCCAGTCCTGCAGATACGCGACCCGCACGTGCCGCAGTTTCCCGATCCGGCCCTCGGCCACCATCCGCCGGGCCAGCGCGGTCGCGGGGACCCGGCGGTAGTTGAAGCCGACCATCGCCACCTGTCCGCGCGCCGCCGCCTCTTCGGCGGCGCGGGTCATCGCCTCGGCCTCCGCGACGGTGTTGGCGAGGGGTTTTTCGCACAGCACGTGCTTGCCGGCGGCGAGCGCGGCGAGCGCGATCTCGGCGTGGCTGTCGCCGGGGGTGCAGATGTCGACGAGGTCGACGTCGTCCCGTTCGACGAGGGCGCGCCAGTCCGTCTCGGTCTCCGCCCAGCCGTGCCGGTCGGCCGCCGCGCGCACGGCGTCGGCGTCCCGGCCGCAGATCACGGCCATGTGGGGAGTCAGCGGCAGGTCGAAGACGCGGCCCGCGGTGCGCCAGCCCTGGGAGTGGGCGGCGCCCATGAAGGCGTAACCGACCATGCCGATGCGCAGCGGTGGCTTCCCCGTCTCCGCCCCGTCGGACGCTTGCGGCTGTGCCATTCGGATGTCCTCCTCGTCGTCGTGGCGGGCGGGGTGGGCCCCGCCCGGGGGGCTGGTCAGGCCCGTGGGGCGGGGCTTCTCACTTGAAGCCGGTGGACATGTACTGGTCCACGTTCTCCTTGTCGACGACGGCCGAGTAGCAGGTCACCGACGAGGGGATCTCGAACTCCGCGAGGCCGCCGACGCCCTTGCCCTGGCCGAGGGCGCGGGCCAGGTCGATCGCGGAGGCGGCCATCGTCGGCGGGTACAGGACGGTCGCCTTCAGGACACCGTCGTCGGCCTTGATGGCCTGGAAGGCGGCGAGCGCGCCCGCGCCGCCCACCATCAGGAACTCGTCGCGCCCGGCCTGCTCGATGGCGCGCAGCGCGCCCACGCCCTGGTCGTCGTCGTGGTTCCACAGCGCGTCGATCCGCGACTGCGCCTGGAGCAGCTGGGCCGTCTTGGCCTGGCCGGACTCGACGGTGAACTCGGCGGCCTGGCGGGCCACCTTCTGGATGTTGGGGTAGTTCTTCAGCGCGTCGTCGAAGCCCTGGGTGCGCTGCTTGGTCAGCTCCAGGTTGTCCAGGCCGGCCAGCTCGACGACCTTGGCGCCCTGCTTGCCCTTGAGCTTCTCGCCGATGTAGTGGCCGGCGTTGAGGCCCATGCCGTAGTTGTCGCCGCCGACCCAGCAGCGGTACGCCTGCGGGGTGTTGAAGATCCGGTCGAGGTTGACGACCGGGATGCCGGCGCGCATCGCCTTCAGCCCGACCTGGGTGAGGGCCTTGCCGTCGGCGGGCAGGATCACCAGGACGTCGACCTTCTTGTTGATGAGGGTCTCGATCTGGCCGATCTGCTGGGCGGTGTCGTTGGATCCCTCGGTGATCTCCAGGGTGACGTCGGAGTACTTCTCCGCCCGCTTCTTGGCGTTGTCGTTGATGGCGTTGAGCCAGCCGTGGTCGGCCTGCGGTCCGGCGAAGCCGATGGTGACCTGCTTGCCGGGCTTGTCGTCGGCGGCCGGCCGGTCGTTCGCGGCGGGCTCGTCGTCGCTGGACTCGTTGCTGGTGCAGCCGGTGACGAGGACGCCGGCGGAGACGGCGGCCGCTCCGAAGAGAAGCCCTCTGCGGCTGGTGAACTCTGGCATGGCGGTGAACCCCTTCTTCAGGTCGTGCTCGCGGTACGGCGCTGGACCAGCACGGCGGCGACGATGATCGCGCCCTTGGCGATCTGCTGGACGTCGCTCTGCAGGTTGTTCAGGGCGAAGATGTTGGTGATCGTGGTGAAGATCAGGACGCCGAGGACGGAGCCGACGATGGTGCCCCGTCCCCCGGTGAGCAGGGTGCCGCCGATGATCGCGGCGGCGATGGCGTCGAGTTCGTAGAGGTTGCCGTTGGTGTTCTGGCCGGAGCCGGCCAGCACGATCAGCAGGAAGGCGGCGATGCCGCAGCACAGCCCGGACAGCAGGTAGAGGTAGAGCCGCTGGCGGCGTACGTCGATGCCGGCCAGCCGGGCGGCCTCCGCGTTGCCGCCGACGGCGACGGAGCGGCGGCCGAAGGTGGTCCGGTTGAGGAGCAGCCAGCCGATGACGGTGACCGCGGCGAACACCAGGACCAGCGGCGGGATGCCGAGCACGTAGGAGTCGCGCTCGCCGAGGTCGAGGACGCCCTCGACGGTGACGATCTGCGTCCGTCCGTCGGTGATCTGCAGGGCGAGGCCGCGGGCGGAGGCGAGCATGGCGAGGGTGGCGATGAACGGGACCATCCCGCCGTAGGCGATGAGCACCCCGTTGACCAGACCGCACCCCAGTCCGACGAGGACGGCGGTGAAGAGGATGCCGCCGAAGCCGTACTCCTGGGTGGCGACGGTGGTGGCCCACACCGAGGCGAGGGCGACGATCGCGCCGACCGACAGGTCGATGCCGCCGGAGATGATGACGAAGGTCATGCCGACGGTGACGACACCGATGACGGAGGCCTGGGTGAGGACGAGCTGGAGGTTGCGGGTGTCCAGGAACTCGTCGGGTTTGGTGACGCCGCCGATGAGGATCAGTACGGCGAGCACGCCGAGCAGCGACAGCGTGCGGACGTCGGCGCGGAACAGCACGGCGCGCCAGGCGGGCGTTTCGCCGGCCGACGGCACCTTGGGGGCGCTGTCCCGCGGCGGGGAGACGGGCTGCGTCATGACGCCGGGCTTCCTTCCATGACCAGGTCGAGTACACGGTGTTCGTCGAGTTCGCGGGCGGGCGCCGTGTGGACGACGCTGCCCTCGCGCAGCACCAGGACGCGGTCGGCGAGGCCGAGCACCTCGGGCACCTCGCTGGAGACCAGCAGCACGGCGAGGCCCTCGTCCGCCAGCCGGCGGACGACCGCGTAGAGCTCGGCGCGGGCGCCGACGTCGACGCCGCGGGTGGGTTCGTCGAGCAGCAGCACCCGGCAGCCGCGCAGCAGCCAGCGGGCGAGCACGGCCTTCTGCTGGTTTCCGCCGGACAGGGTGCGCACGGGCACGTCCGGGTTGTCGGGCCGCAGCGACAGCTCGCGGACCGCCGCGCGGGCCGCCCCCAGTTCGGCGCCCCGGTCGATCCAGCCGGCCTTCGCGAAGCGGGACATGGAGGAGACCGACACGTTGCGGGTGACGGACTCCAGCATCAGCAGGGCCTGCGCCTTGCGTTCCTCGGGGGCGAGCCCGAGTCCGGCGCGCACGGCGGCCCGTACGCTGCCCGGCTTCAGGGGGCGCCCGTCGACGAGGACCCGGCCGGTGTCCGGTTTGCGGGCGCCGTAGACGGTCTCCAGGATCTCGGAGCGCCCCGAGCCGACGAGTCCGGCCAGCCCGACGATCTCCCCGGGCCGCACCTGGAGGTCGAGCGGGGCGAACTCGCCCCGGCGGGACAGTCCTTCGACGGTGAGCACCGGTTCGCCCCGCGGGGCGGCGGCCGGCCGCTCCGGGAAGACGTACTCGACGTTGCGCCCGGTCATCAGCGCGACGACCTCGCGGGTCGGCGTGGACTTCGCGGGCAGCCCGCCGGCGACGGCGCGGCCGTCCTTCAGCACGGTCACCCGGTCGCCGATGCGGCGGATCTCCTCCAGGCGGTGCGAGATGTAGACGACGGCGACCCCGTCGGCGGTGAGGTCGCCGACGATGCGGAAGAGGTTGTCGACCTCGTCCGGGTCGAGCGCGGCGGACGGCTCGTCCATCACGATGAGCCGTACGTCGTGGGAGAGTGCCCGCGCCATGGACACGATCTGCTGCTGTGCCGCCGGGAGTTCGCCGACCGGCCGGGCCGGGTCGATCTCGGGGTGCCCGAGCCGCTTCAGCAGGTGCGCCGTCGACGACTTGGCCGCTCCCGACCGGACGACGAAACCGGCGGCGGTCGGTTCGTGGCCCAGGTGGACGTTCTCGGCGACCGACAGGTGCTCCACCAGGTCGAGTTCCTGGTAGATGGTGGCGATGCCGAGGCGCATGGCGGCGATCGGCGAACGCAGGGTGACGTCCTCGCCGCGCCAGCGGATGGTGCCGGTGTCGGGCTGGTGGGCGCCGGCCAGCACCTTGATCAGGGTGGACTTCCCGGCGCCGTTCTGGCCGAGCAGGCAGTGCACCTCGCCGGCCTGGACGTCGAGGTCGACGCCGTCCAGGGCCCGGACTCCGGGGAACGACTTGGTGATGCCGGACATGCTGAGCAGCGGTGGTTGTGGTGCCATGCGGATTCCCCTCGGCGGGCGTACGGGCCGGTGTCAGGGCGATCCCCTTGCGGGGCAGGCGTTTTCGGGCAGGGCTGGGTAGGGCGGTGGCGTGCCTGTACGGGTGGACCGTTCCGTGCGGTGGGAGCGGGTGCGGGGAGCGGGTGCCGTGACGCGGATGCGGTGGAGCGGTGGTGCCTGGAGCAGGTGCCGTGACGCGGATGCGGTGGAGCGGTGGTGCCTGGAACGGGTGCCGTGACGCGGATGCGGTGGAGCGGTGGAGCGGTGGTGCCTGGAACGGGTGCCGTGACGCGGATGCGGTGGAGCGGTGGTGCCTGGAGCGGGTGCGGCGAAGAGGCGGTGGAGCTGCTTACGCGGGTGAGAAGAGATGGTCGCTGATGAGCCGGGCCGCGCCGATGACTCCGGCGGTGGGCCCCAACTCCCCCAGCACGATCGGCAGGTTGCCGGTGGCCAGGGGCAGCGAGCCGCGGTAGACCTGGGTTCGGATCGCGGCGAGCAGGGTGTGGCCGAGGCCGGTCACTCCGCCGCCGATCACCACCAGGCCGGGGTTGAAGAAGCTGACCAGGCCGGCGATGACCTGGCCGGTGCGGTTGCCGCCCTCGCGGATCAGATCGAGGGCGGTGGCGTCACCGGCCGCGGCCGCGGCGGCGACGTCGGCGGCGCCGAGCGTGCCGTTCGCCTCCAGTCGTCCGGCGAGTTCGGCGGAGAGCCGCTGTTCGGCGGCCTCCGTGGCGTCCCGGGCGAGGGCCGCTCCGGAGAAGTGGGCCTCCAGACAGCCCCGGTTGCCGCAGGCGCACGGACGGCCGTCGGGCACGGCCTGGATGTGCCCGATGTCGCCCGCACTGCCCGTCGTACCGCGGTAGACCTCACCGCCGACGACGATGCCGCAGCCGATGCCGGTGCCGATCTTGACGCAGAGGAAGTCGGCGACGGTGCGGGCGACGCCCGCGTGCTGCTCCCCCATCGCCATCAGGTTCACGTCGTTGTCGACCATGACCGGGCAGCCGAGGTCCTGGCTGAGCGCCTCCCGCACGGGGAAGCCGTCCCAGCCCGGCATGATCGGCGGAGCCACCGGGATGCCCTCGGGGAAGCGGACCGGGCCCGGGACGCCGATGCCGGCGCCGTCGAACCCCTCCGCGAGCCCCGAGGCCTTCAGCTTCGCGGCCATGGCGAGCACGTGCTCGAAGACCGCGACCGGTCCCTCGCGCACGTCCATGGGCTGGTTGATGTGCCCGAGGATCTCCAGCTCGGCGTTGGTGACGGCGACGTCGACCGAGGTCGCGCCGATGTCGACGCCGAGGAAACGCAGGTGCGGGTTGAGCCGGATGTTGTGGGAGCGCCGGCCGCCGCGCGAGGCGGCGAGTCCGTCGGCCACGACGAGATCCGTCTCCAGCAGCCGGTCCACCTCCACGGCCAGTTTCGACCGGGAGAGGTCGACCTGGTCGCCCAGCTGGGCGCGGGAGTTGGGACCACCGTCACGCAGCAGCCTGAGCAGCCGCGCCTGGTGGGCGTTGGCGGGTCGCGCTGTCATACGTCTCACGAGCCCCTCCCCGCCTCGATCGGCCTGTGTGCGCCGGATTCCGGCCACGTGTGTGGCGTGCTTTCGGATGGGAAAGTAGCAGCGCCTGCCGGAGGTGGGAAGAAGTCGCGCAGGAATTGCCCCCTACTTTTTCCACTCGCAGGACAAAGGAGCCCCCGCAAGGCCGGGGAGCGAGCCCTCAATGGGGTCAAAAGGTGCGGTCGAACCGCTCAGGACTCGGCGCGCGCGTGGTACGAGCGCCGGGTGTGCTCGGTGTGTTCGCGCATGAGCCGGGTGGCCAGTTGCCCGTCGTGGGCGGCGACGGCCGCGATCAGCTCCCGGTGTTCGACCCAGGACTGTCCGCCGCGCTGCCGGGCGACGGGCGTGTAGTACCAGCGCACGCGCCGGTCGACCTGGGCGGCGAGTTCGGCGAGCACGGCGTTCCCGGCCAGCTCCATGATCTTGGCGTGGAAACGGGCGTTGAGGGCGACGGCGGCGTCCACGTCGTCGGCGGCGACCGCCTCGAGGCCCTCGGCCAGGATCTCCTCCAGTGCTGCCACGCCCGCGTCGTCGGCGTTGCCCGCGGCCAGCCGGGCCGCCTCCGCCTCCAGCAGTGTGCGGACGGTGAGGAGCTGGTCGGCCTCCTCCTCCGTCGGCTCGTGCACGAACGCGCCCTGCGCGGGCCGCAGATCGACCCAGCCCTCGGTGTTGAGCCGCTGCAGCGCCTCGCGCACCGGCTGGCGGGAGACGCCGAGGTGGCCGGCGAGTTCGCTCTCGACGAGATGCTGGCCGGGCCGGAGGGCGCGGGTGGTGATGAGTTCGAGCAGCGCCTCGTAGACCCGGTCGCGCAGCGGTCCGGGCCGTTCGAGCTTGGGCACCGCCCCCTGGGGCAGTCCGGCCGACAGCATCGCGGTCCCCCTCCTCGGCGGCGCCGTGCACCGCCGCGAACGCCGGTGCACCGCAACGCCGGTAATGATTGTCTTTTGTCTACAGTCTACGGCGCGCAGGCGCCAGGGGGCTCCGAGTCGGCCTTGTCACACCCGTACGGCGAACGGGGCGACGGGCTCAGGGACAGCGCACGACCTGTCCCGCGTACGACAGGTTCCCGCCGAAGCCGAAGAGCAGCACCGGGTCGCCGGTCGACACCTCGCCCCGTTCGACGAGCTTGGAGAAGGCGAGCGGGATGCTGGCGGCCGAGGTGTTGCCGGACTCGGTGACGTCGCGGGCGACGACGGCGTTGACGGCGCCGAGCCGGCGGGCGAGGGGTTCGACGATCCGCAGGTTGGCCTGGTGGGGCACGACCGCCGCCAGGTCCTCGGGGGCCAGTCCCGCCTTCTCGCAGGCCCGGCGGGCGATGGCGGGCAACTGGGTGGCGGCCCAGCGGTAGACGCTCTGCCCCTCCTGCGCGAACCGCGGCGGGGTCCCCTCGATCCGCACCGCGTGCCCCATCTCGGGCACCGAGCCCCACAGCACCGGCCCGATCCCCGCCGCCTCGCCCGGGGCGCAGGCCTCCACCACGGCGGCGCCCGCCCCGTCGCCGACGAGCACGCAGGTGGTCCGGTCGGTCCAGTCGGTCACGTCGGTCATCTTGTCGGCGCCGACGACCAGCACCCGGCTCGCACCGCCGGCCCGCACGGCGTGGTCGGCGGTGGCGAGGGCGTGGGTGAAGCCGGCGCACACCACGTTGATGTCCATGACCGCGGGCCCGGGCATGCCGAGCCGGGCCGCGACGCGGGCGGCCATGTTGGGCGAGCGGTCGATGGCGGTGGACGTGGCGACCAGCACGAGGTCGATCTCGGCGGGCGTCCGGCCGGCCGCCGCCAGCGCCTTGGCGGCGGCGTGCGCGGCCAGCTCGTCGACCGGTTCGTCGGGGCCGGCGACGTGGCGGGTGCGGATGCCCACCCGGCTCGTGATCCACTCGTCGCTGGTGTCGACCATGCCCGCCAGGTCCTCGTTGGTGAGGACCCGGGCGGGCTGGTAGTGGCCGACGGCGGCGATGCGCGAGCCGATCATGGGTGGGTCCCCCTCGGTGGGTCGGGTGCGGGATGCACCAGTCTGATCAGTGACTCACCGGTACGGGGGCAGGTGAAGCGACAGGAAACGGGTACGGGGCTTGTCGGCTTCGGTCAGCTCCCGAAGGGGGCGCCCCGGCTCCGCGGTCAGCCGGTGAACAGTTGTGTCGCCTTGCGCACGAGCTCGTACAGCCCGTAGGCGAGCGGCGCCCCCACCCACAGCCAGGTGAAGGCGATCAGCCCGCGGCGGTCGGGGTCAGGCGGACTCTGGCTGCTGTCGCCGGTCATCGGCGGCCTCCTCGGGCGTCTCGGTGCCGGGGACGTGGTGGCGGGGGTGGACGGGCCGGATCAGCTCGTTGGCGACGAAGCCGACGACGAGCAGTCCGATCATGACGACCAGTGACAGACCGTACAGGGACGGACCGTGCCGGCCCGCCTCCTCCTGACGGTCGGCGACCCGGTTCACGATCAGCGGTCCGAGCACACCGGCCGTGGACCAGGCGGTGAGCAGCCGGCCGTGGATCGCCCCGACCTGGTAGGTGCCGAAGAGGTCCTTCAGATACGCCGGGACCGTGGCGAAGCCGCCGCCGTAGAAGGAGAGGATCACCAGGGCGCACAGCACGAACAGCGGCTTGGAGGAGTCGCCCAGCAGCAGGATGAGCGCGTACATCAGTGCGCCGACGCCGAGGTAGACCCGGTAGATGTTCTTGCGGCCGATGAGGTCGGAGGTGGTCGACCAGCCGATGCGGCCCGCCATGTTGGCCGCCGACAGCAGGGCGACGAATCCCGCGGCGGCGGTCGCCGACACCGGTGCGGAGGTGTCCGCGAAGAAGTCGGTGATCATCGGCGCGGCCTTCTCCAGGATGCCGATGCCCGCGGTGACGTTCAGGCACAGCACCAGCCACAGCAGCCAGAACTGCGGGGTGCGCACCGCCGAACGGGCCGAGACCTGCGGTCCGCCGAGCACGGCGGGCCCGCCGGCCGCCGGACGCGCGGCGCGCGGCACCCGCACCAGCACCACCCCGAGCAGCATGAACACGGCGTACGTCAGCCCGTGCACGAGGAAGGCGAGCGCGATGCCCGCGTTGTCGCCGCCGAAGGACTCGAGCATCTGCGCCGACCAGGGCGAGGCGATCAGCGCGCCGCCGCCGAAGCCCATGATGGCGATGCCGGTGGCCATGCCGGGCCGGTCCGGGAACCACTTGATGAGCGTCGAGACGGGCGAGATGTAGCCGATGCCCAGGCCGACGCCGCCGACGAAGCCGTAGCCGAGGACGATCAGCCAGTACTGATCGGTGGCCGCGCCCAGGGCGGAGAGCAGGAAGCCGGAGGAGAAGCAGATCAGGGCGACGGTCATCGCCCAGCGCGGGCCCCGGCGTTCGACCAGGGTGCCGCCGAAGGCGGCGGACAGGCCGAGCATCACGATGCCGAGCTGGAAGGGCAGCGCGCTCTGGGTGCCGCTGAGGCCGAGCGCCGACTCCAGCGGCGGTTTGAACACGCTCCACGCGTAGGCCTGGCCGATGGAGAGGTGGACGGAGAGCGCGGCGGGCGGCACGAGCCAGCGGCTCCAGCCCGGCGGTGCGACGGGGGGACTCATGAGTCCCCCACCGTAGGGACGGCGGAGGCCGTTGAGAAGGCGGTTGAGCAGACAACCACCGGTACTGCACAAAGCCTTGCCGGGGCCATCTCCATACTGTAGACAGTATTTGGTCGACAGGGATTCAGCAGCCTTCGTGGTCCTCGGTGTCCCCTGCCGGGTCGGCCCCGTCCGCCAGGAGGAGGCTCTGCGCCGGATCGCCGGACGTACGGGCGCCGCCGCCGGCATCGCCCTGCTGCGCGAGGCCGGCCGCGCGATGCGGGACGCCTCGATCCGCGGTCCGGGGCGGACCGCGTGGAACGCCGTGGAATCCGCCATCGACCGTCCGGGGGCGTACGCATGACCGGTGACACCGCTGGGGATGCCCCGCCGCCTGCTGGAGCTCACCCCGGGCGGCGAGCCGGTCCGGGCGCCCGAGGGAGCGACGGTCCTGGACGCCACCCGTGGCGGAACACCTTCCCGATCCCGGTCGCGGGCCGGGATTTCGACGCCCGGGTCGCCGTCGGGCACGACGCCCCGCTGACCGACTCGGCCCGTGTGTACCGCGGCGACTGCGTCGAGGTCTGCTCGGCCGGGACCCTGTCGTTCACATCCGAGTTCGACACGCGGGCGGCGGGTACCCGGGACGAGGCACGGCAGTCACGGACGACGGCCGTGTGCGCGTACTGCGGAGCGGGCTGCGACCTCGCCCTCCATGTGCAGGACAATGAGATCGTGAAGGTCACCTCACCGCACGACGATCCGGTGACCCACGGCAACCTGTGCGTCAAGGGCCGTTTCGGCTTTTCGCACGTACGGAACCGGGACTGAGCGGAACTGGTGGGACATGGGACGAGTCACGGAACGACGCAAGGTGCTCCGCATCCGGGACGGGGCGGTCTCCAGCCGCCCCGACACGCTCGTCGCCGAGGAACCCCTGGAAATCAGGCTGAACGGCGGACCGCTGGCGATCACCATGCGCACGCCGGGGGACGACTTCGCCCTGGCGGCCGGGTTCCTGGTGAGCGAGGGAGTGCTCGCGACCGCCGCGGACCTGCAGAACATCGTCTACTGTGCGGGCGCGACGGCCGACGGCTCGAACACCTACAACGTGGTCGACGTGAAGACGGCCCCCGGTGTGGTGGTCCCGGACATCACACTGGAACGCAACGTCTACACCACCTCCTCCTGCGGTCTGTGCGGCAAGGCCAGCCTGGACGCGGTGCGCACGACGGCCCGCCATCCCATCGCCGACACGCCCCCGCTGCGGGTGGAGCCGGAGCTGCTGTCGAGCCTCCCGGACCGGCTGCGCGCGGCCCAGCGGGTCTTCGACCGCACCGGCGGCCTGCACGCGGCGGCCCTGTTCGACGAGGACGGCGGGCTGCTCGACGTACGGGAGGACGTGGGCCGGCACAACGCGGTCGACAAGCTGGTCGGCCGGGCCCTGCAGAGCGGGAACCTGCCGCTGTCCCGGACGATCCTGCTGGTCTCCGGCCGGGCCTCCTTCGAGCTGGCGCAGAAGGCGGTCATGGCCGGCATCCCGATGCTGGCGGCGGTCTCCGCGCCGTCCTCGCTGGCCGTGGACCTGGCGGCGGAGACGGGTCTGACCCTGGTGGGCTTCCTGCGGGGCAGCTCCATGAACGTGTACGCGGGTGAGGACCGCGTCGCCCTGCGGGCCGCGGCCGCCCGGGGCTGACCGGTCCCCCGCTGCACGGCGGCGGGGTCCCGTCGGCGGGGAGCGCCCCCTGCGCCGCGGGGCCCCGCCTCGGCGTTCGCCGGACGCACCCGGCGCCCGGGAGTCCCGGCCCCCTCGCCTCCGGGTGTCCCGTGCGGGTGTTCACGACGGCCCGGGCGCCGAGGGGCCGACCGCGGTGGCGCCGTACCGGGCCTGCTCCCGGCCGGGGCCGCCGTGCCGCTCAGCCGGAACGTGTCCCCGTACCGGCCCCGGTTCGTGGGCGTCCGGCCCGGTCCGCGGCGGCGACCTCCCCGACGGGGTCGTGCGAGCGGCGCTTGGCGATCACCGCGCACACCATCAGCTGCATCTGGTGGAACAGCATCAGCGGCAGCACGGCCAGCGAGGCCTGCGCCCCGAACAGCACGCTCGCCATGGGCAGCCCGGCGGCCAGCGACTTCTTCGAGCCGGCGAACTGGATCGCGATCCGGTCCTCCCGGCCGAACCGCAGCGCCTTGGCTCCGTACCAGGTCAGCAGCAGCATCACGGCGAGCAGGACGGCCTCGACGGCGAGCAGGGCGCCGAGCCGGGCGGGGCTCACCCGGTGCCAGACGCCCTGCACCATGCCCGCGCTGAACGCGGTGTAGACGACGAGCAGGATCGAGCCGCGGTCGACCAGCCCCAGCACCTTCCGGTGCCGGGAGACGAAGGAGCCGATCCAGCGGCGCAGCAGTTGCCCGGCGACGAACGGCACCAGCAGCTGGAGCACGATCCTCACCACCGACCCGGCGGAGAACCCGCCCCCGCCGTCGCCCAGCAGCGTCGCCGCCAGCAGCGGGGTGACGACGATGCCGGCCAGCGAGGAGAAGGAGCCGGCGCAGATCGCGGCGGGCACGTTGCCGCGGGCGATCGAGGTGAACGCGATCGACGACTGGATGGTGGACGGGACCAGGGTGAGGAAGAGCAGACCCTGGTGGAGCGGGTCGGTCAGGAACACCGGGACGAGTCCGCGGGCGGCCAGGCCCAGCACCGGGAAGACGACGAAGGTGCAGGCCAGCACGGTGACGTGGAGCCGCCAGTGCTTCAGCCCGTCCAGGGCCTCGCGGGTGGACAGCCGGGCGCCGTAGAGGAAGAACAGGAAGGCGATCGCGGCGGTGGAGGCGCCGGAGGCGATGTCGGCACCGGTCCCCCGGGCGGGGAGCAGCGCGGCGAGGCCCACCGTCCCGAGCAGCAGCAGGATGTACGGGTCGATCGGCAGCCGGCTCGGCCAACGCAGGCGTTTCACTGTGCTCCACTTGCTCGTACTCACGCTTGTGCCCAGGGACCCCAGGGACGTCCCCTCCCCATCCTGCTCCCTCCCACCGTGATCGGGAATCCCGTATACCGCTCTCACTGTCATCACGTTCCGCGATGACCGCCGCTACCCTGGCCGCATGTACGACCCGACGCAGCTGCGGACGTTCCTGTCGGTGGCGCAGACCCTGAGCTTCACGCAGGCGGCGCGGCGGCTCGGGCTGCGCCAGTCGACGGTGAGCCAGCACGTACGGCGGCTGGAGGAGGCCACCGGGCGTCAGCTGTTCACCCGGGACACCCATGCGGTGGAGCTGACCGAGGACGGCGAGGCGATGCTCGGCTTCGCCCGGCGGATCCTGGACGTGCACGAGCAGGCGACGCAGTTCTTCACCGGCACCCGGCCGCGCGGACGGCTGCGGTTCGGCGCGTCGGAGGACTTCGTGCTGACCCGGCTGCCGGAGATCCTCGAGCGGTTCCGGCACGAGCACCCGGAGGTCGACCTGGAGCTGACGGTCGAGCTGTCGGGCGTCCTGCACGAGCGGCTGGCGGCGGGCCGGCTGGACCTGGTGCTGGCCAAGCGGCGGCCCGAGGACCCGGGGGGCGAGCTGGTCTGGCACGACGAGCTGGTGTGGATCGGCGCGCCGGGTCTGCGGCCGGACCCGGACCGTCCGGTGCCGTTGATCGTCTACCCGCCGCCGGGCATCACCCGGGCCCTCGCCCTGCGGGCGCTGGAGCGGGAGGGCCGTCAGTGGCGCATCGTGTGCACCAGCGGCAGCCTCAACGGACTGCTCGCGGCGGCCCGCGCCGGGCTCGGGGTGATGGTGCACTCGCGCGGGCTGATCCCGCCGGGACTGGTGCGGATGCCGGAGCGGGCGGGGCTGCCGGAACCGGGCGAGGTGGACTTCGTGGTGGTGCACGGGCGGCGCCGCCCGTCCGCGCAGGGGGCGGCGGAAGCGCTGGCGTCGGCGATCCTCGCGGGCGGCGACCGGCTGCACCGGGGCGGGCGGGGGTGACGTCCCGGCGGGCGCGCACGCCCGGACCGGGGGCCCGTGCGGCGCACCGAAGGACGGTCAGGGGACCGTACGGATTCGGTGGAGATTGCTCCACCGAATCGTGCTCCACCGTCAGATTTCTGTCCGGCCCATTCCCGTATGAGCGCTTTTCCCTCCCCTGGCCGGTGCGGACGAGGACTCCGCCCGGTTCCCGCCCCCTCCCCGCCCTCCGTCCGCGTGGGGTAGCTTTCACGGCGCCGTGCGGGACGGGGACGTCGCCGCACCCTTCCGGGCGCCGAGGAACGGGGAGCGGGATTGCGCGAGTTCACCACCCCTCCGTTGGCCTTGGAGCCCCCGGTGGGCGGTCTGGCCGACGTGGTCTTCCGGTACGCCGAGGAGGACCCGTCGCGCATCGCGCTCGGCCGCAAGGACGCCACCGGCCGGTGGCGGGACGTGACCAGCGCGGAGTTCCGCGACGAGGTGCTCGCCCTCGCGAAGGGCCTCCTCGCGGGCGGCGTCCGGTTCGGCGACCGGGTCGCGATCATGTCCCGCACCCGGTACGAGTGGACGCTCTTCGACTTCGCGCTGTGGACGATCGGCGCGCAGGTCGTGCCCGTCTACCCCACCTCCTCCGCCGAGCAGTGCTCCTGGATGCTGCACGACGCGGAGGTGACGGCCGCGATCGTGGAGCACGAGGACCACGCGATGACGATCGCCACCGTCATCGACCGGCTGCCGCGGATGCGCCGGCTGTGGCAGCTCGACGCGGGCGCGGTGCAGGAGCTCTACGACGCGGGCGCGCACCTCGACGACGACGTGGTGCACCGGCACCGGCGGGCGGTCACCCCCGACTCGGTGGCGACGGTCATCTACACCTCGGGCACCACCGGCCGCCCCAAGGGCTGCGTGATCCCGCACGGCGGCTTCATGTACGAGGCGGACACCGTGATCGAGCGCTGGGAGCCGGTGTTCCACTCCCGCAGGGGCGACGAGGCGTCGACGCTGCTGTTCCTGCCGCTCGCGCACGTCTTCGGGCGGATGGTGGAGGTGGCGGCGATCCGCGGGAGGGTGAAGTTCGGCCATCAGCCGCAGCTGAACGCGGCGGCGCTGATGCCCGATCTAGCCGCGTTCCGGCCCACGTTCTTCCTCGCCGTGCCCTACATCTTCGAGAAGGTGTTCACCGCGGCGCGGCGCAGGGCGGAACGGGAGGGCCGCTCGGGGCCGTTCGAGAAGGCCGTCGACGTGGCCGTCGCGTACGCGGACGCGGTGGAGGCGAAGGCCTGGGGCACCGGGCCCGGCCCGTCCGCGGCGCTGCGGATGCGGCACCGGCTCTTCGACAGGCTCGTCTACGCGAAGATCCGGGCGGCGATGGGCGGCAGGATCCGGCACGCCATGTCGGGCGGTTCGGCGATGGACCGCCGGCTCGGGCTGTTCTTCGCGGGCGCGGGCGTGCACGTCTACGAGGGGTACGGACTCACGGAGTCGACGGCGGCGGCCACCGCCAACCCGCCCGGGCGCACCCGTTACGGAACGGTCGGCCGGCCCATTCCCGGGGTCACCGTGCACCTCGCGGACGACGGCGAGATCTGGCTGCACGGCGACAACGTCTTCGCCGGCTACCTCAACGACCCCGAGGCCACCGGCGAGGTCCTGCGCGACGGCTGGCTGGCCACCGGTGACCTCGGCTCCCTCGACGAGGACGGCTATCTCACCATCACCGGCCGCAAGAAGGAGATCCTGGTGACCTCCGGCGGCAAGAGCGTCTCACCGGGGGTGCTGGAGGAGCGGGTGCGGGACCATCCGCTGGTCGGCCAGTGCATCGTCGTCGGCAACGACCGCCCGTACGTCGCCGCGCTGGTCACCCTGGACCAGGAGGCCGTCGAGCACTGGCTGGCGATGCACGGCAGGCCGCGGCTGTCACCGGCCGAGCTGGTGCGCGACGCGGATCTGGAGGCGGAGGTGCGGCGGGCCGTGGTCGCGGCCAACACCCTGGTCTCGCAGGCCGAGTCGATCCGCACCTTCCGCATCCTGGCACAGCCGTTCACCGAGGAGCACGGGCTGCTCACCCCGTCGCTGAAGCTGAAGCGCAGGGCGATCGAGAAGGCATACGAAACCGAGGTCGAGGCGCTCTACCAGGCATGAATTTCCCGGTCAGGAATGCGCCGCGGGCTGTGATCGTTGACGATGGGGGTAACACTTGTAGTACCTGACCACAACCGAAGGATCGAGAGCTCGTGAGCAAGGTCCCCCCGATCACCCTGAACAACGGCGTCGAGATGCCCCAGCTGGGCTTCGGCGTCTGGCAGGTGCCGGACGCGGAGGCCGAGACGGCCGTGACGACGGCGCTGGAGGCCGGCTACCGCAGCATCGACACCGCGGCGATCTACGGCAACGAGGAGGGCACCGGACGGGCCCTCGCGAAGTCGGGCGTCCCGCGCGAGGACCTCTTCGTCACCACCAAGCTCTGGAACAGCGACCAGGGGTACGACTCCACCCTGCGGGCGTTCGACACGTCCCTGTCGAAGCTCGGCCTCGAGTACGTGGACCTCTACCTGATCCACTGGCCGACGCCCGCCCGGGACCGGTACGTCGACACGTACAAGGCGTTCGAGAAGCTGCTCGCCGACGGCCGGATCCGCGCCGTCGGCGTCTCCAACTTCCTGCCGGAGCACCTGGACCGCCTGATCGACGCGACGTCCGTCGTCCCGGCGGTCAACCAGATCGAGCTGCACCCGCACCTGCAGCAGCACGCCTCGCGCGAGTACCACGCGGAGCGGGGCATCGCGACCGAGGCGTGGTCGCCGCTCGGCTCCGGCAAGGGGATCCTGGAGATCCCGGCGATCGTGGCGATCGCGCAGAAGCACGGCCGCACGCCGGCGCAGGTGGTGCTGCGCTGGCACCTCCAGCTGGGCAACGTCGTGATCCCGAAGTCGGTGACGCCGTCCCGGATCGAGGAGAACATCGACGTCTTCGGGTTCAGCCTGGACGCGGAGGACCTGGCCGCGATCAGCGCGCTGAACGAGGACCGGCGGACCGGTCCGGACCCCGCGGAGTTCAACAACTGACCGCACGCGCGCGACGGCCTCCCCCGCCCCGGGGGAGGCCGTCGCGCGTCGCCGGAGGGTGCTCGGTCGGGCCGGCCGACGGGCCGTACCACGACGGTGTCGACGTCGACACCGGCCGGCTGCGCCACGGCCCACACGACCGAGTCGGCGATCTGGCCGGCGGTCAGCAGCCGGCCGGATGAAAACCCCCTGTGTGTCGTCGTGTGCCGGCGAGTCCCTCACTTGGAGAGCTCCCCAAGTCAAGCCGTCACACGGGCCGCACCGCCGAGTGGACCGTGTGGGCCGCCAGGACGAACAGGTCGGGGCGGTGGTGTGCGCTCGCCTTGTCGTCGGGGTCGAGGAGGCGGTCGAGGGTGGCGCGGTCGTCGGCGTCCAGCTCCTCGCCGACGACCTCGCGGGTGCGGGTGAGCGCGTCGACCACGTAGGCGCGGGCGCGGTCCGTGACCGGGGCGGGCAGGTCGAGGAGGAAGGTGCGCGAGCGGGTGTGGTGCAGGCCGGCCGAGGTGAGCAGGGCCGGCCAGTCCTCGACGACGGCCACCGAGCCCGGCAGTCCGGCCCGCATCCGGCTGAACCGCTCCTCCTCCACCGCGTCGATGCGCGCCTGGAGACCGGGCCGGCCGAAGCCGATGTCGCGGGGCAGGAACCGGGGCGGCAGACCGCCCTCCATCACGGCCAGCGTGCCGCCGGGCGCCAGCCGCGCCGCGCAGGCGGCCAGCGCGGCGGCCTGGTCCCCGAGGTGGTGCACGCTGCGGCTGGCCCACAGCAGGTCGGCCGGGTAGTCCAGCTCGCCGAGCACCTCGGGCAGTTCACCGGCGAGGGTGTCGAAACGGTCGCCGACGCCCTGCCGCCCGGCCCGGTCCCCGGCCCGCTCCAGCAGCGGCTCGGAACCGTCGACGGCCACGATCCGCGCGCCCGGGAAGGTCTCGGCGAACAGACACGAGATGACGCCGGGGCCGCTGCCCGCGTCCACGATCAGTCCCGGTTCCGTCACCTCCTTCGCCAGCCAGTTCAGGGCCCGCTCGTAGAGCGGGGTGAACAGCTCCGCCTGGGATTCGAGCAGGGGGGCCATCTCGGCCCAGTCGTGCTCGTGGTCGTGCGTGTGCTCGTGGTCGTGCGTGTGGTCGTGCGCCATGGTGCTCAGCCTCTCCGCTCGGATGCCGCCAGGGTGCGACGACGCACCGGCGAGGGGCAAACGACGTTGCCGCTCCCGCAAAAAGGACGCGGCGGAGGAGGCGCGCGGCGGTCCGCCGGGGCGGGACCTTGCGGGTCCCGCCCCGGCGGACCGGTGGTCAGCCCGTCACGACAGCGGCGGGTACGCGTTCTTCATCAGCTCCTGGAACTGGGCGGAGAACCAGTGCCCGGAGAGCGGGGCGTCGGGAAGGGCGCCCGACATGTTGTTGTCGTTCCGCGGGTTGCCGGTGTACGTCGGGTCGCACATCCGGTCGAAGCCCTTGCCCTCGTCGTTGTCGATGGCCTTGCTCGCCCCGTCGGACTCACCCGGGGGCTTCATCCACACGTAGGCGTCGATCCCGGGCTCCGGTGAGGCCTTCGGCCGCTCGCCGAGTCCGGCTCCCGACTGGTTGCACCAGTTGCCCGTGTTGAACCGGCGGTCGTAGCGGCCGCCGTCGACGTAGGTGTCCACGCTGGTCGTGGCGCCGGGCCCGGTGGGCCGGTTCGCACCGCCCCAGCCGTTGCGGGAGGTGTCGATCAGCATGCCGATGCCCGAGTCGAAGCCGATCGAGATCAGCTGGTTGCGCAGCGCCTGGGCGTACGACAGCTCGTCGACGTAGCGGTTCCAGCTGACCCACTTCGACTCGCGCACCGACTTGCCGGCCACGTTGTCGCCGATGGAGAAGTGGTCCTCCTTCAGCGCGCTGTAGTTGGCCGTGTTGGCGATGAAGCCGTGCACGTCGGCGACGGTCGCGCCCTCGGCGGTCGCGGCCTGCTTGAACATGTCGGCGGAGGCGCCGAAGTTGTCGTCCCAGCCCAGCCAGCCGTGGTGGCCGGCGTCCACGTAGTTGTAGACGTTGGCCACGTCGCCGAGCTTGTTCAGGGCGTAGCCGACGCCCTTCACGTAGTTGCCGTTGGCCTTCATCACGTCGCAGTTGGGCGTGGCGGTGGCCCGCGGGGAGACGTTGGTGACCAGGTTGGGCAGCGAGTCGATCTCGACCGTGGTGACGATCCGCAGCGAGGCGTACTTCGGGTCGGCGAGGATGGTCTTGATCGGATCGATGTACTGCGTCTTGTACTTGTCGATCTCCGTCGGGCCGAGCTCGCCGTTGGAGGCGAGGGCGGCGCAGTCACGGCCGGGCAGGTTGTAGATGACCAGCTGGATGACGAGCTCGCCGGAACCCTTCTGCCGCAGGGCCTCGTCGAGGTGGTCGCGCAGGCCCATGCCGCCGTTGACGCCGTTGATGGCGGCGGTGCGGTCCAGCCAGACGCCGGTGGGCTGGTTGGCGATGCGGCTGCCGCCCGGCTCGGCGGCGGCCTTCGCGGACCACTCGGGGTTCACGTACACCTTGGCGCCGCTGTAGGGGTTGTTCACCCGGTTGCCGGGCGGGTCGGTCGGGTCCGGCGGCGGGTCGGTGGGGCCGCCGGAGTCGACGTTGCAGGTCACGCCGTCGAGGGTGAAGGTGGCGGGGACGGCGTTGCTGCCGCTGTAGGTGCCCTGGAAGCCGAAGGAGGTCGAACCCCCGGTGGCGAGGGTGCCGTTGTAGGACTCGTTGGCGGCGGTGACGTTCGCGCCGGACTGGGTCACCTTGGCGTTCCAGCCGCTGGTGACCTTCTGGTTGCCGGCGTAGGTCCACTTCAGCGACCACGACGACTTGGCGGCGCTGTTGTTGGTGATCGTCACGGACGCGGTGAAGCCGGTGGCCCACTGGTTCTGCACCTTGTAGTCCACGGTGCAGGGGACGGCGGCCGCGCCGGTGTCGCCGGGGACGGCGGCGATCGCCGTCCCGGTGGCGCCGGCGACCAGCGCCATGGCGGCGAGAAGCGCGGTTCTGGTGCGACTCATCGTGCGGGTTTCCTATCCGTAGGGGGCTGTCCTTCTCGGGCGTGCGCGGACGGTCGCGCAGCCTGGTGCCTTACGGGTGGGAGTGCCGGTCGGGCCTGGTCGGGACAGGCCTGCGGTGCCGGCCGGGAGGTTCCGGGCAGCACGGACGGCACGTGGATCCCACGGGAACGAGCGACCCCGCGTCAGGTGCTCCACACGTGCACGGGGACGGTTAAAAGTACTGAACGCGGGGGGTGGCGCATGAGCGACTCCTTGCAGCTCGGACGCGTCGGGACGGACGCGTCGACTGGTGGAACCGCTCCCACTGGTGCACATGAAGCTAGCGCCAAGTGACGGCAAAGAACAGGGGGACCGCCGACTTTCCCTCAGCTCGGGGCGTCGAATGTTTTCGATTCGACACAAGGCTTGACCGCCCTCTACCCCATCCTCACTATGGGAGCGCTCCCACTGGTTCAAGGCTTGACATGTCCGAGTCGCAGGAGGAACCAGCACCATGCATCCCCCACCCAGGAGACGCAGAGGCTTACGGCGGTTACTGACGGCCGCCGCGGCCGCTCTCGCGCTTCCCCTGACGATGCTCTCGACCGGTTCGACCCCCGCTCAGGCGGCCGCCGTCCAGTGCAGCGTCGACTACAAGACGAACGACTGGGGCTCCGGATTCACCGCGGAGCTGACCCTCACCAACCGCGGTACGGACGTCATCGACGGCTGGACCCTGACGTACGACTACGCGGGCAACCAGAAGCTCGTGAACGGCTGGAACGGCAGCTGGACGCAGTCCGGCAAGACCGTGACCGTGAAGGACGCCGGGTACAACGGCCGGATCGCCGCCGGCGCCGCCGTCACGACCGGCGGCCAGTTCACCTACAGCGGCGGCAACGCCGCGCCCACGTCCTTCGCGATCAACGGCACCCCCTGTGTCGGCGCCCACCAGCCGCCGATCACCGTGCTGACCAGCCCCCAGGCCGGCGCCGTCTACACGCAGGGCGAGACGGTCCCGCTGGCCGCCACCGCGGCGGCGGCCGACCAGGCCACCATCACCAAGGTGGAGTTCTACGACGACACCGAACTGCTGGGCTCGGACAGCAGCGCGCCCTTCGCGCTCTCCGTCGGCGGCTTGACCGTGGGCAGTCATTCGCTGGTGGCGAAGGCGTACGACAGCATGGGCGCCTCGGCCTCCTCGACCCCGGTCGGCATCACGGTCGCCTCGGGTCCCGCCGTGGTGGCCACGCCGTCCCAACTGGGCGTTCAACAGGGCGAGTCGGGCACGTACGAGGTGAAGCTGTCCAAGCAGCCGAGCGCGAACGTGACCGTCACGACGGCGCGGGCGAGCGGCAACTCGGGGCTGTCGGTCTCCGGCGGCGGATCGCTCACCTTCACACCGTCGAACTGGAACACCGCGCAGAAGGTGACGATCGCCGCCGACTCCTCGGGCAGCGGCTCGGCGGTCTTCGAGTCCTCGGCACCGGGCCACGCCAAGGCGGCGGTCACGGTGACGCAGCTGGGCGCCCAGAAGGCGTACGACGCGCGTTTCCTGGAGCTGTACGGGAAGATCACCGACCCGGCGAACGGCTACTTCTCGCCGGAGGGCATCCCGTACCACTCGGTCGAGACGCTGATCGTCGAGGCGCCGGACCACGGTCACGAGACCACCTCGGAGGCGTACAGCTACCTGCTGTGGCTGCAGGCCATGTACGGCAAGGTGACCGGTGACTGGTCGAAGTTCAACGGGGCCTGGGACATCATGGAGAAGTTCATGATCCCGACCCACGCCGACCAGCCGACGAACTCCTTCTACAACGCCTCGAAGCCGGCGACGTACGCGCCCGAGCACGACACCCCGAACGAGTACCCCTCCGCGCTCGACTCGGGCGTCTCCGTCGGCCCCGACCCGATCGCGGCCGAGCTGAAGTCCGCCTACGGCACGGACGACGTCTACGGCATGCACTGGATCCAGGACGTCGACAACGTGTACGGCTACGGCAACTCGCCCGGCAAGTGCGAGGCGGGACCCGCGGACACCGGACCGTCGTACATCAACACCTTCCAGCGCGGCCCGCAGGAGTCGGTGTGGGAGACCGTCCCGCAGCCCACCTGCGACGCCTTCAAGTACGGCGGGAAGAACGGCTACCTGGACCTGTTCACCAAGGACGCGTCCTACGCCAAGCAGTGGAAGTTCACCAACGCCCCGGACGCCGACGCGCGTGCCGTGCAGGCCGCGTACTGGGCGGACCTGTGGGCGAAGGACCAGGGCAAGGGCTCCCAGGTGTCCGCGACCGTCGCCAAGGCCGCGAAGATGGGTGACTACCTGCGCTACGCCATGTACGACAAGTACTTCAAGAAGGTCGGCAACTGCACCAGCCCGTCCTGCCCGGCCGGCACCGGCAAGGACGCCTCGCACTACCTGCTGTCCTGGTACTACGCCTGGGGCGGCGCCACCGACACCTCGGCGGGCTGGGCCTGGCGCATCGGCTCCAGCCACGCGCACGGCGGCTACCAGAACCCGCTCGCCGCGTACGCGCTGAGCAGCTACGCGCCGCTGAAGCCGAAGTCGGCGACGGGCGCGGGCGACTGGGCGAAGTCGATGCAGCGGCAGCTGGAGTTCTACCGCTGGCTGCAGTCCGACGAGGGCGGCATCGCGGGCGGCGCGACCAACAGCTGGGCGGGCCGGTACACGACCCCGCCGTCCGGCACACCGACCTTCTACGGCATGCACTACGACGAGAAGCCGGTGTACCACGACCCGCCGTCGAACCAGTGGTTCGGCTTCCAGGCGTGGTCGATGGAGCGAGTGGCCGAGCTGTACCAGCAGACCGGCAACGCCCTCGCCAAGCAGGTCCTCGACAAGTGGGTGGACTGGGCGCTGTCCGAGACCACGGTCAACCCGGACGGCTCCTTCCGGATCCCGTCGACGCTGCAGTGGTCGGGCAAGCCCGACACCTGGAACGCGTCGTCGCCCGGCGCCAACAGCGGACTGCACGTCACCGTCGCCGACTACACCAACGACGTCGGTGTGGCCGCGGCGTACGCCAAGACGCTGACGTACTACGCCGACCGCTCCGGTGACACGGAGGCGGCGGCCACGGCGAAGGCGCTCCTGGACGGCATGTGGGAGAACAACCAGGACGCGCTCGGCATCGCCGTCCCGGAGACCCGCGCCGACTACAACCGCTTCGACGACCCGGTCCACGTCCCGAGCGGCTGGAGCGGCACCATGCCGAACGGCGACGCGATCAACTCGTCGTCGACGTTCGAGTCGATCCGCTCCTTCTACCAGGACGACCCGGCGTGGTCGAAGATCGAGTCCTACCTGGCGGGCGGCGCCGCGCCCACCTTCACGTACCACCGGTTCTGGGCCCAGGCCGACATCGCCCTGGCCATGGGCTCGTACGCGGAGCTCCTCGAATAGTCCCCGCCGACGCTCCGCGGACCGGTCCCGGCACCTGACGCCGGGGCCACACACGGCCGGGCGGTCCCACTCGCGCACGGTGGGGCCGCCCGGCCCTCGCACGCTCTCCCCGCTCCCCCTCCCCCCAAGAGGAAGGAACCCCCGTGCGAAGAACCCGCATCCTCACGACCGTGCTCGCGCTGGCGGCCGGTCTGCTCACGGGCGGCCCGCCCGCCCTGGCCGCCGGCACCCCGCAGCCGGCCACCACGCTCGCCGCCGACACCTACACCTGGAAGAACGCGCGCATCGACGGCGGCGGTTTCGTGCCCGGCATCGTCTTCAACCGCAGCGAGAAGGACCTGGCCTACGCCCGCACCGACATCGGCGGCGCCTACCGCTGGCAGGAGCCGACGAAGACCTGGACCCCGCTCCTCGACTCGGTCGGCTGGGACGACTGGGGCCACACGGGCGTGGTGAGCCTCGCCTCCGACTCCGCCGACCCCGACCGGGTGTACGCGGCGGTCGGCACGTACACCAACGACTGGGACCCGACGAACGGCGCGGTGCTGCGCTCCACGGACCGGGGCGCGACCTGGAAGAAGGCGGACCTGCCGTTCAAACTGGGCGGGAACATGCCGGGACGGGGCATGGGGGAACGCCTGGCGGTCGACCCCCACGACAACGACGTGCTGTACCTGGGCGCGCCCAGCGGCCACGGGCTCTGGCGGTCGACCGACGCGGGTGCCACCTGGTCCGAGGTGACGGCGTTCCCCAACCCCGGGAACTACGCGCAGGACCCGAGCGACACGTCCGGGTACGCGTCCGACAACCAGGGCATCGTCTGGGTGACCTTCGACGAGTCGACGGGCAGCGCGGGGACGGCGACGAAGACGGTCTACGTCGGGGTCGCCGACAAGGAGAACGCGGTCTACCGGTCGACGGACGCGGGCGCGACCTGGCAGCGCGTCGCCGGCCAGCCGACCGGTCACCTGGCACACAAGGGCGTACTGGACGCCGAGAACGGCTACCTGTACCTCGCGTACAGCGACACGGGCGGCCCGTACGACGGCGGCAAGGGCCGGCTGTTCCGGTACGCGACGGCGACGGGCGCCTGGACGGACATCAGCCCGGTGGCGGAGGCCGACACGTACTACGGCTTCAGCGGCCTGACCGTGGACCGGCAGAACCCGGGCACGGTGATGGCGACGGCGTACAGCTCCTGGTGGCCGGACACGCAGATCTTCCGCTCGACGGACAGCGGCGGCACGTGGACGCAGGCGTGGAGCTACACCTCGTACCCCGACCGGAAGAACCGCTACACCCTGGACGTCTCGTCGTCGCCGTGGCTGACCTGGGGCGCGAACCCGTCGCCGCCCGAACAGACACCGAAACTGGGCTGGATGACGGAGGCGCTGGAGATCGACCCGTTCGACTCCGACCGGATGATGTACGGGACGGGCGCGACGGTCTACGGCACGGAGAACCTGACCGACTGGGACGACGACACCTCCTTCACCATCACCCCGATGGTGCGCGGCTTGGAGGAGACGGCCGTCAACGACCTGGTCTCTCCCCCCTCGGGCGCCCCGCTGATCAGCGCGCTCGGTGACGTCGGCGGCTTCCGGCACACGGACCTCACCAAGGTGCCGCCGATGATGTTCACCCAGCCGAACTTCACGTCGACGACGAGCCTGGACTTCGCCGAGTCCGACCCGAACACGGTGGTGCGGGCCGGCAACCTGGACTCCGGCCCGCACATCGCCTTCTCGACCGACAACGGCGCCAACTGGTTCGCGGGGACGGACCCCTCGGGCGTGAGCGGCGGCGGCACGGTCGCGGCGGCGGCCGACGGCAGCCGGTTCGTGTGGAGCCCGCAGGGCGCGGGCGTGCACCACACGACCGGATTCGGCACCTCCTGGACGGCGTCGAGCGGCATCCCGGCGGGAGCGGTCGTCGAGTCCGACCGGGTGGACCCGAAGACGTTCTACGGCTTCAAGTCCGGCACGTTCTACGTCAGCAGGGACGGCGGCGCCACGTTCACGGCCTCGTCCGCGACGGGACTTCCGGCCGGCGACAGCGTGCGCTTCAAGGCACTCCCGGGGGCGAAGGGCGACGTCTGGCTGGCGGGCGGGGCGGGCGACGGGCCGTACGGCCTGTGGCACTCCACGGACTCGGGCGCGACCTTCACCAAGCTGTCGAACGTCGGCGAGGCCGACACCGTCGGCTTCGGCAAGGCGGCGCCGGGCGCCTCGTACCAGACCCTCTTCACCAGCGCGGAGATCGGCGGCGTGCGCGGCATCTTCCGCTCCACGGACCGGGGCGCGACCTGGACCCGCGTCAACGACGACGCCCACCAGTGGGGCTGGACCGGCGCGGCCATCACCGGTGACCCGCGGGTGTACGGCCGCGTGTACGTGGCGACCAACGGCCGCGGCGTCGTCTACGGCGACACCTCGGACACCGGCGGCGGCACGGATCCGGAGGAGCCGGACCCCGGGCCGACGGGCGCCTGCAAGGTGACCTACCGGGTCACCAACCAGTGGACCGACGGCTTCCAGGCCGACGTCCAGCTGACCAACACGGGCTCGGCCACCTGGAACGGCTGGTCCCTGACCTGGTCCTTCGCGGACGGCCAGAAGATCTCCCAGCTCTGGAACGGGTCCCACACCCAGTCGGGCGCGGCGGTGACGGTCCGCAACACCGGCTGGAACGGCACGGTGGCGGCGGGCTCGTCGGCGGCCTTCGGCTTCACCGCGAGCAGATCGGCGGCGAACACCGCGCCCACGGCCTTCCAGGTGGGCGGGAAGACCTGCACGGTGGGTTGACCCCGGTTCACGCCGGCCCGCCCGTACCGGGTACGGGCGGGCCGGCGTCGTGAGGCCACCATGACCGAGCTCGTGGGACCCGCCCTCGTCGTCGCGGTGCCGATGTCGGTCGCCGCCTGTGGCGGGTCGTCCGGGCCGGAGGAGGCGGCGGGCGCGACGAGCGGTGCGGAGTCCCGGCGGGCGGAGGCCGTGGGGGCGGGCCCTGCGGCGGACGCCACGCCGGTCGCCGCCGGCGTGCCCGGTCTCATCGGCGGCAACGCCGGGCGCGCGTCCGGGCAGACGGACCTCGAACGCGAGCCGGTCCTCGAGGACGCGGGCGGGCGGGGCCGTCCGGTGGACGACCCCGCCGGGTGGAGGGTCCGCGGCTCACGGCCGGGACCCCGGCAGCGGATCACCGGACACCCGGTGGCCCCCGGTGTGGTGAAGGCCTCCGAGAACTGCGCGCGGGTCAGGGGGTGAACACCGTCGGCCTGGGCGGGGTGGGCATGTCGGCGCCGATGAAGAAGCCGGTGTGCGGGGGCTGGTTGTAGGCGGTGTTCTGCCAGGCCAGGGAGGTGCGGTAGAGGGTGTCGTGGAGGAGGGTGGTGATGCGCCGGTCCGTGTCGTGGGGGGTGGAGTAGATGCGCAGGTTCTTGTTGTCGCCGGTGCGCCAGACGACCTCCTCGCGCCAGTCGCCCAGGATGTCACCGGACAGGACCGGGGTGGCCTTGGTGCCGTTGTTCGACGACACGCCCGAACCGGTCAGCAGACGGGTGTCGGAGGACGTGCCGTACTTGTCGATGTGGGTGCCGTCGAGGAGTTCGCGGACCGGGTCGCCGTCCCACCAGGACAGGAAGTTGGTGGAGGAGGGCTTGCGGCCCTTCGTGCCGCCGCCCTCGTCGCGGATGGAGCCGTCGGAGGAGGACCACATCTCCGGGCCGGAGTTGCCCGACCAGATGTCCCCCGCGACCCCGCGGCCGTTGTCGCAGCAGGCGGCCAGCTTCCAGCGGACCGTGCCGTTCGCGGGGTTGACGTACAGCGCGGCGGGCTGGCTCGTGGACTCGGAGACCTTGTAGTACTCCAGGCCGGAGGTCGACGCGTCGAGGTCACCGAGGTGCTGGGCGTCGCCGTGGCCGGTCCTGGTGGTCCACAGGCCGTTGCCGTTGTCGTCGACGGCCATCGCGCCGTAGACGATCTCGTCCCGGCCGTCGTTGTCGACGTCGCCGACGGAGAGGGCGTGGGAGCCCTGACCGTCGTACCCCTTGCCGCTGTTGGTGGAGGAGTTGGTGTCGAAGGTCCAGCGGCGGGTGAACCGGCCGCCCCGCCAGTCCCAGGCCGCGATCACCGTGCGCGTGTAGTAGCCGCGGGCCATGATCAGGGAGGGGCGGGCGCCGTCCAGGTACGCGGTGCCGGCGAGGAAGCGGTCGACGCGGTTGCCGTAGGAGTCGCCCCAGGAGGAGACCGTGCCGCGGGCCGGGACGTAGTCGACGGTGCCCATCGCCCTGCCGGTCTGCCCGTTGAACATCGTCAGGTACTCGGGGCCGGTCAGGACGTACCCGCTGGAGTTGCGGTGGTCGGCGGAGGAACTGCCGATGACCGCTCCGGTGCCGTCCGTCGTGCCGTCGGCGGTCTTCATGGCGACCTCGGCCTTGCCGTCGCCGTCGTAGTCGTACACCTGGAACTGCGTGTAGTGGGCGCCGGAACGGATGTTGCGGCCCAGGTCGACGCGCCACAGCCGGGTGCCGTCCAGCTTGACGCCGTCGACGATCGTGTTGCCGGTGTAGCCGGACTGGGAGTTGTCCTTGGCGTTGGTGGGCTGCCACTTGAGCACGATGTCGAGGGCGCCGTCGCCGTCCAGGTCGCCGACGGAGGCGTCGTTGGCCTCGTAGGTGTAGGAGACGCCGTCGGGGGTGGTGCCGCCGGACGGCGGGCTGATCGGCACGTCCTTGTAGCCGGTGCGGAACTGTACGGCGTGGACCGAGTCGCCCTGCTCGGTGCCGTTCACCACCGCGCGGACGGTGTAGTCGGCGTGGGAGGGCGCGCCGGAGTGGAAGTAGGTGGTGGAGCCGGTGATCGGGCTGGAGTTGACCTTGGTGCCGGCCCGGTAGACGTTGAAGGCGACGTCGTCCGGGTCGGTGCCGAGCCAGCGCCAGCTGACCAGGTTGCCGCTGCCGGTGTACACGCTGACGACGCCGCGGTCCAGCTTCTCGACCTGCCGTGCGGTGGCGGCTTCGGCGGGCGCGTCCGACAGCGCGGTCAGACCGGCGCCGGCCAGCGCCGCCGCGGCGAGTGCCGCGGGCAGGGCGACACGGCGTCTGCGGTGCCTGTGGGGGTGGGTCACGGGACGGACCTCCTGGGAGGACGAATGGGTTCCGCCCATCGGTCGCCGCCGGAGCCCTCCGGGTTGCCGCCCTCGCGCTTTTGGTACGCCCGGAGACTGAACACGGGGTCGGGGCGGGGCCGGTCCTGGTCGGGGAGCCCGGCCAGCCGGGCGGCGAACTCCTCGGCGGCCGGTTCACCGGGCGGCAGGGTGACGAACCAGCCGCGCCGCAGGTCGGCGATGGTGCGGCGGGGGCTGCGGCCCTGACCGTGCCCCCGGAAGCGGGCCCGCCCGGCGGGCAGCAGACCGAGCGCGGCGGTGCAGGCGTCGACGGCGTCGGAGGCGTCGGGGACCGGGCTGCGCGGGCGGGCGGCGAGGATCGCGTCGATGTCGCTGCCGACGTTGTGCGAGGCGCCCTTGTGGACGGTGGTGACGTACACCCCGCCGGGCCGCAGCACGCGGGCGCACTCGGCGACGACCGCCCGTACGTCCTCGGGGCCGGGCATCAGGTGCAGCAGCCACACGCTGACCACGGCGTCGAACCGGGCGTCGGCGAAGGGCAGTCGGCGGCCGTCGGCGCGGACCACGGCACCCGGCAGGCGGGCGGCGGCCAGCCGGGTCATCGCCGGGGAGAGGTCGGCGCCCGTCACCCGCAGACCGGCGCGGCCGGCGGCCAGCCGCCGGGTCACGATACCGGTGCCGCACGCCACGTCCAGCAGGTCCCGGGCGCCGCCCGGCACGAGGCCCAGCACCGCGCGGGCGGCGGCCGCCGCCCGCGGTTCACCGCCGCGTGAGGCGTCGTACCGTTCCGCTTCCTCGTCGTAGTCCAGCACGCGCCTCAGTGTGCGCCGTGTCCGGGCGCCAGGTCCTCCACCCTGCGGGCGAGCTCCAGGTCCTTCTCGGTGACGACGCCGCCCGCGCTGTGGGTGTGCACGGACAGGGCCACGGTGTCGTAGCCGAGGGTGAGGTCGGAGTGGTGGTCGAGCTCGTCCTGCACCTGGGCGATGTGGACCACCATCGCCGCGGCCGCGACGTGCGAGCCGAGCCGGTAGGAGCGGGTGAGCCGGTCACCGTCGAGGGACCAGCCCGGCAGCCCGGCCAGCCGGTCCTCGATCTCCTTCTGCGACAGCGGTTCGACGGGCATGGTCCGCGCTCCTTCGCCGGTTCGGGTCTCGTGCCGGACTCCCAGGCTGCCACAGAAGACCCTCCGGGACCCGGTCGGGAGCGGGCGGCTCCCCGGCAGGGCCGTTCCTCGACTACCGTCCTGGCATGACCACTGTGACGTCCGGTACCGCCCCCCGCACCGGGGGCGTGGGTCCGCTGCTGCGCGCCTGGCGGGAGCAGCGGCGGGTCAGCCAGCTGGAGCTGGCCCTGCGCGCCGACTCCTCCGCCCGGCACATCAGCTTCATCGAGACCGGCCGCTCCCGGCCCAGCGAGGAGATGGTGCTGCGGCTGGCCGAGCATCTGGACGTACCCGTGCGGGAGCGCAACGCGCTGCTGCTGGCGGCCGGTTACGCGCCCCACTATCCGGAGACCCCGCTGGACGACCCCGCGCTGGAGGTGGTGCGCGCGGGCATCGAGCGGCTGATCGGCGGCTTCGAGCCGTATCCTGCGCTGGTGGTCGACGCGATGTACGACGTCGTGGCGGCCAACCGGGGGGTCATGGCGCTGTTCGACGGCGTCCCGGAGTCCCTGCTGACACCGCCGCTGAACGCGGTGCGGCTCACCCTGCACCCGCGGGGGCTGGCGCCGCGCATCCGGAACCTGCGGGAGTGGCGCGGGCACCTGCTGGAGCAGATGCGGCGGCACATCGCCCTGCACCGCTCCGAGCGGCTGCGGGCGCTGTACGACGAGGTGGCGGCCTTCCCCGTACCGGACTTCGCCGACGGGCAGGGGGAACCGGCCGAGCCGGTGGCGTACTTCGCGCTGCCGATGCTGGTCGAGCACGGGGGGCGCACGCTGTCGTTCGTGTCGTCGATCTCCACGTTCAACACGCCCATGGACGTGACCGTCGCCGAGCTGGCCGTGGAGACGCTGCTCCCGGCGGACGCGGCGACGGCCGAGTACCTTCAGTCCTGGCTGAGCTGACGCTCCTTCAGCGCCCGGTGCTGGAGCAGGGCGAAGCCCGCCACGGTGAGCGCCTGGAGGACCGTCCACACCGCGCCCGCCGCGGTCGGGGTGAGCCACAGCGCGAGGGCGGCGAGACTCACCGCCGCCCAGGCGAGGTTGGCCTCGACGACGATCCGCACGCCGGCGGCCGGCGGATGCGGCCGGGCGGCCAGCAGACCCACGCCGGCCGCGTACCCGGCGAGGAACGCGCCGAGCCCGAGCAGCAGGCCGGAGCCGGCTCCGAGGAACCGGCCGAGCGGTCCGGAGAGGGCGAGGTAGCCGACGGCGTTGGCGCCGGTCACCACGGCGTCCAGGGCCAGGAAGCGGCGCAGCATCCGCTGCGGCTCCACGGTGCGGGCGAGTACGGCGAGCTGGGTCGCGGACATGACGCATCATCCTCCGTCGGGGTCGGTGGCCGGGTCCCGGGCCGGAGTGCGCCGGCCCGGAACCCGGTGCGTCCACGATCCCGCGCGGGCGGAGCCGGGTCGATTACCTGCCGGGTAATGCGGCGGGGACCGGTGGGACAGGGCGGTCACCCGCGGCTCGTGAGAGTGTCGGAGGAACATGACAGACTGG
The DNA here is from genome assembly GCF_042898795.1 of Streptomyces sp. NPDC000348. Classification (NCBI taxonomy): domain Bacteria; kingdom Bacillati; phylum Actinomycetota; class Actinomycetes; order Kitasatosporales; family Streptomycetaceae; genus Streptomyces; species Streptomyces sp. NPDC000348. Next base: position 393,324 of record NZ_JBIAZD010000006.1, read on the forward strand.
GCGGCATGCCCGGGCGCGTTGGGGAGGCGTGGCGTGAGTGAGCGGCGGGCCGCACCCACCGTGGGCCAGGTGGTCCTGGGAAGGCGGCTGCAGGAACTGAGGGAGACGGCGGGCCTCTCCCGGGAGGAGGCCGCCCGCATCCTGCGGGTGGCGCCCGCGACCGTGCGGCGGATGGAGACCGCCGAGGTCGCGCTGAAGATCCCGTACGTCCAGCTGCTGCTGAGCGCCTACGGGGTGCCCGAGGACGAGTCCGCCGCGTTCGTCGAGCTCGCCGAGGAGGCGAACCGGCCGGGCTGGTGGCAGCGGTACGGCGACGTGCTGCCCGAGTGGTTCAGCATGTACGTGAGCCTGGAGGGCGCCGCCCGTATCATCCGCTCCTACGAGCCGCACTTCGTGCCGGGGCTGCTGCAGACCGAGGGGTACGCGCGTGCCGTGCTGGAGGCCGGGACGATCGGGAACATCGGGCCCGAGGCGGTCGAGCGGCACGTGGCGCTGCGCATGGAGCGCCAGCGGCTGCTGGAACGCCCCGACCCGCCGCACCTGTGGGTGCTGATGGAGGAGACGGTGCTGCGCCGTCCGGTGAGCCCCGACGGCCGGGTGATGCGCGACCAGCTCGACAAGCTCCTCGAATGGTCCGCGCGGGACCGGATCACCCTGCAGATCGCCGAGTTCGCGGACGGGCCGCACCCGGGGACGTACGCGCCGTTCTCGCTGTTCCGGTTCGCCGAGCCGGAGCTGCCGGACATGGTGTTCACCGAGTACCTGACCGGCGCCCTGTACCTGGACTCCCGCAGGGAGGTGTCGGCGCACCTGGAGGTCCTGGACCACATGACGGCGCGGGCGGCCTCCGCCCAGCGCACCGAGAAACTGCTGCGGGAGTGCCGCGAGCACTACTGAGCCACACGCCCGAGCACGCCTTCGCACCCATGAGGACATGAGGAGAAGACCACCCGTGACCGGATCCGACGCCGCTCCCGCCCGCATCGACACCAGCCGGCCGCATCCGGCCCGGGTCTACGACTGGTGGCTCGGCGGCAAGGACAACTACCCGGTGGACGAGGAGCTGGCGCGGCGGATCCTCGCGGCGGACGGCACGGTGCTGCGCGGGGCGCGGGCCAACCGGCGCTTCATGCACCGGGCCGTGCGCACCGCCGCCGAGGCGGGGATACGCCAGTTCCTGGACATCGGCACGGGCATCCCCACGGAGCCCAATCTGCACCAGGTGGCGCAGGGCGTCGCCGCGGAGGCCCGCGTGGTGTACGCGGACAACGACCCGATCGTGCTGCGGCACGCCGAGGCGCTGCTGCACGGCACCGCCGAGGGCAGCACGCGGTACGTGCACGCCGATGTGCGGGACGCGGACACGCTGCTGCGCCGGGCCGCCGAGTCGCTGGACCTCGGCCGGCCCGTGGCGCTGTCGCTGGTGGCGCTGACCCACTACCTGGACGACGATCCGGACGGCGACGACGTGTACGGACTGCTGGAGCGGTACACGGCCGCGCTCGCGCCGGGCAGCTTCCTGATCCTCTCCCAGGTCACGCCCGATCTGAGCCCCGACGCCGTCGGGCGGGCGGCGGAGCACTTCCGGCGCGGCGGCACGCCCTTCCACCCGCGCTCGCTGGCCGCGTTCTCACGCTTCTTCACCGGGCTGGAGCTGCTCGGCCCGGGGGTGATCCCGGTGCACGGGTGGCGTCCGGGGGCGGAGGACGTGGCGGCGCAGGCGGAGGGCATCGTGCCGGTGTACGCGGGGGTCGCCCGCAAGCCCTGACCGGTGCGGCGGGTCAGGCCGCGCCGTCCTCGCGCCCGCCGGTGTCCTTGTCGTCGTCGACGATCTCCGCGTCGACGACGCCGTCGTCGTCCTGCGGCGGGGTGTGCTGTCCGGTTCCCCCGGCCGGGGCCTGCTGGGCCTGCGCGTACATCGCCTGGCCCATCTGCTGGCTGACGGAGGCGAGTTTCTCCACGGCGGCGCGCAGTCCGGCGGTGTCGGAGGACTGCTGCTCCAGCAGCCGCTTCACCTCCGCGGCGGCCGACTCGACCTCGGTCCTGGTCCCGCCGGGCACCTTGTCACTGTTGTCCCGCAGGAACCGCTCGGTCTGGTAGACGAGTTGTTCGGCCTGGTTGCGGGTCTCGGCGGCCTCGCGGCGTTTGCGGTCCTCCTCGGCGTACTGCTCGGCGTCGCGCATCATGCGGTCGATGTCGTCCTTGGGCAGGGCCGAGCCGCCGGTGACGGTCATCTTCTGTTCGCGGCCGGTGGCGAGGTCCTTGGCGGAGACGTGCATGATGCCGTTGGCGTCGATGTCGAAGGCCACCTCGATCTGCGGGACGCCGCGCGGGGCCGGGGGCAGTCCGGTGAGGTCGAAGACGCCGAGCTTCTTGTTGTAGGCGGCGATCTCGCGTTCGCCCTGGTAGACCTGGATGCCGACCGAGGGCTGGTTGTCGGTGGCGGTGGTGAAGATCTCCGAACGCCGGGTGGGGATCGTGGTGTTCCGTTCGATCAGCCTGGTCATGATGCCGCCCTTGGTCTCGATGCCCAGGGACAGCGGGGTGACGTCGAGGAGCAGGACGTCCTTGACGTCGCCGCGGAGGACGCCCGCCTGGAGGGCGGCGCCGAGGGCCACGACCTCGTCGGGGTTGACGCCCTTGTGCGGCTCCTTGCCGGTGAGTTCGCGGACCAGGTCGGTGACGGCGGGCATCCGGGTGGAGCCGCCGACCAGGATGACGTGGTCGACGGCGGAGAGTTGCACGCCGGCGTCCTTGACGGCCTGGTGGAAGGGCTTCTTGCAGCGCTCCAGCAGGTCCTCGGTGAGTTCCTGGAACTGGGCGCGGGTGAGCTTCTCGTCGAGGTGCAGGGGTCCTTCGGCGGAGGCCGTGATGTAGGGCAGGTTGATGGTCGTCTCCGACGAGGAGGACAGCTCGATCTTCGCCTTCTCGGCGGCCTCCCGCAGCCGCTGCACCGCCATCCTGTCCCGCTCCAGGTCGACGCCGTGCTGCCCCTTGAAGCGTGTGGCGAGGTACTCCACGACGCGCTGGTCCCAGTCGTCGCCGCCCAGGTGGGTGTCGCCGTTGGTGGCCTTCACCTCGATGACGCCCTCGCCGATGTCGAGCAGCGACACGTCGAAGGTGCCGCCGCCCAGGTCGAAGACGAGGACCGTGTGGTCGTTCTCCTTGTCCAGGCCGTACGCCAGGGCGGCGGCCGTCGGCTCGTTGATGATCCTGAGCACCTTCAGGCCGGCGATCTCCCCGGCCTCCTTGGTGGCCTGCCGCTGGGTGTCGTCGAAGTACGCCGGCACGGTGATCACCGCGTCGGTGACGTCCTCGCCGAGGTAGGACTCGGCGTCCCGCTTCAGCTTCTGGAGCACCCGGGCGGACAGTTCCTGCGCCCGGTAGCGGGTGCCGTCGACGGAGCCCTGCTCGGGGAAGCGCCAGTGCGCGTCGCCCATGTACCGCTTCACCGAGCGGGCGGTGCGGTCGACGTTCGTCACGGCCTGCCGTTTGGCGACCTCGCCGACCAGCACGTCGCCGTTCTTGGCGAAGGCCACCACCGAGGGGGTGGTCCGGGCGCCTTCCGCGTTGGCGATGACGGTGGGCTCACCGCCCTCCAGCACGGCCACCACCGAGTTCGTGGTTCCCAGGTCGATTCCGACCGCTCGTCCCATCGCTGTCCCCTTCCGTCAGGGCACCTCTCCGGACTTCCAGCAGAAAACTTGAGCGGCCCGTTGTCAATGGTATGAGCGGACGGTTGTCAACGGGACAGGTGATCACGCAGGGCCACGGCGCGACGGGGCCGGTCGGTGACCAGGACGTCCACGCGCGGGTCGCGGAGGAAGCCGCGCAGCGCCGCGTCCTCGTTGACCGTCCACACCATGGTGAACAGTCCGCCCCGCGCCGCCTCGCGCAGCACGGTGGCGCGGGCCAGGCGCCAGTGCACGGCGACGCCGTGGGCGCCGCAGGCGCGGACGCGGCGCAGGGGCAGCAGCTCGCCGATCCGGGTCCGCACCAGCCGGCCCCGGCGGATGTCCTTGCCGTCCCGGCCGAGGGACAGGACGGTGCGCACCCGCGGACGGGCGGCGGTGATGGCGGCGACGGAGCGGTCCTCGAGGGTGGTGGCGACGAATCCGTCCTCGCCGAGCAGGGCGACCGCGCGGTCGATCAGCTCCCGTTCGTGCCCGGTCTCCTTGAGGTCCAGATGGGCGACGAGTCTCCCGGCGACCAGCTCCATGACCTCGTCCACGACGGGCACGGGGTATCCGGCGCGCTCGCTGAGCTCGGCGTGGGTGAGCGTGGACAGCGGCGGCCCGGTGCGGTGTACGCGGGGGTCGTGGTGGACGACGAAGACCCCGTCGGCGGTGCGCCGGACGTCGAACTCGACGTACTCCGCGCCGGAGGCGAGCGCGTCCTCGTACGCCTCCCGGGTCGCCGGGGCGGCCCGCTCGGAGCCTCCCCGGTGGGCGGAGACGGCGGGTCGTGGCGTCATGGCGGTCGCTCCCGTCGGGGGGACGTGCCGCAGGCCGTTCCCCTGACGGGAGCGGCCTGCGGCGGCTCGACCCGGCGAGCGGGTCAGGCGAGCTTCGCCGTCAGGGTGATGTTCGTGCCCTTCAGCGCCTGGCTGACGGGGCAGTTCACCTTGGCGTCCTCGGCGGCGGCGACGAAACCGGCCTCGTCCAGGCCGGGGACGGTGCCCTCGACGGTGAGGTGGATGCCGGTGATGCCCTCACCGGGCACGAAGGTGACGTCGGCGGAGGTGGTCAGCCTGGTCGGCGGGGTGCCGGCCTTGTCGAGACCGTTGGAGAGGGCCATCGAGAAGCAGCTGGAGTGCGCGGCGGCGATCAGCTCCTCCGGGCTGGTCTTCCCGTTCGCCTCCTCGGCCCGCGACGCCCAGGTGACCGGCTGCTCGCCGATGCTGCCGGAGGAGTCGAAGGCGACGACCCCGCTGCCCTTGAAGAGACTGCCTTCCCAAACGGTGTGTGCGGAGCGCGTGGCTGCCATGACGCATCCTTTCGAAAATGTCCGGCCGTGTAATCCGGCGGTGCTCGGTCCGGGCACCCGGATCACCGGGTGCCCGCCTCCATCCGATCACATCACGGCTCAACTCACCCGGAAGACGGGCCCCCTCGCCGTGAACGGCAGCCGCGCGCCCCGCGGGATCAGGTAGGCGTGCTCGCGCCGGACCCGCAGCACGTCGCACCAGCCGTCGGTGATGACGAGGACCGGCGCGGCGGGCGGGAAGTCGTCGGCGCGCTGGAGGAGGTCGACGCCGGGCTGCAGGACGGTGCCGCCCCGGCCGCGCACCCGGACCCGCCCGGCGATCTCGGCGACCGGCACGTAGCCGGCGTCGTGCGGTGCCGCGTCGCAGAACACCACGCGGGCGGCCGGTACGTCGCGGGCCGCGGCGTAGGAGGCGATGGCGCCGAGCGCCTTGCCGAGCAGGACCCGGTCCATGGAGCCGGAGGTGTCCAGGACGACGCCGAAGGTGCAGCGGGCGACCTCCTCGGGCGGGAAGTGGCGTCCCGCCCGGGGGATGTCCGGGGTGGAGGCCTGGCGCCGGGAGGGGCGGGCGTAGGACCGGAGCGGCTCGGGACGGGGCACGAACTCGTCGAACCAGCGGGCGAGGCGGGCGTCCCAGGGCACCGGGGGATGGCTGAGCGCGCGGATCTCCTCGACCAGGCCGGCGGGCAGGAAGCCGCGCTCCTGCCGGTCGTGCAGGTCCAGGCCCTGGGACAGGCCCCGGCGGTAGAAGCCGTCGAGGTCGACGTGGTCGCGGGGCGGGCCGAGGGGGCCGCCGAGGATGTCGCCGAGCCCTTTGCCGCGCAGCGTGGCCTGCCGGCGCATGCGTCGGAGGTCGACGGCGATCCGGTCGTGGACCTCCTCGGCGGACAGCCCGGCGAGCTCCTTGTCGTACAGCAGGCCCTCGGGCATGGTGCCGACCCCCATCTCCTCCAGCCAGCCGTTGACCACGTAGTCGCAGGCGACGTTGAACAGGTACGGGTCGCGTCCGCCGCAGCGGTCGCCGTGGCGCAGGGCGGCGTGCAGCATCTCGTGGGCGAGGACGAACCGCCACTCCTCGTCGTCGTACCGCCGCAGCGGGTTGACGTAGATCTCGCCGGCCTCGGCGTCGACGGCGGCGACGGAGATGCCGTGGGCGCGGGCCAGTTCCGCGTCGGCGACCAGGGTGATGCCGGACGCGATGCCGCCGAGCAGCGGGTAGGAGGAGACGAACCAGCTCAGCGCCCGCGCCCAGGGGCGCAGGGCGGTCGGTTCGCCGTCGAGGCTGTCGCGCCGGCCGCCGGCCATGTCCATCGCGGCGGACACGGTGCGGGTCAGGGCGGTGGCGAACGCCAGCTGGTGGTCCGGTGGCTGCCCGTTCCAGCCGTACCACTCCACGAGCAGCAGATCCGCCTCGTCGCCCGCCGTGCCGCAGCGCTCGTACACGGCGGGGATCCCGTCCCGCCGCCAGCGCGCGGCGAGCTGTTCCTCGTCGCCGTCGGGGTAGGAGGCGGGCAGGTCGTCGGGCGTCCTGCCGATGGAGAAGCCGAGCAGGAAGCGGTTGACGACCACGCAGCGGGCGGTGAGGTCACAGCGGTCGGGCTGCTCGCGGACGCCCTCGGCGGCCGGGACGTGACCGAAGCCGAGGTGGAGCACGGCGTGCGCCAGGGCCCATGCCCAGGTCTTCGGGTCGGCCATCCGGTCCGGGTGGGCGTGCAGGACGGCGTCGGATCCGACGCGCACGAGGCCGCTCCGGGGCGCGAGCGCGCAGTCCTCCTGGCGGCAGACGCTGAACTCGACGGCGGCCAGCGCGGGGTTGGCCCGCACCAGCCGCATTCCCTCGGCGAACGCCTCCCCCGCGACGTCCCGCTTCTTCCGCCCCTTCGTGCGGGCCCCCCGGCTCACCGGCGCGCCTCCACCAGCCGGGGCATGTCGCGGGCCGCCTCGACGAGGAACCAGGACGGCAGGACCGGGTTGCCCTCGTCGTCGGAGGCGATGACGGTCTGGGCGACCTCGACGGAGATCTCGGCGAGCTGCACCAGCAGCGACTTGGCGCGGTACGCGGTCTGCCGGCCGTTCGCCGACATGTGCTCCTTGCTCGCCGGGAGGTCCTTGACGAGGCGTCCGCGGAAGGACTCGGCGAGGTAGTAGAGCAGGTCGCGGTCCTCGACGCGGTGCGGCCAGCGGGCCTCGCCCTTGAGGACGGCGTCGATGCCGAAGCGGCTGCGCACGATCTTGACGTAGCCGCAGAAGGCGGTGGCGTGCGCCGGGGTGAGCGTGCCGTGGGCGAGGACCTTCAGGGTGTCCTCGTCGAGGTCGCGGCCGAAGGAGTGCAGCGCGTCGGAGAGCATGTGCCAGGAGCGGGGGGTGGAGAACGGCTCCTCGGTCTTGGGCGGCTTGGACCACAGGTGGTCGGGACGGTCGGTGAGGTGGTCGGTGATCCACGGGTGGATGCCGTTGTTCGCCGCCCAGACCAGCCAGTCCTTCGAGGACGCCTCCAGGTGGACGTGGGTGAGGCGGTTGACGAGGGCGGAGGCGATGGGGCGGGCGAGCGCGTTGTCGGTGGCGCGGTTGCCGGCGCCGATGACGACGGAGCCCTTGGGCAGCTCGTAGTCGCCGATCCGGCGGTCCAGGATCAGCGAGTAGAACGCCTTCTGCACGTCCGGGGTGGCCGCGTTGAGCTCGTCCAGGAACAGGCAGTACGGCTCGTCACGGGCGATCGCCTCCGGCGGGCAGAACACCGAACGGCCGTCGCGGATCTGCGGGACGCCGATCAGGTCCTCGGGGGCGAGCTGGGTGCCCAGCAGGCTCACGCACTCCAGCCCCAGTGACTCGGCGAACTCCCTGACCAGGGAGGACTTCCCGATGCCGGGCGCGCCCCAGAGGAACACCGGCCGCACGGTCGCCAGACCGAGCAGCAGCTCCGGGATGCGGGAGGGGGTGACGGTGACGGCTGCCTGCACGCAAGGGCTCCTGGGGGCGGGGGAGGTCGGAAGGGGGCGCACGGGCCGCCGGCGTCGGGCCGGAGCACACGGATCATGACGGGCGCCGGGTCCAGTGAACTGCGTCCCGCGGAGACGGGGCAACGCGTTTTCGGTGAAGCCGGGCACGGCCGTGCCCCCGGTCGGCCGCGCCGGCGTCCGCGACCGCCGTCGGCGGACCGACGGCGGCTCAGGCCGCGCGTTCCCGGTCCGGGGCCGCGGGCAGGCCCGCCGTGTCCGATTCCGCCAGCCAGCGGCGCAGTACCCGGTGGATCTGCTCGGCACCGGCGAGTTCCGTGCCGTCGGGGGCCGGCGCCGACAGCGCGAGCGGGGACAGCAGGAAGGGGCGGGCCTGGGCGCCGCCGAGGCCGCCGTGGGAGCCGATCTGCTCCTCGAAGGCGAGGACCTCTCCGTCGGCGGGGTCGTGGAAGGAGTTGACCATGATGTCGGCGGTGTGCGGGAAGGTGTGGGTGCGGCGGACGGCGTCGGCGGCGCCGGGTCCGAACGCGGCCAGCGGGCCGGGGTTGTCGTCCAGCTCGTCCAGCGGGATCTCCGCGCCGTACGCGCCGAGGACGACCCCGCCGTGGCGTTCGCTGCGGACCAGGAGGAAGCCGATGCCGGGGTGGTTGGCGAGGGTCGGCAGCAGCGCGGGGTGGCGGGCGTCGATCTCCTCCTTGGTCATCCGGTGCGGGACGTCCGGGAAGGAGACCAGGCCCAGGTTCCCGGAGGCGAGCACGATCGGTTCGGAGCCGCGGGAGGGGCGGTACTGCTCGGCCGCCTCCTCGACGGGCCGGCGCAGCGCCGCGCGCACGGCGGCGCGGGCCTCGGCGCCGCTGTGGGTGTGCCGGGCCCGGCGCGGCACGGGCAGTCCGCAGCCGGCCCGCACCAGGTCGCCGAGGGTGAGGCCGTAGCGGGAGCGGAAGGTCTCGCCGGGGCTCTGCCCGTGGTCGGAGAGGACGACGATCCGGTACGGGCGGGGGGCGTGCTCGGCGACGTTCTCGATCAGGGCGAGGGCGCGGTCGAGACGCTGGAGGACCTTCTCGGTGTCCCGGCTCGTGGGACCGGAGTGGTGGGCGACCTCGTCGTAGGCCACCAGGTCCGCGTAGACGGAGGTGCGGCCGGCCAGCAGGTCGCCCATCACGGCGGCCACCACGACGTCCCGTTCGACGACGGTCGCGAAGGCCCGTACGAACGGGTAGAGCCCGCCGCGCGAGACGCGCGGGCGCTGCCCCCGCAGCCGGGCCCGGGTGGACTGGCCGATCTCCCGGCCCGCCTCGGCGACGAAGGACAGGGCGGTGCGCACGGCGTTGGCGGGGTCGGAGAAGTACGCGAAGTAGCCCGCGCGGGAGCGGGCCGCCGGGCCGCGCCGGCGGGTGGTGATGGAGAGCACCAGGGCCTGTTCGTCGGCGCCGCCGCTGAAGAGGTTGCCGCGGCTGGCGCCGTCGGCGGCGAGCAGCCCGGCGTGGCCGGAGTACTCGATGGCGCGGGCCTGGAGTTCGGCGGCGCTGGTGGGCCGGTTGCAGACCATGACCTCGCGGCGGGCCTTCTCGTACCAGCGGAAGGCGGGGACGTCGTGGTTGCTGCCGTGCAGGATGCCGAGCTGGCTGGCGCCGGTCTGGCTGGACCAGTCGGTGCGCCAGGGGGTGAGGCGGTGGGAGGGGCGGTCGCCGCCGGTGCCGGTGCCGAGCCAGCGGGCGACGGTGGGCATCAGTCCCTTGTCGACGGCGGCCAGCAGCACGTCGTGGCCGACGCCGTCGAGCTGCAGGAAGACGGTGCCGGGGGTGGCGGGGCAGGGCGGGGCGGAGCCCCGTCTGCGGTCGGCGAGGCGGTAGAGGCGGCGGCGGTAGGCGTCGTCGTCGCGTACGGCGAGGGCGCCCCCGGTGGCGGAGGCGACGGCGGACATGACCGCGGCGACCACGACCGCCGTCTCCGGGGCCGCGGCGCCCCGTTCGACGGGGTTGACGTACAGGGCCAGCCAGAGCAGGGCGCCGTTGAGGAAGAACACCAGCAGGCCGAGGACGAGCGCCGGTACGAGCAGCAGCAGGCGCACCAGCAGCGGCCAGACCAGGGCGGAGAGCAGACCGAAGGCGCCGGCGCCGAGGGCGGCGGTGACCGCGATGTCGGTGGCGCTGTCGCCGTCGGCCGAGCGCAGCCGGAAGTCGGGCAGGATGCCGGCGAGCAGCAGCATGGTGAGGGTGGAGACCGCCCACACGGCGACACTCCGGCCGATCTGACTGGCGATCCGTCGCCACCGCCCGCCACCCACGCCCCGCACACCTCACGTCCCGGCCGACCTGGCCCGCCTCCACCCTGTCACAACGGCCGGACGGGGCGTTTCGTCCCCTGCCGTGCGGACCGCCGGCGGTTCAGCGGCCGTCGTACCCGGCCGTCGGCAGCGACAGCCGCCGGTGCACCCGGGCCTTCATCGCCGCGTCGTACGACGGTTCGGGGCGGCCGACCGTCTCCACGCGCACCCCGCGCCGCGCGCACTCCTCGGTGAACTCCCGCACGGAGGACAGCGCGCGTTCCAGTACCCGCAGACTGGGCGCCACGAACAGATCGGCCCCGGGCCGCACCCCGTCCCACAGCACGCAGTGATCGGGCCGCAGTCCCCGTACGAGGAGTTCCCGGGCCAGCACGTGGCCGTGCTCGGCGGCCCAGCGGGCGCACATGGCGTGCTGGCCGCGGGAGTCCACCAGGAAGGGATCGGCGTCCAGTTCCTCCAGCGGCGTCAGACTCGCGATCGCCGTCACCCGCACCGGTCCGTCGCCTCCCCTCACCTCCGGTTTTCGCCGCCGACCCTACTCCTGCACGTAGGCTTCGGGGAGTCGCACGAGGGAGGCGCAGAGGTGCCGGTGGAGGTCACGTGGTGGGGTCACGCCACCTGCACGGTCGAGGACTCGCACACACGGGTGCTCACCGACCCCCTGTTCGCGCGCCGGCTCGCGCATCTGCGGCGCCGGCGCGGTGCGGTGCCGCCGGCCGAGGCCGGGCACGCGGACGTGGCCCTGGTCTCCCATCTGCACGCCGACCATCTGCACGTGCCGTCGCTGGCCCGGCTCGCCCCGGGCACGCGCCTGCTCGTGCCCCGGGGCGCACCACGCACGGTGCCGGGGCTGCGCCGGCTCACGCACCTCCGTGTGAGCGAGGTGGCGCCCGGTGACGTGACGACGGTCGGCGGACTGGTCGTACGGGCCGTACCCGCGCGGCACGACGGGCGGCGGCTGCCGGTCGGGCCGCACCGCTCCCCCGCCCTCGGCTACGTCCTGGAGGGCGAGGCACGGACGTACTTCGCCGGGGACACCGGTCTGTTCGACGAGATGGCCAAGGAGGTCGGGCCGGTCGACGTGGCGCTGCTCCCGGTGGGCGGCTGGGGGCCGTACCTGGGCGAGGGCCATCTGGACGCGGGGCGCGCGGCCGAGGCGCTGGCCCGGCTGGGGGCGTCCAGCGCGGTACCGGTGCACTACGGCACGTACTGGCCGATCGGGATGGACGCCGTGCGCCCGCACGAGTTCCACGCGCCGGGGCACGAATTCGAGCGGCAGGCGGCCCGGCACGCGCCCGGCGCATCGGTGCACCGGCTGGGGCACGGGGAGCGCGTGCGCCTGGAGGTCGCGCGGTGATCCTTCCCGTCGTCCCGGGCCAGGCGGCCGGTGTGTCACTGGCGTCGGTGGCCGCTCCGGCGGCCCTGCCCGCCGTGGCGCCCGGGTTCACCCAGCAGGCCGTCGGCTACCCCTCGCTGTTCCTGCTGGTGCTGATCGGGGCGCTGGTGCCGGTGGTGCCGACGGGCGCGCTGGTCAGTTCGGCGGCCGTGGTCGCCTTCCACCGGGCGGCGCCGTTCTCGATGGCGCTGGTGTTCGTGACGGCGTCGCTGGCGGCGTTCCTCGGGGACATGGCGCTGTACTGGCTGGGGCGGCGCGGGATGAAGTCGAGGAACGGCTCCCGCTGGCTGGAGGCGATCCGGGAGCGCGCCCCGGAGGACCGGCTGGCACAGGCGCAGCGCAAACTCGCCGGCCACGGGGTGGCGGTGCTGGTGCTGTCCCGGCTGGTCCCGGCCGGGCGGCTGCCGGTGATGCTGGCCTGTCTGGTCGCGAAGTGGCCGATGCGGCGCTTCGCGCGGGGCAATCTGCCGGCCTGTCTGGCCTGGGCGGCGACGTACCAGCTGATCGGCGTCCTCGGCGGTTCGCTGTTCCACCAGCCGTGGCAGGGCGTGCTGGCGGCGATCGTGCTGACCGTGCTGATCAGTGCGGCTCCGGGTCTGTGGCGGCGGATGCGGGGGGCGGCGACGGGGTGAGGCGCGGGGCGGCCCGGCCGGGGGCCGGGAGCCGCCCACCGGCGGGTCCCCCGGGTGCTCGCGGGACGGGCCCCGTCCTCTCCCCCGGCGGCGCGGACCCGGGTGAGCGGGGGCCGCACGCGGGGGCGGGTACGGGGCGGTCCGGCCGCCGGCCTCCCCGGCGCCGTCACGGAGATCGTCGGAGGCCGTCGAAGACCGCCGTCAGCCGGGTCAACGCGCTTCGCACCTGCGGCAGTTCCAGGGGCGCGGGGGAATCCAGGCATTCCGCGCGCAGTTCGGCGGTGTCACCCAGCAGGGGTGCGGTGGACAGCCGTACGCGCGGTGCCCCGAGGTCGTCGCCGAAGCGGTGGCCGCCCGGTGCGGGCATGCCGAGCCGCGTGGTGAGGAAGTCCTCCAGTTCCTGGGCGTCGCCGATGCCGTGCGCGCCGAGCGCGGGGGCCAGGGGGGTGAGGTCGACGTAGAGGTGCCGGCCGCAGCGGGGGGGCCGGGCGAGGGCGCCCGCGGCGACGACCGCGTGGTGCGCGGCGGCGGCCACGCGCGCGTGCAGGCGTACGGCGCCGGCGACGCGCGCGGTGACGGGTTCGGGCTCGGACAGCGCGTACGCCGCTGCGGCGGCGACGGGGGCGGCGACGCGCGCGTCGAGCGCGGTGAGCACGTCGAGCACGCGCGCGTGGAGCGCGTCTCCGTCCCCGCCCGCCGGGAAGCGGGCCACCGCCGCCGGCCAGCCCGGCGGGAGCAGGGCGCCGGCCAGGTCGGTGACGACGGTGACCCGGTCGGGCAGCATCTCGGCGGGGCTGAGCAGCACGGTGCCGTGCGGGTCGTGCAGGGTGTCGCGCCAGGTCTCGTCGCTGACCAGGTGCAGCCCTTCGCCGACGGCGGCCTCCAGGGTCTCGTGCAGCAGCTCGGGCGGGGCGACGGTGGCGGTGGGGTCGTCGGCGACGGAGAGCACCAGCAGGCGCGGGTCGCCGCCCTCGGCCCGCAGCCGCCGCACGGTCTCCAGCAGGGCGTACGGGTCGGGGACGCCGCCGCTCTCGGCCGGGGTCGGCACATGGAAGGCGGGGCGGCCGAGCAGGCGGGCGTAGGGGGCCCACCAGGCAGCACAGGGCCGGGGCACCAGGACGTCACCGCCGATGGCGGCGGTGAGCGCCACCAGCAGGGCGGGGGCGCCGGGGGCGACGGCCACCCGGTCGGGGGCGGGGGGCAGTCCGCGCCGGTCGCCGTAGCCGCAGGCCGCGTCCAGCAGGGCGGACCCGCCGCCGACCGGTTCGGCGCCGGCGCGGGAGGCCGCGGCGGCGAGCGCGGCGGACAGCCCGGGCAGGACGGGCAGCCCGTCCTCGGGGAGCACCGGCCCGAACCGGACGGGGCCGTGGCCTTCCGGATCCGTCCGCCGCATCCCTACCTCCGCGCGGTTTCCCGGCGTCGTGCCCGGCGCCGGCTCGTGCTCCGGGCCCCGTCGTCGCGTCCCCGCCGTCCGCCGGAAGGGCGGACGGGGACCCGACGACAGGACCTAAGCCAGTCTGTACCCAGCGCGCCGCGTGCCATGGGTGCCGGGCGGGCCGCGCCGTCCACGGCGTGGGCGGCGGGCGTCAGCCGTCCGCGCGGGTGGTCCGGTCCCGGTACACGCGGTGCGCGGCGGCGCCGAACGCACCCGCGATCAGCAGCCCGCCGGCGGCCAGCGCGGGCACGGAATCGGTGAAGGCGCCGCCTCCGCCGGCGTGGACGCCGTGGTGCGCGGGGGCGCCGGGGCAGGGGGTGGCCGTCGGCTCGCCGGGCCTGGGGCCGGGGGCCCTGGACCCGCCCGGCCCGGGCTTCGGGGCCTTCGGGCCGACGGCCCCGGGTCCGGCGGGGCCGTTCTCCTCGGGGGCGGGGATCTCCGCCTCGGAACCGGGTCCGGTGTCGAGCCCGGTGTCTGCTTCGGCGTCGAGCCCGGTGCCTTCCCCGGCGTCGAGTCCAGTGCCTTCCCCGGCGTCGAGCCCGGTGCCTTCCCCGGCGTCGAGCCCGGTGCCTTCCCCGGCGTCGAGCCCGGTGCCTTCCCCGGCGTCGAGCCCGGCGTCGGGTCCGTCCGGGGCCGTGCCCTTCGGCACGACCGCCCCGGACCCGGCGGGCTCGGGGGCGTCCGGTTCCCACGCGGGTTCCTCCGGTTCCGGGCAGGGCGCGTGGGAGGCGGTGCCCCAGGAGGCCCCGTCGTCCGGAACGGTGCCCGCGGACACGGCCGGTGCGAGCGCCGCGAGGGCGGCACCGGTGGCGGCGGCGAGGGACAGGGCACGGGCGGTGCGGCGCATGGTGCGGGCTCCTTCGAGCGACGGCGGGGGCACGGCGTGCGGTCACGCCCCACAGCCATCACAGCCCCGTCGCCGCCGCACCGCTCGCCGCCGGACGCCATTGGCGGGACCGGGCGCACCCGGGCGGGTGACGGGCGGCCGGAGCGCGCCGTGCGGATCGGGTCGGCGGGACCCGCACGACACCCCCCTACGCCTCGTCGGCGTCCCGCATGACCTGCTCGCGTACCCGGCCGCAGCAGCGGCTGATCAGGCGGGAGACGTGCATCTGCGAGATGCCCAGTTCCTCGGCGATGCTGCTCTGCGTCATGTCGCCGAAGAACCGCATGTAGAGGATGGCCCGCTCCCGTTCGGGCAGTGCGGCCAGCCGTTCCTTGACGGCCTCGCGGTCGACCACGGTGTCCAGTGCCGGGTCGGGCGCGCCGAGCGCGTCGCCGAGCGAGTGGCCGTCGTCGCTGCCGGGCAGTTCGGCGTCCAGGGAGAGCGCGGCGAAGCTCTCCAGCGCCTCCTGTCCGGCACGCACGTCCTCCTCGCTCAGATCGGCGTGCTCGGCGATCTCGGCCACGGTCGGGCGGCGGCCGGGGAGGGTCTGGGACAGGTCCTGGGAGGCGTGCCGGACGCGGTTGCGCAGGTCCTGGACCCGTCGCGGCACGTGCAGGGTCCACATGTGGTCGCGGAAGTGCCGTTTGATCTCGCCGGTGACGGTCGGCACGGCGTAGCTCTCGAACGCGTTGCCGAGCCCGGGGTCGTACCGGTCGACGGCCTTGACCAGGCCGAGCGCGGCGACCTGGCACAGGTCGTCGTAGCTCTCGCCCCGGCTGCGGAAGCGTCCGGCGAGGCGGCCGGCCATGGGCAGCCAGGCCTCGACGATCTCGTCGCGGAGCGTGTTCCGCTCCGGGCCGGGGGGCAGTGCGGCGAGCCTGCGGAAGGCGTCCGCGGTGTCGGGGGCGTCGTCGTGGGGGTGTTTCGCGGTCGCTCGGGTCGGCATGGTGCGTCGCAGCTCCCTCGGGGGGTGCTCGGGGACGGACGGTCACCGTGGCGAGCGCGCCGGTCGGGGAACAGGGGCGCCCGGAGCGGCGCGACGCCGCCCCCACGGACGTGCCTCCTGTCCGAAGCACTGGGGGTGCGCCTGCCCCCGCTTCACCGTCCCAAACTCCCCAGCCGGGGTTCGGCCGGGTCGGCCTCGGGTGGTGCGTACGGCAGCACGAAGTCCTCGTAGCGGCCCAGCATCAGGATCACGCCGAGCATGAGGGGCGGGATGAGCACGGCGAGCACCGCCATGGCCTGTCCTTTCCGGGAGGCGCGTGGGGGGCGTGGGGTGCGGGTCTCCCGCCCTCCGGCGGCCAAACCCGGGGCCGGGACGATCCGGCGCCCGAACTCCCGTGTCGCCCTCCGCTCCTCGGGTACGCGGTGCGCACCCCGAAGGATGTGGAGGGAGACATGCAGCGAGGCAGCGACCGGCTCAGCGTCCACCGTGACGACGAGATGAAGCACGAACTGCAGGGTCTGCTGCGGTCCGGGCACCCCACCCGTACCGAGGAGTGGCACGACCCGGAGCCGTTCGCCGACGACGACCCCGAGGTCGCGCGCGGCCCGGTGACGCCGGGCCGCGGCCCGACGTCACTGGAGTCGGTGCGGCTGGAACTGGCCAGGATCCTGGGCCGCGGGGCGTTCCCCGCGGGTCCGCGCGAGCTGATGCGCGCCCTGGACCGGCGGTACGCGCCCGACGCGCTCATCGAGGCGTTGGAGCGGCTGCCGCGCCAGGCCCGCTACGGCAGCGTCCAGGAGCTGGCCGAGGCGCTGACCCGGTCCCGGGAGACGGAGACCGCGTGACCGGTCGCCGGGGGGGCGCGGGGGGGCCCCCCCCGGCCCCCCGGCCGGGGCCCCCGGGGGGGCCCCCCCGCGGGGCCCGGGGGGGGCCCCCCCGGGGCCCCCCCCGCGGGGGGGCGGGGGGCC
>NZ_JBIAZD010000006.1:409826-437379 GCF_042898795.1 Streptomyces sp. NPDC000348
GGGCCGCCCCGCCCCCCCTCCGCCCGCCTCCGGGGCGGGGGCGGGGGCCCCCCCGGCCCGGGGGCGGGGGCCCCGGGGGCCCCGGGGGCGGGGGGGGGGGGGGCCGCCCCGCGGCCCCCCGGCGGCCGGGACCGGAGGGAGGACCTCGGTCATGGCCGAGTTCGTCAAGGACGTGATGACCCCGGGCGTGGTCGCCGTGCGCCCGGACGCCTCGATCGTCGAGGCGGCGCAGCTGATGCGCACCCAGAACATCGGCGACGTGGTGGTGGCCGACGGACAGCGGGTCGTCGGCGTGCTCACCGACCGCGACATCACGGTCCGCGCCGTCGCACGGGGCGCGGATCCGCTCGGGGTGAGCGTGGGGTCGGTGTGCACGCCGGACCCGTTGACGCTCGCCCCGGACGACCCGGTGTCCTCGGCCGTCGCCCTGATGCGCGAGCACGCGATACGCCGGATACCGGTGGTCGAGGGCGGTCTGCCGGTCGGGCTGGTGAGTCTCGGCGATCTGGCCGAGGCGCGGGCGCCCGACTCGGCCCTGGCCGACATCAGCCGTGCGGAACCGGACGGGAAAAGCTGAACGAAGGGACGTAGAACCATCATGCGCATCGCATTCCTGACCGCGCCCGAGGGCGTCGAGCAGGTGGAGCTGACCGAACCGTGGCAGGCGGCGGTGGACGCCGGCCACGAACCCGTGCTCGTGTCGACGGGCCCGGGGAAGGTCCAGGCGTTCAACCACCTCGACAAGGCGGACACCTTCCCCGTGCAGGAGGTCGTCGGCGAGACGTCGGCGGACTCCTTCGGCGGGCTGGTGCTGCCGGGCGGGGTGGCCAACCCGGACTTCCTGCGCATGGACGACAAGGCCGTCGCGTTCGTGCGGGACTTCTTCGAACAGGGCCGGCCGGTCGCCGCGATCTGCCACGCCCCCTGGATCCTGGTCGAGGCCGACGTCGTCCGGGGCCGGGTGCTGACCAGCTGGCCCAGCCTGCGGACCGACCTGCGCAACGCCGGCGCCACCTGGGTCGACGAGCAGGTGAAGGTCTGCGACCACGGACCGAACAAGCTGGTCACCAGCCGCAAGCCGGACGACCTCAAGGCCTTCTGCGAGACCTACCTGGAGGTGTTCGGGGCGCGGACGGCCGCATAGGCCGTAAGGCCGGTCAGGTGCCCGGGGTCGTGGGTGTCGTGGTGTCCGCGGCGCCCCGCTCCCGGGCACCTTCGCGCGTGCGGCCCGCGGCCACCGGGCGGCGCGGGTTGCGGCGCAGGTACTCGCCCTCCAGCTGGGCCATCCGCTCGTTGTGGACCCGCAGCGCGTCGTTGGAGCCGTACAGCAGCGTGTCGTGGCGCGTGCGGTGGATGGTCTCCAGCTCCTTCATGAGCTGCTGGTCGTCCAGGCGGTCCGGCTCGACTCCGGTCATCGTGGCGCCCCGCTCGTCGTGTGCGTTCATGTGGTCCGGGTACCCGCCCGGCCGGCACAGGCACTACCCGAACGGCACCGGGAGGGAGCCATGGAACTCGCTTTCCTGTACCCACTCTACGAACGTCCCGGCCCTTGGGCCTCCGTCTACGTCGACACCTCCCGGCACACGGAGCACACCCCTCAGGAACGGCGGCTGACGGCCCGGGCGATGGCCGCGGAGCTGGCCGACCAGGGGGCGGACGAGGCGACCTGCCAGGCGGTGCGGCGCGCGCTGGAGGAGCTGGAGCACTCCGGTGAACCGCACGGCCGCGCTTTGTTCGCCCGGGGCGGCGAGGTGGTGCTCGACCCGCCGCTGGCCCGGTCCCCGCAGCGCGACTGGGCGCAGTGGGCGCCGCTGCCCAGGGTCGCGCCGCTGCTGGAGCTGGCCGGTGAGGACCCGGTGTGCATCGTCGCCTACGTCGACCGCAGGGGCGCGGACTTCGAACTGCGCAGCGCGCTCGGCCGGGACGACGCGGGCGGTGTCACCGGGCAGCAGTGGCCCCTGCACCGGACGGGCTCTCTCGACTGGTCGGAACGCCATTTCCAGCTGCGGGTGGAGAACACCTGGGAGCACAACGCCGCGGAGATCGCCGACGCGCTCGCCGTCTGCCACGAGGAGACCGGCGCCGACCTGCTGATCCTCGTCGGTGACGACCGTGAGCGGCGCTCCGTGCACGAACGGCTGCCGCAGCGGTTGCACGACGTGGTGACCGAGGCCTCGCACGGCGCGGGCAGCAGGCTGCTCGACGA
This sequence comes from Streptomyces sp. NPDC000348, assembly GCF_042898795.1. Classification (NCBI taxonomy): domain Bacteria; kingdom Bacillati; phylum Actinomycetota; class Actinomycetes; order Kitasatosporales; family Streptomycetaceae; genus Streptomyces; species Streptomyces sp. NPDC000348. Next base: position 412,033 of record NZ_JBIAZD010000006.1, read on the forward strand.
GGACGTGGAGCGGATCCGCGCGGATCATGTCCGCGACCGGGCCGCGGCGGAGCTGGAGCGGTTCCTCGCCGCGCGCAGCCCCGACGACGAGGGCCGTGCGGGTGCCGTGGAGGGCGTGCCGGCGCTGGTCGAGGCCGCGCGCGAGCACCGGATCGAGGAGCTGCTGATCCGGCTGGACTCGGCCGACGCGCACCGTGAGGTGTGGATCGGTGAGGATCCGGACCAGCTGGCGGTGCGGCGCACGGACCTGAAGGTGCTCGGCGAGCAGAACTCCTGGTCGGCGCGGGCGGACGACGCGCTGATCCGGTCGGCGGTGGCGACGGACGCGCCCGCGCTCTCGGTGGCCGCGGCGCCGGGCGCGCGGGACGACGCGCCGGCCGGCGGACTGGGCGCGCTGCTGCGCTGGAAGTGACCCCCGGCCGCGTCCTAGCGCGCCCGTTCCACCCGGCGTTCGTCCCAGACCGGCTCGGGGGTCTCCCTGACGTGGCCGTCGCCGCCGAAGACCAGGAAGCGGTCGAAGGAGCGGGCGAACCAGCGGTCGTGGGTGACGGCGAGGACCGTGCCCTCGAAGCCCTCCAGGCCTTCCTGGAGGGCTTCGGCCGATTCCAGGTCGAGGTTGTCGGTGGGCTCGTCGAGGAGCAGGGCCGTGACGCCCTGGAGTTCCAGGAGCAGGATCTGGAAGCGGGCCTGCTGGCCGCCGGAGAGGCGGTCGAAGGTCTGCTCGGCCTGCTGGGTCAGTTCGTACCGGCGCAGGCGTGACATGGCGGCGCCCCGGTCCTGGGAGTGCTCGGCCCACAGGATGTCCAGGAGGGTGCGGCCCAGCAGTTCGGGGCGGGCGTGGGTCTGCGCGAAGTGTCCGGGCAGCACGCGCGCGCCGAGTTTCCAGTTCCCGGTGTGGGCCACGCCCTCGCCGGCGAGCAGGCGCAGGAAGTGGGACTTGCCGGAGCCGTTGGAGCCGAGCACGGCGACCCGTTCGCCGTAGAAGACCTCCAGGTCGAAGGGTTTCATCAGGCCGGTGAGCTCGAGCCGCTCGCAGGTGACGGCGCGCACCCCGGTACGGCCGCCCCTGAGGCGCATCCTGATGTCCTGCTCGCGCGGGGGCTCCGGCGGGGGTCCGGCCTCCTCGAACTTGCGCAGCCTGGTCTGGGCGGCGCGGTAGCGGGACGCCATGTCCGGGCTGTTCTCGGCGGCCTGGCGCAGCGTCAGGACCAGCTTCTTCAGCTGGGCGTGCTTCTCGTCCCAGCGGCGGCGCAGTTCCTCGAAGCGGGCGAAGCGCTCCCGCCGGGCCTGGTGGAAGGTGGCGAAGCCGCCGCCGTGCACCCATGCGTCGGCGCCCGCGGGGCCCGGTTCCAGGGAGACGACCTTCTGGGCGGCACGGGCGAGGAGTTCGCGGTCGTGGGAGACGAAGAGGACGGTCTTGCGGGTCTCGGCGAGCCGTTCCTCCAGCCAGCGCTTGCCGGGCACGTCGAGGTAGTTGTCCGGCTCGTCGAGCAGCAGCACCTCGTCGGTGCCGCGCAGCAGCGCCTCCAGCACCAGACGCTTCTGTTCGCCTCCGGAGAGGGTGCGGACCTCGCGCCACTGCGCCTTCTCGTAGGGCACGCCCAGCGCGGCGGTGGTGCAGATGTCCCACAGCGTCTCGGCCTCGTACCCGCGTGCCTCGGCCCAGTCCGCGAGGGCCTGCGCGTAGGCGAGCTGGGCGGCTTCGTCGTCGACCGCCATGATCGCGTGTTCGGCGGCGTCGACGGCGCGGGCGGCCTCGCGGATCCTGGGCTGCGCCACGGACACCAGCAGGTCGCGCACGGTCGTCGCGTCCCGTACGGAGCCGACGAACTGGCGCATGACGCCGAGGCCGCCGGTGACGGTGACGGAGCCGCCGTGCGGCTTCAGCTCGCCGGCGAGAAGGCGCAGCAGGGTGGTCTTGCCCGCGCCGTTGGGCCCGACGAGGGCCACCACGGCCCCCTCCCCCACCCGGAAGGACACATCGCCCAGCAGCGTCCTTCCGTCGGGGAGGTGGTGCTCGAGGTGCGCGGCTTCCAGATGACCCATGGTGGTGATTGTGCGGGGTCGTCGGCGCAGGTGGCAAAAGGTTTTCGACAGGGGCGTACCAGAATATGAAACGCTGGTCTCACCATGCGGCCGACGGGCGTAGCGTGAGTGCCCTCCTACGAAAGTAAAAGGGGTGGGTTCGTCATGCCGGAAGCGCGGGAGACCGCCGTCTACACACACGGCCACCACGAGTCGGTGCTGCGGTCGCACACCTGGCGGACCGCCGAGAACTCGGCGGCGTACCTCCTGGGGGCCCTCAGGCCCCACATGCGGATCCTGGACATCGGGTGCGGGCCCGGCACCATCACCGCCGACCTGGCGGAACGGGTGCCCGACGGGCACGTCACCGGACTCGACCGGGAGCCGGGGATCCTGGAGCGGGCCCGGGCGGTGGCCGGCGAGCGGGGGCTGACGAACACCGGCTTCACGGTGGGGGACGTGCACGCGCTGGACTTCCCGGACGACACGTTCTGCGTGGTCCACGCCCATCAGGTGCTCCAGCACGTGGGCGATCCGGTGCGGGCGTTGCGGGAGATGCGGCGGGTGACCAGACCGGGCGGGTTCGTCGCCGTCCGGGACTCCGACTACGCGGCGATGACCTGGTATCCCCCGTCACCGGGCATGGACGACTGGCTGGACCTCTACCGGCGGGTGGCCCGGGCCAACGGGGGCGAGCCGGACGCCGGGCGGCGGCTGAAGTCCTGGGCGCTCGCCGCGGGCTTCACGGACGTCACGGCGACCTCGGGCACCTGGACCTTCTCGACCGCCGAGGAGCGGGCCTGGTGGAGTGGCCTGTGGGCGGACCGCACGGTGGCGTCGGCCTATGCCGAGCGGGCCGTGGACGGCGGCCACGCCACCCGGCAGCAGTTGCGGGACGTGGCCGGGGCGTGGCGGGAATGGGGCGGCCGGGAGGACGGCTGGTTCGGTGTGCTGCACGGGGAGATCCTCTGCCGCAAGGAGGCCTGAACCGCGCTTTTCGGGCCATCAGGATGTCAGGAGATCGACATCATGGTTCCCGTTCTTCTCGTGCTGCTGCTGGTGCTGATCCTTTTCGGCGCCGGATTCGCGGTGAAGGTTCTCTGGTCGATCGCCCTGGCGGTCCTGGTCGTGTGGCTGCTGGGATTCTTCATGCGCGGCGCGTCGGCGGGCGGGAGCAGGGGGCCGCTGGTACCGGTGGTGAGGTGACGGGAGATCCCCGGGACCCGGTCCCGGGGACGTCGCCCGGGGTCAGTCCCGGGGAAGCAGCGGTCCGAGCGGCCCGAGGTCCAGGTTCAGGTCCTCGGGCCGCAGTCCGTAGCGGTTGCGCAGTTCCGCCATGCGGTCCTCGAGCAGCATGAGGGTGAGCCCGACCCGCTCCTCCTGCTCCTCGGTCAGGTCCCCCTCGTCGAACCGGCGCACCGCCTGCCGTTCCATGAGCTGGCGCAGCAGTTCCACGACGGTGAGCACCAGCTTGATCAGGTCGCGTTCGACCGTGTCCGGCTCCAGGTCCAGGCTCCTGCGCCGGCCGTCGTGCGGCTCGGCGTGCCGCTCGCCCGGCCCGGCCGTCACCGCGACTCCTCGAAGGGGGAGGGGACCCGCGCGTTCACGGAGCTGATGAGCGCGTTGAGGTCGATCCGGACCAGGTCGACGTCCGCGATGCGCAGCGTGATGTCGCCCTTGATGACGACCCCGCCGGCCAGGAGCCGGTCGAGCAGGTCCACCAGGGCTATTTCGCGGCGTTCGACGACGGTCACGGACCCTCCTTCTCGTCGATGTCCTCACCGGCGAACGAATAGGCCGCCCAGGGGCCGGTGAGTTCGACGCGTATTCCGGGCACGTCGTCCTTCGTCCGGTCCACCTTTTCCACGAATTCCTCGGATGTCACCCGGGGCACGAGGTAGGCGGCGTTGAGCACGTTGCGCCCGGAGGCGCCGGAGAGCGCGGGATTCTGCGGTGCGTGCAGCCTGGAGTCCTCGGCGGCCCCGGAAAGGGTCTCGTGCAGCCGGGTCGCGAAGGTCTCGGCCCGCTGCCACAGGTCGTCCTGCGATTTCGTCTGCATCCGCCGCTGTCGCAGGTAGTCCCGGCCGGACGTCGGTTTCGGCGCGGCCGCGGCGGGGGCCTGTGGCGCCCGGTCCGACTCGACGTACACCTTGACGCCCCACTCGACCCGGCCCTCCAGCCGGTCCAGGGTGCGCAGGAAGCTCTCCTCACGCGCCTCCATCATGGTCCGTACCCCGCTGTCGTCGCGGAACACGGTGCCGAGCCGCAGCGGCAGCGGGGTGGTGACGGTGGTGAGCGCGTCGATCACCCCCTGGTGGGCGCGGGCGACCCCGGTCAGCCAGTCGAGGTCCTCCAGGTGCGCGCGCAGCGGTTCCTCCGCGAAGTCCGCCTCGGGCACGTGGCTGACGACGGCCACCAGGCCGTGGTGGGACAGCAGCCGGGGCGGATCACCCCCGACTCCGGTCAGCTGTGCCTGGAGCGGCGTGCCGTAGGGACGGCAGACCGCGTAGACGTACCGCAGTCCGGTCACGGGCTCTCCTCCTGTGCGCGGCGGGGCTCCAGTCCCAGTTCCTCCAGCCGGGCCAGCCGTTCGCGCAGCTCCGCGTTCTCCCTGGCCAGTTCGTCGCGCCGGGCGCGCGAGGACAGCGCCGGGTCGGACTCCCACCAGTCGATCCCCATCTCCTTCGCCTTGTCGACGGAGGCGACGACGAGCCGCAGCTTGATGGTGAGGAGCTCGATGTCCAGCAGGTTGATGCGGATGTCACCCGCGATCACGACACCCTTGTCGAGCACCCTTTCCAGGATGTCGGCGAGATTGGCGCCGCTGCCCTGGCCGTACGGCTCGGGCAGGCGGCTGGGGGTCGTCATCGGCGGCTCCGGCTCTCAGACCGCTCGTCCTCGGGCTCGGCCTCGGCCTCGGCCTCGTCCTCGTACTCGTCCTCCGGGTACTCGTCCTCCTCGTAGGCGTCCTCGGACTCCTCGGCCTCTTCGCCCTCGGGCTCCTCCTCGTCCTCGGGCTCGTACTCCTCCTCGGACTCCTCGGCCTCCGGCTCGTACTCCTCCTCGGGTTCCGTGCCGGCTTCGTCCTCGTACTCGCCCTCGGACTCCTCGTCGTACTCGTCCGAAGGGGCCTCGTCGTCCTCCTCGGTCCCCTCTTCGGGCTCCTCCTCGGTCCCCTCTTCGGGTTCCTCCTCGTTCTCCTCCTCGGAGGTGCCCTCCTGCTCCTCCTCGGCGAGGGCGTCCTCGTGGCTGCGCACCACCTCGCCGTCGCGGATCTCGCCCCGCCAGCTGTCCTCGGCCTCGCCCTTGAGGGTGATGAAGCGGGCGAAGTTCTTCAGGTCCAGCCGGGCACGGCGGCCCTGGGCACGCCAGATGTTGCCCGTCTTCTCGAAGAACCCCGAGGGGTAGTACTCGATGACCAGCAGGACCCGGGTGAGGCTGTCGGCGAGGCGGTGGAAGGAGACGACGCCCCGCGTCGTGCCCTTGGCGCCCTCCGAGGACCAGGCGATGCGGTCGTCGGGGACCTGCTCGGTGGTCTTCGCCTTCCAGCTGCGGTTGGACCACCAGATCTTCGCCTGCCAGTCCGACGTGGTGTCGTCGGCCTTGCTGGCGCTCTTGACGCCCTTGGCGAAGGTGCTGAAGTCCTGGTACTGCGTCCACTGGTCGTAGGCGGTGCGCAGCGGGACCCCGACGTCGATGTACTCCATGATGACGGTGGGCTTGTTGCCCGACGAGCGCTTGCGCTTGCCCTTGCCGCCGCCCAGTCCCTTGAGCTTGCCCATCACGCTGTCCTTGGCCCGCGAGGCGCCGAGCTCGACGGCGGTGCGCAGGGGGCTCTTGCCCTCGGCGATCTTCCGGCCGCCCTCGAGGGCGAGCTTGGCGAAGCCCGGGCTCTTGCCCTCGGCGATGTCGTTGAGCTTGTTCGTGGTCTCGCCGAGCTTGTGGCCGAGGCCGGTCAGCATCCGGGTGGCCTGGGCCGCGAGGTAGTCCTGCAGCTCCGCCTTGAGCCGGTCGGCGGCCTCGCTGTGGGCCACGTCGGCGAGCGGGTTCTTCCCGGCCCCGCTCACGCCGTCCCGTGCGGCGGAGCCGGCCCGTCCGAGGGTCTCGGTCATCCCTCACCGCCTCCCTTCGTGGTGCGGGAGCGGGCCCCGCGGGCCGCGGCGGCGGTCTTCTTCGCGGCCGTCTTCTTCGCGGGCGCCGTCTTCTTCGCCGCCGCCTTCTTCACGGGGGCGGCCTTCTTGCCCGGCGCCTTCCTGCCCGGCGCCTTCCTGGCAGCCTCCTTCCCGGCCGGCCGCTCGGAGGACGGCTCGTCCTCGTCCGGCGGCTCCCGGTCCTCCGCCTCCGCGTCCTCGGCGTGTTCCGCCCCGGCGTCGTCCTTCGCACCGCCGCCCGCCAGCCGGTCCCGCATTCCGGCGGTACGGCCGTGCAGCCGGTCGGCGAGGGAGTCGAGCTGCCGCTCGACCAGCGCGCCGGAGGCGGCCTTGCCGACGCCGCGCATGTCACCGCGCAGCTGGTCGCCGAGTTCCTTGAACTGGGGATTGTTCCGCAGCTGCTGCGACACCAGGTCCGTGACCATGCGCGGGCTGAGGTTCAGCTTCTTGCCCGCCACCATGCCTCCGACGGCAAGCGCCATCTTCAGCTTCTTGGTCCGTCCGAGGAGGTATCCGGCCCCGATCGCGAGGCCCAGTCCCGTTCGATTCACTGTCCTGCCGTCCCATCCCCCGCGCCGGTGCGCGTTGCGGTCTCCAGCCGGTCGAGGAGTTCGTCCTCCTGCCGGTCGAACTCCTCCTCGCTGATCTCTCCGGCTTCCAGCTGCTCCTCCAGCCGGGCCAGTTCGGCGCGTATCGTGGCGGGGTCGTAGTAGATGCGTTCCGCTTCCTTCACCACCTGCCTGATGGCCCAGCCGCTGCCGCGTACCGGAGCGAACGGCAGCAGCAGCACCTCCGAGATCAGGCCCATGTCGTCACCCCGCTCCGGTGTCCGCTCCACCGGCCGCGGTGCCCGCCGGCTCGGCCGGGCCGGGCTCGACGAAGCTGTAGGGCGGCAGCGGACCGTTCAGGCGCACCTCGAGGTGGGGCATGTCCTTGCGGACCCGCTCCACCGCGGCCAGGAAGTCCTCCGCCGTCTCCCGCTTCACCAGGTAGGAGACGTTGGCGAGCCAGCCCGTGGACTCGGGGCCCACGCTCACGGCGTCGGCCGCCCTTTCCAGCGCCTGCTCCAGCGCCGTGCCGTCCTCGGACTCCTTGGCCTTGACCGCCGCGGCCACCATCTCGCCGAGCCGGATCTTGTCCTCGTAACTGCCGCCGCCGGACTGCCGGTTGGCCTCCGCGAGGGCGCGGATCTCCGGGTTTCCGGCCATCACGTGGTGCAGTACGGCTTCTTCCACGTGGTTGGCCTTGACGTTGTACTCGACCCGGTCGTCCAGGGCGTGCAGCCGCTCCAGGTAGTGTTCGGCGCGCTCGGCGAGCACACCGGTGACGGAGCCGTCGTCCGGGGCGACGCTCCCGAAGCGCATGGGCAGCACGCAGCCGGCCGCACCGATCTCGCTGAGCACGTTCTGGTGGGCGAGCAGCTCCCTGCGCTTGGGCCGCAGCCCCTCGGGCGCGTCGCTGACCACGGCCGCCAGCTCGCCCTCCCGCAGGATGCGCACCGGGTTCGGCGGGTCACCGACGCCACCCATGCCCTCGGGCAGTGACGGGTGCGACGCCGCCGTGATGCCGTAGACGTAGGTGCTCACTCCTGCTCCTCCTTCCGGCGGGCGGCAGTGCTCTTGCGGGCCCGCGGACGCGACTCGGTCTCACGCTCGGATCCGCCCTCACGCGCCTGCTTGAAGGCGTCGGAGATGGTCTCCGCGGCACCGGACAGCGCCCCCTTGGACTTGCCGCGGGCGCCGGACTCGGTGACCTCCCCGACGATCTCGGGCAGACCCGGGCTCTTGCGGGGCCCGGCCTCCAGGTCGAGGCGGTTGCACGCCTCGGCGAAGCGGAGATAGGTGTCGACGCTGGCGACCACGACCCGGACGTCGATCTTGAGGATCTCGATTCCGACCAGGGACACGCGCACGAAGGCGTCGATGACGAGCCCCCTGTCCAGAACGAGCTCGAGCACGTCGTAGAGGCCGCTGCTGCCGCCTCCACCACCGGTCTGCTGTGCCGGTACGACTGTCATTCCGACTGTCCCTCCTTGCTGTCTGTGGGTGTGGGTCCGGCCGGGCGGCCTAGTGGCCGCCGGACCTGCGCGCGTCGGCCCGTCCGCGCTCGTAGCGGCGGACGCGCCGGTACCCGGTGAGCTGACCGTCGGGATCCAGCTCGACCTGGTAACTCGCCATCAGGCTCATCGTGTCGGGCACCCGCTCGAGTTCGAGGACCTCGACCTCCAGCGCCCAGCCCTCCTCCGTCTGCTCGAAGGACGACACGGACTCGGCTTCCATCCCGGTGAGCTCCGCGAGCTGGCCGCGCGCCTGGCGCAGCACCTCCATCGGGCTCGGCCGCTTGGTGCTTCTGTTGTTGCTCGTCGAGTCGCGGGTTTCCTGTGAGTCCTGGTTTTCCTGTGAACCTTGTGACTCTTCGGTGTTCTTCGTGTTCGTCATGGCCACCTCCTCCTCCGTGTGGCCGCAGGCGTGTTCGCCAAACCTCCATGCCCTCGGTCGATCTCCACGGCCGGGCATCGCGCCCGGTGGGAGGGGTGCCGGCGCCGTTCCTCAGTCCCGCAGGGCGGCCAGCCGGCGGCGGGCGGGACCCAGGGCCCGTCCCCGGCGCGGCAGGTCCGACCACGGGTCGGTGCGCACCTGCTCGACGGCGTCGGCGACGGTCCAGCGGCGGGCGTGCAGGCCCGGATCGTCCAGCTGGTCCCAGGAGACGGGTGTGGCGACGGGGGCCCCGGGCAGGGCCCGGACGGTGCAGGGGGCGACCGCGGTCTGCGCGTAGGCGTTGCGCTGCACGTCGAGGTAGAGCCGGTCGCCGCGGTCCTTCTTGCGGGCGGCGGTGGTGAGCCGGTCGGGGTGGGCGGCGGCGAGGGTGTCGGCGACCTCTCGGGCGAAGGCGCGCACGTCGTCGAAGGCGTGGTCGCCGGAGAGCGGCACGATCACGTGCAGGCCCCGGGAGCCGGTGGTCATGAGCGCCGAGGGCAGGTCCAGCTCGTCCAGCAGCTCCCCCAGCAGCCGCGCCGCCTCCCGTACCGTCCCGAAGTCGTCGCCGGAGGGGTCGAGGTCGAAGACCAGCCGGTCCGGCCGGTCGATCCGGTCGGCGCGGGACAGCCAGCGGTGCAGGGTGATGCCGGCCTGGTCGACGAGGTAGAGGAGGGTGGCGGTGTCGTCGCACACGGTGTGCGTGACGGTGCCGCCCTCCTTGGCGACCTCGGCCCGGGTGATCCAGTCCGGGTAGCCGTCCGGGGTGTTCTTCTGCATGAACGCCGGGCCGTCGATGCCGTCCGGGCGCCGGTCCAGCATCAGCGGGCGGCCCCTCAGGTGCGGCAGCATGAACGGGGCGACGGCCCGGTGGTAGTCGACGAGGTCGCCCTTGGTGTACTCCCCGGTGTCCCCGCCGCCGGGGAAGAGCACCTTCCCCGGCCGGTGGATCTCCACCCGGCGACGGCCCGCCCGTACGGTGCGCGCGCCGTCGTCGCTCACGACACGATCGCCTCCCCCACCAGCAGCCGGCCGGCCGCCGCGATCGACTCGGCGTCGATCCCGGCGGTGCGCAGCTGCTCGTCCGGGGAGGCCGAACCCGGCATGTCGCGCACGGCCAGCCGCACCAGGCGCGGTACGGGGCTCCCGTCGGCGAAGGCCTCCGCGACCGCGTCCCCGAGGCCGCCCTCCGGGTGGTGGTCCTCCACCGTCATCAGGCAGCCGGTCTCCTCGGCGGCCGTGCGCAGCGTCTCCCGGTCGACCGGCTTCACCGAGTACAGGTCGATCACCCGCACGGCGATGCCCTCGTCCTCCAGGGCCTCCGCGGCGGCCAGTGCCTCGGACACGGTGACGCCCGCCGCGACGAGGGTGAGCCGGTCGTGGCCGGAGGAGCGCAGCACCTTGCTGCCGCCGACGGGGAACTCCTCGTCGGGGCCGTAGATCACCGGGCTCGCACCGCGCGAGGTGCGCAGGTAGCGGATGCCGTCGAGGTCGGCCGTCGCGGCGACCAGCCGCGCGGTCTGGTTGGCGTCGCACGGGTACAGCACGGTCGAGCCGTGCACCGCCCGCATCATCGCCAGGTCCTCCAGGCCCATCTGGCTGGGACCGTCCTGGCCGATGGCGACGCCCGCGTGCGAGCCGACGAGGTTGATCCCGGAGCCGCTGACCGACGCCATGCGGATGAAGTCGTGGGCGCGGGTGAGGAAGGCCGCGAAGGTGACGGCGTACGGGGTCCAGCCGCGCGCCGCGACGCCGACCGCCGTGGCGACCATCTGCTGCTCGGCGATGTAGCACTCGAAGTAGCGCTCGGGGTGTTCCTTGGCGAACGCCTCCGCGCGGGTGGAGTCGCCGACCTCCCCGTCGAGGGTGACGACGTCGCCGCGCGCGGCGCCGAGGGCGGTCAGCGCCTCGCCGAAGGCGTTCCGGGTGGCCACCTCCTCGCCCTTGTCCCAGCGGGGCAGTTCGGGCCGGCCGGTGTGCCGGGCGGGCGGTGCCCCCTCGGCGGGCGGCCGCTCCACCCGGATGCGCAGGTCGCGGGGGCCGCCGAGTTCGGCGATCGCCTCCTCGGCCTCGGGCAGCGGCTTGCCGTGCAGGCCCTCGCGGTCCTGGACCGCCTCGACGCCCTTGCCCTTGAGAGTGCGGGCGAGGATCGCGGTGGGCTGGCCCCTGGTGGACAGGGCCTCACCGTAGGCGCGGTCGACGGCGTCCACGTCGTGGCCGTCCACTTCGACGGTGTGCCAGCCGAAGGCCTGGAAGCGGCGGGCGTAGGCGTCGAGGTCGTGGCCGTGCCGGGTGGGGCCGCGCTGGCCGAGCCGGTTGACGTCCACGATCGCCGTGAGGTTGTCCAGGTGCTCGTGGGCGGCGTGCTCGGCGGCCTCCCAGACCGAGCCCTCGGCCAGTTCGCTGTCGCCGCACAGCACCCACACGCGGTGGTCGGCGTGGTCCAGCCGCTTCCCGGCCAGCGCAATGCCGACGCCGACGGGGAGGCCCTGGCCGAGGGAGCCGGTGGCCGTCTCGACCCAGGGCAGCCGACGGGGGGTGGGGTGCCCTTCGAGGCGGCTGCCGCTCTTGCGGAAGGTGAGCAGTTCCTCGTCGTCGATGGCGCCGGCCGCCTTGTAGACGGCGTACATCAGGGGCGAGGCGTGGCCCTTGGAGAGGACGAAGCGGTCGTTGCCCGGGTGGTCGGGGCGCTCGAAGTCGTAGCGGAAGTGGCGGGCGAACAGCACGGCCGTCAGGTCGGCCGCGGACATCGAGGACGTGGGGTGCCCGGAGCCCGCGGCGGCCGCGGCGCGGACACTGTCCACCCGCAACTGCTGTCCGAGCTCGACGAGTTCACCGGTGTTCATGAGTCTCCTTCGGTGGGGCGGTCGGTGCGTTTGACGGGGCCGGGCGCGACGTCGGGACCGGGCGGCGGCTGATCGGGGGGCGGGGCGACGGCGGGCCCGCCCTTCGCGGGCTCACCACCGGGCCGGCCCTTCGCGGGCTCACCACCGGGCTGGTTCCTGGCCGGTTCACCGCCGGGCTGGCCCTTCGCCGGTTCACCACCGGGCCGGCCCTTCGCCGGTTCGCCACCGGGCTGGTTCTTCGCGGGCTCACCGCCGGGCCGGCCCTTCGCCGGCTCGGCACCCGGCCGGTCCTCGGCGGACCCTCCACCGGCCCGGTTCCCCGCCGGGGGCTGTGTCCCGTCCCCGGAGGACTGTCCCCGCCCCTGCTTGCCCGGCACCCGCGCCAGCTCCGGCGACGACGTGTCCAGCGGCACCGACCAGGACCGTACGAGCCCCAACTGGACCGCCTGGCGCGGCAGTACGGCGTCGAGGAGCCAGTCGGCGGCCACCCGGACCCGGTTTCCCGGCATCGCCGCGAGGTGGTAGCCGCGGGTGACCGCCCCCGCCGCCACCCCGGACAGGTTCACGCCGAGCGGGTTGGCGGCGGCCTTGACGCCACCCAGGTCCACCACGAACCCCATGTCCTTGTGCCGGTAGGCGCGCCGCTCGCCGTCACCGAACGACGCGGCGACGTTGTGCGCGCACACCTTGCCCTGCCGCCAGGCGTGCTGCGCGGTCATCGGGGTGTACGAGCCGGGCTTCTCCAGATCGGGCACCGCGGCGGCGTCCCCGCAGGCGAACACCTCGGGCCGGCCCGGCACCCGCAGGTACGGGTCGACGAGCAGCCGACCGCGCTCCATGGGCAGCCCGAGGGACTCGGCGAGCGGGTCGGGGCGTACGCCCACGCACCACACCAGGGTGCGGGTGTCGACGAACTCCCCGTCGGTCAGCAGCACTCCCTCGTGCGTGGCCTCCTTCACGGAGGTGCCCATCCGCACGTCCACGCCCCGTTCCCGCAGCACGGTGTCGGCCGTGCGGGAGAGCCGTTCGTCCAGCTCGGGCAGGACCCGGTCGGCGATGTCCAGCAGCATCCAGCGCGGCCGCATCCCGGTCCGCATCGGGTGCCTGGCGACCTGCGAGTCGGTGAACAGCTGCCCGTGCGCGGCGACTTCCGTGCCGGTGTAGCCGGCGCCGACCACGACGAACGTGCAGCGGGCGGCGCACCGCTTGGGGTCGTCGGTGGCGGCGGCGAGCTCCACCTGCCGGGTCACGTGGTCACGCAGGTACAGCGCCTCGGGCAGGCCGCGGAAGCCGTGGGCGTGCTCGGCGACACCGGGGATCGGCAGCAGCTTGTTGACGCTGCCGGCCGCGAGGACCAGCCGGTCGTACTCGAGGGTGCCGCCCTCGCCCTCCGGCCCGGTGTAGTGGACCTGCCGCGCGTCGAGGTCGATCCGGTCGGACTCCCCCAGCACCAGCTTCACGTGCGGCAGCGTGCCGGAGAGGGAGACGGTGGCCCGGCGCGGTTCCAGGACGCCGGCGGCGACCTGGGGCAGCAGGGGGAGGTACAGGAAGTAGTCGGTGGGATTGAGCAGGACGATCTCGGCGCGCCCACGGGCCAGCCGGGAAAGGGTCCGGGCCGTGCGGTATCCGGCGAAGCCGGCACCGACGATCACTGTGCGGGGTCGACTCACGATTCGCCTCCGGCGCTGTCGCGGACGTCGGGAGACTTCCGCGTCCCCCCGGCCGGGGGCCGCCAAACGTCCGGCCGGTTTCCGCCCGGCCCCCCGGGTACCCGGACCGGGACCCGAACCGCCCACGTCGCGGAGGCACCCCCCATGCCCGAGTACGGTTACTTCCTCTCGTGCGAGCAGTACGGTCCCGCCGAGCTGATCGAGCAGGCGCGGATGGCCGAGCAGGCCGGATTCCAGGCCCTGTGGATCTCGGACCACTACCACCCGTGGAACGACGAACAGGGACAGAGCCCCTTCGTGTGGTCGGTGATCGGCGCACTGTCGGAGGCGGTGTCGCTGCCGGTGGGGACGGCGGTGACCTGTCCGACCGTGCGGACGCACCCGGCGGTGGTGGCGCAGGCGGCGGCCACGGCCGCGGTGATGTCACCGGGGGAGTTCCGGCTGGGCGTGGGCACGGGCGAGGCGCTGAACGAGCACATCCTCGGGGGCGCCTGGCCGCCCGCGCACGTACGGCTGGAGATGCTGGAGGAGTCGATCCAGGTGATGCGCCGGCTGTTCACCGGCGAGGAGGTCAACCACCACGGCACGCACTACACGGTGGAGAACGCCCGCCTGTACACCCTGCCGGACGCGCCCATACCGATCGACATCTCGGGCTTCGGCCCGGCGGCGACCAAGCTCGCCGCCCGGGTCGGCGACGGCTACATCACGATGATGCCGGACGCCTCGATGGTGGAGCAGTACCGCAAGGGCGGGGGCGGCGGGAAGCCGGTCAGCGGCGGCACCAAGGTCTGCTACGGCACCGACCGCGACGCGTGCGTGCGCACCGTGCACCGGCTCTGGGCGAACGAGCAGCTGCCCGGCGAACTGGGTCAGGTGCTGCCGTCGCCGAAGCACTTCGAGCAGGCGCAGACCCTGGTCACCGAGGACATGGTGCGGGAGAACCGGGTGTGCGGCGACGACGTGGACGAGCACGTCGCCGAGCTGCGGCAGTTCGCCGAGGCGGGTTTCGACCGGATCTACGTCAACCAGATCGGCCCCGACCTGCGCGGCTTCTTCGACTTCTACCGCACCAAGGTGCTGCCGCAGCTCCAGCAGGCCGGCTGAGCCGGGCGGAGGACGGGACCATGGAACTGCACCGGCCCGGTGTCTCCGTCTACACCGTGCCGACCGACGTCCCGGAGGCGGACGGCACGCCGGCCCGGGACTCCACGACGGTGGTGATCGCCGAGGTGCCGGCGGGCGGCGCGACCGGCACCGGGTGGACCTACGGTCCGCCGGCGGTCGGCGGCTTCCTGGACGCACACCTCGCACCGCTCGTGGAGGGCATGAGCGCGCTGGACGTCCCGGCCGTGCACGACGCGATGTGCCGCTCGGTCCGCGACGCCGGCCGGCCGGGCATCGCGGCCTGCGCGATCTCGGCGCTGGACATCGCGCTGTGGGACCTCAAGGCGCGGCTGCTGGAGCTTCCGCTGGTGCGGCTGCTGGGGGCGTGCCGGGAGCGGGTGCCGGTGTACGGCAGCGGCGGCTTCACGCGGTACCACGACACGCACATGGCGGCACAGCTCAACGGGTGGGTGCACGGGCAGCACATCCCGCGCGTGAAGATCATGATCGGGGAGGGTTGGGGCCGGGAGGTGCCCCGTGACCTGCACCGGGTGCGGGCCGCCCGGCACGTCGTCGGCGAGCGCGCCGAGCTCTACGTCGACGCCCACGGGGCGTACAACCGCAAGCAGGCGGTGCGGGTCGGTCACGCCCTCGCCGAGCAGGGGGTGGGCTGGTTCGAGGAGCCGGTCTCCTCGGACGACCTGACCGGGCTGCGGCTGGTGCGGGACGCCGTGGTGAGCGACGTGACCGCCGGGGAGCACGGGTTCGACCTGCCGTACTTCGCCCGGATGATCACGGCCGGGGCGGTGGACTGCCTCCAGGTGGACGCGACACGCTGCGGCGGGCTCACCGAGTTCCTGCGCGCGGCGGCGCTGGCCCAGGCCCACGGTCTGGAGGTGTCGGGGCACCGCGCCCCGCACGCCCACGCGGCGGTGGCGGCGGCCGTCCCGAACCTGCGGCACCTGGAGTGGTTCCACGACCACGTCCGGATCGAGGACATGCTCTTCGACGGTGCCCTGGACCCCACGGGCGGCACGATCGCTCCCACCGCGGGCCCCGGTCACGGTCTGACGCTGCGGACGGAGGACGTCGCGGAGTACAGGGTGGGCTGACCGTCCGGCGCACGGACACACCTCGCCGGCCCCCGGCCCGGCACCCCACGGGGCGCCGGCTCCCGTCGGCCGTTCAGGCGCGGTGGTGGGGTGTGTCGGGGTCGGAGTCCGGTCGTGGCGGTACGACGCCGGCGGTGGGCGGTGCGGGCGGAACCGGCGGGACGGGGGCCGACCGGCCGCCGGGCGCGGCGGCCCGCGCGGGAACGGCCCCGGACGCCGTGGGCCGGGCCGCGCCGCGCAGGGCGAGGGCCAGCGCGCCCAGGATCACGGCCGTGACCAGTGCGGCGGCCCAGCCCGGCAGGGCCAGGGCGAGCGCGAGGCCCACGGCCAGTGACACGGCCGCGCCCGCGTACAGGGCGGCGGCACCGGATCCGGCGTACAGGGCGGCCCTGCGGCGCTGTCCCCGCATCTGTTCGCGCAGTTCGTCGCGCACGGTTTCACGGATCACCCGTGCCAGCTCTTCGGCCAGGTGCCCGTCCGGACGCTCCACGTGCTCCAAGCGCTGCATGGGCTCCGGATACCCGTACCGGGGGGCGCGTAACGCCCGCGGGCACGGGGGGCGGAGATCGCCCGCGCCGGGCCCCTGGCCGGAGCCGTCCCCAACTAGGCTCGTCCCCATGGAGATTCTGGGTTCCACACTGCGTGTCTGCGTCGACGACATCGAGACCGCCATCCCCTTCTACGAGCGGCTGGCGGGCGGCAGGGCCCTCCGGTTCGAGCGGGGCGGCGTCCAGGTCGCCGCGGTCGGCTGCTTCCTGCTGATGAGCGGTCCCCCGGCCGAACTGGACGTGCTGCGCAGGGTCGCCGCGACCCTCGCGGTCAAGGACGTCGAGGAGACCCGCCGGGTGCTCGCGGAGATGGGCGCCGACATCCTCGCGGGCCCGCTGCCCACACCCGTGGGCCGCAACCTCATCGCCCGGCACCCGGACGGGGCGGTCTACGAGTACGCGGACCGCCACTCCTGACGCCCCGGTCGCGGCGCGGGCCTCCGCGCCGCGACCGGCGACCGCGCGCACGGTGGCGCCGCGCCTCGGCCCCGGGCGTCAACGACCCGCCGTCATCTCGCTGGTGATCGCCCAGCGTTGGTGGTCGCGCCAGGCACCGTCGATGAAGAGCATCTTCGGCGAGAAGCCCTCCAGGCGGAACCCGCAGGCGCGGGCGAGGCCGATGGAGGCGGCGTTGCCGGGCTGGACGTTGATCTCCAGACGGTGCAGCCGCATCGGGCCGAAGGCGTACCGCACCACGAGGTCCAGGCCCTCGTGCATCAGCCCGCGCCCGGCCGCGTGCGCGAAGGCGCCGTAGCCCAGCGCACCGCACAGGAAGCCGCCCTCGACGATGTTGTGGATGTTGATGAACCCGGCGAGGGCGCCGTCCGCCTCCTTCTCGCAGACCAGGAACCCCGCCTTGGCGGGATCCGTGATCAGCCGCTCCGCGTACGCGGCGTACGCGTCCTGGCTGTCCGGCGGGAACAGCCAGGGGTGGTGGAGGTCCTTGCTCTCCCGGGCGCGGGCGGTGAATTCGGCGCCGTCCGCGAGAGTGAAGTGACGGAGCCCCACGCGGCGGCCTTCGGCGAGGTAGCGGGAAGCGGTGTGCGGCACCCCGCCACCCTACGACGGGCCCGCGCGCGATGCGGGCCGGTCAGCTCAGCGCCGGTTCGTCCAGGGTCAGCGTGCCCGCGTCGGCGTCCAGTTCGGCCGTGACACCGAAGGGGACGGTGAGCGCGTCCGCGCAGTGCCCGAACCCGAACTGCTCGGCCACCGGCACCCCGAGGCCGCCGAGCCGGTCGGCGAGCAGCGCCCGCACCCCCTCGTACGGCTCGCACCGGGCCCAGGAGCCGAGCAGCAGCCCCGCGACCCCGTCCAGCCAGCCGGCCCGCAGCAGCTGGGTGAGGCAGCGGTCGAGCCGGTAGGTCTCCTCCCCCACGTCCTCCAGGCACAGCAGTCCGCCGCGCGCGGAGGGTCTGGCGTACGGGGTGCCGAGGTCGGCGGCGAGCAGGGAGAGACAGCCGCCGAGGGTGACCCCGCGCGCCCGCCCGGGGACGAGCGCGGTGCCGTCGGAGCGCAGGGTGCGGACCGTCTCGGGGGCCAGGAGGGTCGCCTTGAGGTGGTCCTGCGCCCGCGCGCTCCTCACGAAGTCGACGCCCGCGGCCATCGGCCCGTGCAGGGTGACGAGGCCGAGCCGGACCGCGAACGCCTCGTGCAGCGCGGTGATGTCGCTGAACCCGACGAACACCTTCGGCCCGGCGGCCCGCATCGCCTCCCAGTCGAGCAGGTCGGCCACGCGCTGTGCGCCGTAGCCGCCGCGTGCGCAGATCACCGCGTCGACGGCGGGATCGCACCAGGCGGACTGCAGATCGGCGGCCCGGTCGGCGTCGCCGCCCGCGAGGTAGCCGAACGTGCCGTGCCGGTCCAGGACGTGGCGGCCCGCCACGGGGTCGAGGTCCCAGCCGCGCAGCACGTCGAGCCCGGCCCGGAGCCGCTCCTCGGGCACCGGACCGCTGGGCGCGACCACGGCCACCCGGGCGCCGGGGGCGAGGCGGGCCGGCCGCCGCAGTGCTCCGGCCGGGCTCACGTGCCCAGCCCCAGGGTCGGCACGCCGGGCGGTTCCATCCCGAACACCTGCGCGTACAGGGACAGTTCCGCCTCCAGGGCGCGCACCATGGTCTCCGCCCGCCGGAAGCCGTGCCCCTCCCCCTCGAAGGTGAGGTAGGCGTGCGGCACGCCCCGGCCGGCCAGCCGGGCCAGGAACCGCTCGCACTGGACGGGCGGGCAGATCGGGTCGTCCAGTCCCTGGAGCATCAGGAAGGGCACGGAGAGCCGGTCGGCGTGCGCGACGGGCGAGCGCCGCGCGTACCGCTCGGGCACTTCGGCGCGCGGGCCGATCAGGCTCTCCAGGTACTGGGACTCGAAGTCGTGGGTCTCCCCCGTGCCCCAGCCGGTGAGGTCGAGCACCGGGTAGATGATGGTGCCGCAGGCGTAGACGTCGGTCGTGGTGAGCGAGGCGGCGGCGGTCCAGCCGCCGGCGCTGCCGCCGCGGACGGCGAGCCGGTCCCGGTCGGCGGTGCCCTCGTCGGCGAGGGCCAGCGCGACGGCGGCGCAGTCCTCGACGTCGACCACGCCCCACTGTCCGCGCAGCCGGTCGCGGTACTCCCGCCCGTATCCGGTGGAGCCGCCGTAGTCGACCTCGGCGACGCCGATGCCGCGCGAGGTGAAGTAGGCGATCTCCAGGTCGAGCACGAGCGGCGCCCGGCCGGTGGGGCCGCCGTGCGCCCACATCACGTACGGGGGCGGTTCGTCCGCGGGGCCGGCGTACCCGGGGTGGTGCGGGGGGTGGACGTGGGCGTGGATCTCACGGCCGTCCGGTCCGGTGAAGGTGCGGACCCGCGGCTCGGGGTAGTACGCGGGGTCCACGGCGTCCTCGTGCGCGGCGCCGATCACGCGGGCCCGGCCCGTCCTGGTGTCCAGATCCACCACCTCGTGGGCGCTGCGCGGACCGGCCCCGACGGCGACGACCCGCTCGCCGTGTGCCGCGAGGGTGGGCGCGAACTCGCTCCACGGGCCGACGGCGTCGACGACCTCGCGGGTCTCGGGGTCGAGCACGCCGAGCGCGGACGCGCCCCGGCCGTGCAGGACGGCGATCAGGCCGTCGTCCAGCGGGGCGAACCAGCGCAGGCCCAGCTTCCACAGCGGTCCGCCGAACTCCTCCTCGCGCGGGCAGACCGGCTCCCCGTCCCGGTAGAGGTTCCACCAGCCGGTGCGGTCGCTCGCGTACAGCAGCCGGCCGTCGTGGGTCCAGTCGGCCTGGGCGACGGACTCCTCGGGTCCGCCGGCGACCGTCCGGGCGCCCTGGAGGGTGCCGTCGGGGGCGACGTCGGCGACGAGCAGGTCGGTGCCGTCCCACGGCATGCGCGGGTGGTCCCAGCCGATCCAGGCGGCGCGCCGTCCGTCCGGGGAGAGGCGCGGCCCGGTCACGAACCGGTGCCGGCCGTCGCTCAGTTCGCGCACGGCGCCCCGGTCCTCGGCGGCGGAGCCGTCCAGCGGTACGGCGGCCAGGACACGGCGTACGTCGCTGGGGCCGTCCCCGGTGAACTCCTCCAGGACGCACCACGCCTCGCCGCGCTCCGGCAGCAGCACCGGATCGGCCCAGCGCAGTCCCTGCCCGACCGGGGAGACGGGGGTGAGCGGGCGGGGCTCACCGCCCGGCTGGTACCGGTACAGGCGCTGGTCGGCGAAGTTCACGAACACCACGAGCGGGCCGCCGTCGTCCCGCACGGTGCCGGCCCAGGGACGGCCGCCGTACTCGTGGACGCGGCTGCGCACGTTCCACGGCGCGGGCAGGACCGGCTCCTCGGTGCTGTCGGCGTGCCGGCGCACCAGGCCGCGCCGGCCGGCTTCGGCGGGCCGGGGCTCGGTCCACCACACCTCGTCGCCGACGAAACCCACGAACTCGGGGCTGCCGTCGTGGGCCGCGGCCGTGGCCGCGTCGATGGGCGAGGGCCACTCGCCGTACGCCAGGGTCCGCACTGTCTCCCCCACTGGTCAGGCCGAACGCAGGAACCGGTCGAGCACCCGGACACCGAAGTGGAGCGCATCGACCGGGACGCGCTCGTCGACCCCGTGGAAGAGGGCCTGGTAGTCGAAGCCCTCCGGCAGCCTCAGCGGCGCGAAGCCGTAGCCGGTGATGCCGAGGCGGGAGAACTGCTTGGCGTCCGTGCCGCCGGACATGCAGTACGGCACCACGTGCCCCTCGGGCGCGAACTCCTCCACGGCGGCCCGCATCCGGGCGAACGTCGGCGAGTCCACCGGCGCCTGGAGCGCCACCTCGTGGTGCTCGAACTCCCAGTCGACGTCCGGTCCGGTGAGCCGGTCCATGGTCGCGCGGAACTCGTCCTCGGCGCCCGACAGATACCGGCCGTCGACGTGCGCCACGGCTTCCCCGGGGATCACGTTGATCTTGTACCCGGCGTCCAGCATGGTCGGGTTGGCACTGTTGCGGACGGTCGCCTCGACGAGCTTCCCGGCCGTGCCGAGCTTGTCCAGCAGCGTGTCCACGTCGGACAGGTCCGTCTCGATGCCGTACACGGCGGCGAGCTCGGTGAGCGCGGCCCGCACCGTCGGGGTGAGCCGCAGCGGCCACTGGTGCTCCCCGATGCGGGTGACGGCGGCGGCGAGGCGGGTCACCGCGTTCTCCCGGTTGACCTTGGAGCCGTGCCCCGCCCGGCCGCGCGCGGTGAGCTTCATCCAGGCGGTGCCGCGCTCGCCGGCCGCGATCGGGTACAGCTGCCGTCCGTCGCCGTCGTGGAAGGTGAACGCGCCCGACTCGCTGACGCCCTCGGTACAGCCCTCGAAGAGGTGGGCGTGCCGGTCGGCGAGGAATCCGGAGCCGTCCTCGGCGCTGGCCTCCTCGTCGGCGGTGAACGCGACGACGACGTCGCGGCGGGGCCGCACGCCCTGCCGGGCCCAGGCGCGCACCACGGCGAGGATCATCGCGTCCATGTTCTTCATGTCGACGGCGCCGCGCCCCCAGACGACCCCGTCGCGGACCTCCCCGGAGAAGGGGTGCACGCTCCAGTCGGCGGCCTCGGCCGGTACGACGTCCAGGTGCCCGTGGACCAGCAGCGCGTCGGCCGACGGGTCGGTGCCCGCCAGACGCGCGACCACGTTGGTCCGGCCGGGGGTGCGCTCCAGGAGGACCGGCTCCAGGCCCGCCTCGGCGAGCCGCGCGGCGGCGTACTCGGCGGCGGGCCGCTCCCGGCAGTCGCCCCCTCCCCGGTTGGTCGTGTCGATCCTGATCAGGTCGGACGTGAACGTCACGACCTCGTCCAGGGCCCGCTCGTCAGCCATACTGCTCCTCCACCGCGGCCGAGGCGATCGTGGTGACCGCCTTGAAGGTGCGGATCCCGTCGTACATGGTCCCGCTGGTGTACGCGATCCTCCGCTCGCCGGTGCGGGTCACGCCCGGCACGACGGTGGCGGCCATCGCCAGGTGCTCGGCGTCGAACTCCACCGCCACGGTGAAGGGCCCGCCCTCGACGGGCTCGCGGCGCACCGCCAGCGCGGCCGCCTCCTCGGCCGCCGCGCGGATGTCGGCGGCCGTCCGGGCCGGGGTGCGGCACACGGCCGCGTACCGGGACACATGGTCCTTGACGGCGACCTTCAGCGCCTCGGGCGCGTAACCGAGCGCGTCCTCGCACGCGATGTCGTCCCCCGTGACGAGGATCACCGGCACTCCGTACTCGGCGGCCACGTGCGCGTTGAGCAGTCCCTCGCTGGCCCGTACGTCGTTCACCCACACCCCGGTGATGGAGTTGGCGAGGAAGGTGTGGGCGAGGACGCCCTCCATGCCGGCGCCGGCGTGGTAGCCGACGAAGGCGATGCCGTCCACGTCGCCGTGCTGCACGCCCTCGACCATGGACAGGGACTTGTGCCGCCCGGTGAGCATCTCGGCCCGCTCGTCCAGCTGTTCCAGCAGCAGGTTGCGCATGGTCCAGTGGGCCTCGTTGATCAGCACCCGGTCGGCGCCGCCGTCGAGGAAACCCCGTACGGCGGCGTTGACGTCCGAGGTGAACATGGACCGGCACCGCTCCCACTGGGGAGTCCCCGGCAGCACGTCGGCCGGCCAGGTGACACCGGTGGCGCCCTCCATGTCGGCGCTGATGAGGATCTTCATGCGGCACACGCTACGTGGTCCCGCCGAATCCCGGCCAGCCTGTGGACCACTCTCACCGGCCCGTACCAGTGACGGGCACACGGCTTCTGACCAGGCGTTGTCTCATGCGGCGCGTCCGGTGACGAACCAGAGGGACGGCAGCGCGACACGGGTGCCGTCGGGGCCGCGCTCCGTGGTGGTCAGCGGCAGGGTGCCGCTCGCCAGCACGGTCAGTCCGGCCGCGGTCAGGAACTCGGGCACGGCCGCGTCGTCGACCTCGCCGGGGGCTATGCCGTGCCGCAGGACCGGCGCGAGTTTGGGCGGCGGGCCGCCGGGCCCGGTCGCGAGGCCCCGCAGGACCGCTCCGGCGGCCTCGGAGGGCTCGACGAGGAAGGCCCGGCCGCGCTCGCCGGCCACCGTGGCGACGGTGTCCACCAGCGCCTGCCGGTCGTCGGCCTCGCACTGGTGCAGCACACCGCGCATGTACACGTTGGCGTCGCCGAGTTCGGCGTGCAGGGCCTGTGCCTCGGTCTTGTCCGCGGCGTCCAGGCGCCGGTACGCCGCCCGTCCGGCCGGGTCGGCGCCGCGGGCGCGGTCCAGGGCGGCGGCGGACAGGTCCGCGCCGAGGACGTGCGGGAAGCGGTCGGCGAGGAAGCGGGTCTGGGTGCCGTTGCCGCAGCCGAGGTCCACCAGGGGCAGGCCGGGGTCGGTCAGGTGCGGTTCGAACAGGGCGAGATGGCGGGCTGCGGTCAGGGCGGGCTCCGCGTCCCAGAACACGGCCCCCGGCTCGTCCGGCGCCTCACTCCAGAAACCCTCCCAGGCCTCCCGGTACCGACTGGTCACGCTCATGCCCGACTCCCCAGGGTGCGACGCCGACCCGCCCCGTGTGACGGGCCAGTACGGTGTATCGCGCCCCGGGCGCGCGGACAAGCGCTCGGCGCATTCCTTCACGGCTCGTTCGCCGCGGAGTGCGCCGTGTACCACCGGCGCTCAGCGTCGTCGCGGCAGCGTCAGTTCGAACCACACGCTCTTGCCGGCCGTCGTCCGGCTGGTGCCCCACTGGCGGGCGAGGGTGCTGACCACGCGCAGTCCGCGCCCGGACTCGTCCGCCGGCCGCGCGTTGAGCAGCGTCGGCAGTTCGTGGTCGTCGTCCTCCACCTCGCACAGCAGCGTGTCGCCGCGCACCAGCCGCAGGGCGACGGGGCGGGCGTGGGAGTGCAGCACGGCGTTGGTGACGAGTTCGCTCACCATCAGCTCGGCGCTGTCGACGAGCTTCGGCAGACCCCAGTCGTACAGCTGTTCGCGGACCACCGCGCGGGCCCGGCCGACCTCGGACGGCTCGGGGGTGAGCCGCCATTCGGCGACGTCGTCGGGTTCGATGCCGCCCAGCCGGGCCATCAGCAGGGCCACGTCGTCCTTGCGGCCGCCGCGTGTGTTGAGCGCGCGGATGATGGTGTCGCAGGCGTCGTCCATGGAGGCGGCCGGGTGGGCGGCGGACTCGCACAGCGTGGCCAGCCCGACACCGATGTCCTCACCGCGCACCTCGACCAGTCCGTCGGTGCACATCACCAGCCGGTCACCGGGCGCCACGGGCACGCGCACCGCTTCGAAGGGCACCCCGCCGACGCCGATGGGTGCCCCGGTGGGCAGGTCGAGCAGTTCGCTGCGCCCGTCGGCGGCGCGGACCAGGACCGGCGGGATGTGTCCGGCGTTGGCGAGGTGCAGCTCGCCCGCGATGGGGTCGTGGACGGCGTACAGGCAGGTCGCGAGGTAGGTGTCGCCGAGCCGCTGGGCGAGGTCGTCGAGGTTGCGCAGGAGTTGCGCGGGCGGCAGGTCCAGCGCGGCCATGGTCTGCACGGCGGTGCGCAACTGGCCCATCATCGCGGCCGAGTTCAGCCCGTGCCCCATGACGTCGCCGACGACGAACGCGGTGCGGGCGCCGGGCAGCTTCACCGCGTCGAACCAGTCGCCGCCGATCCGCCCGAGCAGGGTGCCCGGGAGATAGCGGGTGGCGATGTCGCAGCCCGCCATGCGCGGCGGGATGTGCGGCAGCATGCTGTCCTGGAGCGTCTCGGCGACGTTCTCCTGGTAGGTGTACATGCGCGCGTTGTCCAGCACGAGGCCCGCGCGGGCGGCGAGTTCGGCGCCGGTGACCCGGTCCATGTCGTTGAAGACCTGCCGCTCCGGGTGGCGCAGCAGGATCATGAAGCCGAGGACGACGTGGCGCGCCTTCAGCGGGACGACCAGCATGGAGCGGCCGGTGATCAGCGGCCGGATGTCCCGTTTCTCGAACTGCGAGGCGATGGCGTGGCCCAGCTCCTCGCCGATGCGCGGCACGAGGACGGGTTCGCCGGTGGTCATGCACTGGAAGAACGGGGTGTGCGCCGGAAAGGGCATGGCCTCGCCGACGGGCACGACGTCGTCCCAGCGGCCGGGTTCGTCGGTGTGCTCCAGAGCGACCCGGTGCCACAGGGTGGTGGTGTCCGGCACGCCCTCGTCAAACGCCTCACCGGCGACGACCTGTTCGCGCAGATAGGTGCCGGCGACGTCGGTGAAGCGGGGCACGACGGCCTTGCTGACCTCGACGATGGTGCGGGAGAGGTCGAGGGATGTGCCGATCCGGGAGCTGACCTCGTTGAGGAACTCCAGGCGCTCGCGGACCGCGGCGTACTCCAGGTCCTCGCCCTCGTCCCGCAGTTCCTCGGGCACCGGCTCGCCGGACGCCGGCGCGCGGGCGGCCCGCTCCCGCCGCTCGCGGCGTTCGGCGCGCCGGGGCACGCCCCAGTCGGGGGTGACGGGCACCCGGTCGTTCTGGCTGAACTCCAGGATCGGGTAACCCAGTTCCAGGACCTGGGCGACGATGCGGGCGCTGTCGCCGACGCTCATGCTGGGGAGGATCTCGGGGAGCCGGCGGGCGAGGTCCTCGGCGCCGGGGAAGTGGGTGTGCGGGGCGAAACCGGGCGCGATGCGTTCGTACGTCCCGGCCCCGTCCGCGCGCAGCCCGTCCGCGTCGGCGGCCAGCACCAGCAGCCGCTCGCGCCCCGGACCCACCAGCGGATAGGCCCACCACAGCACGTCGACCCGCCCGGCCCCGGCCGCCGCCAGCCGGGCCCGGCCCGCGGCCGGGTAGGACAGGCCCCCGCCGAGCGAGGCACCGAGGCCGGGCCCCAGGCCGTCGTAGGCGGCGTGCGCCCCCGCCGGGGGGGGGGCCCCGCCCCCGGGCGCCCCCCCCCCCGGCGCCCCCGGGGGGGGCGCGGGGACCGGGCGCAGGGCGACCCCCCGGGGGGCCAGGGCGTACACCCTTGGGTGGGGGC
>NZ_JBIAZD010000007.1:0-116624 GCF_042898795.1 Streptomyces sp. NPDC000348
CCTCGCAGTTGCTGCCGCCCATCACGATCACACCGCCGTAACCGGCCTTCCGCAGCCGCTCGGCCACCGCGAGCGTCGGACCGTTCTGGCTGAACATCGAGGTGAAGCCGATGACGTCGGGGGCGGACGCGAGCAGAGCGGCGGCCGTCTCCTCGACATGCCGGTCGGCCACCTCCCGCAACGAGTCGATCAGGGCGATCGTCGCGTCGTCGACGCGCAGGGCGCGTAACTGGCCGAAGTACTCCGCACGCCGGTCGGCGTCTCCACGGCGGCAGGTGAAGATCCAGTCGCCGACCGCCAAGTGGTACAGCTTTTCGGAGACAAGCTCATAGGCCTCTGCCCACTTGTCCTCGGTGAATTCGAGCATTCGCCGGGCCAGCCCGTAGAAATCAAGATAGGCGTAATTGGCGTCAACGTGCCACCCTTCAGTCTCCGCGACCGTGCGCAATATGCCCACTTGAATCGACGGCCGTATCGCACTGTTCCACGGCATGGAAACAAGAGAGACGCTTCGGGCTTTGGTCACGGAACCCTCTCCCCGAGTCGAGTTGCAACGGCCCATCCAGATTTATTGAGCGCACAATTTTCTGTCAAGCCCAAGTAAATCTTGGCGAAAAATCGCCGGGAGTGCTTGCAGTGCGCCACGCCGAATCGCTTCACGGGCGACGGGAGGCTGATATCCACCAGCCGGCAGAACAACGCTAATCCAAGCCCGGTGTGCGTCTACGAGGTTTTTCGCCAACCGTCCGGTCGACCGGAACCGACTTCCGCGATCTTGCGGACACCAGGAATGTCGCCTAGAGTCCGCGACCGGCTGATGCGGCTGTGTCATCGCGACCGCGAAGCATCGGGTATATCCGGACAGTGGAGATTTCCCGCCACCGCTCCCGTC
This sequence comes from Streptomyces sp. NPDC000348, assembly GCF_042898795.1. Taxonomy (NCBI): domain Bacteria; kingdom Bacillati; phylum Actinomycetota; class Actinomycetes; order Kitasatosporales; family Streptomycetaceae; genus Streptomyces; species Streptomyces sp. NPDC000348. The sequence goes on from NZ_JBIAZD010000007.1 coordinate 893, forward strand.
GTCGAAAGATACCGATACAGAAAGGCAGGAAGCATGTCCGACCTGGCCACCGGCGTATTCTCCATCCGACGGCGCCACCTGGGGGAAGGGGGCCGGCAGTCACCATCCGGCCTTGATCTCTTTTCCACGCCACCTCGTCAGGGGCGCCGCACGGCCTGCCGTACAGCGTGCTTTTCCGGCGGACGGGGCGAAAAATGAAGGTTTCACTCACCGGCTCAGCGGAAACACTGCTCGCTCCGCTCTACGCCCGCGCACTCGATGCCCGTTCGCCCCAGCCACTCCTCGCCGACACGACGGCCACCGAACTCCTGGACAGGCTGGACTATGATTTCGGCCGCCTTGGGATGGGGCAGTCCAGCGCCGTGGGCGTCGCGCTCCGGGCACGCTTCTTCGACCGGTGTGTCAGAGGCTTCCTCTCCACCCAGCCCTCGGCCACCGTGCTGCACCTCGGCTGCGGTCTGGACAGCAGAGTCCAGCGGATCGCCCCTGGCCCGGGAGTGCGCTGGTACGACGTGGACCAGCCGGAGGTCATCGAACTGCGCGAGCGGCTTTACCCGCCGCGGCCCGGCCACGAGACCGTCGCCGCGTCCGTCACGGAACCCGGCTGGCAGGACCGGATCCCCACCGACCGGCCGGTCCTCGTGGTGGCCGAAGGCCTCACCATGTACCTCGCCGCCGACGAGGGACCGCGGGTACTGCGCGGCCTCGTGGGGCGCTTCCCCCGCGGGGAGATGGTTTTCGACACCTACTCCCGGTTCGCCGTCCGGTCCACGCGCTCCATGACGCTCTTCCGCCGGACCGGCGCTCGGCTGGCATGGGGCGTGGACGACCCGCGCGAGCTGGAGCGGGACGTACCGGGCCTGCGCCTGGTCAAGTCTGTCAGCGCCTACGCGACCGCGGCCGGCGCCGACTTGCGCCACCTCCCGCTCGCACTGCGGCTCCGCCTCCGGCTCGATACCGATGTCATGTCCCGGCTGCCGGTGCTCGGGCGGATCGGCCACATCTCCCGGTACGCCTTCGGCGCTGCCGGGCGCACCTGAGCCCCCCTGTCGGAGGATCCCCTTTCAGACGAAACCGGGCCCCCGATCGCTCCGGGACATCGCATCCTGCCGGGAACGACGCCGTCCGGGGCGGGGCAATCACGCCACGGCCCCGGGGGTGTCACCTTGCCGCGCTGCGACACTGACCCGATGTTGATCCGCTACCTCCTCTCCCATGGGCTGTCCCTGCTCGGAAACACTGTGGCGGCCATTGCCCTGCCCTGGTTGGTGCTTCTACGGACCAAAGACGCCTCGGCGGTCGGCCTGGTCGCCGCCGCGAGCGCACTGCCCATGCTGGTGTCGGCGGTGGCCGGAGGCGTGCTGATCGACCGGCTCGGCCGACGGCGGCTGTCGGCGGCCGCCGACCTGGCATCCGCCGTGTGCGTCGCGGCACTGCCGGTGGTCGACGGGCTGACCGGCCTGACGGTCGCCTGGTTCGTGGTGCTCGGTGTCGCCGGTGCGGTCTGCGACGTACCGGGGATGACCGCGAGGGAGGCACTGGCCGCTGATATCGCCTCCGCCACCGGGTGCGGCATGGAGCGGCTGGCCGGGCTGCGGGAGAGCATCGGCGGCGGTGTGGTGGTCCTCGGCCCCGCAGCGGCCGGCGCACTCATCATGTTCGTGGACCCGATCACGGTGCTGTGGCTCACCGCCGCGTGTTCCGCCCTCGCCGCACTCGTCACGATGACGCTGTCGAAGGACGTCGGCGCGCAGTCGGTGCCGTCCGCGGAGGGTGGCAGCCTGCTGACCGATGTCACGCGCGGACTCGGCGTGCTGCGGCGCGACCGGTTGCTGGGCGCGATCACTCTGGTGTCGGCGGGCAGCATCATCGTCCTCGCACCCCTGCAGAACCTGGTCCTGCCGGTGTACCTCGTCGGCAAGGACTCGCCGGGCGGCCTGGGGCTGGTGATGTCCTGCCTGGCCGTCGGCGGGATCGCGGGTGCGGGGGTGTACGCCGCCGTGGGTGCGCGCTTGTCACGTCGCACGGTTTTCCTCGCGGCCCAGCTCACCTCCACGCTCGGCATCGTGGGCCTCGCACTCCTTCCGCCGATCCCGCTGATGCTGGCCGCGGCCGTCCTGGCCGGCTTCGGCGCGGGCCCTTTGCCCGCCCTGTTCCTCGTACTCGTCACCGAGCGGATCCCGGAGGAGGTCCGGGGCCGCGTCCTCGGCCTCCAGAACGCGGTTTCCCTGACGGCGATCCCTCTCGGTACCCTTGCCGCCGGCCTCCTCGTCGACTGGCTCGGCCTCCGTCAGACCGGCGCCCTCCTGGCCGTGGCCTGGGGCGTCGTCGCCCTGGTGGTACTGCTCCTGCCCGTACTGCGCGACCTGGACGCCCAGGACGGGAAGGACGGCACTTCGGTGACGACCACTGGCTCGGCCGCTCCGGAGGGGCCGGCGGACACGGTGGTGGCCGAATAGCGGAGCCCGCCGCCGCGCGTCCGGTCGTCCTCGCGACGCCGGCGCTCACCGCGGGAGCAGTGATCCCGGCCGCTTTCGCCACTGACCGTTCCGCGGCCCCTCACCCTGAGCGCGCAAGCGCCGGGCCCGTCGACCGTCACCGGTCGTACGGGCCCTGCTCCGTACCGGGGTGAGGCCACTCCGGAGGCCGGGGAGCCGTCACCCGCTTCTCCGACTCCCGCCACCCGAGGTGGCGACAGCCGTATCCGGGGTCAGGCGGACGCCGGGCGGACGCCGTCGTTTCTCGCCGGCCTCCACCGGCCGGCCGACCACCGGCTGTCTCCGCGGCCCGTCGACGAACGCTGTCCCCGGAAATGGACGAAGCCGGCCGCGGCGTCCGATGGCCGTGCGCGGCGGGAAGGCCCGGAGGCCCGCCCACGAGCTGCGCGGTGAGCCCGACGGGTCTAGGCCGTGGCGTACGTCAGGCAGTCGACCTCGCTCTGCTGGAAGCCCACGGTGATGCCGGGGGCGCGGCATTCGAAGTCGACGTTGTGCCGGCAGCCGGAGACCTTGCAGGCGCCGACCCGGCCGGTGGTGGACGGGTCACCGCCCTTGGCCGAGGAGGTGAAGAAGGTGTCGCACCGCGGGTGCCGTACGTCGCCGACCGTGATGGCCAGGGCGTGACAGACGTGGTTCCGGTTGTAGGCACAGTCGTCGACCGAGCATTCGTTCACGACGGGCATCTCCATGACGGCAGTCTCCTCATGTTCGGTGCTTCTTCCCGTACCCGGGCGGCAGAGGGACGGGCGGACAGCCGGTGGGCACGAGCCGCCACGTCAAGGGTCGCTGCGGGCGGGCCCGCCGACCAACGGACCTGGGCCGACCGGGGCACGACCCCCGAGCCGTCCACCGGTCCCGGCCGGCGGGGGGACAGGCACACGCTGCGGGTGGTGATCGCGGCCGGCCGGACGTCGCGGCACCCCCGCCGGGAACGCCTGACCGCCCGCGGCGGACGCTCCCGCCGTCACCGGGACCCAGGGGACACGGCAGGGGCCGTTCGGCCCCGGGCATCTCCGGCGGTACGGCGGTGAACTGGAAGTGTCCGGCCGTCGCGGGGGGAAACAGCCGACAGGGAGCCGAGATGAAGATCCGAACGCGCTGTGGCCGCACCATCGACGTCACCCGCTTCGCCCCGCGGGGACTGCCCGCCCACATGGGACGCGTCGTGCTGGACACGTCCTTCGCGCCCCATGACGAGGGCGAGCTGTGGGCCTCCCTCACCGCCGAGGAGGCCCGTCGCCTCGCCGGGCTGCTGCTCTTCCAGGCCGCCGCCGTCGATCCGGCACCCGCCGGACCGCCCGGAGCGGCCGAGGTGGTGCCGATCGCGGGTGACTCCTTCGAGGTACGGGTGCGCGGCCACGTCCTGACGGTGGACCAGCCGCTGTCCGACGGGGGCAAGGACACCGCGCCCACGCCCGTGGAACTCCTCGTGGCGGCGGTCGCCTCCTGCGCGGCGCACTACGCGGGACGCTTCCTGGACCGCCACGGGGTCGGCCGGGACGGTCTGTCCGTCCGCGCGGAGTTCCGCATGGCCGACGACCGGCCCGCCCGTGTCGCCGGCCTCTCCCTGACCGTCCTGGCCCCGGCCCTGCCACCGCGACGGCTGCCCGCCCTGCGCGCGGTGGTCGCGCACTGCACGGTGACCAACACGCTGGCCCGGGCCCCGGAGATCGAGCTGGAGGTCCGCGGCGCCCCCGCCGACGCGGCGGCCCCGGAGCCGGAGGCGAGTCCCGGCTGACCACCCACAGGCCGGCCTCCTCCGTCCCGTCGCGAAGGTGCCGCGCCCACAGCCGGGCTCCGGGGTCACGGAGCCCGGGGCGGCTCCACCGGCGGGCCGGCGTCCGTCGCCGTACCCGGGCGCCCGGCGGCCCACGCCCCGGACGAACCGCCCGTCGGCGCCCGGCCTCCCCCGACCGGCGGCCGGGCCGGAGAGCCGCGCGGCCTTCCGCCGAGGCGGGTCAGTGGGCGGGATCGTCCTCCCGGCGGACCACGACGACGGGGCAGGCCGCGTGCTGGGCGCAGCGCTGGCTGACCGACCCCAGCATCGCCCGGGCGAAGCCGCCCCGCCCCCGGCGGCCCACGACGAGGAGCGCGGCCCCCTCCGAAGCGCGGATCAGCACCTCCGACGGATCGCCCTCGACGAGGTGCTTTGTCAGCCCGGCGGGCGGACCGCCGGGGAAGACCGCGTGCAGTTCCCCCGCGAAACGCTCCCCGGCCTGCTCCAGGTCGAACTCGGGATCGATCGCGGGCCCGCTCCAGCCCCTGGAGGACGGCGTCTCCCAGACGCAGATCGCCTCCACGGCACCGCCGACGCCTCGCGCGTAGCGGTCCGCCCACCGCAGTGCGGCGTACGACGAAGGGGATCCGTCCACGCCCACGACCACCCGTGGTACCTCGGAGGATTGCATGGCCACCTCACTCAGCAGTCGTCACTCCCGGCACTTCCACGCTGCCGGGACCCGCGCCGCCGCGCCAGCGGAGGCGGGCCGGCGGGTACGGAGACGGCCGGCCGGTCCTCCGCGCCGTCAGCCGCCCGCTCGTAGCTCCCCGGCGATGCCGGCGGCCCAGGCGTCGACGGCCTCCCAGTCGCGGAAGTCGCCGAACCGTCCGCCCACCAGGCGCAACAGCAGGCGTCCGGTGGGAGGCAGCTGATCCCGCTCGACGACGCCGGAGAACAGACGGTGGCTCCGGTACACCAGGCCCGGCGGCAGGTCCTTCTCGATCACCGGCACCTCCCGGGGAGCCATGCGCCGCCACGGTCCGCGCAGCGCGGCCGGCATCCCGACGCTGAAGATCCACACCGGGCGGGGGACGAGTACGTCCAGGTGGTCCCGTACGAAGTCCCTGGCCGGTCGCAGCCAGCGCTGCCCGTGCACGGCGCTGCCGAGGACGAACGCCCGGTAGGCGCCGGCGTCCTCGACCTCGGTCACGGGCCTGGCCTCCGCCGCCAGCCCCGCGTCGCGCAGGACGACGGCCGCTCTTTCGGCGATCGCCCGGGTGGAGCCGTGGGCGGTCGCGTATCCGACGAGCACGTTCATGACGTCACCTCGCCGAGGGTACGTCCCCCTGCCCGGACGCGCGCGTGGTGACCGGCGCGCACAGGACGTGGCCGGGGTCCGGCCGGCTCCCCGGCGCGTACGCCGGCGACCACGGTGACCGTCTGCCGGCCACGGTACCCCCGAACGGGTGCGCGGGGCGGTTCGGCAAGGCGACGGCGGCGACGCCACCGGCGTCCGGCAGCGCGCCCCGCCCCCACGGGCGGACGCGTGCCCGGCCGCGTCCCCGGCGAGCCGTGGCGTGGCGGCACCCGGCGGTGGAGGCGAGGCTGGAGGGACGGAGAACGAACGGTGCGCGGATCCTCTGGAGGTGCCATGACCGGTACGGACGGGCGTCGGCCGATCGTGGTGGGCGTCGATCCCGATCCCTCGAAGCGGCTGGCCCTGTCCTGGGCCGCCGACGAGGCGGACCGACGGGGTCTGGCGCTGCGGCTCGTCCACGCCCAGGGCGCGCCGACCGGCGGATACCGGTCGGGGGAGGTGCGGCCGTCCTGGGAGGAGTGGAACCGGGCGCTGCACGGCCTGGGTGATCGGACGCTCGAGGAGGCGGTCTCCTTCGTGGCGTCCAGGCAGCCGGCGGTGGAGGTGTCGACGCTGCTGGCGGAAGGAGAGCCGGCGTGGGTCCTGCGCGAGGAGGCGCGCAACGCCTCCCTGGTGGTGGTGGGTTCCTGGCACCTGAGCAAGCGGCGCGGGATGTTCTCCTCCGCCTCCGTGGCGCTCCCGCTCACCGCCCACGCTCCCTGCCCGGTCGTGGTCGTGCCGGAGCCGGAGCACATCGCCCAGCAGCCCGCGTACGTCGTGGTCGGCGTCGACGGCAGTGAGCACGCGGCCGCGGCGGTGGACGTGGCGTTCGAGGAGGCGGCCCTGCGCGGAGCGCTCCTGCGGGCGCTGTACGTGTGGCATCCGCCGCTCCTCGGCGTGCTGGACGAGGACGCCGCGCTGCAGGAGGGCCGCCGCGTGCTGTCGGAGACGGTCGCGGGCCGCACCGCGGCGCACCCGGACGTGGAACTGCACCACGAGGTCGTCCGCGGCCATCCGGTGCAGGTGCTGACGGAAGCCTCGCAACACGCCCTGGGCCTGGTCGTGGGAACCCGGGGGCGCGGAGGTTTCACGGGCATGCTGCTGGGCTCGGTGAGCCAGGGAGTACTGCACCACGCCCGCTGCCCCGTCATCACGGTCCCGACGTGAGGCGGCGGACGGCCCCGGCCCCGGACCCGGGCGGCGGACCGGCGGGACGGCCGTCGGTCCCCCCGGAGCCCGTCGTGGCATCCTCACCCGGGACCCCCCGGCCGGGCGTGCCGGCGACGAGGACGCCGGCACCGTACGGGGGCGGTTGATGGACACCGGTACGGAACCGCTGGTGCCGGGCGGGGGGAAGGACGAGGCAGCCGGTGCCGCGTCCGGTGCCGGTCTGCGTCCTCCGGTACCGGAACTCCCCGCCGACGAGGTCTTCGCCGCGCTGGGCACGTCACGGCGCGGGCTGCCGGGAGCGCAGGCCCGGGCCAGGCTGGAGGAGTACGGGGCCAACGAACTGCCCCGTGCGGGGCGCCGCGCCGTGTGGCGGCAGCTGGGCGCGCAGTTCACGGACCTCTTCGCGGTGGTGCTGATCGTCGCGTCGGGGATCACCTTCCTGGCGTATGGGCTGGAGGAGCCGCGGGACGCGGGCACCGCGCAGCTGGCGGTGGCGATCCTGGGCGTCGTGGTGCTGAACGCCGCGATCGGTTTCGCCCAGGAGTACTCGGCGGAGCGGACGGCCCAGGCGCTGGAGGCGATGGTGCCCCACGCCTGCCGGGTGCTGCGCGGCGGTGAGCGGCTGGAGCTGCCGGCCCGGGACGTGGTGCCGGGAGACGTGGTGGTGCTGGAGGCCGGCGACGCGGTGCCGGCGGACTGCCGGGTGGTCGAAGCGCACGAGCTGGCCGTGAACAACGCGCCGCTGACCGGGGAGAGCAACGCCGTGGGCCGCACCGCCGATCCGGTGGCGGCGGGGCCGCCGCTGGAGGCCCGCAACTGCGTCTTCATGGGAACCGACGTCGTCGCCGGGGCCGGGCGGGCCGTGGTCTTCGCCTCCGGCGCGGCGACCGAGTTCGGGCGGATCTACCGGCTGGCCGCGGCCGCCCCGCGGCAGAAGACCCCGCTGCAGCTCCAGGTCGCCTCCATGGCCCGCCGGGTGGCGGGGGCCGCCCTGGCGATCGGCGCCCTGATGTTCGCCGTGCGGCTGCCCACCGGGGAGTCCGTGGTGACCCTGTTCGTGTTCGCGCTGGGTGTGATGGTGGCGCTGGTGCCGGAAGGGCTGCCCGCCACCCTCTCGGTGTCGCTGTCGATCGGGGTGCGGCGGATGGCACGCCGCCACGCCCTGATCAAACAGCTGCTGGCGGTGGAGGCACTCGGGTCGACCACCGTCGTGTGCACGGACAAGACGGGGACGCTCACCCAGGCGGAGATGACCGTCACCCAGGTGTGGGCGGGAGGCGTACCGCACCCCGTGAGCGGGGTGGGGTACGAGCCGGGCGGCGAGGTCGCCGACGCCGCGCCGGTGCGCGAGCTGCTGCGGGTGGCGAGCCTGTGCTGCAACGCCCGGCTGGTCCCGCCCGCGGGCCCCCGGGAGCACTGGCGGGTGCTCGGCGACACCACGGAGGGAGCACTGCTCGTCGTCGCGGCCAAGGCCGGCCTGGACCCGGGCGCGGAGGAGGCGGCCGCGCCGCGGGTGACGGAGTTCCCCTTCGACTCGGACCGCAAGCTGATGACCACGGTGCACAAGACCGGCGCGGGCTACCGGGCATACGTCAAAGGAGCCCCCGGAGAGCTGCTGGCGCGGTGCACCGGCGTGGAGTGGGACGGGCGGCGCGGGCCGCTGACCGGGACGGACCGGGCGGCGGTCGCCGCGGCGGGTGACGAGCTGGCGTCGCAGGGGCTGCGGGTGCTGGCCGTCGCGCGGCGCGCGCTGGACGGGCCCCGCCCGGCGCAGCGGGAGGCCGAGTCGGCGCTGACCCTGCTGGGACTGGTCGGCATGCTGGACCCGCCGCGTCCGGAGGTCACCGACGCGGTCGCCGCCTGCCGCCGGGCCGGCATCCGGGTCGTCATGGTCACCGGCGACCACCCGCTGACCGGGGAGGCCGTGGCCCGCCGGGTGGGGATCGTACGGCGCCCGGACCCGGTCGTGGTGACGGGCGCCCGGCTCGACGCGATGGACGACGAGGCGCTCGACTCGCTCCTCGCCGAGCCGTCCGAGCTGCTGCTGTGCCGGGTCAGCCCGGAGCACAAGATGCGCGTGGTCACCGCCTTCCAGCGGCGCGGCGAGGTGGTGGCGGTCACCGGGGACGGAGCGAACGACGCCCCGGCGCTCAAGCACGCGGACATCGGCGTGGCGATGGGGGCGTCGGGGACCGACGTCGCCCGGGAGGCGGCCTCGATGGTGCTGCTGGACGACTCGTTCGCGTCCATCGCCGCCGCGGTGCGGCTCGGACGGGCGGTCTACCAGAACATCCGCAAGTTCCTCGTCTACCTCTTCAGTCACAACATCGGGGAGCTGGTCCCGATCCTGGTGGCGACCTTCGTCGGGTTCCCGCTGGTGCCCATCAGCGCGGTGCAGATCCTGGCGATCGATCTGGGATCCGACGTACTGCCCGCCCTGGCCCTGGGAGCGGAGCCCCCCGAACCCGATGTGATGGACCGCCCGCCGCGCTCCCGTCACGAGCGGCTGTTCTCGGCCGCCGTGGTGGGGCGGATCCTGTTCCTCGGCGGCGTTCAGGCGGCCTGTGTGAGCGCCGTGTTCTTCTGGCACGTCGGTTCCTCGGGCATCCCGTTCGACGACTTCACCGAGGACACCCTCGCCTACCAGGAGGCGGTCACCATGGTCCAGGCCGGTATCGTGCTCAGCCAGTTCTTCAACGCGCTCACCGTGCGCACGGACCGCCGGAGCATCCTGTCGGTGGGACTGGCGACCAACCCCGCCCTGCTGGCGGCGGGCGGCTTCGGCGTCGCCCTCATGGCCGCGATCAGCTATCTGCCGCCCCTGCAGGCCGTCTTCAACACCGCCCCGCTCGACGCCGCCGACTGGGCGGTCCTGGCCGGGCTCGGCACCCTGCCCCTGCTCGCGGACGAGGCCCGCAAGGGGTGGCTGCGCCGCGCCGACCGCCGGAAGGGAGGCCCGCGGTGAAGGTGATCGTGGTCGGCTGCGGACGGGTGGGCTCCACCCTCGCCGGTCTGCTCGCCGCGGAGGGGCACGAGGTGGACGTCGTCGACCGGCGCCCCCGAACGGCCCGGCGGCTGCCCGACAGCCCGCGCATCCGCTTCCACGAGGGCAACGGCTACAGCCGCGCGGTGCTCGGGGCCGCCGGGATCGAGCACGCGGACGCCTTCGTCGCCGTCACCTCGGACGACAACAGCAACATCGTCGGCGCGCGGACGGCGAAGGAGACCTACCGGGTGCCCATCGTCCTCGCCCGCGTCTACGATCCCCGGCGCGCCGACCTCTACCGGGACCTCGGCATCCCCACCATCGCCGGCGTCCGCTGGACCGTGCAGCGGATCCACCGGATGCTGCTGCACCGCGACCTGAGCCCCGAACTCAGCTTCGGCAACGGAGAGACCCTGCTCGTCCGCTCCGATCTGCCCGACTACCTCGCCGGCCGGCGGCTGACGGAGTTCGACGTCGACGGCGAGATCCGCGTCGTCGAGGTCACCCGCGCGGGCCGCTCCTTCATCCCCGCGCACAGCACGCCCGCGCACGCCGGCGACCTGGTCACCTTCGCCGTCGCGGCCACCGCGCTCGGCAGGCTGCGCGACTTCCTCGACAAGGAGCTGGGGACGTGAACGTGCTCATCGCCGGCGCGGGACGCCTCGGCACCCAGATCGCCCAGGTGCTCTCCGCGGCCCGCAACAAGGTCACGCTGATCGACGTCGACGACGACCGTGTGGCCGAACTCCGGGGCCGCGTCCCGGGCGTGCTGCTCGTCACCGGGGACGCGTGCGAACCGGCCCTCCTGGAACACGCCGGTGCGCTGACCGCCGACCTGGTCGTCGCCACCACCGGTGACGACGAAGACAACCTCGTCATCGGCCTGCTCGCCAAACGGCGGTTCTCGGTGCCCCGGGTGGCCGCCCGCGTCAACGACGCCGACAACGCCTGGCTGTTCGACGCGCGCTGGGGCGTCGACGTCGCCGTACCCGCCGCCACGCCGCTGATCTCCCTCATCGAGGAGGCCACCGGGGCCACCGACACGGTCGCCCTGCTGCGGCTCAGCAAGGCCGGCATCGACGTCATCGAAACGGCCATCACGCCGCGGTCCAGAGCGGTGGGCCGGGCCCTGGGCGAGATCAGTCTGCCCGAAGGGACGGTCGTCGCGACGATCGTCCGCGACGGACAGCCCACCGTGCCGGATCCGGACGTCCGCCTGCGGGCCGGGGACGAGCTCCTGCTCGTCTCGCACTCCGCGACCGAACACGAGATCCACGCGGCGTTCCAGTGAACCGCCCCCCGCCGGGTGCCGGAGCGCGCGACAGGCGCCTCAGCGACGCTCTCCCGCTCCCCGCACCACCGCGACCGGACAGTGCGCGTGATGCAGCAGGGCCTGGCTGACCGAGCCCAGCAGCAGCCCGGCGAAACCACCGCGCCCCCGCGCACCGACCACCACCAGCTGAGCGGAGCGGCTCGCCTCGATCAGCTCCTCCCGCGTCCCGCCGTGCACCACCCGGTGTTCCACCACCACACCCGGGTGGCGCTCCCGCTGTCCGGCGAGCGCCTCGGACAGCAGCCGCTCCTCCTCCTCGGCCAGCGCTCCCGGCGGGTTCGCGTACGGCACCGACGGATCCTGCGGGGCGGGCATCGGCGCGTTCCACGTGGTCCAGGTGTGCAGCGCCACCAACGGCGCGTTCCGCAGCGCGGCCTCGGCGAAGGCGAAACCGACGGCCTCCCGCCCCGCGGCCGAGCCGTCGACGCCCAGCACGATCGGACCGCCGGCGGGCGGCTGCTCGCGCACGACCAGCACCGGGCACCGGCCGTGCGCCGCCAGATGCACCGCCGTCGACCCCACCAGCAGCCCGACGAACCCGCCCATGCCCCGGCAGCCGACCACCACCAGCTCCGCGGCACGCGACTGCGCCTCCAGGACGGTCAACGGCTCACCGGTGACCACGACATGACTGACATCGACGTCCGGCACCGCTGCCCGCGCCCGGTCGACCGCCTCGGCCACCAGGCGGTCCACCATGTTCTGCAGCCCGCCCTCCGGCGGTCCCAGCGCCGACGGCCCCAGGGGCACGTGCGTCGCGGGCCGGACGAACGCGTGCACCAACCGCAGCCCGGCCCCGCGCAACCGTGCCTCCCGCGCGGCGACCTCCACCGCGGCGAGACCCGACGCCGAACCGTCCACGCCCACGACCACCAGACCGCTCACCCTGCCTCCTTCGCACCGACGCCGTCACCCCTCACCTCCAGATTCACCCCGGCCACGCTCCGCCGCACGGGGACGAGCGGCCACCACGACCGCCGACCGGCTCCCAGGCGACCCCCGGGTCCGTGGGGCTTCCCCGGCGCCGTCCCGTGACGGGCCCCGACCGCCGGCGTGGGGAGCGGTCATCGCCGGGCGGCCCAGCGCCGCCGGACGCCGTCCTCGTGCTCGGCCTGTTCCAGGGCGAGGTCGCTCCGGTCCAGGGCCTCCCGCAGGCGGGGGATCCAGTGGCGCCGCAGGGCACGGACCCGGTGCCGGGTGCCGTCGACCTCCGCGCCCACCAGCCGGGCGGCGGCGCGGGCCGCCGCGTACTCGGCCGCGGCGCGCACGGCACGGCCGTAGGCCGCCTCGGCGTGTGCGAGGGCCGTGTTGGCGGGGGCGGCGGCGGTGGGCGGACGGGCCGGTACGGACAGGGAGACCGCCGCAGGGTGGTGCACGCCCATGGAGGTGGCCCAGTCCACCGTGACCTCGGCGGGGCCGATGCCCGCGGCGGCCGAGTCGAGGGCCTGTTCCCCGCCCAGGAGCAGCCCCCGCAGCAGCCACCTCTCGGCCTCCGCCAGGAGGTCGCGCCAGGCGCGGGCGGCTTCCCGCTCCGCGCGCAGCAGCCGCTGGTGCTCGGAGCGCAGGATGCGCAGCTTCTGCTCCAGCAGGCCGGCTCCGCGCTCGGCGACATCGAGGCTGTGCCGCAGCCGCAGGCGTCCCGCACGACCGGGTGGCGTACGGCGTGCGCCGGTCACCGGGACCCCTCCGCGTCCGGGGCGTCCTTCGCCCCGTGGGCGTCGAGGAGGGGGACGGGGAGCATGGAGAGCTGGCTGCGGGGCAGGACGAGCAGGGCCCGCCAGCCGCGTTCCAGAGAGGTGTCGAGGTCGCGCGGTTCGTCGCTGCGCTGGTCGGCGAAGTCCCGCAGGAACACCTCCTCGTAGTCCAGGTAGCGGCGGTCGGTGGGGCTCAGTGCCGCCCGGCCGACCAGGTCCGCGAGATCGCGCACCTGCCGCGCGCGGGCCAGGGCGGCCAGCAGCTGGGCCGCGACGTCGAGGTGGTCGTCGCGGGTGCGGCCGGGCCCCGCGCCCTTGCGCATCAGCCGGGAGAGGGAGGACAGGGCGTCCAGCGGCGGGTAGACGCCGCGCGCGTGCGTCTCGGGCGAGAGCACGATCTGGCCCTCGGTGATGTAACCGGTGAGGTCGGGCACGGGGTGGGTGATGTCGCCCGCGGGCATGGTGAGCACCGGCAGCACGGTGACCGAGCCGGGCCGCCCCCGGATGCGGCCGCAGCGTTCGTACAGGGAGGCCAGGTCGCTGTAGAGGTAGCCGGGGTAGGCGCGGCGGGCGGGGATCTCCCCGCGGGCGGCGGAGACCTCGCGCAGGGCCTCCGCGTACGTGGTCATGTCCGTCATCACGACCAGGACGTGCCGTCCTTCGGTGAAGGCGAGGTGCTCGGCGACGGTGAGCGCGATGCGCGGGGTGAGGACCCGTTCGATCACCGGGTCGTCGGCGGTGTTCAGCAGCAGGACCAGTTCCCCGGCCGCCGACCGCTCCTCCAGGGCGTCGCGCACGAAGGAGGCGTCGGCGTGGGTGAGCCCCATGCCCGCGAAGACCACGCCGAACGCCTCACCGGCGGCGGTGGCCTGCGCGGCGATCTGGGCGGCCAGTTCCAGATGCGGCAGTCCGGCCACGGAGAACACCGGCAGTTTCTGCCCGCGCACCAGCGTGGTCAGGGCGTCGACGGCCCCGACGCCGGTGAGCACCGGCTCGGACGGCGGCTCGCGCCGCACCGGGTTGATGGGCGCGCCGCCCACCTCGGCGTCGTACGGGCCGAGGACGGGCGGGCCGCCGTCCAGGGGCTCGCCCCGGCCGTTGCAGACCCGGCCGAGCCAGTCCGTGCCGACCGGGACGCGCAGCGGGCTGCCCGAGAAGGCCGCCCGGACGCCCTCCGGGTCCATGCCCGCGGTGCCCTCCAGCACCTGGACGACCGCCAGGCCGCGGTCGGCGTCCAGGACCACGCCGTGGCGGAGTTCGCCCGAGGCGAGGGTGATGCGTACGTACTCGTCCCAGCCGATCCCGCTCACGCCCTCGACGACCGCGAGCGGTCCCCGCAGTTCACGCACCGAGGTGTACTCGATCCCACCGGCCGGGCTCATGGCCGCACGCCCCCCAGCACGGCGAGCATCGCGTCCCGCCGCGCCGCCACCCCGGCGGCGTCCTGGGGGCCGGTCTCCTCGCGGGCGCGCAGCAGCGGGCCGAAGTCGATCTGCTCGACCGAGGCCGCCGGGACGCCGGAGTCCACCAGTTCGCGGCAGCGGTCGGCGACCGCGAGGACGGCGTCGGCCAGGGCGGCCGTCTTCTCCGGCCCGCAGTACGCGTCCCGCTCCGACAGCGCGCTCTGCTGCAGCACGCCCTCGCGGACCAGTCTCCCGGCCAGCACGCTGACGCGCTCCCGCGCGGGCAGGGCGGCGATGCCGATCAGGTCCACCAGGTCGGCGAGCCGGTCGGCCTCCGCCAGCACCGCTCCCACCCGGCCGCGGCGCACGGCCCACGCCGGGTCGCCGGCCGCCCGGTGTCCGGCGGCGAGGACCGGCGCGTCCCGGGAGAAGGACCCGGCCCAGGAGACGGCCGGGTAGTGGCGGGCGTAGGCGAGGTCGCGGTCGAGGGTCCACAGGCAGCGGACGAAGCGTTCGGTGTGCGCGGTCACCGGTTCGGTCATGTCGCCGCCGGGCGGGGACACCGCGCCGATCACGGTCACCGATCCCCGGTCGCCGCCGAGCGTGGTCACGGCGGCGGCCCGCTCGTAGAAGGCCGCGACGGCGGAGGCCAGTCCGGCCGGGTAGCCCTCCTCGGCGGGCAGCGCGCCGGTGCGGGAGGCGAACTCCCGCAGCGCCTCGGCCCACCGGGAGGTCGAGTCGGCGATCACGACCACGTCCAGACCCATGTCCCGGAAGTACTCGGCGACCGTCACCCCCGTGTACACGCTCGCCTCGCGGGCCATCATCGGCATGTTGGAGGTGTTGGCGATCGTCACGGTGCGGTCCGCGAGGCGTCCGCCGGTGCGCGGGTCCCGGAGCTGCGACAGCTCGGTGATGACGTCGGCCATCTCGTTGCCGCGTTCGCCGCAGCCGACGTAGACGATGACGTCCGCGTCGCACCACTTGGCGATCTGCTGCAGCAGCACCGTCTTGCCGGTGCCGAATCCACCGGGCACCGCCACCGTGCCGCCCCGGGCCACGGGGAAGAGCAGGTCGATCACCCGCTGGCCGGTGTCCAGGGCCTCGTGGCCGTCCACGCGCTCCCGCACCGGGCGCGGCCTGCGCACCGGCCACAGGGTCCCGGCCGTCACCTCGGCGCCGCCCACCACGGCCAGCACCGCGTCACCCGGCCGGGCCCCGGCGCCGGCGATCTCCTCGACCGTGCCGTCGCCGCCGGGCGGCACGAGGACCTTCACCGGGACCGGCCCCGCGTCGCGGATCTCCCCGAGCGCCCGGCCCCCGGCCACCTCCTCGCCCCGCGTCACCAGGGGAGAGAAGGACCAGGTGCGTTCCTCCGCCGCAGCCCGCCGCGCGCCGGGCAGCAGCCAGTCACCGGCCCCGGACAGGGGACGCAACAGGCCGTCGAAGATCCCGCCGAGCAGCTCCGGACCGAGACGCACCGACAGCGCACGGCCCCGGGGCAGCGCCGTCTGTCCCGGAGCGAGGCCCCCGGTGTACTCGTACGCCTGGACGGTGACCACGTCGCCGCTGATGGCCACGACCTCGCCGGGCAGCCCGGCCGGGCCGATCGAGACCAGGTCGTACATCGCGATGCCGCCCGTGTACTCCATCTCGACCAGCGGCCCGGTGACACGCAGGATCCGCGAGGCCTCCCGCCGGCCGGCCGGCCGGCGGCGCCTCCCGCCGTCTTCCGTCACAGCTCCCACAGGCTCCGCGCCTCCGCTCCCGTCCGGTCCAGAGCACGGTCGGCCAGCGCCGTCAGCGAGAGGTCGGCCCGCCTTCCCGGCGCCCGGGCCACCACGCCCCCGTCGGGGTGCTCGCTCACCTCGGCGCCGGACCCCAGCAGGGCCCGGGCCCGGTGTTCCAGCCGCTCCCGCAGCAGCGCGTACCCGCGCGTCGCGCGCAGCCCCCTCACCCGTCCTGTGGCCTCCCGGCGCAGTTCCTCGTACGCCTCCCGGCGGGCGGCGAGCGTGCGGGACCTGGCCTCTCGCCGGGCCCCGACGAGCAGGCCGCGGGCGGCGTCCGCGCCCTCGGCCGCGCCCTGCCGCCGGGCCTCCTCGAGGATCGCGCGGGCCTCGGCGCGCGCCCGGCCGAGCAGGGCGTCGGCCTCCCGCCCGGTGCGGGACAGGAGCGCTTCCGCATCGGCGTGAGTCGTCCGCAGAAGTCCCGCCCGCACCGGGTGGAGCGGGTCCGTCGTCCGGTCGGGGGCCCGGCTCGTCATGACGGCATCACCGCGGTCAGCGGACGGCGGGCTCCGCCGTCCGCGGAGCCGGACTCCAGTGCCCGGGCCGCGGCCGGGGTGAGGATCACCAGGTCGATACCGTCCGGCAGGCTCCGCCAGGCCCGGCGTACGGCGTCGGGGTCGTCGGCGACGAGGACGACGGCCCCGGCCAGGGCCAGACCGGCCACGCGGGCCCGCTCCCCGAGGGCGGCGACGCGTCCCACGGCGGATCAGGCCTTCCCGATCAGGAGCACGGCGACGACCAGCCCGTAGACGGCGATGCCTTCGGCCAGGCCCACGATGACCATGGCCCGGCCGAAGAGCTCGGGCCGTTCACTGAGCGCCGCGAGGGCCGCCGCACCGGTGTAGGCGACGGCGACGCCCGCGCCGACGGTCGCCCCGGCCACCGCGATCGCGGCGCCGATCAGCGCGGCGGACCCGGAGCCGGAGTCCTGGGCCGCCGTGGTCGCGGCCTGCGCGGACCCTCCGCCGAGCGCCAGGGTCAGCACCACGGCGGCGGCCACCAGGAGCACGGCGTCGGCGGCGACCGTCCACCACAGGGCCGTCCGGCCCGGTCTGCGCAGCACGAGCCGTACGACGACGAAACCCGCCACGATCACGGGCAGGGCCAGCAACCAGGTGATCACGGTTCCTCCTCCCTCGCCGGACCGCCGTGTCCGGCGGTCTCCCGGACGGCCGCCGCGGCGAGGTGCTCGACGGGCAGCCGCCAGGGCCTGAAGGGGCGGCCCTCGCTCTCGAAGAGCCGGGAGAACAGCTCGTAGAACTCCAGCCGCAGTGCCTGGACCCCCGCCACCAGCGCCTCGAGCGAGAAGGCCAGGGCGTTGCCGAGCAGGAGGACGGGCACCGCTGCGGCGATGCCCGCCGGGCCCCGGCCCGCCAGGGCCGTCGTGCCGTCCCAGACGATCGCGCCGAGCGCCGCGTGCGTCAGCCCGAAGGCCGCGAGCCGGGTGAAGGACACGACGTTCGAGCCGATCCGCACCACCGCGTCGAAGAGCTGGACACCGGTCTGCACGGCACCGCCCGGACCGCCTGCCGTCGTCGCGTACCGTCCCGTCCCGGCCAGCACCAGACCGACGAGGGCGATCAGGGCCCCCACGACGCCGTACGCCGCCGGTCCGAGCCACACGTACCCGGCGACGCCGGCGAGACCGAGGTAGAGCGCGGCTCCGGCGATCCCGGTCGTCGCGTACAGGGCCGCCGGCGGCCCTCCCTCCCGCCACCGGTTCACGATCCCCGCGGCATAGGCCGCGGCGAGCAGCACGGCGCCGAGCCCGACGGCCGCGGCCAGCAGCCGCATGGGCTCCTCCAGCGGCTCCAGCCACAGCACGGGCAGCACCCCCGTCGGGCCGAAGAACTCGCCGTACGCCACCCCGGCCAGGGCGGCGGCCAGTCCGGCCCCGGCGACGAAGGGCCACAGCGGCCGCAGCGCCGCCACCCGGCGCGGCCGTCCCGCCCGCAGCAGGAGGGCGACGGCGACCAGCAGCAGCCCGTGCCCGGCATCACCGAACATCAGGCCGAACATCACCACGTAGACGACTCCGGCCGCCATGGTGGGGTCGAGGTCGGCGTAGGGCACGGTTCCGTACGTCGTGACGAGCGGGGTGAAGGAGCGGCGCACGGGCGTCGCCGGGTGCGCCGGGGGCGCGGTGTCCGCTCCGGTCAGCAGGGTCGGCGGATCGACACCGCGCGGGGTCCGCAGCGGTACCAGAGCGCCTCCGGCACTGGCGACGCGCGCGGCCGTGGGGCCCACCTCCGTCTCGGGACACCAGCCGGCCAGCGCCGCGACCGCGCCGTGCCGGACCGCGCCGCCGAGCCGTTCCTCCATCTGCGCCTCGCCCGCCAGCAGGTCCGCCCGGCCCGCGCGCTCCAGGGCGTCCGGGTCGGGGCGGACCGCGCTGAGAACGGGCCGTACCGGTCCGGACCGCAGCCGCTGCAGGCGCGTCGCCGCGGGCCCGCGGACCTCGGGCCCCCCGTCCCCGGCCAGGTCGATCTCGACGCAGCCCGCCTCGGCGATCCGCACCAGGCTCTCCCGCAGCGCCTGCTCGGGGGCCACGACGGCCACCCTGCGCATCCGGACCGGGACCGCCGTCTCACCCCGGAGCATCGAGCACCTCCACCGGCCGGTCCCCGGGAGCGCCGCCCCGGGAGGCCAGCTCCAGCGCGCCGCGGGTCCGCCACGCGTCGACGGACAGCAGCGCCACGGCCCCCACCACCGGCCGCGGACCGAAACGGGACCGGCGCAGCAGTTCGCGGCCGTCCCGCTCGACGGCGCCCCACCACCGGGCCTCGGCCCGCCACAGGTCCGCCGCCTCGTCGACGTCCTCCAGCAGCCACCCCGCGGCGGCCGGCAACGCCTGCCGGAAGCCGGCGTACGACCCCGCGCCCACCGCTCGCGAACCGAGCAGGCGGGCCGCCCGGCGGGCGGAGACGTCCGGCAGCCGGCGGCCGACGACGAACACCTCACGGCCCACCAGCAGGGCGAGCCGGGCCGCCGCCCAGCGCTCCGTGCCGGGAACGGCGGTGGCGAGGCGTACGGCGGCGGAGACGCGCATACCGGTGGCCACCGCGGCCGCCGAGTCGTCTCCGGGGTCGCCCCAGACGGAGGCCGCCAGGGCGGCGCGCAGCTCCGACGGCGTACGGGTCCGGGCGAGCCGTCTCCAGGCGGTCGCCAGCGCGCCCAGCCGGTAGGGCGGGGGGCGGAGGCCCTCCGTGTCCGGCCGGCGCGGGCCGGCCGCGAGAGCCCTCAGGTGGTGTCCGGTGTTGGAGATCTCGAACCCCGCGGCGAGCGCCCGGACGGCGTCGGCGCCGGCGGCCGGCTGCCAGCCGGCGAGGATCCGCAGGTGCCACAGCAGGGCCGCCGAGACCGCGCGCTGGGCCTCGGCCGGTGTGCCGCCCGAGGGGACGTCGTGCCGGTAGGGGGTGGCCGACAAGCGGCGCAGGGCGTCGTCGAGGGTGGGGGAGGCGGCCACCTCCCTGATCCCCTCGGCTCCCAGGCACCTGGTCCGAAGAGCGCGTGCCCGGGTCACGCCGGCCACCCGCCCGGCGCCCATCACGGACCACCCTCCCGGGGCTCCCCCCGGCCCGGAGGTATCTGCTCCGCTTCGAGGTCCTCCAGCACCAGCGCGACCACACGGCCGGCGAGGGCCGGGGTCCGGCTCCTGGCGCGGTCGCGTACGGCGACGGCCTCGCGTTCGGCTGCGGCGAGCAGCGCGGCAGCCTCGTCCTCGGCGGCGCGCAGCACCCGCTCGGCGGCGCGTGCCCGCACCCGGCCGGCCTCCTCGCGCGCCTCGGCCACGATCTCCTCGGCCCGCCGTTCGGCTTCCCGCCGGCGTGCCGCGGCGGCCGCGGCGGCCCGCTCCCGTACGGTCCGGGCTTCCGCCTCCGTCCGTTCCAGCAGGGCCAGGGGCGGTGCGAGCTCCGCCCGGAGCCCGGCGGAACGGTCCGTGGGCACACCACCCGGTGCGGCCCGGCCGGGCGACGCCGCCGGCCGGAATCGTGTCAGAAAGTCCCGGAAACCCGTCACGAACCCTCCTCCGGTGGGCACGGACCCCGCCTTCCAGTCTCCTTGGTGGGCGGGGACATGTCGCGCCGCACCCGGCGACCCGCACCCCGGACGGGGCCGGGCGACCCGGAGGCCGCGCCGGCCGATCGGTGCGAGACTGACCCCGTAGGTGGACGCCACCCCCGGGAGGCAGCCGTGAGCGACGCCGAGCACAGCTCCGCGCAGCACGAAGCCCGCCGCGTCACGCCGGGCCGCCCCTGGACGCCCCGGGAGGAACCGCGCCAGGACGCGCTGGGCCGCTACCTCGCGGCGGTCGCCGCCACCGCGTCGGCGAGGAGCGCCGAGGAGCCCCGCCCCGCTCCCGGGCGGCAGGCACCCGAGCCGTCCGCCCGGGAGCCGGCCGCCCTGCGCGTGCGGGACGTCATGCGGGTGCCGGCGGCCTCCGTCCCCGGCGACACGCCGTTCCTGGACGTCGCCCACACCCTCGTCCGCGAGCAGGTGAGCGCCGTACCGGTGGTGGACGCGGACGACCGTGTGATCGGTGTCGTCTCCGAGTCGGATCTGCTGGCCAAGGCCGCCGTCACGGCGGAACCGCACCGGCACGGGCCGGTCGGCAGGCTGTGGCGGCACCGCCTGTACGACAAGGGCCACGGCGAGACGGCGGCCACGTTGATGACCTTCCCGCCGGTGACCGTCGGCCCGGCCGAGCGCGTGGCGGACGCCGCGTGGACCGCCGCCCGCGCGCGGCTCAGGCGGCTCCCCGTGACCGACCACCGCGGCCGGCTCGTCGGTGTGGTCAGCCGGAGCGACCTGCTGCGGGCCCTGATCCGTGACGACGACGAGATCCGGACCGAGGTCGTCTCCCTGGTCGCCCGGCACCTGCCGGACCCGCGCCACGTCCGGGTCGCCGTGGAGAACGGCGTGGTGACGTTGACGGGACGACCGGACACCTCACTCGCCCCCGAACTGCTCGCGGCGGTGCGGGACATCGACGACGTGGTCGGTGTCGTCGACGAGACCCGGGCGGACTGAGCCGCCGGCGGGGCCACTCGCCTCACCGCGTGCGGGTGACCAGGAAGTCGGCGCTGCCGGACAGCGTGGTGAGCCGGGAGGTGTCCTCGTCCTCGATCCGGAGGCCGGACCGCTCGCTGAGGACCTCCACGAAGCTCAGGAAGTCCAGTGAGTCCATGCCGAGCACCTCGCGGAACGCGTCGTCGGGCGCGAGGGCGGCGACGTCGGCGTCGGGGACGACGGAGGAGATCGATTCCCTGACCATGTCGAGCGCGTCGGTTCTGTTCATGTTCACAACTGCTCCGGATTCCGCAGGAGACGGTCGACCGCCGTGAGGTAGCGGGCCCCGACGGCCCCGTCCGTCGCCCGGTGGTCCGCCGAGAGGGTCGCCGTGACCACGGGCCGTACGCCCAGCAGGCCGTCGACGGCGTACGGCCGGTCGGCCACGCGCCCGAAACCGACCAGGGCCACCTGGGGCGGGTGGATCACGCCGAAGACGGCCTCCACGCCCTGATCGCCCAGGTTGGTGACCGTGATCGTGGCCCCGGTCACCTCGGAACCGCGCAGCCTGCCCGTGCGGGCCCGGGTGACCAGGTCCTTCAGGCCGCTCATCAGCAGGGGGAGGGCCAGGGTGTCGGCGTGGCGCAGCACGGGGGCGACGAGCCCTCCGCCGCGCAGGGACACGGCCATGCCGAGGTGGACGCCCTCGCCGGCCGTGAAGCCGTCATCGGCCCAGAAGCCGTTGAGCTCGGGCACCTCCCGGGCGGCCAGGGCCGCCGCCTTGAGCAACAGGGCCGCGGGGAGCAGCCGTTCACCGAGCGGGCTGCGCCGGTTGTGCTCGTGCAGCCACTCCGTCGCGGCGGCCAGGTCCACGGTCGTGGAGAGGTGGTAGTGGGGGATGTCCCGGTTGGCGCGGCTCATCAGGCCGGCGATCGCCCGGCGCATGGCCGCCGCCCGGTCCTCGGACGGGCGTGCGGCAGCGGGGCGTACGGGGGCGGCGGGCGCGGGCGGGGGCGGGGCCGGAGCTGAGGTCGGGGCCGCTGGGCCCGGGGCCGCCCGGCGTACGTCCGACGCACGGATGGCCGACTGCCGGCCCGTCCCTCTCACCGTGGCGAGGTCGACGCCCAGCTCGGCGGCGAGCCGCCGGGCGAGGGGGGTGGCCCGCGCACGCGGCGGCCCGGTACCGGTCCGGGCGGCCGCCGCGTCTTCGACGTCGGTCCGGGTGAGGCGTCCACCGGGGCCGGAGCCGTGCAGCGTTCCCAGGTCGACGCCGCTGTGCTCCGCGAGGTGCCGGACCAGGGGACCGGCCTCGATGTGGCCGGGCAGCCGGGCGGCGGCGGGTGCCGGCACCGGGACCGGGGCGGGCCCGGGCGGTGGAGAGGAGGGCTCGGCGGGCTCGGCGGGCCTGCCCTTCTCCGGCGCGTGACGGGCGGGCCGTCGCTCCTCGGCCGGTCCGATCAGCGCGAGCGGCGTGCCCACCGGCACGGTCGTGCCGGGCTCGACGAGCAGCTCCGTCACGGTCCCGGTGTCGAAGCACTCCACCTCGATGGTCGACTTGGCGGTTTCGACGACCGCGACCGGATCTCCCCGGCGGACGAGGTCACCGGGCCCCACCAGCCACTCCAGGAGCGTTCCCTCGTCCATGTCCGCGCCGAGGGACGGCATGGTGAACTCGGCCATGATCAGTCCACCGTCCGGCGGGCGGCCGCGACGATGTCGGCGGTCTGCGGCAGGGCGGCCTCCTCCAGCCGCCGGGCGTACGGCATGGGCACCTCGGCGCTGCACACCCGCTCGACGGGCGCGTCCAGGTCGTAGAACGACTCCTCGGCGATGCGGGCGGACACCTCCGCGGCGAGGCTTCCCGTCCGCCACGCCTCGTCGATGACCACCGCGCGGTGGGTACGGGCCACGGAGGCGGCGACGGCCGCGCGGTCGAGGGGCCGGAGCGTGCGCAGGTCGATCACCTCCGCGCCGACGCCCCCGGCGGCCAGCTCGTCCGCCGCCGCGAGGGCCTTGGGCAGCGAACCGCCGTACGTGATCAGGGAGACGTCGTCACCGGGGCGGCGGACCGCGGCGTGGTCCAGGTCCACGGGCCCGGTGGACGCGGGGAGTTCCCCGGAGACGTTGTAGAGGCTCCCGTGTTCGAAGATCAGTACGGGGTCGGGGTCGGCGAGCGCCGGGGCCAGCATGTGGCGGGCGTCCTCGAGGGTGGCGGGGGCGAGGACACGGATGCCGGGGATGTGCGCGTACCAGCCCTCCAGGCTGTGCGAGTGCTGCGCGGCGAGCTGCCGTCCGGCGCCCGTGGTCATGCGGATGACCAGCGGCACGGGCAGCTGGCCGCCCGACATGTGGCGGAGCGTGGCGGCGTTGTTGAGGATCTGGTCGAGGGCGAGCAGGCTGAAGTTGACGGTCATGATCTCGACGATCGGCCGCATCCCCGCCAGGGCGGCCCCGATGCCGGCGCCGACGAACCCGGACTCCGACAGCGGGGTGTCGCGGACGCGCTCGGGGCCGAACTCCTCCAGCAGACCGAGGCTGACGCCGAAGCATCCGCCGTAGCGGCCCACGTCCTCGCCCATGAGGAAGACACGGTCGTCGGAGCGCAGCGCCTCCCGGAGCGCCTCGCGCATCGCCTCCCGGTAGGTCGTCTTCGCCTCCGGCGTTCCGCCCGCGCCCACGGTCAGCTCACCGCCCCGGCCGGGGAACCGGTCACGTGGTGGAGCAGGTGCTCGACCGGTTCCTCGGGCGCCTGTTCCGCCGCCCCGACGGCGTGGTCGATCCCGTCGGCGACGCGCCGCTCGATCCGGGCCAGTTCCTCGTCGCCCAGCCCGCCGTTCTCGCGCATGCGGCCGGTGAGCAGGCCGATCGGGTCCCGCTCCTTCCACCGCTCGACCTCCGCCTTGTGGCGGTACCGGTCCGGGTCGTACATCGAGTGGGCGCGGAAGCGGTAGGTGCGCAGTTCCAGGAAGTGAGGTCCGGTTCCGGTCCGGATGCCCTCGACGGCCCGCCGGGCGGCTCGCTCGACGGCCTCGACGTCCATGCCGTCCACGGCCCAGGCGACCATGCCGTACGAGGCGGCGCGCATGGCCAGGTCCGTCTGCGCCTCGTGCCGCTCCAGGGCCGTGCCCATGGCGTAGAGGTTGTTCTCGCAGACGAACAGCAGGGGCAGGCTCCACAGCGCCGCCAGGTTCGCGGTCTCGTGGAACTCGCCCTCGGCGAAGGCCCCGTCGCCGAAGAAGCAGCAGGTGACGCGGTCCTGCCCGCGCATGCGGTCGGCGAGCGCGAGGCCGGCGGCCAGGGGGAGCCCGCCGGCGACGATGGCGTTGCCGCCGTAGAAGCGGCGGCCCGCGTCGAACAGGTGCATCGATCCGCCCCTGCCGCCGCTGCATCCCGTCGTCCTGCCGTACATCTCCGCCATGACGGCCTCGGCCGTGATCCCGCGAGCCAGGGCATGACCGTGTTCGCGGTACGTGGAGACGACCGCGTCCCCGGGCGTCAGGGCTTCGTTGACGCCGACGGCGACGGCCTCCTCGCCGATGTAGAGGTGGACGAAGCCACGGATCCTCGCGGCGCTGTACAGCTCGACGCACCGCTCCTCGAAGCGCCGGATGCGCAGCATCGACTCCAGCAGATCCGTCCGGTGGCCGGCGGTCCCGGGCCCGGACGGAGGTCCGGCACCCGGACTCCCCTCGGCCGCCCTGGTCCTCCTGCCGGACTTCGGGGGCGCCGGGTCCTTCCGCGTGCGGGTGGGACGGGTCGCGCTCATGCCGTTCTCTCCAGGGTCGACACGTCACCCGTGGGCAGTCCGAGTTCACGCGCCCGCAGCAGGCGGCGCATCACCTTCCCGCTGCGGGTCCTGGGCAGGTTCTGGTCGAACGCGATCTCCCGGGGAGCGACGGCGGGGCCCAGCCTGCGGCGGCCGAAGGCGAGCAGTTCCCGCTCCAGACCGGGGGTCGGCCCGACACCGGGCCGCAGCGACACGAACGCCTTGACGACGTTCCCGGCGACCGGGTCCGGCCGTCCGATCACTCCCGCCTCGGCCACCGCCGGGTGCTCCATCAGCGCGCTCTCCACCTCGAACGGGCCGATCAGATGCCCCGCCGACGTGATGACGTCGTCGGCGCGCCCCACGAACCAGTACCAGCCGTCCGCGTCCCGGCGGACCAGGTCACCCGTCAGATACCAGCCGCCGGCGAACGCGGCGTCGTAGCGCTCCTTGTCGTGCAGATAGCCGCGGAACATCGACGGCCAGCCCGGCCGCAGCGCCAGCTCGCCCTCGACGCCGGGGTCCTCCACCTCCGTGACCCTGCCCCCGGTGACCAGGACCCGGCCGTCCTCGCCCCGCTCCAGCACGGTCGCGTCGACGCCGGGGAGCGGCCGCCCCATCGAGCCGGGACGGATCTCGCAGGCCGCGAAGTTCGCGATCATGATGCAGCCGGTCTCCGTCTGCCACCAGTTGTCGTGCACCGGCAGGCCCAGCACGTCCCGGCCCCACACGACGGCCTCCGGGTTGAGGGGCTCGCCGACGGAGGCGATGAAACGCAGGGCCGACAGGTCGTACGAGCGCGGCAGGTCGTACGGGCCCTGACGCGGGGTGGCGCGCATGAGCATCCGCAGGGCCGTGGGGGCGGTGTACCAGACGGTGACGCGCTGTTCGCCGAGGATCCGGTACCAGCGCCGGGCGTCGTAGTCCCCCTCGTCGACGACCACCGTCACGCCGTGGACGAGCGGGGCGATGATCCCGTACGACATGCCGGTGACCCAGCCGGGGTCGGCGGTGCACCAGTACACGTCCTCGGGGTGCAGATCGAGCGCGTACGCGGCCGTGGCGTAATGGGCGACGACGGCCTCGTGGACGTGGACTGCGCCCTTGGGGGTGCCGGTGGTGCCGCTGGTGAAGTGCAGCAGGGCCATGTCCTCGGGCGAGGTGGGCGGGACGGTGAAGGTGTCCGGGGCGGCGGCCACCAGGTCGTCGAAGGAGACCGTGCCGGGCAGCTCCCCGGCGCCGGGACCGACGATCAGGACGTGCTTCAGTCCGGGAACCGACGCGCGGCGCCCGGCGACCTTGCGCCGGTAGAGGGCCGCGGTGGTGACCAGGACCTGCGCGTCGCCCAGCCGCAGCCGCTGCTCCACGGGGTCGGGACCGAAGGCGGGGAAGAGGGGGCAGAGCACGCTGGTGTTCTTCAGCGTGCCCAGCACCGCGGTGTACAGCTCGGGGCAGCGGCCGAGCAGGGTGAACACCCGGTCCCCGCGGCCGACGCCGAGTGACCGCAGGGCACCCGCGAAGCGGGCCGTACGGCGGGCCAGCTCCGCGTACGTCACGGTCGAGACGGAGTCGTCCCGGGCGACGCACCGCAGTGCGACCTTGTCCGCGTGGCCGGAGGAGACGTGCCGGTCGACGGCCTCGTGGGCCATGTTGAGCCCGCCGCCGGGCAGCCCGGACAGTCCGGTGCGCGCCTGCGACCAGGTGAAGGCGGAGCGGGTCCGGCCGTAGTCGGTGAGACGGGGCAGGACGACCGGCACGGTCCCCTTGCGGATGGTTTCCCCGTGCATGGGCGCTCCTCCCGGCACTGTCCCCCGGTCTCCAGGGTCGCCGAGCCCGGCCCCGGCCGCATCTCCGTCGCCGGAGAGGGGCCCGGGGGAACGGGCGGCGGCCCTCGGCCCGTTCCCCCGGCACCGCCGCCCGCCGGACGGCCGGGAGCGGACGGCCGGGGAAAAGCGAGCGGACGGCCTTCCGGAACCGCGCGGGCCGGGCCCCTGCGGGCCGGGCCCCTCACCCACGGTGCAGGGTGACCTTGAGCGCGCCGGACGTCGTGCCGTGGGAGAACACCTCGTAGGCGTCCGCCGTCCGGTCGAGGCCGAAGGTGTGGGTGACCAGCGAGGAGACGTTCAGGCGCCCGAACCTCAGCAGCTCCAGCAGCCAGGGCGTGGAGGAGGTGTCGACCTGGCCGGTGCTGATCGTCACGTCCTTGCGCCACAGGGACTCGAGGTGCAGCGTGACGGGTTTGCCGGGCGTGCCGACGACGGCGATGTGGCCTCCCGTGCGGACGGCGCGTGTGCACAGGACGAAGCCCTCCGGCTCGCCCGACGCCTCGACGACCACGTCGGCGCCGGGCCCGTCGTACAGCTCGGCGATCATCTTCCCCGGCACTTCGGCGGCGTCGGCGCCCATGCGGACGGCGGCCTCCAGCCGGGCGGCGGACAGGTCCACCGCGATGATCCGGCGGGGCGAGTACAGCCGCGCGATCGCCACCGTGGCGAGGCCGACGGGACCCGCGCCCACCACGACGACGGTGTCCCCCGGGCCCACCTCGCCGTTCCGCACGCCGACCTCGTAGGCGGTGGGGAGGACTTCGGCGAGCAGGACCGCGTCGTCGAGCGGCAGGGCGGAGGGCCGGCGGTGGGTGGAGTGGTCGGCGAAGGGCACCCGCACGAACTCCGCCTGGGTCCCGTGGATCAGGTTCCCCAGGAGCCATCCACCGCCCCCGAGGCACTGCCCGAACATGTGGTCGTGGCACCGCCGGCAGCGGCCGCAGGCCGAGACGGCCGAGACGATCACCTGGTTCCCGGGGCGCAGGTGGCGGACGTCGTGCCCGACCTCGACCACCTCGCCGACCGCCTCGTGGCCGAGGACCGTCCCCGCCTTCACCTCGGGCAGGTCCCCGCGCAGGATGTGCAGGTCGGTGCCGCAGACGGTCGTGGTTTCGACGCGTACGACGGCGTCGGCGGGATCCTCGATCGCCGGATCCGTGACCGTGTCCCAGGAGATCCGTCCGGGACCGTGGTAGACGAGTGCTCTCATGGTCACCCACTCCCTGGCCGGCTCTCTCCACCGTCGCTCCGGGCGGACGCCCGGGCAACCGGGGCCGTCGGCTCCTCAGGGACCGTCCGGCTCCGGTGTTCCCGGCCGGACGGGCGGGGACGCCGCCGCGCCGATCAGGGACAGCCAGCCGGCCAGCCCGGCGGGGTCGGCGGCCCCGCAGCGGAAGCCGACGTGCCCGTCCGGGCGGACGGCCACCAGGCCGCGACCGGGGCTGTTCGACAGCCGGAGGACGGTCACCCGGGGTCCGGCCGGCGTGTCCGGCGGCGGGGCGGCGTCACGTTGCAGCAGCAGGTGCACACCCGGGCGGGCCGGCAGCCCGTGCAGCCGCTCGGGAGGTCCTCCGACGCCGACGGTCGCGTCGGGCAGGCGGTCCCCCGGCCTGCGCCGGCGGGCACCCCCGCCCGCCTAGTCCGGCTCCATGTAGGGGCGGCGGAAGACCGGTGCCTGACCCGTGCCCCAGGGGCGTACGGCAGCCAGCGCCCGGGCGACCGCGGACTCCAGGGAGCCGCTGGTGTCGACCGGGACGGCCTCCGGCCACGGCTGTTCCGCGGCCGCCAGTGCGGCGGCGATGCCGGGGCCGGCGTCGGACGCTCCGGGGGCGCGCGTGCTCAGGCGGGCCGCCGACACGTCGCCCGGCACGTGGCAGTGCAGGGCCACCAGGTCGGCGCTGGTGCGTTCGGCCACGCTCAGGGCCGCTTCCCGCTGTGCCGCGTCGGACCAGGTGGCGTCCAGGACGACGGACTCCCCGGAGGACAGCAGGGCGGACGCGCGGTCGAGCAGGGTGGAGTAGGTCCGGGCCGTCCACTCCGGCGTGTAGAGCCCCTCGCCGTAGCCGGCCGCCGCGGACCGTTCCACGGGGATCCCCGCCAGCTCCTTGCGGAGGCGGTCGCTGCTGAGCAGCGTGACCCCCAGCCGGTCGGCCAGGGCTCCGGAGAGGGTGGACTTCCCGCTGCCCGGCAGCCCTCCGACGAGCGTCAGGCCGACGGCGGAGGTACGCAGGTGGCGCAGTGCCGCCGGGACCAGCCGCCGGAACGCCGCCTCCGCGCCGGGCGCGCCCTGGCGTGCCTGGATCAGGGAGACCTTGGCGCGGACGAAGGCGCGGTAGGCGACGTAGTGGTGCCACAGGGAAGGGGGTGCGGGGTCGCCGGAGTACTCGCCGTACCGGGCGAGGAAGTACGCCGCGGCCTGAGGGGCGCCGAGCTGTTCCAGGTCCATGGCGAGGAAGGAGGCGTCGTCGAGGCCGTCGACGTAGCGGAGGCGGTCGTCGAACTCCAGGCAGTCCAGGACGCGGGGACCGTCGTCGAGGCAGAAGACGTCCTCGGCGAGCAGGTCGCCGTGGCCGTCGACCACCCGCCCCTGCTCGATGCGGGAGTCGAACAGACGCTCGCGGCCGGCGAGGTAGCGGCGCAC
The DNA here is from genome assembly GCF_042898795.1 of Streptomyces sp. NPDC000348. NCBI lineage: Bacteria > Bacillati > Actinomycetota > Actinomycetes > Kitasatosporales > Streptomycetaceae > Streptomyces > Streptomyces sp. NPDC000348. Next base: position 30,084 of record NZ_JBIAZD010000007.1, read on the forward strand.
CAGCCGCTCCGTCTCCGCCACCCCGTCCGGTACGACGCCGTCCTCGGCCAGCGCGCGGACCTGCCGGAAGCCGGCCTCCCAGCGCGAGGCCAGGGCGTCCCGTGTGCCCTGCTCGTCCACCTCCCGGCCCCGGGGCGCCTCCGCGTGCCACGCCGCGAGCTGCCGGGCGACGGCCCGCAGGACGTCGTCCACGGCGGCCCCTTCCCGTACCAGCCGGGAAAGACGGCGGTCCGCGGGCATCCGGCGCATCACCACGAGCGGTTCGGGCGCCCGCGCGTCGGGGCTCTGGAGCTCACCCAGCCCCAGATAGACGTCGGGGGCGAAGCGGCGGTTGAGGGCGACCTCGCGCGCGCACGCGGCCCGGCGGGCCGCCACCGTCGTGTAGTCCAGGAATTCCAGGTCCACCGGCTTCTTCAGCTTGTAGGCACGGTCTCCCGCGAAGAACACGATCGCGGTGTGCGTCTCGCACACCTGCGCGCGCGGCGGCGGCCCGCCGTCGTACCGGTCACCCGCCGGCAGCGGGGACGTGCCGGCCGGAGGCGCCGGGGGCACCGTTCTCCCGGCGGGGCCCGGCTCAGTCATGGGGGACGACGGCGACGGCGCGGTGTGCGGGAGGGACGGCTGCCCGGGCCGCGGGACCCGGGCGTGGCGCCGGGACGCGCCGGTGGTCCCGGCGGGCGGCGGGACTCCCGGGTGGGCCGTCGGGGCCCACGGTGACGACCGGTCGCATGGCGGTGCCCTCCGTCTCGTAAGAAGCTGGGAAGAGGGGTGGACGACGGGGTCCGGGCCCGACGACGCGGACGGCCGGGACGTCGTCGGCACGCCGGGCGTGGCGGGTTCCCTCATTCGAGGAGTACCCCAATCCCCTCCGCGGCGCATGTGGACCGGAGGAGGGCGCAGACGCAGGATCCGGCCGGGAGGAGACGGCGGCGGTGAGGATTCCCCTGGTGGTCGGCATCGACGGGTCCGAGGCGAGTCTGGCGGCGGCGGACTGGGCCGCCGGCGAAGCCGTCCGGCACGGCGTGCCGCTCCACCTCCTGCACGCGGCGGTGCGGGACCACGAGGCGTCCGACGTGATCGACGCCGCTTCGGAACGCGTCAGGAAGGGCGCTCCCACGGTGCGGCTGTCGCACGAGGTGCGGTACGAGGACGCGACCGCCGCCCTGCTCGGCGGAGGGCGCAACGCCTTCGCGCTGGTGCTCGGATCAAGGGGATCCGGAGACCTCGCCGGAATGCTCCTGGGATCGGTCGGCCTCGCCGTGGCGGCGCGGGCGGACTGCCCGGTCGTCGTGGTGCGCGGCGCGGCGGAGCACCGGGACGCGCGGTTCGGGAGCGTCGTCGTCGGTGTCGAGGACGGAGAGGGCAGCGGCACGGCCGTGCAGTTCGCGTTCCGTGAGGCCCACGTACGGCACTGCCGGCTGGTGGCGGTGCACGCCTGGAACGCACCGTTCGGTGCTTCCACCTCGCCGGGGCCCCCGTCCTCGTACGCCCCGCAGGCCCGCCGGCGCCCGCCGGCACGGGTGCTCGACGACGCCCTGCGCGGCGCGCCGGAGCGGTACCGCGAGGCCCCGGTGGACCGGCGGGTGGTCGAGGGGCCGGCCCGCCAGGCCCTGCTGGAGGCGGCGTCGGAGGCGGACCTGCTGGTCGTCGGGGCCCGCAGGCGACAGGGGCATCTGGGCCTGCAACTGGGACTGATCAACCATGCGGTACTGCATCACGCGCCGTGCCCGGTCGCGGTCGTTCCCCGGATATGACCGGGCGGGCGGGGACGGACCGCGCCGACGGCCGGCCCCGGTGGACCCGGAAGCCGCCCCCTGCCGGGACTTCCGGCCCTGTGACCGGAGCCCGTGCCGTCCCACGATGGGACCGGGACGGCGGGGGGAACGGACCGGCGACCTGCTGGAGGCCGAGTCATGAGCGCACGCAATCCGCCGCACGCGTCCGGCCCGCTCCCGCCGCGCCGGGAGCGCGTGCCGCGGCGGGCGAACCCCCTGCGACGCACGTCCGACCGGTTCGAGTCCTGGTTCCGCGGCTTCCTGATGCTGGTCCTCGTCCTCGGCCTGCCGGCGACCGGGCTCGGTGCGGGGCTGACGGCGTACGAGTCGTCGATGCGCACCGTGCGGACCCAGTCGGCCGAGCGGCGACAGGCCGACGCCCGGGTGACGTCGATCGCCCGGGACGCCGACGAGACGGCGAGGCAGCGGGCACGGATCCGCTGGACCGACGCCGGCGGAACGGCGCGGACGGGGACCGCCCTGGTGAAGCCGGGCACGCCCGAGGGCGCCACCGTGCGGGTGTGGGTGACCGGCGGCGGGGCCGTCACCGGCCCGCCGATGACCGGGTCCCAGGCCGTGACCACCGGCTGGTTCGCGGGCGGTGCGGCGGCGGTCGGCGTGGCGACCGTGACCCTCGGGGCGCGGGCGGGCGTGCGCCGCGCCCTGGACCGGAGGAGGTACGCGCAGTGGGACGCCGAGTGGGACCGGGTGGAGCCCCTGTGGGCCGGCCGGTTCCGCCGGTGACGTGAGGACGAGCCGGACACGACCGAGGAGGCGACGCCGATGTCCGACGCGACGACCACCGATCTGTACGAGGTGACGATGGCCATGTCCTACCTCCGGGAGGGCATGACCGGCCCCGCGACGTTCAGCCTCTTCGTCCGCGACCTGCCCCCCGGGCGCGGCTTCCTGGTCGCGGCGGGGCTGGAGTCGGCCCTGGACTACCTGTCCGGCCTCCGCGTCGGCCCGGAGGACGTCGACGCCTTCGCGTCCGCGCTGCACCGTCCCCCGCGTGACCTGCGGCCCCTGCTCGGCCTGGAGTTCACCGGCGACGTGCGGGCGGTGCCGGAGGGACGGATCGTGCTGGCGGGAGAACCCCTGCTGGAGGTGACCGCACCGCTCCCGCAGGCACAGCTGGCCGAGACGTACGTGCTCAACCGGCTCAGCCACCAGACCGCCATCGCCTCCAAGGCCGCACGGTGCGTCCTCGCGGCGGCGGGGCGTCCGGTCGTGGACTTCTCCCTGCGGCGCACCCACGGCCCGCAGGCCGGGTTCCAGGCCGCCCGGCTGGGCGCGCTGACCGGCTTCGCCGGAACCAGCAACGTGGCCGCGGCCACCGCCCTGGGCATCCCCGCCGTCGGCACCATGGCCCACTCCTTCGTCGAGGCGTTCGCCACGGAGGAGGACGCCTTCCGCGCCTTCGCACGCTGCCACCCGGGGCCGGTGACCCTGCTGGTGGACACCTACGACACCGAGGAGGGCGTCCGCGTCGCGGCGCGCGTCCTGCGGGACCTCGACCACGCGGCCCGCGGGCCCGGCTCGGCCGTACGGCTGGACAGCGGCGACCTCGGGGCCCTCGCGGTACGGGCGCGGTCCGTCCTCGACGCCGCGGGCCTGCCGGACGTACGGATCACCGTCAGCGGCGGCCTCGACGAGTACGCGGTGGACGAACTGGTCCGCTCCGGGGCGCCGATCGACACCTACGCCGTCGGCACCCGCGTCGGGGTCTCGGCCGACGCACCGTATCTGGACTCGGCCTACAAGATGGTGGAGTACGACGGCCGGCCGGTGATGAAGCTGTCGTCGGCGAAGGTGACGGCGCCCGGCCCCAAGCAGGTGTTCCGCCGGCCCGGCTGCGCCGACGTGATCGCGCTGGCCGACGAGCGGCCGCCCGACGGCGGCAGGCCGTTGCTGGAGACGGTGATGCGGGGCGGGCGGCGCACCGGCGCCAGGGCCACGCTCGACGAGTGCCGGGAGAGGTTCACGGCGGACCTGGACGGCCTGCCGCCGGCGGCCCGCCGGATCCGGGCGCCGGTCGCTCCCCGGGCGACGGTCTCCGAACGGCTGGACGCCCTCGCCGCCCGCGTCCGGCGCCGCATCGGGGAACGGACGGCGGCGGCCTCCGCCCGCTCCCCGGCCCCGGAACGGACCGTGTCCGGACCACGGGGGGCCGTACCGGGGTGAGGGGGAGGGCGATGCCGCACACGGCGGAGCGGACGGTCCGCGTGAGCGACGGCCGCGCGGCGGACAAGGAGGAACAGCCATGACACATCCCGTACGACACGGCAGGGCCGGGCTCTCGGCGGCCCTGCACGAGCTGGACGATCTCCGTACCCGGATGGACCAGCTCATGCACGCCGTCTTCCCCGTCGGCGGCTATCCCGAGTTCGGTGCGGGCGAGCCGTGGGCGCCGCCGGCCGACGTCGTGGACACCGAGGACGCCTACCTGGTGGAGCTGGAGCTTCCCGGCGTGGACAAGGACCGGATCACCGTCGAGGTCGCCGAGGGCGAACTCGACGTCCACGGTGAGACCGAGGAGAAGGAACACACCGGGGTGGTCCGCAGGCACACCCGCCGCACGGGGCGGTTCGACTACCGCACGACCCTGCCGCCGGACTCCGACACCGAGCACGTCAGCGCGGACCTGACGAGCGGAGTCCTCACGGTGCGCGTCCCGAAGGCCGGGACGGGGAAGGCGCACCGCGTCGAGATCACCGGCTGAGCGGGGACGGGGCCGTCCGCCGGGCCGCGTGCCGGGTCCGGCGGGCGGGCGCCCGTTCCTCCGCGCGAGGCCGACGGCCTCTCAGGTGGCGGACGTGGGGGACCGCCGGGCGTCGTCGGTCCGGTACGTGAGGTGCTCGGCGACCGAGACCACGCCGTCGACGCTCCGGCACAGCCGCTCGATGACGGGGATCAGACTCCTGAACTCGACCGAGCCCCTGAGGTCGACCCGCCCGTCGCGCACCTCGGCCGTCACCTCGGAGGGAGCCAGTCCCATCGTGCGTCGCAGCACGTCCTCGGTGATCTCGTCGCGGATGGCGTCGTCACGGCGCAGGAAGACCCGCAGCAGATCGCCGCGGCTGACGATGCCCAGGAGCCGGTCCGTCTCGTCCACGACGGGCAGCCGCTTGACGTGCTGGACCTCCATCAGGCGGGCGGCCTCCACCACGTTCCACTCCGGACGCGCGCACACGGCGGGAGCCGACATCAGTTCCTCGGCGCGGGAGCCCTCGGCCTTGGCCCGCTCCCACGCCTCCAGGTGCGGGACGACGACCTCGCCCGACGGGTCGGCCCGGTCGGCGCTCTTGCGCAGCAGGTCCGCCTCGGACACCACACCCATGGGGCGGTCCAGGTCGTCCACCACGGGCACGGCGGTGACGTCGTTCTCCGCCAGCAGCCTGACGATCTCCTTGAACGGCAGGTCACGCCGTGCCTTGACGACGTCTCGGCTCATGAGCTCCGCGACCGTTCGGTGTTGCATGTCGCCTCTCCCGTCCGGGTTGTGACCGTCGGACATCCAGTCGGCCCGGACCGCTCCCTCGGACACGGGCCGGGCGTGCCGTGCGGCGGTGTGCCGCGCGTGGCACGTTGGACACAGCACCATTCTGAGGAGAGGGCGGCGATCATGCGAGCTCACCTCGGCGACCACCTCGTCGTCGAAAGCCCGGCGACCGGCGCCACCAGGCGCGACGGCGAGATCGTCGGACTCCACCACGAGGACGGAACGCCCCCCTACGACGTGCGCTGGTCGGACACGGACGAAGTGACGCTGGTCTTCCCCGGGCCCGACGCGCACGTCCGGCACACGGAGCACGGGCGGCCCGGGGCCATCCGCGGGTCCTCCCCGCCGGACACGGGCGGGGCCGTGTCCGCGGCCGCTCCGCCGCCCGGGACACCCAATCCCGGCGACATCGGCCGGCGCGTGGCCGTCGAGCGCCGAAGGCACGGGCTCAGCCGGGAGGAGACGGCCCGCCGGGCCCGTATCTCGCCGGACTACCTGGCGTACCTGGAGGAACAGCCGGCCGACCCGACGGTGGCGACCCTCCTCGGCCTGGCCGCCGCGCTGGGCACCACCGTCACGGCCCTGCGCGGGGCAGGGGTCGACCTGCCTCCCGGCCAGGGGCGCGCGTTGCTGCGTCCGCGGCTGCGGGACCTCGGTCCGCAGGAGTGCCGCCGCCTGCTGTCCACCCACGGAGTGGGGCGCGTCGCCGTCTCGGCGCCCGACGGCCGCCCCGCGGTCGTCCCGGTCAACTACGAGGTCGTGGAGGACGCGATCGTCTTCCGGACCGCGCCCGACTCCCTGCCCGCGGCCGCCGTCGGAACGGAGGTCGCCTTCGAGGTCGACCACGTGGACGAGGCGATGAGCCGGGGCTGGAGTGTGCTCGCGGTCGGCCCCGCGGGCGTCGTCACGGAGCCCGCCGTCGTGCGGGGGCTCGTCCGGCGCGCGCACACCGGGCCGTGGGCGGGCGGTGCGCGCGAGATGTGGGTGTCGATCCGGCCCACGAGCCTCACCGGCCGGCGCATCACCCCGGCCGATCAGTAGGTGCCCGCGGGGCGCCGGCGAGCGGGCGGCGGCCCCGCTGCGAGCCGCCGCCGCGCCCCCGTCCGTCCGGGGGACCGCAGCCCGCCGGCGGCCGGCCCCGCGCACGGTCACCGAGTCGTTTCCGGCCCGTCCCGGCCGGCCGGCGCGCCGGTGAGCCGTGGTTCGACGTCCACGACGCCCTCCACGGCGCGCACGAGGCGTACGGCGACCGAGATGAGCGAGGTGTCGTGGATGTGCCCGCGCAGGGTGACGACTCCCTCGTGGACGTTCACATGGATGGCGTGGCTGAAGGCCGGGAAGAGGTAGGACACCACGGTGCGGCGGACCTCCTCCTCGATCTCCTCGTCCGGCCGCAGGAAGACCTTCAGCAGGTCGGCGCGGCTGACCAGGCCCTGGAGCATGCCGATGTCGTCGACCACGGGCAGCCGCTTGACGTGCCGGACGGCCATGATCCTCGCCGCCTGGGCCAGGGTGGCGTCGGGGTGGACCGTGATCGCGGGAGTGCTCATGAGCTCGCCCGCCGTCACCGCCCCGGCCTTGGCGATGTCGGACAGGCGCCGGCGCTGCTCGAGGAGGCCCGGGTCGTTGTCGCGGAACTCCTCCTTGGGCAGCAGGTCGGCCTCGGAGAGGACGCCGATGACACGCCCTTCTCCCTCCAGGACCGGCATCGCGCTGACCTTCCACTGCTCCATGGTCTGCACGATCTCCTTGAAGGGCGCGTCGCGTCCGACGGCCACGACCGTCTGGGTCATCACATCGCTGACGATGTGCGGGGTCTCAGGCACCGCGATCCTCCTCGTCTCGTCCGTCAGGGCACCTCGCCGGCCCCTCGGGGCGCGTACAGGCCGGGCAACCGCACCCGGGCGGCCCCGAGCCGGCCCGCCATGACGGCGGCGGCGTGGGCCGGCACCGGGTCGTTCCCGCACGGCGCGCGGACCGCGGCCGCGTCGTACCCGTGGCGCTCGCCGGCCGCGAACGGCACCCCATGAGCGAGGGGCATGAGCCGTTCGCGCTGTTCCCCGGTCAGGACGCCGAGGACGCCGCTCCTGGCAACCACGATCGCCTTCCCTTCACCGGGATCCCGAAGCGGAAGCGGGTTCGTACCGGGCCGACGCGGCGGCCGTGGCGGCGGCGCGAGGAAGGCGGCCCCGTTTTCCCTCCGGCCGTATGACTCCACGATCGCCGCAAATCGGCGCGGTGCAACCCGGGCCGGGCCCCTTCCGCGAGCCGGTCCCTGTGTCGCGACGGAACCCGTGCGGTGCGACGGTATGGACAGGGCTTCGATGCAGTGGCCGGGCAGGAAGGTGGTGGTGACCGTGGAGCTCCCGCTGGTCGTGGGGGTCGACGGATCGGATTCCGGCCTGGAGGCCGTGGACTGGGCGGTGGACGAGGCCGCGCGCCTCGGGCTGCCCCTGCGGCTCCTCCACGCCTCCTTGTGGGAGCGGTACGAGGGAACCCTCCCGTCCTTCGGCGCCGACCGTCCGGCCGAAGAGGTCATGGCCGAGCACATCGCGGCGTCCTGCGCGGAACGTGCCCGGCTGCGCAACCCGGAGGTGAAGGTGTCGGGCGACGTGCTGCCCGACGACGCCGTGTCCGCGCTCCTGCACGCGGCCCATGAATCCTCCGTTCTGGTCACGGGCTCCCGCGGCCGCGGGGGGATCGCGGGGATCCTGCTGGGGTCGGTGAGCCTGGAGGTGGCCGGCCGTGCCGTGTGCCCGGTGGTCGTGGTCCGCGGCGGGGAGCGGAACCGGCGGGGCTCCTTCGGCCGGGTGGTGGTCGGCCTCGGCGACTCCACGGAGGGCTCGGCCGCCGTGCGGTTCGCCTTCCGCGAGGCGGAGGCGCGCGGCTGCGGCCTGTACGCCGTACGGGCCTGGCGCCGCCCCGCCCACGAGCACGTGGACCATCCGCTGATCGCGGACGACGCCGCCGGCGCCCGGGAGGAGCACGCCTTCGCCCTCCTCACCGACGCGCTGCACGACGCCGTACGGAGTCACCCGGAGGTCGACGTGGACCGGCGGGCGGTCGAAGGCCCCGCCCACAAGGTCCTGCTGGACGCCTCCTCCGACGCCGACCTGGTGGTCGTGGGGGCGCGGAGGCGCCACGGCCACGTCGGCCTGCAGCTCGGCAGGGTGGCGCACGTCCTGCTGCACCACGCCGAGTGCCCGGTGGCCGTCGTCCCGCAACGGGCCTGACCCGACGCGCGTCCCGTGCTCCTGCGCATCCGGTGGAGGGAGAAGGAGAGGGCGGCGGATGTCGGAGTGGATCTGGGAGTACGAGGGGTACGACCCGGCCGGCGAGCGGCTGCGCGAGTCGTTGTGCACGCTCGGCAACGGCTGCTTCGCCACCCGTGGCGCCGTACCCGAGAGCAGGGCGGGCCTGGTCCACTACCCGGCCACCTACGCGGCCGGCGTCTACAACCGCCTGGAGTCGGCCGTGGCGGGTCGGCGGGTGGTGAACGAAGACCTGGTGAACCTCCCGAACTGGCTGCTCCTGCGGTTCCGGCTGCGCTTCGCCGACGGGTCGGCGGGGCCGTGGGTCTCTCCCGACACGCTCCGGCCGCTCGACCACCGGCACCGTCTGGACCTGCGTCGGGCCGTCCTGACGCGCAGGTTCCGGTTCCGGGACGAGGAGGCGGGCGTGCTGGACGTGGAGCAGATCCGGCTGGTGCACATGGCGGATCCCCACCTGGCCGCGCTGCGGACCGTCGTCACGGCCGAGGAGTGGTCCGGGGAGCTCGAGGTGGAGTCCGTCCTCGACGGCGACGTGACCAACGGCAACGTGCACCGTTACCGTTCCCTCAGCCGGCGCCACCTGGCCGGTGTGCGGACCGGCGCGTCCGCGGCCGACGTGACGTGGCTGAGCTGCCGCACCAGCACCTCCGACATCGGTATCGGCATGGCGGCCCGCACGGTCGCCGCCGGGCAGCCGCCCACGGCGTCGGAGCTCCGCCCGTCCCACCGCCGTGCCGTGCACCGGCTGGTGGTACCGGTCGCTCCAGGCCGGCCCGCCGTCGTGGACAAGACGGTGGCCCTGCACACCTCCCGGGACCGGGCGATCAGCGACCCGCTCGGCGCGGCGCTCGACCGGGTGGCCGCGGCCGCGGACTTCCCGGCGCTCGTGGACTCCCACACCGCCGCCTGGGCACGCCTGTGGCGGGGCGCGGACATCCAGGTGCCCGGGGAGGCGGGACGCGTCCTGCGCCTGCACCTGTTCCACGTGCTGCAGACGCTGTCGCCGCACACCGCGGACCTGGACGTGGGGGTGCCGGCCCGGGGGCTGCACGGCGAGGCGTACCGGGGCCACGTCTTCTGGGACGAGCTGTTCGTGCTGCCGTACCTGAACCTGCACTTCCCGGAGGTCTCGCGGGCCCTGCTCGACTACCGTCACCGGCGTCTGCCGCAGGCCTGCCGCGCGGCCCGCGCGGCGGGCCGGGCCGGGGCGATGTACCCGTGGCAGTCCGGCAGCGACGGCCGGGAGGAGACCCAGCAGCTGCACCTCAACCCCCGTTCGGGCCGGTGGCTGCCGGACCACTCCCGGCTCCAGCACCACGTCGGCTCGGCGATCGCCTACAACGTGTGGCAGTACTGCGAGGCGACCGGGGACACCGAGTACCTGCACACCAAGGGCGCGGAGATGCTGCTGCAGATCGCCCGCTTCTGGGCGGACAGCGCGCAGTCCGCCCCCGGCACCGGCCGGTACCGCATCCGGGGCGTGGTCGGCCCCGACGAGTACCACGACCGCTACCCCGGCGCGGCCCGGCCGGGCCTGGACGACAACGCGTACACCAACGTCACCGCCGCCTGGGTCCTCGGCCGGGCCCTGGAGCTGGTGCGGCGCCTGCCGGCATGGCGCCGGCAGGAGCTGTTCGAGCGCATCGGGCTGGACGGCGGCGAACTCCCGAAGTGGGAAGAGGTCTCCCGGCGGCTGCGGGTGCCGTTCCACCGGGGCGTCATCAGCCAGTTCGACGGCTACGGCGACCTCGCCGAGCTGGACTGGGACGCCTACCGCACCCGCTACCACGGCATCCGGCGGCTGGACCGCATCCTCGAGGCCGAGGGCGACTCCGTCAACCGCTACCAGGCCTCCAAGCAGGCCGACGTCCTGATGCTCGGCCACCTCTTCTCGTCCGCCGAGCTGCGGGCCCTGTTCCACCGTCTCGGGTACGACGTGGACGACGAGGTCTGGCGCAGGACCGTCGACTACTACCTGCGGCGCACCAGCCACGGCTCCACCCTCAGCGGACTCGTCCACGGCCTCGTCCTCGCCCGGGCCAGACGGGCCGAGGCGTGGAGTTACGTCCAGGAGGCCCTGGAGGCGGACATCGCCGACATCCAGGGCGGCACGACCGGCGAGGGCATCCACCTCGGCGCCATGGCCGGGACCCTGGACCTGGTGCAACGCGGCCTGACGGGACTGGAGACGCGTGAGGACGCCCTCTTCCTGGACCCGGTGCCCCTCCCCGCACTGTCGGAGTACGGGTTCTCCGTGCGCTACCGCGGCCACTGGGGGGTCGGCATACGGCGCCGCAGCGGACAGCTGGAGATCCGGGTGCCCGACTCGGAGGAGTCACCGATCCGCGTGGTGCTGGCCGATCGGGCCGTGACCATCGCGCCGGGGGAGACCTGCACGCTCGTGCTGCCGGAGGACTGATCCGTCGTGCCCGGGGCGTTCGCCCTCCCGCCCGGATCACCCACTCCGACGAGTGGTCCGTCGTCGCCGGCCGGCGCCGGCGGTGGCACCCTGACAGCGAGTGCCGGTATCCGGGGAAGCGGTCCCCCCCGCACGACGGGAGTTCGGTGAATGGCACACAGTGAACGGGCCGGTCCCGACGCCGTCGCCCCGGCACGCCCCGGCGCACCCCGTACGGCATCGTCCGCGTCCTCCGCGGCGGGTCTGTCGTCGGCCGAGGCCGCGCGCCGGCTGGCGCGTCACGGGCCCAACGCGATCCCGGAGGAGCCGCGCACCCCCGTGTGGCGGCGGGTGCTGCAGCAGCTGCGCGACCCGCTGATCCTGGTGCTGCTGGTGGCCGCCGTCCTGACGATCGCCACCGGTGACCTCTCCGACGCCGCCGTGATCCTGCTCGTCATCACGGTGAACACCACGGTCGGCGTCGTCCAGGAGGTACGGGCCGAACAGGCGGTGACGGCCCTGTCCGCCCTGAGCGCTCCCACCGCCAGAGTCGTACGGGACGGCGAGGAGCGCTCCCTCCCGGCCGCCGGGGTGGTGCCCGGTGATCTGGTCCTGGTGGCCGAGGGCGACATCGTGCCCGCCGACGGGGACGTGCTGTCCGCGGCCTCGCTGCTGGCGGACGAGTCCTCGCTGACCGGCGAGTCCGTTCCGGTGGAGAAGGCGCCCGGCGGCGACCCCGCGCACGGCACGGTGGCGGCGGGCACGGTCGTCGTCCGCGGCCGCGGACGCGTCGTGATCACCGCCACGGGAGCCGGCAGTGCGCTCGGCCGGATCGCGGCCCTGATGGGTGCTGCCCCCGGTCCGACCCCGCTGCAGCGCCGGCTGGCGGGGTTCGGGCGGGTCCTGGCGGTCGTCGTCATGGCACTGTGCGCCCTGGTCCTGGCTCTCGGACTGGTGCGGGGACAGCCCGTGGAACTGATGGTCGTGGCGGCGATCAGCCTCGCGGTGGCCGCCGTGCCGGAGTCCCTGCCCGCCGTCGTCACCCTCGCCCTCGCCCTGGGAGCACGGCGGATGGCGGACCGCAGCGCCATCGTCCGCAGGCTGCCCGCGGTGGAGACGCTGGGCTCCGTCACGGTGATCGCCACCGACAAGACCGGCACCCTGACCGAGGGCCGGATGTCCGCCGAACGGCTGTGGACGCCCCGCGGAGAGGCCACGGTCCTGGGCACCGGCTACGATCCCCGGGGCCGGGTCGTCCGGGACGGGCGGACGGTCACGGCCGACGACGCACCCGACCTGGCGGCGCTGCTGCGCGGCGCGATGCTGTGCAACGACGCGGCGCTGGAGCCCGCGCCGGACGGCTCCGCGGAGTGGCGCGCGCTGGGGGACCCGACCGAGGCCGCGCTGCTCGCGGCAGGGGCCCGGCTCGGGCTGGACCGGGCGGCGCTGGAGCGCGAACTGCCGCGCCTGGAGGAGATCCCGTTCGACAGCGGCCGCAAGCGCATGACGACCGTCCACCGCCGGCCGGACGGAGGGGTGCGGATCGTGTGCAAGGGGGCGCCGGAGGCCCTGCTCCGGCCGCGCGTCCTGGCCGAGGATCCGGAACCGCTCACCCGGGCGGCGGCCCGGGCGGAGGCACTGGCGCGCGACGGATACCGGGTGCTCGCCGTCGCGTCGGCCGACCACGACGGGCCGCCGGAACCCCCCGGGGCATGGGAGTCGGGTCTGTCGCTCCTCGGCCTCGTCGGCATCCTGGACCCGCCCCGCAGCACGTCCGGGCCGACGATCGCCGCCTGCAGGCGCGCCGGCATCGTCCCCGTGCTCATCACCGGCGACCATCCGCTGACCGCGCGGGTCGTGGCCGAGCGCCTGGGCATCGCCTCCCGGGAGGAGGAGGTCACCACCGGGCAGCGGATCAGGGAGGGTTCGGCGGGCGGGCTGACCGGCGCACGCGTCTACGCCCGGACCACTCCCGAACAGAAGCTGGACATCGTCGAGGCGTGGCGCGGGGCCGGCCAGGTGGTGGCGATGACGGGGGACGGTGTCAACGACGGCCCGGCCCTGCGCAGCGCCGACATCGGCGTCGCCATGGGGCGGCGCGGCACCGAAGTGGCCCGTCAGGCGGCCGACCTGGTGCTGGCCGACGACAATCCGGCCACCATCGTGTCGGCCGTCGAGGAGGGGCGCCGGGTCTACGCCAATGTGCGCCGCTTCCTGCTCTACGGGCTCGCCGGAGGCATGGCGGAGGTCCTGGTCATGCTCCTGGGGCCTTTTCTGGGGATGCCGCTGCCCCTGCTGCCCGCACAGATCCTGTGGATCAACCTGCTCACGCACGGCCTGCCCGGTGTCGCGCTCGGCGCGGAGCCCGTCGCCCCGGACGCGATGCGCCGTCCGCCCCGGCCCCCCGAGGAGAGCGTGCTGGGTGCCGGTCTGTGGCCGCGCGTCCTGCTCATGGGCGCCTTCGTCGCCACCGTGACCCTGGTGGCCGGCGTGTGGGCCAGGGAGACGGGACGCCCCTGGCAGTCCATGGTCTTCCTGGTCCTCGGCGCGACCCAGCTGGGCGTCGCCCTCGGCTCCCGGGTTCGTCCGGGAAGTCTGGCCAACCCGTTCCTGCTGGTCGCCGTGGGCCTGGCGCTGGGCCTCCAGGTGGCCGGCGTGTATCTGCCCCCTCTCCGGGACCTGCTGGGCACGGAGCCGCTGTCGCCCGGGGACCTGGCGATCGCCTGCGCGTTGTCCGGTCTCGGTCATGTGGTCATGCGTGCGCAGGCACGGCTGTGGCCGGAGCGGCCGCGCGCCGCCTCGGCGGGAGGCGGCGGTCCGGACGGCCGGCGCCCCCGGCCCGCCCGGACGGAACGGCCCGGCTGAGCCCGGCCTCCCCGCCCTGCCGTCGCGGGCCGGGGCCGCGGCCCGCGCGCGGCCGGTTCTCCGGCGGCCTCCCGGGCGCCGGCGCAGGGTGTCAGGCGCCTCGTCCGCGTCCGTCCGGGCGCATGGCGCGGCGCCGGACCGCGGTCGCGGTGAAGGCACAGGTGGCGGCGGCGGTGAGGGCCAGGAGCAGGTATCCCCAGGTGTAGTCGTCGGCGACGCTGTACACCGCGCCCATGACCAGGGGCGGGAAGAAGCCGCCCAGTCCGCCGGCGGCGCCGACGACGCCGGTGACCGATCCCACCCGGTCGGCGGGGACGAGGCGGGCGACGAGGGCGAACACGGCGCCCGATCCGGTTCCCAGGGCCGCGGCCAGGCCGAGGAAGGCCAGGGTGCCGACCGGGACCAGGGCGGGTTCCAGGGAGGCGAGGAGGGCGAGCGCGGCGATGGCCGCGTACGCCCAGACGAGCACGGGGACCGGGTGCAGCCGGTCGGAGAGCCAGCCGCCCACCGGGCGCGCGGCGACCGCGAGGACGACGAAGCCGGCGGTGCGCAGGGAGGCGTCGGAGCGGCCGAGACCGTAGGCGGTGGTGAGATAGGTGGGCAGGTAGACGCTGAAGGCGACGAACCCTCCGAAGGCCACGGCGTAGAGGAGGGCCAGGTGCCAGGCGACGGGCATCCGCAGGGCGGCGGTGGTGCGCGCGAGCAGTGAACCGGCCGGGACGGCGCGTTCCGGCCGGTCGCGCAGGAGGAAGTGCGCGGTGACGGCGTAGCCGGCCAGGACGACGGCGACGAGGGTGAAGGGAAAGCTCCGGTCGACGGCGTCGGCCAGTTGCACGGTGGTGAACGCCGAGACGGCGGTGCCGCCCGTGCCGATGCCGAAGACGCCGAGGGCCAGGCCGCGCCGTTCGGGCGGGTACCAGGCGTTGACGAACGGGACGCCGACGGCGAACGTGGTGCCGCCCAGCCCGAGGAAGAAGCCGCCGACGAGGAACTCGGCCAGGGAGTCCGCCAGATGCCCCAGGTACAGCACGGGCAGCACGGTCAGGGCGGTGACGAGGGGGAACATCCGGCGGGCGCCGACGCGGTCGGTCAGCGCTCCGACCGGGATCCGGCCGAGCGAGCCGACGATCACCGGCACGGCCACCACCAGTGACTGCTCGAACGAGCTGAGGCCCAGGTCGTCACGGAGCGTCGGGCCGAGCGGTCCCAGCAGGGCCCACGCCCAGAAGCCGGCCGTGAACCCGGCCGTGGCCAGCGCCAGCATGCGCGTCGGCTGCGAGGGCCGGCTCACCGGCTCTCCACCCCTTCGGACACCGGCGGCACACGGAATCGGGTTAGGCCCAGGCCCGGGGCCGTGGAGCCCCTCGCCCTCCCGTACGCGGTGCGGCCGCACGCGCGGCCTCGGGGCACTCTGCTTCTCCAGGCCGGTAAGTATGTGTGCATAAGGGATATTCTGCGGTGCGGGTGCCCCTCGGGCCCGTCCAAGGCGGCGAGGGCCGGGCCGTCCCCGTCCGTCTCCCTCACGACGCGGTCACGCGGACCGCCGTGACCTTGTACTCGGGACAGGACGTGACGGTGTCCGCGACGTCCGAGGTGAGGCGGTTCACCCCGCTCGCGGGGAAGTGGAAGGAGCAGAAGACCTGCCCGGGGGCCGTCTGCTCACTGACGCGGACGACGAGCCGGGCCCGGCCGTGCCGGCTCTCCACGGTGACGCCCCGGCCGTCCCGCAGGCCGTACCGGCCGGCGTCGTCGGGGTGGAGGTCCAGGAAGTCGACCGGATCGAGCGCCAGGTTGCCGCCGCGCCGCGTCATGCTTCCGGAGTTGTAGTGCGCCCAGCGCCGCCCGGTGACCAGGACCAGCGGATAGTCGTCGTCGGGACGTTCGCCGGGCGGGAGG
This sequence comes from Streptomyces sp. NPDC000348, assembly GCF_042898795.1. Classification (NCBI taxonomy): domain Bacteria; kingdom Bacillati; phylum Actinomycetota; class Actinomycetes; order Kitasatosporales; family Streptomycetaceae; genus Streptomyces; species Streptomyces sp. NPDC000348. The sequence continues at coordinate 45,792 of NZ_JBIAZD010000007.1, forward strand.
TAGGGGGCGGCCGCCAGGTGGGCCCGCCCGTCCGGTGTGGCGAAGCGCTCCGTGTACAGCTTGGCCTCCCCGGGGCGGTGGGGGGCGCGGCAGGGCCACGGCACGGAGCCCTCCCGGTCCAGGCGCTCGTGGGAGAGCCCGGCGAAGACGGGCGCGAGCCGGCCGCATTCGGCGAGGGCGTCGGCGGGAGTCGGGCAGCCCAGGCCGGCCCCCATGGCCTCGGCGACGGCCCGAACGATGTCGAAGTCGGTGCGGGCCCCTCCCGGCGGGGGTACGGCGGGGCGGACGCGCTGGAACCGGCGGTCGAAGTTGACGAAGGTGCCGTCCTTCTCCAGCCAGGACGCGACCGGCAGGACGACATCGGCGTGCCGGGCGGTCTCGGACAGGAACAGCTCGTTGCAGACCACGAGCGGACAGGCGTCCAGGGCCCGGGCCACCTGGTCGGCGTCGGGATCGGTGGCGCGGACGTCCTCACCGATGACCCACAGCGCCCGCAGGTCCCCGGCCCGTGCGGCGGCGAACATGTCCGGGATCCGCAGCCCCGGCCGCGGGGGGACCGGTACGCTCCAGACGTCCTCGGCCCGCGAGCGGACGGCGGCGTCGGTGACCCTGCCGTACCCGGGCAGGAGGTCCGGCAGGGCGCCCATGTCGGAGGCGCCCTGGACGTTGTTCTGACCGCGCAGCGGGGTGACCCCGTAGCCGCGGTCGGTGCCCACGGCGCCGCGCAGGATCGCCAGGTTGGCCAGGGACCGCACCCCGTCGGTGCCGTGGAGGTGTTCGGTCACGCCCAGGCCGTAGACGACGGCCGGCCGCTCGGCTCCGCCGTAGAGACGGGCGGCGGCGACCAGGTCCGCGGCCGGCACCCCGGTGAGGTCCGCGACCCGGTCGGGCGGGTAGTCGGCCAGCAGCCCGGTGAGCTCCGGCAGTCCGGTGGCACGCTCGCGCAGGAACTCCTCGTCGGTCAGCCCCTCGGCGAGCAGGACGTGGGCGAGCCCGTGGAAGAGCGCCACGTTGGTGCCGGGACGCGGCCGCAGGTGCACGTCGGCGTGCAGGGCGAGGCCCACGGCGCGTGGATCGGCGACGACCAGCCGGGCCCCGTGGAGGACCTGCCTCAGCAGGCGTGCCCCGACCACCGGGTGGGCCTCTACGGGATTGGCCCCGACCACCAGCAGGCAGTCGGCCCGCTCCACGCCGTCGAAGGTGTCGGTGCCGCCGGAGAGCCCGAAGGCGGCGGTGAGGCCGGCGGCGGAGGGGGAGTGGCAGAGGCGGGAGCAGTTGTCGACGTTGTTGGTTCCGACGACGACCCGCATGAACTTCTGTACGAGGTAGTTCTCCTCGTTGGTGGCGCGGGCCGAGGAGATCGCCGCCACGGCGTCCGGGCCGCCGGCCTCGACGGCGGCCCGCAGGCCCCGCGCGACATGGGCCAGCGCCTCGTCCCAGCCGACCGGCTCCAGCACGCCGTCGCGGCGCAGCAGCGGCCGGGTGAGCCGCTCCGGGGAGGTGCGGAACCCGTGGGAGAAGCGGCCCTTCACGCACGCGTGGCCGCGATTGACCGGGCCGTCCCGGGCGGGCAGCACCGCGGTGACCTCACCGTCCCGCGTGACCACGTCGAGGGCGCAGCCCACGCCGCAGTAGCCGCACGTGGTGCGCGTGAGGGCCTCGGCCGGGTGGAACGCCGAGGTGAGTCCCCGCGCCGGTCCGGGCTGGCTGATCGCCCCCGTGGGGCAGGTGTCCACGCAGCCGCCGCAGGCCACGCAGTCCGACTCGGCCCAGGGTCCGCCGGTGCCCGGGGCCACGACCGTGTCACCGCCCCGGCCGACCAGGGTGAGCGCGAAGGTGCCCTGCACCTCGGAGCACATCCGTACGCACCGGCCGCAGGCGATGCACAGGTCACGGTCCAGGTGGACGTACGGGTGGGAGTCGTCCGCGCCCCGGCCTCCGGCACCCCGGGCCGCTTCGGGGCCGATGCCCGTCGACCGGCAGACACGGGCCAGTTCGCCGGGAGCGCCGTCGGCGAGGGCCCGGGGCGGCAGCGCGGAGACGATGACCTCCACCGCGTCCCGGCGCAGCCGCACGACGTCGTCGCTCCCGGTGTCCACGCGCATGCCGGGGGAGGCCGGAGTGACACAGGCCGCCACGATGCGCCCCTCGGCCCTCACGAGACACGTACGGCACGACCCGGCGGGAGCGAGCCGGTCGTCGGAGCAGAGCGCGGGCAACTCGATCCCGGCCGCCCGCACCGCCGTGAGCAGGGACGATTCCTCGGGGACCGCGACGTCGACGCCATCGGCCTCGATCATGAACCCGTTCATGGCCCCCATCCCGCCGGCCGGCCCCCGTAGGCGCGGACAAGACTGCGCACGGCGGGCGGGATCCGCCGCCCGAAGGCACACAGGCTCCCCTCGGAGAGGACCCGCGACAGCCGCTCCCACTCCTGATCCGGTGGGGCGCCGGCGGACGCCCACTCCAGACCGCGGCGCGAGCCGACGCGGCAGGGCGAGCACGCGCCGCAGCTCTCGGCCGCGGCGAACTCCCATACGTGACGCAGCACGTCCTCCGGCGTCACGCGTTCGTCGAAGGCGACGAGCCCGGCGTGCCCGAGGGCGGCGCCCCGGGCCGACAGCCCTGCCTCCGACAGCGGCACGTCCAGCGCGCCGGCGGCGAGGAAGCCGCCCAGCGGCCCGCCGACCTGGAGCGCCGTCAGGCCGGCGCCGTCCTTCAGACCGCCGCCCAGCTCGGTGACGATCCGCCGCACCGGCGTGCCGAGTTCGACCTCGTAGCAGCCCGGCCGGGCGAACCGCTCCGAGAGGCAGACCAGCTTGGTCCCCGTCTCGCCGGACGTACCGCGCCGGGCGTACGCCCGGCCGCCGCACCGGACGATCCAGGGGACGGCCGCCAGGGTCTCGACGTTGTTGACCACGGTCGGCGCGTCCCACAGGCCGTGTTCGGTCGGGTAGGGCGGGCGGGGCCGGGCGCAGCCGCGGCCGCCCTCCAGCCCCGCGATGAGCGCGGTCTCCTCACCGGCGACGTAGGAGCCGGCGCCCTCGACGACGTCGATGTCCAGGGAGGTGGCCGTCCCGTGCACCGACGGTCCGAGATGCCCGTCCGCGTACGCCCGGCGCACCGCTTCCCGGGTCCGTGCCAGAGCGGCCGGGTATTCGGAGCGCACCAGCACGAGGCCCCGGCGGGCCCCGCACGCGAAGCAGGCCAGGGCCAGACCCTCCAGGACGCGTCCCGGGTCGGCCTCCAGCAGCAGCCTGTCGGCGTACGAACCGGGATCGCCCTCGTCGCCGTTGGCGACCACCACGGTCCCGGGCGCGCGGCCCGCCGCCTCCCATTTCGCCGCCACGCGGAATCCGGCACCGCCACGCCCCCGGAGCCCGGACGCCGCCACCTCCCGGTGGACCTCTTCCGGGGTGCCGGACGACACCGTCCTCGGCCACACCCGCCACGCCGGCTCACCGGAGAGCACACCGCCCAGCAGGACCGGGTCACCGGTGTCGTCGGCCGCCGGGATCCTCGGCGCCCGCGGTGGCTCCCGCCCCGCGAGCTGGGCCGGCAGGGTCGCCCCGGTGCACGGTGTGTCGCCGTCGAGCGCCGCGGGCCCCGCGTAGCAGTAGCCCAGACAGCGGACGGTCTGCACCGACACGTCACCGCGCGGTGCGGCGGTGTCCGCGGCGACACCCAGCTCACGCTCCACCTCCGCGAGGTGCCCTCCGCCCCCTGCGGCGAAGCACGCCGTCGCGGCGCACACCCGCACATGACGGTCGCCGTGCGGGGCGGAGAGGTCCGCGTAGTAACTGGCGGGTCCCAGGGCCGCGGCGGCGGGCAGGCCGGCCCGGACGGCGACAGCCGGCGCCCAGCTCTCGGGGCCGTCCCGTGTCCCGGCCCGGGCCCCGGCCAACGACTCGATCAGCTCGTCCCCCGGCCGCCCGTGCCGGTCCGCCAGCGCCCGGAAGGCGTCGAAGGGGCGAGCGGGTCGGATGAACGCCATGCGTCCATCGTGCGGGAGGGAGCACGGGACCGCAGCCGGGGGACCGGCCCGGGCGGGCACCGGCGCCGAAATCCTGCCGGCGGGGGCCGGACCGCGGGGACCGGGGCCGCGGCCCGGACCGGCCGGCCGCTCACGACCGGGAGGCGGCGGGCCGCTGCGACCGGCATCGCCCACCACCCGGCCGCCCCGTTCCCCGGGCCGTGAGCTCGGGATCCCGTCCGGCGCAGGACGCTGCTCCGACGACGTTCCCTAGCGACCCGCGAGCCCCAGGCCGTGGACCTTCCTCAGCCACCGCTCCCGCCGTTTCCGGCTCGCCGACTGCATGGGGGCCAGGAGGGTGCGCCGGACCGGGCGGAATCCGCAGTGACGCAGGAAGGCCCGGCGCATGTTCCGCCAGAACAGGTCCTCGCGCGCCAGGAACGCCACGGCCTGCGGGGAGTTCTGCGTGTAGACCACCCGTGCGGAGCGTCCCTTCAGGAGCTTGCGGATGTACGGCGGCCGCTTCAGGTAGTCCACCCCGACCCCCGGCAGGAAGACCCGGTCGATGAATCCCTTCAGCAGCGCCGGGACGTGCCACCACCAGCAGGGGGTCACGATCACGAAGTGCTCGCACCAGCGGACGGCGTCCCGCGCCTCGACGAGATCGGGTTCCAGCGCCTGCGGGTGGGTGAAACCGCCGTGCAGGACCGGATCGAAGCGCATGTCCCTGACACGCAGCAGCCGCACCTCGTGCCCGCCCGCCCTGGCGCCCTCCACGTAGGCGTGCGCCAGGGCGGCGCAGTAGCTGCCGGCGTCCGGATGGCCGTCGATGACGAGAATGCGCCGCACCCTTGCTCCCGCTGAATGGAGGGCCCCCGCAAGGGGACGCCTACCACGCCCAGGGCCGCCCGCCCCGGGCGCGGGGTGAAGTCGTCCGTTCGGAGGCACGCGGACGTCGCCCGTACGCGTCGGCCGCCGGGTACGGGTGACGTCGGACCGGAACGCGTGCGCGGTGTCCCAGGACCGCAGGGCGCCGCCGTCCGGTCACATGTTCCCGGCGCCGGCCCTGATCGCTTCGCGGATACGGGGATAGGTGCCGCAGCGGCAGATGTTGCGGATGCCGTCCAGGTCGGCCTCGGTGATCGGGCGGCCTTCCTCCCCGACGCGGCGGACCAGGGCGACGGCGGCCATGATCTGGCCGGGCTGGCAGTAGCCGCACTGGGCCACGTCGTGGTCGAGCCACGCCTCCTGCATCGGGTGCAGGTCCGCGCCCACGGTGGCCGGGAGTCCCTCGATGGTGGTGACCTCGTCCGACGGCCGCAGGTCCTTCACGGGGATGGCGCAGGGGTTGGCCGCGTGGCCGTTGAGGTGGCTCGTGCAGGCTTTGCAGACGTTGATGCCGCAGCCGTACTTCGGCCCGGTGACGCCGAGGATGTCGCGAAGGACCCACAGCAGCCGTTCGTCGTCCGGGGCGTCGACGGTGACCTGTTCGCCGTTGAGGCGGAACGTGTGCTCGGGCACGGGAACTCCCTGTTGGTTCGGCGGACTTCAGCGGACGTGGTCCAGGCCGTCGGTGGGGGACGCCGGGACGGGCGGGACGGTGGGTTTGGGATCGAAGGAGAGGGTGCCGTGGTTGACGGGGAAGACCGTGGGCATGGTGCCGGTGGCGCGGCCGTACGCGCAGGCGACGGCGGCCATCGAGGCGGCGACGCCGAGTTCCCCGGCGCCGCCGGGTTCGCCGGTGGTGGGCGGCATGACGATGATCTTCAGCTCGGGTGGTGTGTTCCACTGCCGGGTGTAGAAGTAGTTGTCCCAGCTGGCCTCGAGGAAGTGGCCGTCGCGCAGGTGCAGGCTGGAGGTCAGGGCCAGGGCGATGCCGTCCATGAGGCAGCCCGTCATCTGCGCCTCCAGACCGCGCGGGTTGACGGCGAGGCCGACGTCCACCGCGATGACCGCCTTGGTGACGCGGGGGCCGGCGACACCGTCGCGGACGGGGCGGCCGACCGTCCGAAAGCCCCCAGGGCCCCGCTCGCGAACACCATCTTGCGCCTGCTGAGTCCGTCCATCGCTGCGAACTCCTCCTCGAGTTCTTCGGGGGTGTCGTCAGGGTTGGTACGATGAGACATGTAGCGCTTCCTTGTTTCATCAGGGGGGCACATGTGTGCCGTGAACGCCAGAGGCTTCACAGAATCGGGGAGGCGATCGTGGAACCCGTCAGGCCGGCGCTCATGAGCCCGCCCGGCGCTCCGTCCGTGCCGGAAAGCGTGTTCGCCGAGGCCGTCGGAGGTGCGGACCGGGACGACGAGGTGCCGGCGGGTCTGCTCGGCACCGCGTACGGGCAGTTCTGCCGTACGGGCGTCAAGTGCCCGGCCGCGCCGGTGCTCGGGCCGCCGCACTCATCCCACGTGTAGCGCCCCTCCTGTCCGGCCCCGGCCGCGGGGCGTGCGGACGTGCTCGACGAGCTTCACCCGGCGGTGCGTGTACGGGGCCACCGCGTCGAGGCGCGCGGGGTGCCGATGCCGGCGGACGAGGGCCTCGGGCCGCCCGGTTTCACCGGCCGTGCGGGGCTGCCGCGGCCGTCCGGGTGAGGGGACGACCGCGCGCCGGGGCGTACCGCGGTGGGCCGCCGCCCGTGCGGGGCGGCAGGCCGGGGCGGACCGCTCGGGCCGGGTGGAGGGCTGCGGGGAGACCGCCGCCCGGCGCGGTCACCGCCCCGCGGCGGAACCCCGGGCGCCCGGGGGCGTGGCCGGGGCGGCCCGCGGCCTTGTGGTCAGTTCGGCCCAGACGACGCGTCCGTCCCGGCCCGGGGTGCGGGTGACCGCCCAGTCGCAGCTCAGCGCGTCGACCAGGAGCAGCCCGCGTCCGTTCTGGTCGTCGGGGCCGGGCCTGCGGAGCACGGGCAGTTCCAGGCCGCGGGCCTGGTCCTCGACCTCGATGCGGATCCGGTCGGCCCGTACGCGCAGCCGGCAGACGATCCGTTCGCCCGCCGCGTGGGTGAGCGCGTTGGTGAGGAGCTCCGAGGCCACGAGGACGGCGTTGTCGCACACCTCGTCGGCGACGCCCCGCGTGGTGAGCAGGTCCCGCACCCCGTTACGGGCGGTACGGACCGAGGCGGGCGTCGCCGGCAGGTCGAACGCGCGTGTCTCCGCACGGAGTCCGACCCCACGGAGCCCGGAGGCGAGACGGCCGGGGCCGTCCGGCTGGGGGAGTGGAGCCGCTGGCTCGCCTCCGGGCGGTCTGGGGGACGAGGGCTCGTTCCCGGCGTGGTGCAGCGGCCTGGTTAAGGGGAGCCGAGCCATCTCCGTGGGCCTTTCGTCTGCCTGCGCACCGGGGGTCCGTCCTGCACCGGCCGTGGTCAACCGGCCGGTCCGGTAGGGCCCTTCAGTGGGCCGGGGGACGGTGCGAACACTCTGGCACTCGTCAACGGCAGCTCGCAACCGGCAAGTTGAAAATTGCATTTGGCTGCGTGCATGCTGCTTCTGCCGACGAGTGATCGAACGTGTCCGTTCCGGACGATCGCATGAGACGGTGAGCCCGGAACACCCGATGTGAGGGGGCACGGCGTGACCGCGGAGACCGACTGGGGCGGTGCCCCCTCCGTCCTGCGCATGATCCTCGGCAGACAGCTCGAGGAGTTGCGCGGCCGGGCCGGCCTGACCTACGAGGAGGCGGGCGCCGCCATCGGGGTCAGCCACTCCACGATCCGCCGGATGGAGGCCGCCAAGGTCGCCCGGCTCAGACTCGCCGACGCCGAGAAGCTGCTCCGCGTCTACGGCGTGACCGACCAGCAGGAGATCGACACCTTCCTGAAGTCGGTCCGCGAGGCCAACAAACGGGGCTGGTGGCACACCTACCGCGATGTCATGCCGGACTGGTTCGCCGCCTACCTGAGCCTGGAACAGGCCGCCCTGCAGATCCGCGCCTACGAGAGCCAGTTCGTCCACGGGCTGCTGCAGACGGAGGCGTACGCCCGCGCCCTGCTGAGCGCCGGCAACCCGCACGCCCGGGCCGAGGCCACCGAGCGCCGCATCGCCCTGCGGATGCGCCGGCAGGAAGTGCTCAGGCGCGAGACGCCACCGCGGGTGTGGGTGGTGATGGACGAGACGGTGCTCCGCTGGCCGGTCGGGGGCCCGGACGTGATGCGGGCCCAGATCGACCACCTCGTCGAACTGAACCGCCTGCCGCAGGTGACCCTGCAGATCATGCCGTTCGCCAACGGCCCGCACCCGGCCATGCGCGCCGGGTCCTTCCAGCTCTTCCGCTTCCGGGCGCGTGAACTGCCCGACGTCGTCTACCTCAGCGGTCTGGTGGGCGCCGTCTACCTCGACAAGGGCGACGACGTCGTGGTGTACCGCGAGGCCCTCGACCGGGCCGGCGCCCAGGCGACGCCCAAGGCGAGGACCGAGGCCGTTCTCGACCGGATCCGCAAGGACCTCTGACCAGCGCCGCCCGCTTCACCCCGCCCCAGAACCACGACCTGCGAAGGAGACCCCGAGGTGCCCGAGAACGGATGGCCGGCCGACCGCATCGACACCGAGAACGCGCACTCCGCGCGGATCTACGACTACATCCTCGGCGGAAAGGACTACTACCCGGCGGACCAGGAGGCCGGTGACGCCATGGTCCGGGAGTGGCCCGCCCTGCCGGTCCACATGCGCGCCAACCGGGACTGGATGAACCGGGCGGTCCGGTGGCTCGTCGAGGAAGCGGGCATGCGCCAGTTCCTGGACGTCGGCACCGGCATACCCACCTCCCCGAACCTGCACGAGATCGCCCAGTCGGTGGCGCCCGAGTCACGCGTGGTCTACGTCGACAACGACCCGATCGTCCTCACCCTCTCCCAGGGGCTCCTGGCCAGCACGCCCGAGGGAAGGACGTCGTACATCGAGGCGGACTTCCGTGACCCGGCGACCATCCTGGACGCGCCCGAACTGCGGGAGACCCTCGACCTGGACCGGCCGGTGGCCCTGACGGTCATCGCCATCGTCCACTTCGTCCTCGACGAGGACGACGCCGTCGGCATCGTCCGCCGCCTGCTGGAGCCGCTTCCCTCCGGCAGCCACCTGGCCATGACGATCGGCACCGCGGAGTTCGCCCCCGAGGAGGTGGGGCGGGTGGCCCGCGAGTACGCGGCCCGCGGCATGCCGATGCGGCTGCGCACCGCCGACGAGGCCCACGAGTTCTTCGAGGGCCTCGACCTGGTCGAGCCGGGCATCGTCCAGGTCCACAAGTGGCGCCCGGACGGCACCGGCGAACAGGGCATCCGCGACGGGGACATCGCGATGTACGGAGCGGTCGCCCGCAAGCCGTAGCGCCCGGCCCGCGCCCGCGCCGGGGGCCGTACGGCCCCCGGCCCCGACCCGCTCCACCACCCGGCCCGGCCGGCGGAACGGGCCGGGGAGGGAAAGGGTGTGTGGGTCTCGTGAGGGTCGTCAAGTGGCTTTCGGGGCAGGCGGTTCGGGGCGGCCGAGCTGATAAGATCATCGAACTTTCAGTAGGCTGGCGGCGCGTCATGAACGCGTACGGGGGACAGTCTCTAAGGCCCCATCGCTGAGGAGTTGAGGCTTGGTCCGCCGTAGGCCCGCGCCGTTCGACGGCCCGGACCCGTCCCACGGGTGCGCGGATCTGCCGAACTCCCGGCGCGATGCGACTTGAAGAGAGTCTCATGACGTCATTGATCGGGGATCCGCTGCTGTGGATCCTGCTTGTGGTGCTCGTCGCTGCGGTGTTCGCAGTGCTACGGGCACGGAGAACCAATCTGGCGCTCCGAAGAACGAAGAAGGACCTGGAGACCGGACTGGGTCACGCCCAGGGCCGGATCGACCAGCTCCAGGAGCACATCGCCTCCCTGGGCACCCAGCACAGCGGTGACCTCGCGGACGTCCGGGCGGACGCGGAGTCGTCCACCAAGGCGGTGCTGAAGTCGGCGATGGGCACGCTCCAGTCGCTCGCCGAGGAGCAGCAGCTGCTGCTGGACGGGCTGCTGCAGAAGTACGGCAACGACACCGAGGTGCTGGCGGACCTGATGTCGGTGGACCACACCGGCAGCCAGTTCAGCCGCCGGGCCAAGGGCATCTCGGTGCTGTGCGGCGGGTGGCTGGGCCGGCGCGAGGGCGTGGCGACCGTCTACGACGTGGCCCGCAGCGCACAGGGCCGCATCAAGGACTTCAACCGGGTGAGCATCCACGCGCAGGCCAGTGTCGCCGTCACCAGCAAGGCCGTCGAGCCGGTGGCGATGGTGCTCGCCGAGTTGCTGGACAACGCGACCACGTACAGCGCTCCGGGCACGCCCGTCGAGGTCAACATCCAGGCCGTGCCGACGGGTGTGTGCTTCATCGTCGACGACGCCGGTCTGGGCATGGACCAGGAGACCAAGGACCGGGCGGCGGCGCTGCTGTCCGCCGACGGCCCCGTCGACATCACCGGTCTCGGTGACCCGCCCCGGTTCGGGTTCGCGGTGTGCGGCATGCTCGCCGCCCGGTACGGCTTCGCCGTCTCCGTCGGTTCGGTGTCCCCCTACGGCGGAGTGCGCGCAGTGATCCGAGTGCCGGAAAGCCTTCTGGCGGCCGAGGCCGTCACTCCCGCCGAACCCGTCCGGGAGACCGCGGACCAGGGCAAGGAGAGTGCCCCGCAGCGGCTGGCGCCGGTCCCGGTCGGCCCCTCGCACGTGGTGGGCACGACGACCGGCGGGCTGCCCAAGCGCCGCCGGCGCCAGGGACCCATCGCGGTGGTCCCGGCCCCGAAGGACACGGCCGGTATCGACGAGCAGACGTCCGAGCCGGCCGGTGAGGTGACCGCGTCACGCCTGGGGGCGTTCGCGCGCGGCACCCAGCTCGGACGGACCACGAACACCACGGAAGGACCTGACCACCAGTGAACACCGACCTGTCGTGGGTGCTGAACGACGTGCTCGAGGTGCGTGGTGCCCGCCACGCGGTCCTCGTCTCGGGTGACGGCCTGCTGCTGCAGCGTTCGGACGAGATCTCACGCGACGACGCCGAGACGAACGCCGCCGCGATGAGCTCCATGCAGTCCCTGAGCCGGGCGGTCGCCGGTTTCGTCGGGGCGGGGCACGGCATCTGGAAGCAGACGCTGCTGGAGTACGACGGCGGCTGGATCTTCCTGATCGCGGCCGGGCAGGGCGCCTACCTCGCCGTCTCGGCGGCGCTGGACGTCGACATGGAGGCCATGTCGTTCCGCATGCAGAAGACGGTGGCGGCGCTGAGCAAGGCGATGAGCGTGGCCCCACGCTCGGACAACGGTGTCGGCGCATGACGACGCCCGGCGAGGAAACACCCGTCACCAGTGACTTCGTCCGCTCCTACGTCATCACGGGCGGCCGGAGCCTGCCGTCCTCGGACGAACTGGCGCTGCACACCTTGGTCACCCTGGCTCCCGAGCGGACGCTTCCGCTCGGGGCCGGCCCCGAGGTCAGGGCGATCTGGGAGCTGTGCGCGGGTGGCTACCTGTCGGTCGCCGAGGTGGCGGGCCACCTCGGCCTGCCCGTCGGGGTGGCCCGACTGCTGCTCACCGATTTAGCGGAGCAGGGGCACCTACTGCGCCGGGCCGAGCCACCCCGGGCCCAGAACGTTGACAGAGCGACCCTCGAGAAGGTTCTGAATGGACTCCAATCCCTCATCGGCTGAGACGGCCCAGAAGTCCATCTACGTCTCCAGCGCGGTGACCAACGCCGCCAAGATCCTCGTCGTCGGGCACTTCGCCGTGGGCAAGACGACCTTCATCGGCTCGCTGTCGGAGATCACTCCGCTGCGCACCGAGGAGAAGATGACCCAGGCGTCCGTCCACGTCGACGACCTGCGGGGTGTGGCGGACAAGACCACCACCACGGTCGCCCTGGACTTCGGCCGCCTCACCCTGAGCGACGACCTGGTGCTGTACCTCTTCGGCACCCCGGGACAGCAGCGCTTCATGCAGCTGTGGGAGGACATGGCCCGCGGCGCGCTCGGGGCACTGCTCCTGGTCGACCCGGGACGTCTGGAGGAGACCTTCCCGGTCATCGACCTCATCGAGCGGTACGGCCTGGAGTACGCCATCGCCGTCAACTGCTTCGACCCCGCCACCACCTACGGCGAGGCCGAGGTGCGCGAGGCGCTCGACCTGCTTCCGGACACCCCGGTCGTCTACTGCGACGCCCGTGACCAGCAGTCGTCCGCCAAGGCGCTGATCGCCCTGGTGAGACATCTGCTCGACCGCGCGGCCTGACCGCCCCGCGCCCTCCCGGACCGGGAACAGCGGTTCCCGACCACTAAGGAAGACTTCATGGATCCCCAAGCACCGTCTGCCGCCACCGTCAGCAGATGCCCCATGCACGACGCCGCGTTCGCCGCCGACCCCCAGCAGGTCTACGACCGGCTGCGCGCCCACGCCCCGGCCGGGCCCGTCGAGCTCGCCCCCGGCGCGGACGCCACGCTGGTCGTCGGCCACGAGACGGCGCTGCGCGTGCTGCAGAACACCGAGCTGTTCGCCCGTGACGCCCGCCGCTGGAAGGCGCTCAACGAGGGCCGCATCGGCATGGACAATCCGGTGCTGCCGATGATGGCGTACCGGCCCAACTGCCTGTTCACCGACGGAGCGGTGCACCTGCGGCTGCGCAAGGCCGTGGTGGACAGCCTGGCCCGGCTCAACATCACCCGGGTCCGGCGGGACGTCGAGCCGATCGCCGACTACCTGATCGACCGGTTCAGCGAGCGGGGCCGGGCCGATCTGCTCAACGACTACGCCAAGCTGCTGCCGCTGCTGCTGTTCAACAAGCTGTTCGGCTGCCCGGCGGACATCGGTGACACCCTCACCGCCGCCATGACGGCGATCTTCGACGCCAAGGACGCGGCGCGCGCCAACGAGGACCTCACCGCCTGTCTCATGGAGCTGATCGCGCTCAAGCGGCGCCAGCCGGGTGACGACGTCACCTCCTGGCTGATCCAGCACCCGGCCGGGCTGACCGACGAGGAGCTCAAGGACCAGCTGGCGCTGTTGATGGGCGCGGGCATCGAGCCCGAGCGCAACCTCATCGGCAACGCCCTGGTGCTGCTGCTGTCCGGGGCGGGCGGCCGGCAGAGCGGCATGCTGATCGAGGAGGCCCTCGACCACGTGCTGTGGAACCAGACGCCCATCGCCAACTACGCCACCCACTACCCGGTCCAGGACGTCGACCTCGGCGGCCACGTGGTGGAGGCGAACACCCCGGTCGTCATCTCCTTCGCGGGCGCCAACAGCGACCCCGCGCTCGCCGAGGCCCGCCGCACGCACAGCAAGGGCGCCCATCTGGCCTGGGGGGCCGGCCCGCACGCCTGCCCCGCCAAGGACCCGGCGCAGGTCATCGCGACCACCGCGATCGAGCGGCTGCTCAACGCGCTGCCCGACCTGGCCCTGGCCGTGCCGGAGAAGGATCTGCAGTGGCGGCCGGGGCCGTTCCACCGCGCCCTGACCGCGCTGCCCGTGACGTTCAGCCCCACACCGGCCACCCGTATGGCGGCCGCGCTCCAGAGCCGGCCGTCGGCTCCGGACGCCCAGCAGTCCGCGTCGGAGGCCGGGTTCCGGCCGGTCCGCAACGATCCGGCGCGGAAGAAGGGCTTCTGGAGCAGCTTCCTGGACATCTTCCGCGTCTGACGGCACGGCATGTGACGGGGGCAACACAGAGCGACGCATGAGACGGAGGTACGGAAGGGTAGGTTCCGGCGGTACCGGCAATATTCGGCCAAAGGAGCTTCGCTTGACCGCCGTTGGCGACATACGCGGCACCACCCACGACCGCCTCGCCGTCACCTCCCTGATCCGCCGGCTGCGTTCCGTCGAAGGACAGGCCGACCCCCTTCCCGTCTGGGAAGGGCTGCGCGCCCTGGGGGAGGTCGTACGCGCCCCCTGGGGCGGCTACCTCGTCACCGGTTTCGAGGCATGCAGCCAGGTCCTGCGCAGCAGGACCTGGCTCGTGCCGGACTTCGCCTGGCAGGAGCGACAACCCGACCCGAGACGCTGGCAGGAACTGGCCACCCAGGAGCTGACCCGCACTCTCTCCCGCCTCAACGCCCCGACGCACACCTGCCAGCGCCGCGCCCTGGGCAACCCGTTCGACCGCGCCACCCTGGAGCACATGCGTCCGCGGATCGCCGCTCTCGCCTCCGATCTCCTGGACGACCTGGAGGATCGCCTGCGCACCGACGGGGAGGCCGACTTCGTCCACACGGTCGGTGAGCACCTCCCGGTCCGCACGATCGGTGAGTGGCTCGGCATTCCCGAAGAGCACCACGCGCACATCCTGGACTTCGCCCACCGGCAGGCCTACGCCCAGGAACTGCTGCCCACCAGGAACGAACTCGCGCTGGCGGCCCAGGCCACGCGGGAGATGCGGGTCTTCTTCACCGAGCTGATCCGTGACCGGCGGGCCCGGCCCGGCAACGATGTCCTCACCGGCTGGATCCACCACTGGGACGCCCAGCACCCGGGAGACCGGGCCGCCGCGGACCAGGTGATCTACAACCTGACGATGTTCATCACCATCGCCTCCCTGGAGACCAGCGCGGTCCTGCTGACCAACGCGGTGCGGTTCGCCACCGAGAACCCCGCCCGGGCCGAGTGGCTCCGCGCGCACCCGGAGCACATCGAGGACCTGGTGGAGGAGACCCTGCGCTACGACCCCCCGGTCTGGCTCAACTCCCATGTCGCCGCCGAGGACACGGTCCTCGCCGGCACCCCCCTCGCCAAGGACACCACCGTCCACGTGCTGTACGGCTCGGCGGCCCACGACCCCCGCCGCAACCCGGACCCGCACGTCTTCGACGTCCTGCGCGGCGGCGGTCACCTCACCTTCGGCAGCGGCGCCCACTACTGCCTCGGCGCGCCCCTCGCGCGCCTCGAGGCCCGGGAGCTGATCGCCCAGGTGCTGGAGCGCTTCCCGACCCTGCGGCCCACCGCACCGCCCGCCTACGACACCTCCCGGCTCGTCTTCCGCCGTATCACCTCCCTGAAAGTGACGACATGATCGCCGCCCCCCTCGCCGGACTCCCCGCCGACCGGATACTCAAGACCCTGCGCACCTACCGGCAGGGCCCTCTCCTCACCGTCGAACTGAACGTCCCCGAAGAGGGGAACGCCGTCACCGACGCCATGCTGGAGGATCTCCTCACCGTCCTCGACGACCAGGACCCGGCGGTACGGGTCCTGGTGCTGGCCGCCGCGGGAGACGAGTTCTGTCTCGGCGGTGACCGGCGCGAGTTCCCCCGGCACCTCGCCGACGACCCCGCCGGCGGCGGCGTCCGGGTCAACGGGACGAAGGCCCTGCGGGTGTGCGAGGCCCTCACCGCCAACCCCGCCGTCACCATCGCCCGCGTCCAGGGCAGGGCCGTCGGCGCCGGCGTCGGGCTCGCGCTCGCCTGCGATCTGCGCGTGGGCGCGGACACCGCGTCCTTCCGCCTGCCCGAACTCGCCCTCGGTCTGCCCCCCGCCTGGGGCGGGCTGCTCCCCCGCCTGATCAGCGAGGTGGGGGCCGCCCGGGTGCGGGAGCTGATCCTCACCGCACGCGTCTTCGACGCCCAGGAGGCCCTCGGTCTGTCGGTCCTCCACCGGGTCGTGCCGCGGGAGGCGCTCGACGACGCCGTCCTGGCCTGGGCCAAACCCGTCCTGCGGCGGTCGGCCTCCGCCCTGCGGGTCACCAAGGCCATGTTCAACTCGCTCACCGCCACCACCCGGCTCGCCGACACCTCGGTGTTCGATCCCGAACTCCTGGCGGCGATCCTCACCCAGCAGCACCGGCCCGGCTGACCGCGGGCGTGCCGCTCGACGGGCGGACGCGGCGATCCGCGCCGGCCGGGTGGACGTCCGTCGAGCGTCTCACGCAGGACGCCCGTGTGTCCCGCGTGCCGCGCGGTCGGCCGACCGCCCACCGCGGGACCTCACCGGCGGTACCGGCCGCGGGACCGGCCCGGGTGACGCCGTCGTGGCCGGGCCCGGGAGAACCGTCGCGGGGGAAGCGGTCGGGAGGTGTCCTCTTCCCGGGGCAGTATCGACGGCATGCCGAAGACCTCAGCCCGACTGCTGTCCCTGCTCTCCCTGCTCCAGGTCCGCCGCGACTGGCCGGGGGCGCTGCTGGCCGAGCGGCTGGGGGTGAGCCCGCGGACCGTACGCCGCGACGTGGACCGGCTGCGCGAACTCGGCTACCCCGTCGCGGCCTTCAAGGGGCCCGACGGGGGGTACCGGCTGGACGCCGGCACCCGGCTGCCGCCGCTGCTGTTCGACGACGGGCAGGCCGTCGCCCTCGCCGTCGCGCTGCGGACCGCCGCCACCACGGGTGCCGCGATCCGGGAGGACGCGGCCCGCGCCCTGGCCACCGTCCGGCAGGTCATGCCCGCGCGGCTGCGCCACCGCGTCGACACCCTCCGGGTGACCACCGTGGAGCCGTCCGCGGCCCGGCCCCACCCGCCCGTCGACGGCGCGCTGCTCATGACGCTGAGCGCCGCCGTCCACGCCGGCGAAGTGCTGCGCTTCGACTACGCCGCCGCCTCTCCGCCGGAGGGCGCCGCCCGTCCGCCGCGGCGGGTGGAGCCGCACGGTCTCGTCGGCCGGGGCGGGCGCTGGTACCTCGTCGCCTTCGACCTCGACCGCGCCGACTGGCGCACCTTCCGGGCCGACCGGATCACCCCGCGCAGCCCGACGGGGCCCCGCTTCGCACCGCGCGAGGTGCCCGGAGGCGACGTGGCCGCGTTCGTCACCGGCAGGTTCCGGGGCGCCGACGGCTCGGGGGAGTGGCCCTGCCGCGGCGAGGTGATCCTGGCCCTGCCCGCCGCCTCCGTGTCCCGCCACGCCCACGACGCCGTCGTCGAGGAACTCGGCCCCGACCGCTGCCGGGTCGTCCTGGGCTCCTGGTCGTGGACGGCCCTGGCCGCCGGGATCGGACGGTTCGACGCCGCCGTGGAGGTCGTCGGCCCGCAGGAGCTCAAGGACGCCTTCGCGCTCCTGGCGCGCCGTTACGCCTGTGCGGCGGCCGGTGCGCCCGGCGCGTGATGCGCGGTCCCGGAAAGCCGCCCCGCCCCGGGCTCCGTGACCGGACTCCTGTGCCCCGCGCCCTGCGACGAGTCCGGCGGCGGGCGCACCGGCGTCGACCGGTACGTCCTGCCGAGTAGCGGGGGGCGCCGCCCGGATTCCGGAAGGAGGACCGGGCCGGAGCGGGCCGGTCGCGCGTCCACGGGCCGCACCGGACGTCCTCCGCCCACCACGTCGACCGCCGGCCGCGCGCCCACGGCTACAGCAGACTGCTCCAGTACGTCCGGAAACGGGGCAGGACGAGCAGCACGGGTCCTCGAGCAGCCGCCGGTCGTCGACCGCGAGGCGCAGCGAGGCGAGCCAGCCGACGGCCCCGGTCAGCGTCATGAGCCATCCGATGCGCCTCTCCGGCGCCGTCACGGGGCCGGCCGCCCCGCTCATACGGCCCGCCGCCCGCCCGGCGCGGCGCCCGCGCCCGGCCGCCGCGGCGCCCCGGCCGCCGTGCGCCGCCGGTAGACCACGTACGGGCGTACGAGGTAGCCGACCGGCGCGCTCCACACATGGACGAGCCGGGTGAACGGCCAGGCGGCGAAGAGCAGGCAGGCGGTGAGGGCGTGGAGCCGGAACAGCAGCGGGGCCCCGGCGATCGCCCCGGGCTCGGGGGAGAGGGCGAACAGCCCGCGGAACCACACCGAGACGGTGGAGCGGTAGTCGTAACCGGCGCCGAGGACGTTGTGGGCGGCGGTGGCGGCGATGCCGAGCAGCACGGTGGCGGACAGCAGCGGGAAGAGCACCTTGTCGCTGCGGTCGGTGCCGAGCCGGACGCGCCGGCTCAGCAGCCGGCGGGCGCACAGCATGCCGAGGCCGGCGACCATGGCGGCCCCGGCGACCGAGCCCGCCCACACGGCCGTGGTGTGGTACGCGTGCTCGTCGACGCCCACCGCCTCCGTCCAGGAGGCCGGCACCGCGAGGCCGACGGCGTGCCCGGCGATCACCATGAACGCGCCGAGGTGGAACAGCGGGCTGCCCCAGCGCAGCCACCGGTGCTCCAGGAGCTGGCTGGTGCGCGAGGTCCAGCCGAACTGGTCCTGGCGGTAGCGCCAGACGTGCCCGACGGCGAACACCGCGAGGCAGGCGTAGGGGACGGCGACCCACAGCAGGAGGTCGAAGCCGTCGGCGGAGGCGGCGAGCGGGACGTCGGCGGTGCTCATCGGGGGCCTTCCGGGATCGTCAGGGGCGGTACGAAGGTGGACGGTTCCTGTTCGGGCGGGACGAACGCGCCCGGCGGCGCGAACTCGCCCGCCCCGTACGGGTCGAGGCCGACGTCCTCGTTCGGCGGCCCCTGCGCGGCCAGCTCGGCCACCGCCCGCAGATCGGCCTCGGTCGGCGGCGGCAGCAGTGTGATCAGCGCGGCCAGGACGTGCCGGTAGGGCGAGTCCGCGTCGGCCAGGGCACGGTGGACCAGTTCGATGCCGCGCCGGTGCCGGCGCAGCGGGGCCTCGCCCCTGCCGGGCCCGCTCAGCGCGGCGAACTCGAGGACGACCGGGAGGTGGTCGGGGAGCTCACCGCCGTCGGTGTCCCAGCCGGCCGCGCGGTACCGCTGGGCGAGGGTGAGCAGGGCCATGCCGCGGCGGCGGGTGTCGCCGTGCAGGTAGTAGGTGAGGTAGAGGCCGCTGCGGCGGCGCAGGTCGAACATCTCGACGTAGTGCCGCTCCAGGGCGTCCGTCTCCTGGCCGGCGAACCAGTCGACGAACTCGGCCAGGTGCCCGGCCGCGGGCGAGGGCGGCAGCGCCCCGACGGTGGCGGCGAGCACCGGCCGGGCCGCGGCGAGGTCGGCGTCCGGGTACTGGAGCAGCAGCGACATCAGCCGCAGCAGCAGCGCCCGTCGCCCGGTCTCCCCGGGGGTGGGCGGCGCGGTGCGGGAGGTCCGGTCCGGGCGGCGCAGGGCGGCCCGGACCCGGGTGCGGACGATCCCGGGCACGGTGGCGGGCAGCGGGGTCACGGGTGGCCTCCGGCGGGGGTCTCGGTGGTGCGGCGGCGCAGGGCGGGGATGCCGAGCAGCACGCGGCGGCCGTCGCCGGACCCCGGCTCGCCGGCGGTCTCGACGGGGCAGCGGTTCTCCGTCGCGGAGAGCGCCGCCGCGTCCTCCTTGTGCGCGGCGGGGACGACGTAGCGGTCGGCGTACTTGGCGACGGCGAGCAGCCGGTGCAGGTCCTCGGCCTCCCGCGCGCTCAGCCCGACGGCCTTGAGCACGCTCTCGTCGCCCTCCTCCCCGAGGGTGCGTTCGCGCATGTACGAGCGGAGCGCGGTGAGCTTCATCAGGACCCCGCCGACGACGTCGGTGTCCCCGGCGGTGAACAGCTCCGCCAGGTACTCCAGCGGGATGCGCAGCCGGGTGACGGCGGCGAACACGTGGTCGGGGTCGTCCTGGTCGCCGCCGGCCGCGTCGACCGCGTCGAGGACGGGGGAGAGCGGCGGCACGTACCAGACCATCGGCAGCGTGCGGTACTCCGGGTGCAGCGGCAGCGCCACCTTGTACTTCGACACCAGGGCGTGCACCGGGGAGCGGCGGGCGGCCTCCAGCCAGTCCTCGGGTATGCCCGACTCCCGCGCGGCGGCGATCACCTCGGGGTCGGAGGGGTCGAGGAAGACGTCGCGCTGGGCGTCCAGCAGGTCCTTCTCGTCGGGCGTGGCCGCCGCCCCGCCGACCCGGTCGGCGTCGTAGAGCAGCAGCCCGAGGTAGCGCAGCCGGCCGACGCAGGTCTCGGAGCAGACGGTGGGCTGGCCGGCCTCGATGCGCGGGAAGCAGAAGGTGCACTTCTCGGCCTTGCCGGTGGCGTGGTTGACGTACACCTTCTTGTACGGGCACGCCGTCACGCACATCCGCCAGCCGCGGCACTTGTCCTGGTCGACCAGGACGATGCCGTCCTCCACCCGCTTGTACATCGCGCCGGACGGGCAGGCCGACACACAGGCGGGGTTGAGGCAGTGCTCGCACAGCCGGGGCAGGTGGAAGAGGAAGGTCTGCTCGAATTCGAACCTGACCTTCTCGGCCCACTCTCCGCTGAGGTTGGGGTCGGCGCCGGCGTTCTGCGGGGCGCCGCCCAGACCGTCCTCCCAGTTGGCGCCCCAGGTGATCTCGGTGGGCCTGCCGGTGAGGACCGAGCGGGGCCGGGCGACGGGCATGTCGGGCCCGGCGGGGGCGCTGATCAGGTTGTCGTATTCGTAGGTGACCGGCTCGTAGTAGTCCTCGAGGGACGGCAGGTCGGGGTTGGAGAACAGCGACAGCAGCCGCTTGACCCGGCCCCCGGAGCGCAGCACCAGGCGGCCGCGCCGGTCGAGCATCCAGCCGCCCTTCCACTGCTCCTGGTCCTCGTAGCGGCGGGGGTAGCCGACGCCGGGCTTGGTCTCGACGTTGTTGAACCAGGCGTACTCGACGCCGGTGCGGTTGGTCCACGTCTGCTTGCAGGTGACCGAGCAGGTGTGGCACCCGATGCACTTGTCGAGGTTCATCACCATCGCGATCTGGGCCATCACCCGTCCGACGGGGGCTTCGCCACGGGGCATCTCAGTACTCCACTCGCTGGCTGCGGCGACGGATGACGGTGACCTCGTCACGCTGGTTGCCGGTCGGGCCGTAGTAGTTGAAGGCGTAGGTGAACTGGGCGTAGCCGCCGGCGAGGTGGGTCGGCTTGAGCAGCAGTCTCGTCAGCGAGTTGTGCATGCCGCCCCGCTTGCCGCTGACCTCGGTCCTCGGCACGTTCACGTTGCGGTCCTGGGCGTGGTACATGTACACGGTCCCCTCGGGCATCCGGTGGGTGACCACGGCCCGGCAGGCGACGACGCCGTTGCGGTTGTACGCCTCGATCCACTCGTTGTCCTCGACGCCGATCTTCTCGGCGTCCTCCAGCGACATCCAGATGACCGGCCCGCCGCGGGACAGGTCGAGCATGTACTTGTTGTCCTGGTAGTTGGAGTGGATGGACCACTTCGAGTGCGGGGTCAGGTAGCGGACCGTGACCTCGGCCCGCCCGTCCTCGTGCAGCTGCTCGTCGCCGTAGTGCCGCGGGGTGTTCAACGGCGGCCGGTAGACCGGCAGTTGCTCGCCGAGCTCGGTCATCCAGTCGTGCTGGACGAAGAAGTGCTGGCGGCCGGTGAGGGTGTGCCAGGGCTTCTTGTGCTCGGTGTTGATGACGAACGGCGAGTAGCGCCGCCCGCCGGTCTCCGAGCCCGACCACTCGTAGGAGGTCATCACCGAGCGCGGCTGGGTGCGGGTGTCGGCGAAGGTGATCCGCTCCGCCTCGCGTTCGGAGGCGAGCTCCACCAGACCCCTGCTGCCGGTCTGCCGCTCCAGCTCACGGAACCCCTCGGTGGCCAGGCGGCCGTTGGTGGTGCCGGACAGGGCCAGGATCGCCTCGCACATGTCGGAGGCGGTGGCCAGCGACGGCCGGCCGGCGCCCACGCCGTCGCGGACGGTGCCGCAGCGGTGCCGCAGGTCCTCGATCTCCCGGTCGGGGTGGACGGTGACGCCCTTGGTGGTGGTGCCCAGGGTGTCGAGGAGCGGGCCGACGGCCCGCATCTTCTGCGCGGTGGCCGCGTAGTCCCGCTCGACGACCACCAGCCTGGGCATGGTGCGCCCGGGAACCGGCTCGCACTCGCCGGTCCTCCAGTCCCGCACCACCCCGCCGGGCTGGGCGAGTTCGTCGGGGGTGTCGTGCGTCAGCGGCACCGCCAGGACGTCGGTGCGCCTGCCCAGGTGCCGGGCGGCCAGTTCGCTGAACCTGTCGGCGATGGTGAGGAAGGTGTCGTAGTCGGTGCGGGACTGCCAGGGCGGGGCGATGGCCGGGGTGAAGGCGTGCACGAAGGGGTGCATGTCCGTGCTGGACAGGTCGTCCTTCTCGTACCAGGTCGCGGCCGGCAGGACGACGTCGGAGAGAAGGCCGGTGGAGGTCATCCGGAAGTCCATGGTGACCAGCAGGTCGAGCTTGCCCTCGGGCGCCTCGTCCCGCCAGACCACCTCCTGCGGACGGCTCCTCGGCGGGGTCTGGGCGGAACGGATGGCCGCGTCCGTGCCCAGCAGATGCCGCAGGAAGTATTCGTTGCCCTTGCCGGAGGAGCCCAGCAGGTTCGCCCGCCACACCGTCAGCACCCGGGGGAAGTTGGCCGGGTCGTCGGGGTCCTCGGCGGCGAACCGCAGCCGCCCCGACTTCAGTTCGTCCACGATGTGCTCGGCGACCGGACGCCCCTTGGCCGTCGCCTCGTCCGCCAGGTCGAGGGGGTTGCGGTTGAAGCCGGGGTGACCGGGCGTCCAGCCCAGCCGCACGGCCTGCGCCAGGCAGTCGGCGAACCCCTTGCCCGCGAACCGCCCCTTCCCCAGCGGGGAGGCCAGCTCGTCCGGCCCGAACGCCTCGTACCGCCACTGGTCGGAGTTGAGGTACCAGTAGGAGGTGCCGGTCATGTGCCGGGTGGGCCGCTGCCAGTCGAAGGCGAACGCCAGGTGCTGGAAGCCGGTGAGGGGGCGGACCTTCTCCTGGCCGACGTAGTGCGCCCAGCCGCCGCCGTTGACGCCCTGGCAGCCGGTCATGGTGGTCAGCGCCAGGAATGCCCGGTAGATGGTGTCGGAGTGGAACCAGTGGTTGGTGCCGGCCCCCAGCGCGATCATGGAACGTCCGCCTGTGCGCTCGGCGTTGCGGGCGAACTCCCGGGCGATCCGGGCCGCCTGCCGGGCCGGCACGGACGTGACCGTCTCCTGCCAGGCGGGGGTGTACGGCTCGTCGGCGTCGTCGTACGAGGACGGCCAGCTGCCCGGCAGGCCCGGCCGCGCCACCCCGTACTGGGCCAGCATCAGGTCGAAGACGGTGGTGACCGTGCGCCCGCCGATCCGGCGGACCGGCACCCCGCGGACCATGGTCGTACCGCCCTCGGTGACACCCTCGTCGAAGCGGGGCAGCACGAGCTCGGCCGTGGCCCCGGCCCGCTCCAGCAGCGTCAGTTCAGGGGTCACGTCGCCGAGGTCGAGGTTCCAGCGGCCCTGTTCCTCCTTGGCCCAGCGGAAGCCGAGGGAGCCGTTGGGCACGACCGGCCCGCCCGTGGCCGAGTCGATCAGGACCGTCTTGGAGCCGGCGTTCTCCTCCTCGTGCCCGAGGTCGGCGGCGGTGAGGAAACCGTCCGGCACGAGACGGCCGTCCGTGTGCTCGCGCAGGGTGACCAGGAACGGCGCGTCGGTGAACTTCCTCAGGTAGTCCCGGAAGTAGGGCACCTCGCGGTCGACCAGGAACTCGCGCAGGACGACGTGGCCCATGGCCATCGCCAGCGCGCCGTCGGTGCCCGGGTGCGGGGCCATCCACTCGTCGGCGTGCTTGACGTTGTCGGCGTAGTCGGGGCTGACCGCGACGACCTTGGTGCCGTTGTAGCGGGTCTCGGTCAGGAAGTGCGCGTCGGGCGTGCGGGTGACCGGGATGTTGGAGCCCCACATGATCAGGTAACCGGCGTTCCACCAGTCCGCGGCCTCCGGCACGTCGGTCTGGTCGCCGAAGACCTGCGGGGAGGCGACGGGCAGGTCGGCGTACCAGTCGTAGAACGACAGCAGGGTGCCGCCGATCAGCGACATGAACCGGGAGCCGGCCGCGAACGACGCCATCGACATCGCCGGGATCGGGGAGAAACCGGTGACGCGGTCCGGTCCGTACTCCTTGATGGTGTGCACATGGGCTGCGGCGACCAGCTCGGCCACCTCGTCCCAGTCGGCCCGCACCAGTCCGCCCTTGCCGCGCGCCCGCTTGTAGGCACGGGCCTTCGCCGGGTCGCCGGTGATCTCCGCCCACGCCGCCACCGGGTCACCGAGCCGCTTGCGGGCCTCGCGCCACAGCTTCAGCAGCGCACCGCGCACATACGGGTAGCGGACCCGGCCGGGCGAGTAGGTGTACCAGGAGAACGACGCACCGCGCGGGCAGCCGCGCGGCTCGTACTCGGGGCAGTCGGTGCCGATCGAGGGGTAGTCGGTGGCCTGGTGCTCCCAGGTGATGAGGCCGTCCTTGACGTACACCATCCAGGAGCAGGAACCGGTGCAGTTGACGCCGTGGGTGGAGCGCACCACCTTGTCGTGGGACCAGCGGTCCCGGTAGAAGCCCTCCCACTTCGCGTCGCCCTCACCGAACACCGCGCGCCCGTCGGACGAGACCTCACGGCGGGTCAGCAGTCTGCGCGCGGCCAGTGGCCAGGTCCCCGGGAGGGGCTGCCCGCCCCGGCGTGCGCTCTGATCGTTCTCCATGGTCAGGAACCTAGGTTTCCGCCGGAGCGGCGGCCTTGGGCCGAACGGCCCCCGTCGCCCGTCCTACCGGCCCGGTCCCCGGCCGTCCGCGGGGGACCCGAGGGGCCCCGGCGGCACCGTCGGGCGAACAGGTCCGTGCCCGGACACCTGCCGCGGCGCGCGGGGCCCGCTCCCCGCACCACGACGCCGGACACG
The DNA here is from genome assembly GCF_042898795.1 of Streptomyces sp. NPDC000348. Lineage (NCBI taxonomy): Bacteria > Bacillati > Actinomycetota > Actinomycetes > Kitasatosporales > Streptomycetaceae > Streptomyces > Streptomyces sp. NPDC000348. Next base: position 70,223 of record NZ_JBIAZD010000007.1, read on the forward strand.
CCCCGTCCGGACGGTCCGGCGGCCGCGGAGAGGGACCATCGGCCCACCCGGCCGGGACTGATCGGCCGGGGCGCCGGCCCGCCCCCGTGCACGAGGCTTGCACCGACCGATCCGGAGGTATCCCGTGCACCACCGCAACCAGCACCCGTGCGGCTGTGTCCCCCGCCGTCCCCCGTCACGGGCGCCGCGCGCGGCACGGACCGGTCACGGTCCGGCCGCCCGGCCCGTCTGCCACGAGTCCCGGGCGGCCGGCCGGACACCGGCCACGACCCGGAGGCGGGGGACCCGATGAGCGGCGCACGAGCGATCCGCCGGCAGCACCAGGACGTCGCCGACCGGCCGTTCATCGTCATCCGGGAATCCACCCGGGCCTGCCCCCTGGCCTGTCTGCACTGCCGGGCCGAGGCCGTGCCCGACCGCGATCCGCGTGAGCTGGACACCGCCGCGGCCAAGGACCTGCCGGCCCAGGCCGCCGCCTTCGGGCAGCCCGCCCCGCTGTTCGTGATCACCGGTGGCGACCCGTTCCGGCGCCCCGACCTCAACGAACTGATCGCCCACGGGAAGGAGGCGGGCGTCCGGATCGCCGTGTCGCCGTCCGGCACCCCGACGCCCACCCCCGGGCGGCTGCGCGAGGTGCACGAGGCCGGCGCCGTCGGACTCCCGCTCAGCCCGGACGGCTCCACCGCCGCACTGCACGACGGCTTCCGCGGGGTGCCCGGCGTGTACCGGTGGACACTCGACGCGTGGGACGCCGCCCGCGCCATGGGCATGAAGGCGCAGATCAACACCACGGTCGCCCGGCACAACCTGCACGACCTGCCGGACGTCGTCCGGCTCGTCCGCGACCACGGGGCGATGCCGTGGAGCGCCTTCTTCCTGGTGCCCACCGGACGCGGCCGGCGACTGGGCGAACTCACCCCGGCCGAGACCGAGGACGTACTGGACTTCGTGTACGACAGGGGGCTCACCGTGCCCGCCAGGACCACCGAGGCCCGTCACTTCCGCCGGGTGTCGATCCAGCGCGAGATCCTCGCCGGGGCCGGCGACGACCACGTGGCGGTGCTGGGACTCGGCCCGCTCTACCGGGAGTTGCGGGAGCGCTCCGCCGGACTCGGCCTGGACGGCGGAGGCCGGCGGGCCCGTCGCCCGCCGCTGGACGTCAACGCCGCCCGCGCCCTCGCCGTCGTCTCCCTCGTCGGCTCCCTGGGCGTCGTCCTCCTCGCCACCGCCCTCCCGGCCACCTGAGGACCCGCGGGCGGGCCCCGGGGCCGCTCGGCGAGGCCGGGGGGCCGCCCGGCCCTCGCCGCCCGCCCCGCGGCGACGGAGGGTGGGGACCACGGGCCGTACCCCTCCACACCGGAGGTTCCCCCGAGAGCGAGGAGCCACTGTGCAGACCAAGGAGATCGACGCCACCGCGCTGGAGACGCTGCTGGCCGCGGCGGTGGCGGCGCCGTCGATCCACAACACCCAGCCCTGGCGCTTCGGCTTCGACCTGGACACCCGGGCGGTCACCGTCCACGCCGACCGCAGCCGGGCCCTGGCGCTGGCCGACCCGCACGGACGCGCCCTGCACCTGTCCGCCGGCTCGGCCGTCCTCAACCTGCGGGTCGCGGCCGCCCACCTGGGCTGGAAGCCCGTACCCCACCTGCTGCCGGATCCGTACGATCCGGAACTGCTGGCCACCGTGCAGCTGACCGTCGCCACGGACCCCCCGCCCGCCTACCGCGCCCTGTACCCGGCCGTGGAGCGGCGCCATTCCAGCCGGATGCCGTTCACCGGCCGCCCGGTGCCCGAACCGGTCGTCGCCGACATGGCCGCCGCCGTACGGGCCGAGGGCGCGCACCTGTACGTCCCGGACATCCTCCGGACGCGCCGTCTGCTGCGGGTGACGTCGGCGGCCGAGCTGCGCAACGCCACCGACGAGGCCCGTACCGCCGAGAGCCGCGCCTGGGTCGCCCCGCCCGGGGTGAGCCCGTACGGCATACCGCTCACCGCCGCCCGCCCGCTGGACGCTGCCGGACGCATGCCGATGCGCGACTTCACCGGCCGGGCGCCCCTGCCGGGCCGGCCGCGGGTGCGGTTCGAACGGCATGCCCAGGTCGCCCTGCTGTGGACCGTCGGCGACCGGCCGCGGGACTGGCTCGCGGCCGGCCAGGCGCTGGAACGCGCGCTGCTGGTGGCCACCGCGCACGGGGTGCGGACCTCACTGCTCCACCAGGCCATGGAGTGGCCGGACCTGCGGGAGGCGATGCGGGTCCCCGGCACCCGGTGGTGCCGCCCGCAGGTGCTGATCCGCTTCGGCTACGGCCCCGAGGCGAAGGGCACCCCGCGCGCCGCGGTCCGGCCGGACGGTGCCGCACGCCGTTCGGACCTCGGTCCCGGGACCGCCGGTCCCGGGCGATGAGGACCGACGGCCCACTCGCCGCCCGCCTCCCGTTGCCGATAGTGAGTGCGGGACGCCGGGACACAGCCCGCGCCCCGCGGCGCCGACTGGTCCGGGCCGCACCGCGAACAGGGAGGACGGGCGGCATGCTCCAGCCGTCGAGCAAGTCGAATCGCGCACCGGCACCCGGTGCGGCCGTGACCGGCCGGGCCTGGCTGATGCTGGCCCTGGCCACGGCCGGGTTCGCCCTCAACTTCTGGGCCTGGGCGCTGCTCAGCCCTCTCGCCCCGCGGCTGCAGGACTCCCTGGGCCTGTCGTCGTTCGAGCAGTCGCTGCTGGTCGCGGTTCCCGTCGTGGTGGGCTCCCTGGGGCGTATCCCGGTCGGCGCGCTCACCGACCGGTTCGGCGGGCGGGTGATGTTCCCGCTGGTCTCGGCGGCCACCATCGTGCCCGTGCTCTACCTCGGTCTGGCCGGGCACTCCTCGCTGGCCGCGCTGCTGGCCGGCGGCCTCTTCCTCGGCATCGGCGGCACCGCCTTCGCCGTCGGCGTGCCGTTCGTCAGCGCGTGGTTCCCGCCCGAACGCCGGGGCCTGGCCATCGGCGTCTTCGGCGCGGGCATGGGCGGCACCGCGATCAGTGCCCTCACCACGGTCAAGCTGGTCGACGCCCACGGGATGGCCAGCCCGTTCCTGATCACCGCGGGGGCGCTGGCCGCGTACGCGGTGGCCGCCGCCCTGCTGCTGCGCGACGCCCCCGGACGCACCGTGCCGACCGAGCCGTCGGCACGCCGCCTGGCCGCGACGTTCCGGCTGGGCATCACCTGGCAGGCGTCCGCCCTGTACGCGGTGGCCTTCGGCGGCTACGTGGCCTTCTCGGTCTACCTGCCCACCTACCTGAAGACCGGCTACGGCCTCACCCAGGCGGACGCGGCCGACCGGATGGCGGGCTTCGTGCTGCTGGCCGTGGCCATGCGGCCGGTCGGCGGCTGGCTGTCGGACCGCCTCGGACCGGTGCGGGTGCTCACCGGTTCGCTGGCCCTGGTGGTCGCCGGCGCCCTCGTCCAGTCGTTCACCCCGGGCCTGGCGCCCGTCGGCACCCTCGCGTTCCTCGCCATGGCCGCGGCGCTCGGCGCCGGAAGCGGCGCCGTCTTCGCCCTCGTGGCCCTGCTGGCCCCGGCGAACAAGGTCGGATCGGTCACCGGCGTCGTCGGCGCGGCCGGCGGCCTCGGCGGCTTCCTGCCGCCGCTGGTCATGGGCGCCCTGTACGGCGCGTACGGCTCCTACGCCGTGGGCCTGGCGCTGCTGGCCCTGGTCGCCGCGGCGGCCCTGGCCTACACCGGGACCGGTGTGCGCCGCGGGGCCACCCGTGGGGTCCCCGCCCCCCGGCCGAACTGACCGCCGCACCCCGAGGAGCCCCACCATGTGCGAGTACTGCGGCTGCCAGTCCCCGGCGGCCCTGCCGACCGAGCAGTGGGAGGCGGTCGAGGCGGTGCGCGCCCGGGTCGGCACGCGCGGGGAACAGGAACAGCCGGCGGGCTGAGACGCACCCGTGCCCCGGCCGGACGGCGGTCCGGCCGGGGCACGGGTGCGGGTGCCGGCGGTGGGGTCAGCCGCGGGCGACCTGGGGAGCGATGTCCTCGGTGTAACCGCGGGCCGGGGCGGTGGACTTGGCGGCGGCCGTACCGGAGCCGCAGAAGGCGGCGTCCAGCGTGGCGCCGAGGGTGGCGTTCACGGTGCCGTTGTTGGAGGTGTTCGCCAGGGAGGTCATGCTGCGGGCGCCGTCGCCGGTGGTGAAGGCGTAGGTGTAGTACCCCTGGACGGTGCCGGTGTGGCCGTAGACGGTGGTGCCGCAGGAGAGCTTCCGCGCCCTGAGGCCCAGTCCGTAGGACTGCTTTCCGTCCGCGGTGACCGGGACCATGGTGATCATGGCCTCCAACTGCCCGGCCGGCAGGAGCTTCCCGGACAGCAACGCGGAGAAGAAGCGGTTGAGGTCCTTCCCGTTGGAGATGACCGCGCCCGCGGACTGGGCCCAGGAGACGGTCTGCTCGGTGGAGTCGACCAGCGGCAGCGTGGTGTCGTCCTGGCGGAGGTAACCGCGGGCGTAGGAGCCGGAGACGGTCGTCCGCGGATGGACGTACGAGGTGTTCCGCAGCCGCAGGGGAGTGAAGATGCGCTCCTGGTACTGGGCCCCAGGGTGACGAGCAGGGGGGAGCCGGCGAGCGCCAGGCCCACATCTTTGATCCGCATCCGCATCCGCATCTTTCCTGATGGTGGGGAACCGGAGGGCGCCCGCGATCCCGGCTCTGCTCAACTTTCCCTGCTTGTAAGGAAGTCGGAGAAATTACCGGTGGCCGGGGCGGCACCCGGGGCATCGTAGTCCACCATCGGCCGCCGACCGGGCGTCAGGAACCCGGCCACCGCGGCGCGTGGGCCGAGGGGCGGACTGCCCGAACGGCGGCCCGCCCCTCGGGCGGTGCTACTTGCTGAGCCAGAGGTCGGGGCCGAACACCTCGTAGTGGACGTCCTTCGGGCCGACCCCCTGGGCGAGCAGGTCGCCGCGGACGGCCTGCATGAAGGGCAGCGGGCCGCACAGGAACGCGCTGACGCCCTCCCGCAGCGTCAGCCGGGCCACGTCGGTCAGGCCCTCGTGGACGTGGGGCGGCACCGGCTCCCGAGGCGTCTCGTACCACACGTGCAGTGCGGCGTTCGGAAGCCGGCCGACGAGTTCCTCCATCTCCAGACGGTGTGCGTGGTGGGCGGGGGAGCGGTCGGCGTGCAGGACGGTGACGTGCCGCTCGGCCGAGGTCCCGGCCAGGTGGTCCAGCATCGACAGCATGGGCGTGATGCCGATGCCGGCGGAGGCGAGCAGCAGCGGGCTGTCGCCCTCGGGGAGCACGAGGTCGCCGAAGGGCAGGGAGACCTTCACGAGGTGGCCCGGGCGGGCGTGGGCGTGGAGCCAGGACGACACCTCTCCCTCGGGCGCCCGGCCGTCGGCGGAGCGCTCCCGCTTCACGGTGATCCGCCAGGTCTTGCGGCCCGGAGCGGTGGAGAGGCTGTACTGGCGTATCTGCTTCGCCCCGTCGGGGAGTTCGACCTGGACGCTGACGTACTGGCCGGGGGTGAACGGCCCGGTGGGGCCGCCGTCGGGCCGGCGCAGCTCGAAGGAGGCCGCGTCGACCGACTCCTCGGTGCGCTCGGCGATCTCCATGTCCTGCCAGACGGCGCCGTTCTCGACCCCCGCGCCGGCGTACAGCCGTGCCTCCAGGGCGATCAGCGCGTTGGCCATGAGCCAGTACACCTCGTCCCAGGCGGCCGCCACCTCGGGGGTCACGGCGTCCCCGAGGACCTCGCCGACGGCACCCATCAGATGCCGTCCCACGAGCGTGTACTGGTCGGGCGTGATGCCCAGCGACGCGTGCTTGTGGGCGATGCGCCCGAGGACGGCGTCGGGACGCTCACCGGGCCGCTCCACCAGCGTGGTGGCGAAGGCCGCGACGGCGCCGGCGAGGGCCTCGCGCTGGGCGCCGTTGGCCTGGTTCGCCCGGTTGAACAGGCTGCGCAGCAGATCCGGGCGCTCCTCGAACATGCGGCGGTAGAACAGCTCGGTGATGCTGCCGAGGGAGGCCCCGACGGCGGGCAGCGTGGCCCGGACGACCGGGATCGACTGGGTGGAGAGCATCCTGTGGCTCCTTGATCGGCACGGATGTGCTTGGTGGATCGCGCGCAGCAGCATGCTAGTTAATTGGTATTTCAGATTCCTATTTAAGTGGGTGTGATCTGTGCGACTCTCCCGCCGAGGGTGGGGACGTGTGGACGAGGAGGGCCGGTCAGGGGCCGGCGTGAGAAGGCGGGCCGCCGGGACGCGGACCCGGATCTGTTCCTCCCCGCCCCGTCAGGGGGAAGCGTTTCATCCGTTCTTCCGGGGAGACCGCGGCCGCCCCGTGCGACCGGCGCACCGCGGCTCTCGGACGCTTGACGCCCCGGAGTGCTGAAAATATCTTTCAGTTCCGAGTGGATCAGGAGAAAGGAAATTTCAAAGACGCGCCGGCCCCACCTCACAGCAAGGCACGACCGCACCATGAGCGAAGAGAACAAGCACCATGCCACCGCCGCCGCCATCCTCCCCCTGGTCGGAGGCGCGGAGAACGTGACGTCGGTGGCCCACTGCATGACCCGTCTCAGGCTGGGGCTGCACGACCGGTCCCGCGTACAGGACGAGCGGCTCAAGGCGCTTCCCGCGGTCATGGGCGTCGTCGAGGACGACACCTACCAGATCGTGCTGGGGCCGGGAGCGGTGGCGCGTGTCACCCCGGAGTTCGAGGCCCTGATCGAGGCGGAGAAGGCCGAGGCCGTGACGGCGTCCCCCGCCCCGGACCGCGGGGACGGCCCCGCGACGGCCGAGGCGCTCGCCGCGCGGGGGGCGGCGCTCAGGGCCGAGCGGAAGGCGAGGAACGCCACGCCGTTCAAGCTGTTCCTGCGCCGGATCGCGGACATCTTCGTGCCGCTGATTCCCGCGCTCATCGGCTGCGGCGTCATCGCCGGCCTGAACGGCCTGCTGGTGAACCTGCACTGGCTGCCGGGAGTCACCCCGGCCCTGGCCGCCGTGGCGTCCGGGTTCATGGCGCTGATCGCCGTCTTCGTCGGCCACAACACGGCCAAGGAGTTCGGCGGCACGCCGGTCCTGGGCGGTGCCGTCGCGTCGGTCGTCGTCTACGCCGGGGTGACCGACGTCGAGGCGTTCGGCCGGCACCTCTCACCGGGACAGGGCGGCGTGCTCGGCGCTCTGGGCGCCGCGTGGCTCGGCGCGTACGTGGAGAAGTGGTGCCGGCGCCGGGTCCCCGAGGCCGTCGACGTCCTGGTGACGCCCACCGTCACCGTGCTCGTGGCCGGACTGGTGACCCTGTTCGCACTGATGTTCCTCGCCGGTGAGGTGTCCACCTGGATCGGCGACGCCGCCGACCGGCTGCTGTCCCACGGTGGCGCGGGCGCCGGGTTCCTCCTCGGCGGCCTCTTCCTGCCGCTGGTCATGCTGGGTCTGCACCAGGCCCTGATCCCCATCCACACGACCCTCATCGAGGGCGACGGCTTCACCGTCCTGCTGCCGATCCTCGCGATGGCCGGCGCGGGACAGGTCGGTGCGGCGATCGCGGTCCGCTGCAGGCTGCCGCACAACACCTCGATCCGGGCGACCGTCAAGTCCGCGCTCTGGCCCGGCTTCCTCGGCGTCGGCGAGCCCCTCATCTACGGCGTCTCCCTCCCCCTGGGGCGTCCGTTCGTCACCGCCTGCGCGGGCGGAGCCTTCGGCGGCGCGTTCGTCGGCCTCTTCAACCAGCTGGGCACGGAGGTCGGTTCGACCGCGATCGGCCCCTCCGGGTGGGCACTGTTCCCCCTCCTCGACGGCGACCACGGTCCGGGGCGGACGGCCGCCGTCTACGCCGCCGGCCTGATCGTCGGTTATGTGACGGGCTTCCTCGCCACCTACTGCTTCGGCTTCACGAAGACCATGCTCACGGAACTCGACACGGCGCCCCCCTCCCCGCCGGAGGACCGGCCCGTTCCCGTGGAACGCGGCGCCGGAAAGAGCTGACCCGCTCCGAGAACGCCGTCCCGGGCGAGCCTCACCGAGCCGGTACGGGGCCGCGCCGTGGGCGGGCGGGCCGACGCGGTCGTGCTGCCGCCCGACCGACTCGTGTTCAGTTCCACTCCGGACCGCAGCGGCGGCGATACGGTGCTGAGACGATCGACGGGAGCCCCGGCGGAACGCACTGTGGCGGTCCTGCCTCTACGCGACTTGGAGACGGTATGAAGCCCGGAGCCCGACGTCCTGTCCGCGCCGCCGCCTTACTCGCCGTCGTCCTGCCGGCCGCCGCCGCACCGGCCGCCGCCGCCGGCGCTCCCGGGGCGCACGCCCCCGCGGTGCCGCTGCGGGTGGCGACGTACAACATCCACGCCGGGGCCGGTGCGGACCGGGTCTTCGACCTCGACCGCACCGCGGCGGCCCTGCGCGGCCTGCACGCCGACGTGATCGGCCTCCAGGAGGTCGACGTCCACTGGGGCGCCCGGAGCGACTTCGCCGACGAGGCACGCGCACTGGCCGAGAAGCTCGGCATGCGGGTGTTCTTCGCACCGATCTACGATCTGGACCCGGTTGTCCAGGGCGGCGAGCGGAGGCGGTTCGGCGTCGCCGTGCTGAGCCGCCACCCGGTGCTCGCCGCCGAGAACCACGAGATCACCCGGCTCTCCACCCAGACACCCGATCCGGTGCCGGCACCGGCGCCCGGCTTCGCCGAGGTGGTGGTCGACGTGCGGGGCGCCCACGTGCACGTCTACACCACGCACTTGGACCACCGGGCCGACCCGTCGGTCCGTGAGGCCCAGGTGGCGGACATGCTCGGCGTACTCGCCGCCGATCGCGGGCCGAGGATCCTCGTCGGCGACTTCAACGCCGAGACGACGGCCCCCGAGTTGGCGCCGCTGTGGGAGCGGCTGCGGGACGCCGCCCCCGACGGCGGCGGGACGTACCCGGCGATCGACCCCGTCCGGCGCATCGACCTGGTCACCGTCTCACCCGACGTCCGGGTGACCGGCGCCCGCACGGTGGCGACGGAGGCGTCGGACCACCTGCCCGTGGTCACGGACCTGGAGGTCCGGCGACGCGGCCACTGAACCGGACACCGACGGCGTTGCTCACCCGCCCTGGAGGCGTCGCAGGTCGGAAGGGCGGACCTGGATGGCCACGACGGCGATCAGCGCGGCGAGCACGGCGAAGATCGCCGCCATGACGAAGGCCGCCGAGACACCGGAGGCGAGGACCTGGTCGGCCCAGGGCGGTGGCAGCTCCCCGGTGCGCTGGAAACGCAGACGCTCGGCGGGGGTCGCCTGCTGCAGGAAGAGCGGAACCTGTTTCTCCGCCTCGTTGCCGCTCGCCGTACCGAACACCGTGACCAGGATGGACAGTCCGAGCGAACCGCCGACCTGCTGGGTGGCGTTGAGGAGGCCGGAGGCCGCGCCGCTCTCCCGCACGGGCACGTCCGACAGCGCCATCAGCGTCAGCGACACGAACTCCATGCCCATGCCGAGGCTGAAGACCAGCATCGGCCCGAGGACGCTGCCCGCGTAGGTGGAGTGGACGTCGGTCAGCGTCAGCCAGCCCAGGCCCGCCGCCGCGAGCACACCACCCCCGACCATGAAGGGCTTGGGCCCGTACACGGGCAGGAGCCGCGAGGCCAGCCCGGCGCCGATCGCGATGACCGCGCTGACCGGCAGGAAGGCGAGTCCGGCCCGCAGGGGACTGAAGCCCAGCACGTCCTGCACGAAGAGCGTCAGGAAGAAGAACATGCCGAACATCGCCGCGGCCAGGCACAGCATGATGCCGTACGTGCCCGCGCGGTTGCGGTCGGCGAATATGCGCAGCGGGGTGATGGGCTGCCTCGACCTCCTCTCGACCAGGACGAACCCGACGAGGACGAGGACGGCCGCGGCGAACGAGGCCAGGGTGAGCGGGTCCCGCCAGCCGTCCTGCGCGGCCCTGATGAACCCGTAGACCAGCAGCACCATGCCGGCGGTGGAGGTCAGCGCGCCGGTGACGTCGAAGTGCCCCGGGTGGCGTTCCGACTCCTTGATCCAGCGTGGTGCGGCGAGGGCGATGAGCAGCCCGATCGGGACGTTGACGAAGAGCACCCACCGCCAGTTCAGCCACTCGACGAGCACGCCTCCCGCCAGCAGCCCGATCGCGCCGCCGCCCGCCGACACCGCGGCGAAGACCCCGAAGGCCCGGTTGCGCTCCGGCCCTTCACGGAACGTCGTACTGATCAGGGCGAGGGCGGTAGGGGAGGCGATGGCGCCTCCCACACCCTGGAGGGCGCGGGCGGCGAGGAGTTGACCGGAGTTCTGGGCCAACCCGCCGAGCAGCGAGGCCAGTACGAAGAGCAGCACGCCGGTGATGAAGACGCGCCGTCTGCCGAGGATGTCACCGGCCCGGCCCCCGAGCAGCAGCAGACCGCCGAAGGTGAGGGTGTAGGCGTTGACCACCCACGACAGGCCGGTGGTGGAGAAGTCCAGGGAGCGCTGGATGTGCGGCAGCGCGATGTTCACGATGGTGATGTCCAGCACCACCATCAGCTGACACGACGCGATGACCAGCAACGCCATCGTGTTCCCGCCGCCGCCGGTGTCCTGGGCGGCGTGCTGCGGTGCGGAGGCCGATCGCGGACTGCTTCTGGTCATGCCGGGTCGCCCTTTCGGGAGTCCACCGTTCGACCGTACGCGCACGTCCCGGCCCCCACCACTCGATCACCACGGTCGGCGCCGGGCCGCCGGTGACGTGTGGCGGCGTGCGGGGCACCACCCGTGCCGACGGGCACCGCGGGCCGGTCCGCTCCCGCCGTACGACGCCGGGCACGGTGGTGTCGTACGGCGGGAGCGGCCGGGGCGCCCCGACCCGTCGCCCGCCGGTCACAGGACGGTGAGCAGGCCGTCGAGCGGGGCGGGCACGCGCTCGGGGCGGAGGGCCTCGACGAGGACGCGGCCGTAGTGGATCTTGCGGCCCTTCTTCGTGCCGAGGAAGCGCCGCAACTGCTGCTGCGAGGCGCGTCCCCGCTGGGCGGGCTGGCTCAGGAAGGTCCGCAGGGGACGCAGGTCGCCCTCCGCCCGGACCAGTTCCTCCACCCGCTTCACCCCCAGCGCGCGGATGAGCTCGTCCTCCAGGTCCGCGGCACAGACGAAGAACTCCTGCCGTGCGACACCGGCCCGCTCCAACCCGCGCGCGTAATAAACGCGTTCGTTCTCGTCGCACAGTCCCGTGAGGCGCAGGCCCAGGCCGGGCGGCCCGAGAAGGCGGGCGAAGCGCCCGATGTTCATCGCGCCTCCCATCGGCAGCACGCAGATCCCTTCGGCCGCCAGGTCCCGGCCGCGGCCAGCGGCCAGCGCGTCGACCGCCGCGGCGTCGCTCAGCCCTTCGAGCAGGACCACCGCCCGGACGCCGAGCCGCGCCGCCCACTCGTGCGCGGGGTCACCGGGACCACCGGCCGCCCACGCGGTGACCGCGTCCCGGAACAACTCCATGTCAGCCATGGGAGGAGTCTCGGCCCTTTCCGGGCGCCACCGGTAGGGGATTTCCGCCGGTGCCGCCCGGTCCGGGACGGCTACGGTGTCACGCAGCCGATCGTGCCCACCGGGAAGTCGTTGCCCGACGAGGTGGCCGTGAAGCCGAACGTCACGCTTCCCTCAGGATTGATCACACGGTTGTGATCGACGTTCCGCACCGTCACCGTGCCGTCGGAGCCGGTGGTCGATGAGCCGTTCCACGCGCTGCCGATCCTGGTGCCGGAACCCGGCTTCCACTGCACGGCCCAGCCGTTCAGCGGCGAGGTCCCGTGGTTCATCACCTCGACGGAGCCCTGGAAGCCGCCGTTCCAGGAGTTCACCACGGTGTAGACGGCCATGCAGGAACCGGTGTGCGTCGGCGGGTCCGTCGGGTCCGGGGTCGGGTCCGGGGTCGGCGTGCCGCCCGAGTTCCGGATGCCGGTCACCTCGCCGTTGCCGCCGTCGAAGACGACGTCGGAGCAGGAGAAGAAGTTCTCCTGGCTGTCCGAACGCACCCACTGCATGAAGATCAGCGCGTTGCCGGAGCGCCCGGAGGGCAGCTTCAGGTCCCAGTGGTAGTGGCCGCCGTTGGTGCCCGGCGAGCCCTGCTGGGGCGGGTTGGTGACGGTCTGGATGAGTTCCAGGTCGTTCCAGCCCAGCTGCGATGCGGGCGACCAGCCGGGCTTGGTGAGGTAGACCCGGAAGTCACCGGGGTGCGCGGCCCAGTTGCTGTACTTCACCTTGATCGTCGCCCCGGACGTCAGATGGGTCCGGGGCCAGTCCGCGCGGGCCGCGTTGTAGGCGGAGAAGTCGTACGGGGACCGGTCGCCGGCGCTGCAGAGCGTGCCGTCCGGGACGTAGCCGGCGCCCCGCCCCGCCGCCTTGGAGTCGAGGACGGCGAACCAGTTGTACAGCGCCGACGAGCCGCTCCGGTTCAGCGCGTCCCGGCACGCCGGGTTGGTCGGGTCCAGTCCGCCGGTGCCGGTGACGGCGTCCAGCTGGCAGAGGTAGGTACGTGATCCGGGCATCATCGCCACGCCGTGCGCCTGCGCGTCGTTCTGCCAGAGGAAGCTCAGGCCGAGCCCTCCGAGGAGGGTGGCCAGCACTGCTGCCAAGGAGACGAATCTCCGTCGTAAGGCCATGGGATCTCCTGTGCCGGTGGTGGATGGGTCGGACAGCGACGGAAGGTGGAGACCCCGCCCCTCCGGGGAGGTGCGTCGACCGGAGGGGCGGGGGGCTCGGGGGAGCGGGCCCCGGGGCCCGCCCTGCCGAAGCAGGGAGGAAGAGCGGGCCCCGGGCCGGGGGACACGGCGGGTGCGCGGCCCGCCGCTCGCGTCACGTGGCCGTGCAGGCGGTGCCGTTCAGGCTGAAGCCGTTCGGCTGGGCGAAGGTGCCGCTGTAGGTTCCCTGGAAGCCGAAGCTCTGGCTGCCGCCGGGCTCGATCCGCGCGCCGCCGCCGGGTCCGCTCGCCGTGACCGCGCCCGAGGAGGGAGTGACGGACGCGTTCCAGGCTTGGGTGACGCGCTGCCCGGAGGGCAGGGTGAAGGCGAGCTGCCAGCCGTCGACGGCGGACGGACCGGTGTTCTTCACGGTGACGTTCGCGGTGAAACCGCCCGGCCAGACGTTCGGGGCGTACGACACCGTGCACGCCGCCGGGCCACCGGGCCCGCCCGGGCCGCTGCCGCCGGTCTCGATGGTGGAGGAGAAGGAGTTCACCGCGAGCCCCGCACCGTTCTGCCAGGGCTCGAAGCCCGCCTGGACGCTCGTCAGGTACCAGTCGTTCTGCGCCATCCCGCGCGCGACGGTCTCCCGGACGAAGTCCATGACGTCGAAGCTCCAGCTGCTGATCGCCGACGGTGCGACGAAGGACAGCACGTCGTTGGAGCCGTTGCCGCCCGACCACACCTGCCAGGTGCGCCCGGCCACGGTGGCCGTGCCGACCTGGGAGCCGATCGGCTGGATCGGGCCGACCTTGTTCAGCCAGATCATGATCTCGGTCCGGTTCACGCCGTCGGTCCGGGGCGTCGGGTCCAGCCAGATGTCGTACGAGGCGTTGTACACGGCGTCGTTGACGTAGCCGTACGAGATGCTGCTGGGAGCACTGGAGATGCCGCTGATCCGCGCGGGGAGGGCGGTTCCCGGCGAGCAGTTGGTGTAGTGACAGCCGTTGAAGACCGACGGGTACGACTTCGGCGCCCCGTCGGTCGGCACCGAGCCGTCGGCCCGGGTGAGGCGGAAACCGGTGTCCGTGGCGGTGACGCACTGGGTGGCGCTGGTGCCCCAGCGGTTGTTCTGGACGACGTAGCGCCCCTGGACGGTGGTCGATCCGTACTGCTCGCAGATCGTGGTGTCGGCCTGGGCCGGCGCCGTCCCGGTCACCAGCGCCGCGACCACGGCGAGAGCGGTGAGGAGCGTCGCGAACAGGCCGCGCAGGGCCCGGGTGTGGTGCGGTAACCGTCGCATGCGGGGACCTCTCCGAGAGGGTGTGGGGGGCGATCGGCGGGAGCGCTCCCCTCTCCCCATTGATGGGAGCGCTCCCAGTGGTGTTTCGGAACGGGACTGTAGGAGCTGCGCATGCCCCTGACAAGACTGTGCGCGGGAAATCGTCGAATTCATTTCGAAGCCGCAGGTCGGCGGGGGGATCCCCAGGGGTCGTCCGCTTCGGGAGCGCTCCCGAAACATTCGATGACGGCGTGCCGGACGAGACGGTCGAGGAGGTGGAGGGAGGCGGGGGAGGGAGGGGTCAGGCGGAGTCGCGCAGCACCAGTTCCGTACGGAGGATCACGTGCCGCCAGGCCACCTCCGGCTCCTCCATGTCCTCCAGGAGCAGCCGCACCATCGTCCGGCCGATCTCCTCCAGCGGCTGGCGCACCGTCGTCAGCTTCGGTTCGGTGTGCTGGGCGAGCGGGAAGTCGTCGAACCCGATCACCGCGACGTCCTCCGGCACCCGGCGCCCCGCCGCGCGCAGGGCGTCGAGCGCGCCCGCGGCCATGGTGTCCGACGCGGCGAACACACTGTCGATCTCCGGGGCGCGCTCGATGAGTTCGGCCATCGCCCGGCGCCCGCTGTCCGCCGAGAAGTCCCCCTCGACGGTCCAGGAGGACCTGCTTTCGGTGCCCGCCCGTTCCAGCGCCTCGCGGTAACCGCGCAACCGGCACTGGGCCACGTACATGTCGAGCGGCCCGGTGATGGTCGCGATCGAGCGGCGTCCGAGGCCCAGCAGGTGCGCCACCGCGCTGCGGGCGCCGCCGGCGTTGTCCGCGTCGACGTAGGTCACGCTCTCCTCGCCCGAACGGCGCCCCAGCAGGACGGTGGGCAGCCCCACGTCGGCCAGCATGTCGGGCAGCGCGTCCTCGGCGTGCACGGACATCAGCATCACGCCGTCGACCCGGCCGCCGCGCGCGTACTCCACGAGCCGCTGCCGTTCGGCGTCCGTGCGGACCAGGGTGAGCAGGAGCTGCACCTTGGTGTCGGTCAGCGCGTCGCCGACGGACCGGACGATCTCCGAGAAGAACGGCTCACCGAACTGCCGCCAGTCCGGCTCCGTCATGACCAGCGCGACGGCGTCGGCGCGCCGCCCCGCCAGCGAGCGGGCCGCCAGATTGGGCACGTACCCCAGCTCGGCGATGGCGCGCTGCACGGCCCGGCGCGTCGAATCCTTCACGCCCGCCGCGTCGTTGATCACCCGGGAGACGGTGCCCCGCCCCACACCGGCGAGCGCGGCCACCTCCTCCAGCGTCGGTGTGCCGGGACGCTGTCTGCCCATGACCACCCCCCATGAGATCACTAGATCTTACGGCCACCGGGTGCCCGGGACAGCCGGTCCCGCGACGTCCGGTGCCCGGCTCCGCCTCCGACGCGCCGGACCTGTTCCGGTACGCGATCGGCGCGCTCGCGGGACGGCTCGTCGCACGGGGACGCGCGGTGCCGGCCGGAGAGCCGTGGCGCGCGGCACCGGTTTCACCGGACGGCGAGGTGATACCCGGCCCGGTGACCTGTTTCCCCCACGCGCAGGAGGAGTCATGGCAACCGGTGAGACGGGCTTCAGCGATGTCGTCTACGACCTGATCTCCGTGCAGTACCACTCGCTGAAGGCGGGCCACGACTACGGCCAGTACGTCCGCGACGCGGAGAACGCGGACCAGAAGGAGATCGCCGACTTCTTCAGGGAGGTCATGGCGCAGGACTCGGAACGCGCGGCTCGCTGCCACCGGTATCTCGCCCGGCTGTCCGGCACCGAGAAGGCCGGTCCCGCCGTCGACTGACCGCGGCGGCGCGCCGCGGCTCCGCCCGGCCGGCACCCGGGTGTCCGGCCGGGCGCCCGGCATGCGGGCGGACGCCGCGCACCGCACGCTGGTGCCATGGCGAACGACCGACCCATCGTGATCTACCCGCCCGGCGAGGACGGCGGCCGGCGCGTCCGCGGCGGCACCCGGTTCCTCGGGATGGCGTACGGACTGCTGGACGTGGTGGAGTTCCTGCGCCTCGCGGGGCTGGAGAGGGTCGACGACGACTGGCTGCGCCGGTCCGCGACGGTCGAGTGGCGCGGCGGCGGCCCGGACGTGTGGAGTGCCCGCGGCTGACCGGCGCGCCGGACCCCTGACGGGGCCTTGCGGTCCTGTCGGGGCGAGGTGATCCGTCGGGAGGCGCGGGTCAGCGGGTGAAGGCGACCCGGTGCTCCTTCAGGGCGCCGCAGTTGGAGCCGTGCACCTGTACGTACACGTTGCCGATGCCGCCGCCCCAGTCCACGCAGTGGCCCTTGCCGTGGACGTAAGCCGGTCCCGCGTACGACGTGAACCGTCCGTGGTCCTGGTCGCCCTCGTCGGTGTCGGGGACGTGGATCCACGCGGACGTGTCCAGGGCGGTGCCGGGGTCGTTGCGGATGGTCGCGACGCAGTTCCGGCCGTTGGCCGGGTTGTACGTCAGGTGGACGGTGCCCGGTGAACCGGCGGCTGCCGAGTTCACGGTCCGGTAGCCGCTTCCGCAGACCCTCTGCGGTGTGGTGCCGGGCGCGGCCGAGGCCGGTGACGCCAGGGCGGTCGTGGCCCCCACCGACAGGGCGGCCGGCGCGGATGCGGTCAGGACGGAACGACCGGGTCTCGTATTTCCCCCTGCGGCTCTTGGAGCGTTCGCTCCTGTCCGGTGTGACCCGCGGGCCGGGCGAAGGGGTGTGCCGTGCGCGAGGACGGACACCGGCGCCCGGTCGGTCC
Source organism: Streptomyces sp. NPDC000348 (assembly GCF_042898795.1). NCBI lineage: Bacteria > Bacillati > Actinomycetota > Actinomycetes > Kitasatosporales > Streptomycetaceae > Streptomyces > Streptomyces sp. NPDC000348. The sequence continues at coordinate 86,899 of NZ_JBIAZD010000007.1, forward strand.
GGGGTGTGCGGGGGAGGCCGGTCAGCGGCGCCGCAGCGATGCGTCGAGCAGCGCGGGCGGAGTGTCGTGCTTCTCGTGGGCGGCCAGGTCGGTGCCCGGAGCGACGACGGAGTCGATCGCGTCGAGCACGTCGGAGGGGAGCACGGTGTCGGCGGCGGCGAGCTGGGAGTGCAGGTGGTCCAGGGTGCGCGGTCCGATCAGGGCACTGGTCACGGCCGGATGCGCGGTGGTGAAACCGAGCGCGAGCTGGATCATCGTCAGCCCGGCCGCGTCGGCGATCCCGGCCAGCTGCTCGACGGCGTCGAGCCGGGCCCGGTTGGCGGGGAGGGCGGTGTCGAAGCGCTCCGGCATGAACGCCGAGCGGTGGGTGGCGACCTCCTTGCCCCTGCGGACGGCGCCGGACAGCCAGCCCGAGGCCAGCGGGCTCCACACCAGCACCCCCATGCCGTACTCCTCCGTCACGGGCAGGACGTGGGACTCGATCCCGCGCTGCAGCAGGGAGTAGCTGGGCTGTTCGGTGACGTAGCGGCTCAGACGGTGTTCGCGGGCGGCCCACTGCGCCTGCACGATGCGGTACGCGGGGAACGTGGAGGAGCCGAAGTGGCGGATCTTCCCCGCGCGTTGCAGATCGGTCAGGGCGGACAGGGTCTCCTCGTCACCGGTGGCCGGGTCCCACCGGTGGATCTGGTAGAGATCCACGTGGTCGACGCCGAGACGGCGCAGGCTGTCCTCCAGCGCGGTGACCAGCCAGCGGCGCGAGCTCCCCCGGTGATTGCGCTCCTCTCCCATGGGCATGCCGGCCTTGGTGGCCAGCACGACGTCGTCGCGGCGGCCGGCGATGGCCCTGCCGACCATCTCCTCCGACTCACCGCCGCCGTACATGTCGGCGGTGTCGATGAGATTGACGCCGGCCTCCAGCGCGGTGTCGACGATGGCGGTGGCCTCGTCCTGGGTGGTGCGTCCGATCCGGCCGAAGTTCATCGCGCCGAGCGCGAGGGTGCTGACCTGGACACCGGTGCGGCCCAAGGTGCGGTACTGCATGTTCGTGTCTCCTTGCGGGACGTGCGCGAGGGCAGGGCGGCACACGGCTTGGTGGCCGGGCGCCCGCTCTGGCATCATGAGTAAGCGGAACTGTGTTCCGGAACGATACGGAACGTCGTTCCGTTTTGGCAAGTGGTGATGAGCGGAAGGAGCGGCGCGGTGAGCAACAGCGACGAGGGCGCCGGGCGCGCGGCTCCGTCCCGGCGCAAGGACGCCCGGCGCAACAAGGAGGCCCTGCTCGACGCCGCCGCCACGGTCTTCGTCAGGTCGGGCGTGGACGCGCCGGTTCGCGACATAGCGGCCGAGGCCGGAGTCGGGCTGGGCACGATCTACCGCCACTTCCCGACGCGGGCGGACCTCATCATCGCCGTCTACCGGCATCAGGTCGACGCCTGTGCCGAGGCCGCCCCGGCCCTGCTGGCCACCTCTGCGACTCCGCACGCGGCACTGGGGGAGTGGATCGGCCTCTTCGTCGACTTCCTGGTCACCAAGCACGGTCTCGCCGCCGTGCTGCACTCCGACGAGGCCGGTTTCGACGCCCTGCACGCCTACTTCCTCGACCGTCTCGTGCCGGTCTGCACCCGGCTGCTCGAGGCCGCCGCGGCGGCCGGGGAGATCCGCTCCGGCGTCGACGCCTACACGCTCATGCGCGGCGTCGGGAACCTGTGCATCGGCGCGGAGAGCGACCCCCGCTACGACGCGCGCCGGCTGGTCGGGTTCCTCGTCGCGGGACTGCGGTCACCTCGGCCCGGCTTCCCGGACGGTGAGTGACATGGGGCACACCGTGTCACACCGTTGACCGGTTTCCTGTCGTACGGGCGGGAGGGCGGCGCACGGTGGCCGCCGAAGGGAACCGGCCCTCGTCAGAACGGCAGCCGCCCGCGGGCACGCCGCCCCGCGGAACCGCTGCGGCCGACCGCGCGGGAGCTCGAACGGAAGGGCTTGCCGAGGAGACGCCCGAGCCGGCCCGGAGCCTTGGCCCCGGCCCGGGAGCCGACGCCGAGGGCGCGTTGGGCTCCGTTCTGCGGGTGCCGGGAGAGACGCGGGACGAGGAAGGCGAGGACAGCGATCACCACGCAGACGGCAACGATGCCGACGACCATCATGGGAGGCCTCCGGAGTCGGGAACGCGGACGCCGGACCGGTCGGTCCGCGAGGACCGCGTGCCCCGTTCCCGCGTGAACACGCCCCGGAACCCGCACGGTCCGCCGTCGTGGTGTCCGAGCGGGGGAGGCGTCCCGGCACCGAGCCGCCGCTGAGGTCCGACGACGCGGCGGAGAGCGGCGCGCCGCGACCACCGGGCGGCGTGGCCGTGGCGTGGCGGAGCGCGGTGCCACCGGATCCGCGAGCACGCCGCCCCGTGGCCTTACTGTCGACGCATGAGCGAAGACTCCACGCGTTCCGTCGCCGTCGAGCGGACCGGCACGGGCCACTTCGTGGCCACCAACTCCCGTGGCGGCACGATCCGGTTCGGCACCGCCTCCGATGACGACCGGAACACCGATTTCACCCCGGTCGAACTGCTGCTCGCCGCGATCGGGGGCTGCACGGCCGCGGACGTCGACGTCGCCACCAGCCGCCACGCCGAGCCCGACGAGTTCTCGGTCACGGTGACGGGCGACAAGGTCAGCGACGAGCTGGGCAACCGCATGACCGACCTCGTGGTCACCTTCCGGGTCGCCTTCCCGGACGGCGCGGGCGCCGATCGCGCCCGGGCGATCCTTCCCCGCGCGGTCAGGACGTCGCACGACCGTCTCTGCACGGTCAGCCGCACCATCGAGACCGGCACACCCGTCACCACCGCCGTCGAGCACGCCTGATGGGACTTTGCCTTCTCTTTACAACCCGTGCCGCCGCTGTCCCGTCTCTCCGCACGATCCATGACCCAGCCCGCCGGGCCATCGTGCGGGCGGAGCGACGAAAGAGAGCGATCCATGCGCCGAACTGCCCTCAGTGCCACGGCACTCGCCTGCACCGCCGTGCTGGCGAGCCCGGTACCCGCGTTCGCCGACGGGCCGTCCCCGGTCCCCGCGGCCACCGTGACCCCCAGCGAGTCGCCGGCCCCGGCCGACGCCACGGACCCGAGCCCCGTACCGGCCGAGAGCGACGCACCGGACCGGTCGGCGGTTCCCGGCGGGGTCGCCGTCGTACCGAGCGGTGCGCCCGACACCGGTGTCGGGTCCGCGTCCGCGGAGTCCGGGACCGACGGCGCGCTGATCGGCGGGAGCGCCGCCGCGGTGCTCGCCGTCGGCGGCGCGGCGGTCCTCCTCGTGCGCCGCCGGCGGGCGACCACGGCATGACGCCGCTCTCCAGGCGTGCCTTCGCCACCGCGGCGACGGCCGCGCTCCTCGGCGGCTGCGCCGGCGGCGGTCACCGGACCGGCCGGTCCACGGCCGGACACCCCGCGCGGACGACACCGTCCGCGCGGCCCTCCGCGGAACCGGTGCGCCCCCTCGGGCGTTCGGTCCCGGTCGGACTGGAGATACCGGCCATCGGGGTCGACACCCCGGTCATCCGGCTGGGGCTGGCCCCGGACCACACCGTCCAGGTGCCTCCGGTCACCGCCGACGACCGCGCGGGCTGGTACCGGCACTCGCCGACGCCGGGCCAGACCGGCCCGTCGGTGATCCTCGGCCACGTCACGGTCGGCGCCCACGGGGACGGCGTCTTCCGCCACCTCGCGCGCCTGCGCCGAGGGGACGGGATCGTGGCACGCCTGGAGAACGGCACGGCGGCGGTGTTCGCCGTCGGCTCGGTCCGCACGGTAGCCAAGGCGGACTTCCCGACGGACGCGGTCTACGGCGACGTCGGCCGGCCGGAGCTGCGGCTCATCACCTGCGGCGGCCCGCGCACCGGCGACGAGTACCGCGACAACGTGATCGTGTTCGCCGCCCTGACCTCCGCCGGCCCTTGATCCGCCGCCGCGTTCCCGGGCCGGCGGGCCGTGCGCCCGCGGCCCGGGAACGCGGCGGGCCCCACGACACCAGTACCGCCACGACCATGGAGAGCGTTGAAACGGTCCCGAGAGCAGGCAGCGTCCGAGCTCTTCGCCGCCCTCTACCCACGCCTCGCCGGCTGGTGCCGCCGGCTGGTCGACGACGACGGGACGGCCCACGAGATCGCCTCGGAGGCGTTCACCCGGCTGTGGGCCCGCTGGACGTCGGTGGCGGAGCCCCGGGGCTTCCTCTACGTCACCGCGGCCAACCTCGTCCGCGACCACTGGCGCACGCTCGAACGCGAGCGCAAGGCCGTGCACCGCGTCACCACCGAAACCGCCGTCCGCCCGCACACCGAACAGTCCGACCCGTCCGTACGTCTGCTCGTGCAGTCGCTGCCGGAACGGTTGCGCGTCCCGATCCTGCTGCACTACTACGCTGACATGCCGATCCGGGAGGTGTCCGCGGTGACCGGACGCAAGGAGGGAACCATCAAGGCCGACCTCCACGCGGCCCGCGAACTGCTCCGCGCCCATCTGAGGAGAAGCCTTGATCACACACTCTGACGACGGTCCGGAGTTCGAACCCGACGACCCCCTCGCCGTCATCCTGCGGCCCGTCTCCGACCACCTCGGCCCGCCCCCCGGCCGGTTCGAGGAGATCCGCCGCGGCGCGGCGCGGCGCCGGCTGGTCCGCACCGCCGTCGGGGCCGGACTGACGTGCGCCGTCGCCGCCCTCGTCGTACTGCCGCTGCAGTCGTCGGCCCCCGACCGCCCGGTGTCCCCGACGGTCCCTCTCGCCCCGCCTCCCGTGAGCAGCCCTTCCGCCACGCCCGCTCCGTCGGCGTCACCGGAGCCCGCCGAAGCCCGTCCCACCCCGCTGGTCCCGACCGACGGCCCCGAAACCCCGGTGAGCGAGGTCGCCCCCGCCCCCGGCCCGCGGTGAGCCCGTGCGGCCCGGAACCGGGGGAGGCCGTCCGCGCCCCGGCTGTCGAGGAAGCGGGCCTCCTCGACGCGGTGTTCCGCGCCGATCCCGCGGCCTTCGCGGCCCGGAGTCCCGAACTCCCCACACGCCACCGGCCCATCCGAACCGGCTCGGCTGCCGGGCGGACGGAGGCGGTAGGGTCCGCCGGGCGCCTCGACGATCAGAGGATGCCGGAGGGGAGGCGTCGGACATGTGGCCGGACCAGTGGGCCGTCACCGCTGAATCGGACCGGGACCGGTGGGACTGCGAGCCGCTCGAACGCGTGGGTCCTCTCCGGTTCGGCGCAGGCCTGAGGGAGGCGACCACCGTGATGGACGCACGGGCCTTCACCTCCGACGCCGCACCGATCGAGGACTTCGGTCCGTTCGAGCAGACGCGCGTTCGGTTCCGCAAGGCGGACGCATCCGGCCACCAGGCGGACGTCGTGGCCTACTTCGTTGATTCCATCGGTCTGACCTGTGTCGTCGTGGACGCCCGGATGGGCCCCCAAGTGGTACTGGACGGCATTCGGCTGATCGGGCGGAGGCCGTCCGAACTCGCCGGCGAGATCAGCGCACATCTGGAAGGACTCGGCAGGACGATCTCCATCACCCCCGAGGGCGAGATCAGCTCCGAGGACTGGGGGATGCTGCCGCGCGCCCAGCGGGCGGGCGATGTCCTCCTGACACGCGCGGTGTTCGGCAGGCCCAACTCCTGGGCCAATACCGCGTTCGACTGCATCCCGGCCGACGAATGGGTGACCCACCGGGTCCGTTGATCCATCGCACGGTGCGGCTCCCACGAGGAACGGACACCGGGCTCCGCCGGCAGCCGGCCCACCCGCGACGGCGGTACGCGCCCGCGACGGCGGTACGCGCCCGCGACGGCGGTACGCGCCCGCGACGGCGGTACGCGCCCGCGACGGCGGTACGCGCCCGTGTCGGCCGGATCGTGAAGCGCCGGTGAAAACCCCGTGGAAGCGGTGTCCGTGGGGTCGCTTATGCTGCACCGGTTGATCATGCGGGACCAGGGGAGGGCGCGGGGTGTTCGGCAAGTTGTTCGGCAGGGACGCGGAGAGACCGGCGGCGGATCCGTACGCGCTTGCCGTCCCGCGCAGGAAGAACGGGGTGTACCCGCTGCGCGCGCTCGGGGACACCCGGGTGCTCGCGCTGGTGGAGGCGGCCGACGCGGGTGAATGGGAGGCGGTCAAGGCGGCGCTGGCCCCCTTCGACCTCGGCCGCGACCACCAGGTCCTCGGCGAACTGGCCGTCCTGGACGGTGTGCAGGACTGGATCGGCCGGGCCGTCGAGGAGGACGAGGAGCACCGGGCGACGGCCCTGCTGATATCCGGGGCGCGCCACATCAGCTGGGGCTGGGAGGCGCGCACCGCCGCCCGCGCCGTGCACGTCACGCAGGAGCAGTGGCGGGTCTTCCACGAGCGGCTCCACATCGCCGAGGAGCAGCTGCTGGGGGCCGCCGAACTGCGGCCGGAATGGGTGACACCGTGGCGTCAGCTCCTCACCTCCGGCCGTGGCATGTCGCTGGGCCCCGCCGTCAACGAGACCCGGTTCGACGCCGGCCTGCGCCGCGACCCGCTGGACCTGGAGATCCACACCGAGCGGCTGGCGCAGCTGCAGCCCCGTTGGGGCGGCGAGCCCGGCCAGGCCCTGGCGTTCGCCCGGGACGCCCTCGCCCGCGCCCCGCAGGGGCACAGCCTGGGCTGCGTGATCGCCATGGCGCACATCGAGGAATGGGTCGAGTCGGACCGCGGGGACTGCCTCGAAACCCCCGAGATCCAGGCGGAGTTGCGGGAAGCGGCCGACCACAGCATCCTCCATCCCGCCTACGTGTGGCGCCCGGGCTGGCAGCACGACTTCAACATGTTCGCCATGGCCCTGTCGCTGGCCGATGAGCGCCACACGGTCCGGCGCGTCTTCCGGACGCTCGACGGCGCCTACACCGAGTGGCCCTGGACCTTCTTCGCGGACCCCGAGAAGGAGTTCGCCCGCCGCCACCGCCGCGCCTGAGCGCCCGCCGCCACCGCCGAGCCCGGGCGTCCGCCGCTTCGGACCGCCCGCCATCCGTCGTCTCCCTCCCACCCCGGACTGCCCGATGACTCTGCCCGACCCCGCCGCGAACCCGGCCGGCGCCGACCGCACCTTCCAGGTGGACCTGCGCGGCCTCGTCGACCTCCTCTCCCACCACCTCTACTCCAGCCCCCGCGTCTACCTGCGCGAACTCCTGCAGAACGCGGTGGACGCGCTGACCGCCCGGCACGCCCTCGAACCGGCCGCCCCCGCCGGCGCCTTCGGCATCCGCCTGTACGCCGACGGCGCGGTGGTGCGCGTCGAGGACGACGGCGTCGGCCTCACCGAGGCCGACGTGCACACCTTCCTCGCCACGATCGGCCGCAGCAGCAAGCGCGCCGAGAAGATCGCCGAGCAACGCGGCGACTTCATCGGCCAGTTCGGCATCGGACTGCTCTCCTGCTTCCTGGTCGCGGACGAGATCCACGTCCTGAGCCGCTCCGCCCGCACCCCCGACGCGCCCGCCGTGGAGTGGCGCGGACGCGGCGACGGCAGCTACACCGTCCACGTCCTGCCCGCCTCCGCCCGCCCCCGGCCCGGCACCACCGTCACCCTGACGCCCCGCGCCGACGCGGGCGAGTGGACCCGCCCGGCCCAGGTGCACGCGCTGGCCCGGCACTTCGGCTCCCTGCTGCGCCACCCGGTCACCTTCGACGACGGCACCGGCGGTCCGGGCGCGCCGGTCAACCCGGATGCAGCGCCCTGGGCCCGCACGTACCCCACCCCGGGAGCCCGCTCCCGCGCGCTGGCCGCGTACGGCGAGGAGGTCTTCGGCTTCCGGCCGCTGGACACCATCGAGCTGGACCTGCCCGCCGTGGGCCTCAAGGGCATCGCGTGCGTGCTGCCCGAGACGGTGCCGGCCGGCCGCAGCCACGGCCACCGCGTGCACGTCAAGGGCATGCTCCTGTCCGAGCAGGCCGAGGAGATCCTGCCCGAGTGGGCGTTCTTCGTCCGCTGTGTCGTCGACGCCGAGAGCCTGCGCCCGACCGCGTCCCGCGAGTCCCTGTACGAGGACGACACCCTCGCCGCCGTCCGCGACGCCCTCGCCGAGCGGCTGCGCGCGTGGATCGCCCGGGCCGCCGCCAGCGACCCGGACCTGCTCGCCCGCTTCCTCCAGGTGCACCACCTGGCCGTGAAGTCGCTCGCCGTGCACGACGACGAGATCCTGCGGATGCTGCTGCCCTGGCTGCCGTTCGAGACCACCGACGGGCACACCACCCTCGACGAGTTCGCGCGCACCCACCGCACCGTGCTCGTGACCTCGAGCGTGGAGGAGTTCCGGCAGGTCGCGGCGATCGCCTCCGCCGCCGGGCTCGGTGTCGTCAACGGCGGCTACACCTACGACCGCGAACTGGTCCACCGGCTGCCCGAGATCAGGTCCGAGGTCACGGTCGCCGACCTCGACCCGGCGACCCTCACCGCCCACCTCGACCCCGTCGACCGGGAGACGGAACTGGCCGCCGCGGCCTACCTGGCCCAGGCCCGCGACGCGCTCGCCGTCTTCGACTGCGACGTCGCGCTGCGCACCTTCCAGCCCGCCTCCGCCCCCGCCCTCCTCGTCGACAGCCGCGAGGCCCGGCACGAACGCACCCGCTCCCGGCTCGCCCGCGAGCAGGAGGGCGGCCTGTGGGGCGACATCCTCGGCGCCCTGCGCCAGGAGGCACCGCGGGCCCAGCTGATCCTCAACCAGCTCAACCCGCTGGTCCGCACCGCCGTCGCCATCGACGAGCCCGAGCTGGCCCGCACCAGCGCCGAAGCCCTCTACGGGCAGGCCGCGCTGCTGTCCCGGCGGCCGCTCAGACCCGCCGAGTCGAGCCTCATCAACCGCTCCTTCCTCGACCTTCTCGCCCACGCCCTCCGCAAGGACAGCTGACGATGCCGACCGCACCCCACCCCCAGAGCACGGACGAGCTGTACCAGGCGCTCCAGGAGAACCGCCGGCGCCCCTACGGCCGCCCCCGCACCGTCACCGCCGAGGAACTCGTCGACGCCGCCGAGCAGTTCGAGGAGCCCCTCCCGCTGGTCCAGGCGCTCCTCGAACTCCAGGAGGCCTACACCTACGGCTCCGAACCCCGGAAGTCGCCCGTCGTCTTCGCCCGCCTGCTCACCCTCTTCGACGAGCAGCCCGACGTCTTCGACGACCGCCTGCGCCACACGCTGTTCTGGCGGTTCAAGTGGGTCGCAGGCGCCTTGCGCGCGCTGCCCGAGATCCCGCTGGCCAGCCTGCGCCAGTGGCTGACGGAGATGCGCGACCGGTACGAGAAGGCCGGCCTCGGCCTCCAGCCCTACTATGGACAGGCGTATCAGCTCGCCGCCCACACCGGCGAGGACACCGCCCTCGCCTACGAACTGTGGGCCGGCCGCGCCCGCACCCGGCTCAGCGACTGCGAGGCCTGCGAGATCTGCGAGCGCGCCCTGTACCACCTGGCGGCGGGCGACGACGAGCGGGCGCTGCGCGCCTGGGAGCCCGTCCTGGCGGGGAAGGAATCCTGCCAGGAGGAGCCGGCCCGCTCCTTCTCGTACGTGCTGCTGCCCCTGCTGCGGGCCGGCCGCACCGACCGGGCACGCGAACTGCACCTCGCCGGCTACCGGGGCTGCCGCCGCAACCCCTCGATGTCCGGGGAGGTCGGACGGCACCTGGAGTTCTGCGCGCTGACCGGCAACGAGGCACGCGGTCTGGAACTCCTCGCCGAGAACCGGAACCTGTTCGACGAGGTGGACTCGCCGCGGGATCAGTTCGACTTCCTCACCGGCGTGGAGGTGCTCCTCCAGCGCGTCGAGCACCTCGGCCACGGCGAACTGCCCGCCGCCGGATTCGCCGGCCGCACCTGGACGGTGACCGGCCTGCGCACCGAGGTCCGCGAGCGCGCCGACGACCTCGCCGCCCGCTTCGACACCCGCAACGGCACCACCGCCCACACCGACCGCCGCAGGGCCCGCCTCGACCGCGCCCCCCTCCTGGACGCGCTGGAACTGACCCTGCGCACCCGCACCCTCGACGACGTGGCCCCGGCGGCCCCGGTCGCCGCGCCCACCACCCGGACGGCCCCCGCCGTCCCCGAGTCGCTGCCCGAACTCATCCTCCGGGCACGGGAACTGGACGAACAGGGGCACCCGGACGCGCGGGCCTGCTGGGCACGGCTGCGCACGCTCGTCGCCGCCCGCGACTACACCCACCCCGACGACCCGGCCGTGGGGCCGCTCGTCCACCTGCGCGCGGACCTGCTGGCCGACGAGGCGGGCCTGGCCCGCGAGAAGGACGAGTACGCCGACGCCGCCGCCCTCCACGAGGAGGCCGCGGGACTGTACGACGACGCCGGGCAGCCGGGTCACGCGGCCCTCGCCCGTGCCGGCGCCCTGCTCGCCACGGCGGAGACGTCCACGGAGGACGCCGACGGGACCGGGGCGAAGGCCGCCGCGCTGACCGCCGCCCACGCGTCCATGGTCCGCCTCCACGAGGAGACGCCCGGCCTCACCCCGCGCCAGGAGGCCCGCCTGCTGCGGCTGCGGGCCACCGCGCTCGGCATGCGCCTGCAGGTGTCGGGGGACGAGGAGCACATCGCGCCGGTCCTCGCCGAGGTGGACCTGCTGCACACCTTCGCCACCCGGCACGAGGTCGGCACGCAGATCGCCGGGGCCCTGCTGCTGAGGGCCACCACGTACGCCATGACCGGCGACCTGCCCGCCGCGCTCACCGCGACCGACGGTGCCCTCGACCGCCTCAGGGAGCACGGCCCGGCCTGGTACCTGCCCCGCACGCTCGCCCTGCGCGGCCGGCTCCACCTCGGCCTGCAGGACGCGCAGGCCGCTTGCACGGACCTGGCCGAGGGCCTGCGGCTGGCCGCCGACTGGCCGGCCGGCACGGTCGACACCTCCCGCCTCCACAACGACCTGGCCGGGGCCTGCCTGCACCTGGGCCGCCCCGACGAGGCGCTGCGCCACCTGACCCGCTCCGCGGAGCTGGAGCTCCGCCGCGGCAGCCGGTTCGACGCGTACTGCACCTACAGCAACGCGGCCCGGCTCAGCCTGGACCTCGGCCACGTCGAGGACTGCATCGCGCTGCTCGACTCGGTGCTCGCCGAACCGGACGTCGCCGCCGGGGAGGTGGACGACCGGCTCACCGCCCAACTGCGTCTGACCCGCGCCCGCGCGCTGCACGCGGGGGACGACCTCAAGGCCGCCACGGCGGAGTTCGCCGCCCTCGCGGCCGAGTCGGCCGGCTGGGACGACGACCCGGGAAGCCATGCCATGATCGCCGCCGAGACGGCCGTGCTCCTCGGCGAGTCGGGCGAGTTCGGCCGCGCCCGCGAGGCCGCGGACCAGGCGCTCGCCGCCCACGCCCGGGACCCGCGTTACGAGCAGCTCAGCAACTGCCTGCGCGAACTGGCCCGCCTCAGGGCCCAGCAGGAGGGCCCGGACGGTCTGGCCGACGCCCGCGCCTTCCTCGCCGACGCCGGCCGGATCGCCGACGAGGCCCGCGCCGCCGGGTACGAGGCCCACGGTCGTCCCCTGGACGCCGCCCTGGCCTACGAACACGGACGTGTCAACGCGTACGCGGGCGAGTACGAGGAGGCCCTGACCGCCCTGGAGAAGGCCCTCGCCCTGCTCGGCGAGCCGGGACAGGACCAGGAGCACGCCGGTGAGTGGGCCGAGTGCGTCCGCCTCGCGGGCGCCATGGAGGGCATCTACCTGGAACGCCCCGCCCCGGCCCTCACCCGCCTCGACGCCGCGGTCTCCCGCCTCACCGCACTGGGCCACACCGAGGAGACCGAACCGCTGGCCTCCCTGGCGGCCCGGCTGCGCGACGAGGAGTGACACGGCGGGCGCCCGGACGGTCCGGGCGCCGGTGGGCGGGGACGGAGGCGGCCGCTCAGGCCGCCGTCCGGCCGTCCACCGGGATGCCCAGCCGGTCGGCCACGGTGGTGAGGACCGTTCCCAGGGGGAGCGCGACCCGGGTGGCGGCGTGCCGGTCGCCCCGGGTCGGGTCCCGGTTGACGATCAGTACCGGTGTGCCGGCCCGGTCGGCCTGGCGGACGAACCGCAGCCCGGACATCACCGTCAGCGACGATCCCAGGACGAGCAGCGAGGCCGCCCCACGGACCAGCGTGCGGCAGTGCTCGACCCGCTGCGGCGGCACGTTCTCGCCGAAGAACACCACGTCCGGTTTGAGGACGCCGCCGCAGACCGCGCAGGGCACCACGCGGAAGTCCCCGACCTGCTCGTCGGTGAGGTCGGCGTCACCGTCGGGGTTGATCCCCGCGGCCACCGGGGCGAAGCCCGCGTTGGCCTCCTCCAGCCGCCGGGCGAGTTCGCGGCGCGGGCTGAGGGCGCCGCAGGAGAGGCAGACGACCCGGTCCAGGCCGCCGTGGAGTTCCACGACGCCCTCGCTGCCGGCGGCCTGGTGCAGACCGTCGACGTTCTGCGTGATCACACCCGAGAGCAGGCCGTGCCGCCCGAACGCGGCCACGGCCCGGTGCCCGGCGTTGGGCAGGGCGCGGTGGAAGGTGCGCCAGCCGAGGTGGCTGCGCGCCCAGTAACGGCGCCGGGCCCGTTCGCTGCCGGTGAAGTCCTGGTAGGTCATCGGCGTGTGGCGGCTCAGGCTCCCGCCCTCGCCGCGGTAGTCGGGGATGCCCGACTCGGTGGAGAGGCCCGCCCCGCTGAGCACCACCACACCGCCGGTGCTCAGCGCATCGGCGACCGGCCCCGGATCCGTGGAGCCCGGCGGCAGGTCTTCTTCGGGGACCCAGCTCAGGGTGGGGCGCATGCGCATGCCGCCAGGGTACGGAACGCGGCCCGCGCCGTGCCGGAACGCCGGCCGGGGCGGGGCCGGCGTCCGGTCGCCCCGTCGACCGGTCCACGGAGGACGTCCGCGTGGCCGGTGTGGCGCCCGGTCTCCTCGGTCATGTGGGTGAGCGACCGGCGGACGCCCGGGGCGGGGAACCGGTGCACCGAGGTCGGTGCACCGGTCGAGCACGTCGTTCGCCCGCCTGACCGCCTCCCGGTGGCGGGTGACCACATCGGCCACGCTGTCCGCGGGCGCGGCGTGGAAGGCGGCCTGCCAGCCGGTGACCCGGTTCCCGGGGAACGCAGCCCGCTCGACGAACGTGAGGTGGTCGGGCAGCCCGGGCGGATTCGCGCCCGAAGGCACCCCGGCGGTCCGGACCTGTGGCTCGGGGGCGTCCTCGGCCTTCCCGGAGACGGAGGTCCGCAGGTGGTCGAGGACGCCGCGCAGGACCTCGGCCCCGCCGGTTCCGGTGCGGAGACCGGGGTGTCGCCCCAGTCTCCGCGGCGCATGGTTTCCCCTCGTGCGGGACGGGGCCGGTTCAGGCCGTGCGGCGGACGATCAGGACGTGGTCGGTGACCTCGGCGGTCCGCCCGTCCGGTCCGGTCGCGACCCGGCGGGGCGAGTCGGCCCGCTCGACCGTCCACGCCGCCGGGTCCAGGGCGATGTCCGCGGCGACATCCCGCGGGGCCGGGTACCGGACGTCGGGGTCCTGGTCCCACGACCACGGAGCGGTCGATCCGTGATCGACGACCAGCAGCCGCCCGCCCGGCCGCAGGGCGTGCGCGGCCCCGCGCAGCACGGCCGCCCGGTCCAGTTCGAGGGGGGTGTGCAGGTAGTGGGCGCAGACGACGTCGAACGCACCCTCCGGGAACGACGCGTGCAGGTCGTGCCGCCGGGCGGTGAGCTGGTCGGCCAGGCCGTGCGAGGCGGCGAGTGAGGTGAGGCGCCCGACCGCCACGGACGAGACGTCGACGGCGGTGACGCGCCACCCGCGGCGGGCCAGCCAGAGCGCGTCGCCGCCGGCGCCGCATCCCAGGTCCAGCACGTCGCCGGGCGGCAGATCCGCGAGGATCTCGGTGAGGCGTACGTTCGGCCGCGGATCGGTGGCCGCCGGGCGGGCCGCGTGGACGTCGTCCCAGAACCCGACCGCGTCGGTGGTACTCATACAGGGCTCCTTCTGCCGGTGAACGCGTCCGAGCCTCGCCCGGCCCCCGGTGAACCGCCAAGGGATGTTGCCGTTCCGGCAAGGCGCCCGCCGGTGCCCTCACCCGAGGGCCTCGTAGGCCGGCGGCGGATGGGCGAGTCCGGGGTGTTCCACCGTGTACCGGTCACCGTGGATCGCCGACATCGCCCAGTGCCAGGCCTCGTCGTGGAAGACCAGGCCGCGGCAGGGGTGGTCCTCAGGCTCGTACGGATACCACTCCAGGGCCGCTTCCGTGGCCTTTGCCGGCGTCAGACCGCCGTAGTGCCGCATCACCCACGCGTAGGCACGCCGCTCGGCGTGCAAGAGGTCGAGGTACTCCGCCTCGTTCCAGGTCATGCGCAAAACCCTACGGGGGCGGGTCCGGCAGGCCGCGGCACGTCCGTACGCGGAAGCGAAGGACCCGCCCCGCTCGGGCCGACCGCCCCCCGGGGGCCGCCGGCGGAGCCGAACCGCCTCCGGTCACGGAGCCCGCCGGGGAGGGCGGCCGCCGGCCGGTCCCCGTCCGTCCGCCGGCGACTTCCGAAGGCCGGCCGGCCCGGTGCGCGGTACCGGCCGGCCCGGAACCGTCCACCCGGACCCGGACGCGGACGCACCGGCACCGTCCTCGTGCCGGTGCGTCCGCAAACGGGGAACCCGGCCGGCACGCCCGGCGGCATCCATCGCGCCCCCGCTTCCCGGCCGGCCGGCGGAAGGCGCCGGCGGTCACGCCCCCGAGCCGCGCACCCCGGCGACACGGCCCGCGTCCCTCACCGGTCCCGGAAAACACCTCGTGTCCCACACCTTGACCCGTCGGAACCGCGCGGTTTAGCGTTCCCGCGTTCGGTAGCGATTGAAACGATTCAATGCACGTGAACTTCTCTGGGGTGCACTCATGTACGACGAATCCGTCCCGCAGCGTGGCGGGATGTCCAGGCGCACGGTCCTGGCCGCGGCGGTGACCGCAGGGGCCGTGGCCGCCCTCGGTGCGGCCTCCCCCGGCGCCGCCGCGACTCCCGCCGCCGAAGGCGCCGGGCCGGCCGCCGACTGGTTCGCCGCCCCCGCCCGGTCGGTGCGCCCGAAGTTCCGGTGGTGGTGGCCGGACGGTCTCGTGGACCCGGACGAGATAGCCCGCGAGATCGACCAGATCGCGGACGCGGGCTTCGGCGGGGTCGAGATCGCCGCCGTCCACCACAGCATCAAGGACAAGTCGCTGCTGGACACCGCCCGTCACGGCTGGGGCGGCGGACCCTGGCGTGACGGCGTCGAGGCGGCCCTGCGCCGGGCGGCGAGACGCGGCCTCACCGTGGACATCACCCTCGGCCCCAGCTGGCCCGTGGCCGTCCCCGGCATCACCCCCGACGACGAGGCCGCCGCCAAGGAACTCGTCCACGGCCGCGCCTCGTTGGCCGCCGGCGCCACCTACCGGGGACCGGTGCCCCCGCCCGTGCACGAGGCCGCCCCCGGTGTCACCCGTGCGCGTCTCCTCGCCGTCCAGGCCGCCCGTGTCGAGCCCGCCCACTCCACCCGCAAGGAGACGGGACTCGACCCGGACAGCGTCCGCGACCTGACCGCCGAGGTCGCCGACGGCGCCCTGACGTGGACGGCGCCCGCCGAGGGCGAGTGGGTGCTGATCTCCTACTGGCAGCGGGGCTCGGGCCAGCAGCCGGAGTCCGGACCGCACTCCGCCCCCGCCGCCTACGTGGTCGACCACTTCAGCGCGGCCGGCACCACCGCCGTCACGGACTTCTGGGAGCGCCGGATCCTCACCGCCTCCCTGCGGCGCCTGCTGGAAGCGGCGGGCGGCGCCTTCTTCGAGGACTCCGTGGAGATGGAGACCGAGGGACTGGTCTGGACGGAGCGGCTGCCGCAGGAGTTCGAGAAGCGCACGGGCCGCCCGCTGCTGCCCCATCTGCCCGTCCTCGTCCTCAACGACAGCAACCAGGTGTTCGCCTTCGGGGCCCAGCTGACCCGGCAGATCAGGCACGACTTCTGGGGCACGGTCTCCGACCTGTTCAACCGGCACCACCTGCGCGCCCTGCGGGACTGGGCGCACAGCCTGGACATGACCCTGCGCTCGCAGCCCTACGGCCTGCAGACCGACGCCATCGAGTCCGCCGCGATCCTCGACATCGCCGAGGGCGAGTCCCTCGGCTTCAAGAACCTGGACGACTACCGGTGCCTGGCCGGCGGCCGGGACATGGCCGGGCACACCGTGCTCTCCTGCGAGTCGGGCGCGTACAACGGCTCGGCCTACGGCACGACCTGGGACCGGGTGCTGCGCACCATGGGCGGCGCGTACGCGGCGGGCGTCAACCAGACCGTCCTGCACGGCTTCTCCTACGCGAAGGCCCCCGAGGCGCAGTGGCCCGGCTTCGCCGCCTTCAGCCCCTACAACGGCAGCCCCGGCTACGGCGAGTCCTGGGGGCCCTGGCAGCCGACCTGGCGGCACGTCGAGGACATCTCCGGCTACCTCGGCCGGGTGCACCAGGTCCTCCAGGCCGGCACGGTCCGCGCGGACGTCGCCGTCTACCGGCAGACCGGTTACACCGCCACCGGCATCGGCGCGTCCTGGTTCACCTCGACCGGTGTCCCGCTCGGATGGACCCACCAGTTCCTCAGCGGTCCGCTGCTGGACCTGCCGAACGCCAGGGTGTCCGGTGGCCGCCTCGCCCCCGACGGCCCGGCCTACAAGGCGCTGTTCGTCGAGGGCGACTTCTTCTACGGCTCCACCCCGACCCTCGCCCTGGCGGACGCCCGCAAACTGCTCCGCTTCGCCGAGGCCGGGCTGCCCGTGGTGCTCCTCGGCGCCTTCGACCAGGCGCTCACGCCGGGCGTCCCGGCGTCCGGGGAGACGGAGCGGCTGCGGGACGTTCTGGCCCGCCTGCTCGCCCTGCCCCACGTGGTCCGCGTCACCGACAAGACCGCGGTCGGCGACGCCCTCACCGCCCTCGGCGTCAGCCCCGACGCCCGCTACCCCGCCCCCTCGACGCTCCTCAACGCGCACCGCGTGACGCCGGAGGCGGACTTCTACTACCTCTGCAACGGCAAGCACGCCGAGACCGTCAAGCCGCCCGTCGCCGCGATCGACCACGACGTCACCCTGCGCTGCACCCGCGGACGCCGGTCGGTGCCCTATCTCCTCGACCCCTGGACGGGTGAGGTCGTCCGGGTGGGCCGGTACACGCAGGAGGGCGACGAGATCACCCTGCGCGTCGCGCTCCGGCCGGGCCAGACGAGGATCGTCGCGCTGGGGCGGCCGGGACTCTTCGGGGACCGGAACGGGAACCGTCCGCACGCCGTCTCCTCGGACGCCGACGAGGTGCTGTTCACCCGGGACGGGCT
The DNA here is from genome assembly GCF_042898795.1 of Streptomyces sp. NPDC000348. Taxonomy (NCBI): domain Bacteria; kingdom Bacillati; phylum Actinomycetota; class Actinomycetes; order Kitasatosporales; family Streptomycetaceae; genus Streptomyces; species Streptomyces sp. NPDC000348. The sequence continues at coordinate 104,236 of NZ_JBIAZD010000007.1, forward strand.
CACCGTGCGGGCCGGCACGGCGGGCACGTACCGGACGGAACTGTCCCAGGGCCGCACGGTCACCACCACCTTCCCGTCCGTGCCCGCCGTGATCGAGCCGGACCGGTGGGACGTCGAGGTGGAGGACTGGGTCCCGGGCTCCGATGCCACCCGGACCGAACGGGTGCGCAGGAACCTGGTGCTGGACACGCTGCTGCCCTGGTCGAAGATCCCCGAACTGGCGGACTCGGCCGGCATCGGCCGCTACCGCACCACCGTCGTGCTCCCGCACGACTGGACCTTTGGCCACGGCGCCTTCCTGGACCTGGGGCAGGTGAGCGACACCTTCCGCGTGACGGTCAACGGGGAGCAGTCGGGCCCCGCCGACCGGCTGTCGCCCGTCATCGACGTGGGACCGCTGCTGCGGCGCGGCGAGAACACCATCGAGATCGAGGTGGCCACACCGCTCGCGAACCGCCTCAGGACGACCCGTCCGGAGGTCTTCGGTTCCCTGACCCGCCAGGACCACGGACTCGTGGGACCGGTCAGGCTGGTGCCGTACGCACAGACCACCATCTGATTGAACGATTCAATTCCCCCTTTCCGAACTCCATAAGGAAGAAGCCGCTGTGCGGACGGTGCGCGCGCCGATCCGCACTGCGGCATGCCCGAATGGCGTCCCGATTCCACATGTCGGGGCGCCATTTGCCGTCCCGATCGCATTCTGTGAGAACCCTTGACGCCTGTGTTACGGGCCCCTAGCGTCTCCGCCGAGTCGAGTAAAACGATTCAATCCCCCTCGACATTCCGGTGCCGTCCCTGATCCACCCGCAGCCATTGCCAGTGAAGGGAGCCCCGTACCATGCCCGCAGAGTCCGGCAGGCCCGCCCCGTCCCGACGCCAGATCCTGTTCACCGCGACCGCGGCGGCCGCCGCCGCGTCGACGACCGTGTCGCCGGCGGCCGCCGCCGTGATCCCGGCCGCTCCCGCCCCGGCCGCACCCGCCGGACACGGCGACGCGACCGGCCCGCGGCCGGCGTTGACCCCGTTCGCGCTCTCCGAGGTCCGGCTGCTCGACAGCCCCTTCCTCGCCAACATGCGCCGCACCTGCGCCTATCTGCTCTTCGTCGACATCGACCGGCTGCTGCACACCTTCCGGCTGAACGTCGGCCTGCCGTCCTCGGCGGAACCCTGCGGTGGCTGGGAGGCCCCCGGCGTCCAACTGCGCGGCCACACCACCGGACACCTCCTCAGCGCCCTGGCCCAGGCCCACGCGGGCACGGGCGACACCGCCTACGCGGACAAGGCCCGCTCACTCGTCTCCGCGCTGGCCGAGTGCCAGCGGGCGGCGCCGGCGGCGGGATTCCACCGCGGCTACCTCTCCGCGTTCCCCGAGTCGGTCTTCGACCAGCTGGAGGCCGGGGGGAAGCCGTGGGCGCCGTACTACACGCTGCACAAGATCATGGCCGGTCTGCTCGACCAGTACCGACTGGCCGGTGACAAGCAGGCGCTGGACGTCCTGCTGGAGATGGCCGCCTGGGCCGAGGCCCGCACGGCACCGCTGTCCCGCGAACGGATGCAGAGCGTGCTGAAGGTCGAGTTCGGCGGCATGAACGACGTCCTCGCCCAGCTGTACCTGGAGACCGGCGACCCGGCGCACCTGCGCACCGCACAGCGCTTCGACCACGACGAGCTGTACGCGCCCCTGGCCGCGGGGCGCGACGAACTCGCCGGCCGGCACGCCAACACGGAGATCGCCAAGGTGGTCGGCGCCGTGCCCGGTTACGAGGCCACGGGGGACCGGCGGTACCTGGACATCGCCGACACCTTCTGGACCACCGTCGTGCGCCACCACTCGTACGCCATCGGCGGCAACTCCGACAAGGAGCTCTTCGGCCCCCCGGACGAGATCGCCAGCCGGCTCTCGGAGGTCACCTGCGAGAACTGCAACAGCTACAACATGCTCAAGCTCGGCCGGCACCTCTTCCGCCACCGGCCGCAGCGCACGGAGTACCTGGACCACTACGAGTGGACGCTGTACAACCAGATGCTCGGCGAGCAGGACCCCGACTCGGCGCACGGCTTCGTCACCTACTACACGGGACTGTGGGCTGGCTCGCGACGGGAACCCAAGGGCGGACTGGGTTCCGCCCCCGGCAGCTACAGCGGTGACTACGACAACTTCTCCTGCGACCACGGCACCGGCCTGGAGACGCACACCAAGTTCGCCGACACCGTCTACTTCCGCACCCGCGGCACCCGTCGGCCCGAGCTGTACGTCAACCTGTTCATCCCGTCCGAAGTCCGCTGGGAGCAGACGGGGGTGACCGTGCGCCAGGAGACGGAGTACCCCGCGGGCGACCGCACCCGCCTCACCGTCACCGACGGGCAGGCGCGCTTCTCGATGCGGATCCGCATCCCCGGCTGGGTGGCCGATACCGGCGGGCGGGCCGTGCTGAAGGTCAACGGCCGCACCGCCGGGATGCGCCTCGAACCGGGGACCCACGCCACCGTCACACGGCACTGGCGCACCGGCGACCGCGTGGAACTCGTCCTGCCCAGGGTCCCGGTCTGGCGTCCGGCACCGGACAATCCCCAGGTGGCATCGTTGTCATACGGTCCGCTGGTGCTGGCCGGCGAGTACGGCGACACCGAACTCCCGACCCTGCCCACCATCCGCCCCGGCACAGTGCGCCGTGCGCCGGGCGAGAGCCCCGTGTTCAGCGCGGTCGCGGACCGGCGGCGCGTCTCGCTGCGCCCCTTCCACGAGGTCCACCACCAGCGCTACAACGTGTACTGGGCCGTCGCACCGCGGCCCGGCCCCGCCGGTGACGTCGCCCGCTACCCCCTCGACGAGGGCAGCGGTACGTCGGCCGCGGACCGCACCGGAACGTTCGCCGACGCCTCCCTCGCGGGCGGCGCCGCATGGAGCACCGACGGCGCGGCGACCGCCGTGACGCTCGACGGACGCGACGGCCACATCGCGCTTCCCGCCGGACTGCCCAGCGGACTGGACGAGTTGACCGTGGCCGTGCGGGTACGCGTGGACACCCTCGCCCCGTCCGCGCGCGTCTTCGACCTCGGCTACCACAAGGACACCTACCTCTTCCTCGCGGCGACCACGGGTGCGGCCCGCGCCCGGGCGGCACTGAAGATCTCCGGCATGGAGCGGGAGGACGTCATCGACGCCACCGGCCCGCTGCCGGCCGGCCGGTGGGTCCACGTGGCGCTCACCCTCGGCGGCGGCACCGGCGTGCTCTACGTCGACGGCGCCGAGGCGGGCCGGAACACGGCCATGGTGGCGAGCCCCCTCCTGCTCGGCCGCACCAGCCGCAACTACCTCGGCCGGTCCCAGAACAGCACCCACCCCCGTCTGCACGGAGCGGTCCGGGACTTCCGGCTGCGCAACCGCGCCCTCACCGCCGACGAGGTACGGCGGATCGCCCAGGGCGGCTGACCACCGCACCGGTTCCCCGACCGTCCCGCCCGCACCCCACCACCCACCCCAGGAGCCCCGCCGTGCCCGACGACGCCCTGCCCGAGAACCCCCTGTCCAGACGCCGGTTCGTGGCCGCGGCCGGCGCCACCGGCGCCCTGGCCGCCGCGGGCCTGCCCGACATCGCCCGGGCGGCCGACCCGGCCGGCCCGACCGCCCGGCACGACCAGGACGCCTTCTCGCCCCGGCACTTCGCCGACCCGCGCCGCGACAGCCGCCCCACCGTCTACTGGTACTGGAACGGCCCCGTCACCCCCGACCTCGTGGACCGCCAGCTGGCGGACCTCCGGGACAAGGGCATGTACGAAGTCGTCCTCTTCCCCTTCGACAACGCCGAGATGAGCCCGGTGTTCTTCACCGAGGAGTGGTTCGACGTCGTGGGCCACGTCCTGCGCACCGCCGAACGCACCGGCATGCGCGTGTGGCTGTTCAACGACGACCACTTCCCCAGCGGCCGGGCGGGCGAGTTCATCGTCAAGGGCGGACAGGTCGGCACCCGCACCTACGCCCCCCGGCCCGACCTGCGCCTGAAGGCGCTGGCCCGCTCGACCACCGTGGTGCGCGGCCCGGCCGCGGTCGACCTGCGGCGCAGCACCGGGGTCGGGATCGAGGCGGGACGCCTGGTGGCCGACTCCGCGGTCCTCCACGGCGCCACCGTCCTGCGCGGCAGCGCCGGCTGGGACGACTACACGGTCACCGGCAGCGCCAAGGCCGAGCACGGCGCGGCCGGCCTCGTCGTACGCGGCTCGGCCGACGGACGCTCCGGGTACGCCGTCACCTTCGACCAGACCGGCGTGACCACCGTCCACCGGCTGGCCCCCGGCACGGACCCCGCCGAGCTGCTGCGCAGCACCCGCACCGACGGCTTCAACAGGACCAGGTTCCACACCCTGCGGGTCACCGTCCGGGCCGACACCGTGTCCGTCACCCTCGACGGCCGGGACAAGGGCACCGTCCGGGACCCCGCCCACGCCACGGGCGGCGCCGGCGTGCGCGCCGTCGACGACCAGCGCGCCCTCTGGGAGAACCTCACCGTCGAGGGCGCCGACGGCGCCGTCCTGTACGACTCGGCCTTCGACGAGTCCTCCGCCGCGGGGGACTTCCCCGAAAAGGAGCTGCCGGCCGGGGACTTCACGGTCGCCGCCGCTGCCGCGCGCCCCGTGGGAGCGGCCGGCGCGGCCGACGTCGTCGACCTCACCGGCCGGCTGTCCGGTGACCACACCTGGCAGGTGCCGGCGGGGGAGTGGCAGGTGGACCTCTTCGGCGGGGTCCTCCTCGTCGACGACTCCCAGGGCTACAGCCGCAGTTACGTCGACCTGCTCGACGACGAGCCGGTCGAGCTGTTCCTGGACATCGTCCCCGCCGAGTACCACCGCCGCTTCGGACGGTACTTCGGCACGGTCGTCCCCGGCTTCTGGGACGACGAGCCCTTCTTCGCCTCCGCCGAGGCCCACTTCAAGCGCCTGCCGTGGTCCCCCTCCCTCGAAGGGGCCCTGCGCGCCGTCGGGGTCACCCCCGGCGCCGCCTACGCCGCCGCCTTCGACGACCTCGGCCGCGCGGGCCGCACCGTCCGCGGCCGCTACTGGCAGGCCGTCTCCGACCGCTTCGCCAAGGCCTTCGAGAAGCAGGCGCGACGGTACGAGGAGTGGGGCGTCGCCCTCATCACCAATCCGCTCTACGACGAGACCGCGCCCGCCAAGCGCATCGTCACCACCGGCGACCTGCACAAGGTCAACCAGTGGGCACAGGTGCCCGGCGGTGACGTCATCACCGCCGAGTACGTGGCCGGCGAGCCCACCATGATCCCCCGCAACCCGGTCTCCGTGGCCCACCAGATGGGGCGCGAGCGGGCCCTGCTGGAGATGTTCGGCAACATGGGCTGGCAGGTCACCCCCGCCTTCGTGCACGCCACCGTCGGAGCCCAGGCCGCCCGCGGCGTCAACCTGACGGTGCTGCACGCGCTGTGGACCGACGAGACCCGCGTGTACTTCCCGCCGCCGTTCGGCCCGCGCGCCCCCTGGTGGTGGGCGATGCGCCCGCTCGCCGAGTGGATCGGACGGCTCATGGAGGCCGGCCGCGGCACCTCCGCCGCCCGCACCGCGCTGCTGCAGCCGCAGCGCGCCGCCGAGCAGTCGACCGGCACCGACCGGCAGGGCGGTGTCGACGGCCCGCTCGCCGACGCCGCCTACGCCCTGGAACGGTCCCAGGTCGACTTCGACCTGCTGCACGAGGGCGCCCTCACCGGCGACCCGGCCCTGCGGGCCCACGCCGACGTCCGGGGGGACCGGCTCGTGGTCGGCCACGCCGCCTACGACCTCGTGGTGATCCCCGAGACGCCGACCCTGGACGCGGACGGCCTGCGGGTGCTGCGCGAGTTCGTCCGCGCGGGCGGCACCGTGATCGCGGTGGGCGCCCTGGACACCGACGAGGCCGACGGCGGCGACCGCACCCTCGCCCACGGCCTGCGCGGCCTCTTCGGCGACCGCGTCCCCGGCAGCCGTCCCCTCGGACGCGGACAGACCGTACGCGTCGCGGACACCGGCGCGCTGGGCGCCGCCGCGACCGGCGCCGGGGCCGCCGCCGCGGTCCTCGACCCGCCGCGGGACGCCGTCCGGGTGCTGCGCGTGCGGCGCGGCGCGGACACCGTCTTCCTGATCAACAACGAGAGCGGCGAGCGGGTCCGGACCGTCGCCGCCCTGCCCGTCGCCGGCGCGCCCCGGATCTGGGACCCGGAGACCGGCACCGGCGGCCCGGCACCGCTGCACCGGAGCACCAAGGACGGCGTACGGCTCCCGCTGGACCTGGAGCCGTACCAGAGCCTGGTCGTCGTGGTGCGCCCCGGCGTCCGGCACGAGCCCCACCTCACGGAATCCCTCCTGCCGGTCCTGGCCGTGGAACGCCACGGAACGGTACTCAGGGCCACCGTGGAGGCCGCCGGGCCCGGCGCCCACACCCTCACCGGCACCGACGGCAGCCACCTGTACCGCGGCACCGTACGCGTCGACGACCCGCTCGACCCCGTCCCGGTGACCGGCGACTGGACGTTCGCCTTCGCACGCGACGGCGCCACCCCCGTCACCGCGCCGCCGGCCAGCTGGACGGAGCACGACGCGCTGTTCTCCGGCAGCGGCACCTACACCACCGGCCTCGACATCGACGCCGCCCGACTGCGCGACCGGCGCGTCCTGCTGGACCTCGGGGACGTACGGGACGTCGCCGAGGTCACCGTCAACGGCACCGCGCTGCCGCCGCTGCTGTGGGCGCCGTTCGTCGCCGACGTCACCGGGCGGCTCCGCCCCGGACGCAACACCCTGCGGGTCCGCGTCTCCAACACGCTGTCCAACGAGCGCAGGAAGCCGTTGCCGTCCGGGCTGCTCGGCCCCGTGACCCTCCGGTTCCGGCGGCGCGTCACCGTCGAACTGCGCCGCGTCTGAAACCCGTCCCGACCCGTCCCCCTCACCCCGGCAGGAAGCCACATGCCCACACCGCACGCCCACCGCGGACCCCGATGGCCGGCCGCCCTGGCCGCCGCGACCGCCTTCGTGACCGTGCTGGCCTGCGCGGTCACCGCCGACGCCGCCACCGGCACCGCCTCCCCGACCCGCCTGCGCACCCAGCACCTCACCGAGGCCCTGGGCATCGACGACACGACCCCCGACCTCAGCTGGCAGATCACCGCCGGCACCCCCGGCACGAGGCAGACCGCCTACCGCGTGCAGGCCGCCACCTCCCCCCGGCTGCTGAACGCCTCCCGCCCCGACCTGTGGGACTCCGGACGGACCGACTCGGCCGTACCCGCCACGACGTACGCGGGCAGCACCGCGCAGGTGCACGTCCCCGCGGCCGACGGGCGCGCCGAGGCACCGGAGGGGGCGCGCCTGCTGCGCACCTCCGCGGAGGAGGCCGTCTACCAGGTGGGCTCGGGGCACTGGACCTTCCACTCGGCCCCGCCGCGGTCCTGAGCGACGACCCCTCGGTGCGGGAGCCGCGGGCGGCCCGCCCGGAGGCCGGCGGCACACCGCCGGCGGACGACCGCGTACCCCGTCCGGGGCAAGGAGGAGTGTTACGCCGTGCGATCGTGCGGTGACACGGTGTAACAGTTTTCTATGATCTCTAGACGAAGCACTCCCATAGGTGCCGTGCGGAGTCCGCGCGTGAGCCGGATCAGGATCGCCTCGGCCGTCCTGGCCGCCGCGACCGCCCTCGGCACGGCCACCGAAGCGACGGCGTCCTCGTCGGCCCCCCGGGGGACCGACTGGGACGCCATCGCCGCGTGCGAGTCCAGCGGTGACTGGCAGGCGAACACCGGCAACGGTCACTACGGCGGCCTGCAGTTCACGCAGTCGAGCTGGGTCGCGGCCGGCGGACGCAAGTACGCCCCGCGCGCGGACCTGGCGACCCGCGAGGAACAGATCGCCGTGGCCAGACGTCTGGCACGGCTCCAGGGGATGTCGGCCTGGTCCTGCGCCTGACTCTCTCCGCCCCGCGGCTGCGGGCGACGACCCGTCCGGGGACGTTCCCCGGGCGGGCCGGGCCGCGTGACGTCCGTTCCGGGGAACACCCGGATCGTCCACACCGGGCGGACCGCCTCCTCCCCGCCCTCACGGCCGGTCCGCCCGGGCTCGGCGGACCGGGGTCTCGTGGCGCGCCACGCCGTCGAGGACGCCGGGCCGCCCGCCCCGGTCCGTCGCCGCGTCACGCCCGGTTCCGCCGGCGGGTGCGCCGGACCGCGGTCGTCGGGACGGCCGCGGTGAGCAGCCGTCCCGCACGACGGTGGGCCTCAGCCGTGGGAGAGGGCGAAGGACACCAGGAAGCCGCTCACGGTGACCATCCCGATGGCCAGGTGGGCGTCCTCGAACGCCTCGGGGATCATCGTGTCGGCGATCATCGCGAGAATCGCCCCGGCGGCCACCGCGGTCACGGCGGCGATCACGGCCGGGGAGAAGTCTCCGACCACCGTGTAGCCGAGGACCGCGGCGAGGGTGCTCGCCGCGGCGATGGCGGCCCACACCCCGAAGACGTAGGCCTTGCCGCGGCCGGCCTTCTTCATGCCCGCCGAGCTGGACATCCCCTCGGGGACGTTGCTGATGAACACCGCCGCGACGGTGACCAGGCTCACCGCTCCGCCGTCGAGCAGGCTCACGCCGATGACCGCGGACTCCGGGACGCCGTCCAGCAACGCCCCGAAGGCGAGCGCGAGGCCGGAGCCGGCCTGCTGCCCCTCGGACGGCTGCGCCTGTTCCGGCCGGTGCCCCGAGCGCTTGCGGTGCCGGGCGCCGCGGCGGGCCAGCCACATGTTGCCCGCGGTGTAGGCCATCGCGCCGGCCAGGGTGCCGACCGCCGCGGGAGCCAGCCCGGCTTGCTCGTACGCCTCCCCCACCAGTTCGAAGCTGACGGCCGACAACAGTACTCCGGCACCGAAGGCCATCACCGTCGCGATCACCTTCTGCGGGATCCGCACCCCGTATCCCAGTGCCGCCCCGAGCAGCAGCGCCGAGCCCGCCACCAGTCCCCACCAACCCGCCTGAAGCACCTGTGCCATGAGCTCTGGGTACCCGTCACGGACCGGATCACCGGCTGACGGCGCCGAACCCCGGCCGCCTCCTCGCCGTGTCGTCCACGGGGCTGATCAGGAGCAGGGCGATGTCGTCGCCGGGGGTGGGGGCGTGGTGGATGAGGGTGTCGGCCATGGCGTCGAGATCGGCCGGGTCCGCGTGTTCGAGGAGCCCGGCGAGGGCCGTGGTGGCGTCGCCGAGGTCCACTCCGGGAGCCTCGACGAGCCCGTCGGTGTACAGGGCGAGCACGCAGCCGGGCGGCAGGGGGAGCTCCAGGGCCGGGTAGCGGGAGTCCGGCTCGATGCCGAGGAGGAGACCGGGAGGGACCGGGACGAGTTCGGTGCGTCCGTCGGCGTGGCGCAGCAGCGGCGGCGGATGGCCGGCGGTGGCCATGCACGCGCGACGGGCGGCGAGGTCGAGGTGGACGTAGAGGCAGCTGGTGAACAGGCCCGGCTCGAGGTCGGTGAGCAGACGATTGGTGCCGGCCAGGACCTGATCGGGGGCCGAGCCCACGGTGGCGTGGGCGTGGACGGCGGTGCGGACCTGGCCCATGAGCGCCGCGGCGTCCACATTGTGGCCCTGCACATCGCCGATGGCGGCGCCGGCGGTGTGCTCGTCGAGACGGATGAGGTCGTAGAAGTCGCCGCCGATACCGAGACCCCGGGCCGCCGGGAGGTAGCGTGCGGCCACCTTCAGGCCGGGGACGTGGGGAAGCGTGTGCGGCAGCAGGGCGGACTGCAGGCGGTGGGCGAGGTCGTGCTTGCTGTCGTAGAGGAGGGCGCGGTCCAGGGCCTGCCCCACCAGGCCCGCCATCGAGGTGAGAACGGCGCGCTCACCGGGCGGGAAGGAACGGGGCCGGCTGTAGGCGAGGAGGAGGGAGCCCCTGGGGCGGCCGGAGGCGATCAGCGGCAGGATGGCCCAGGCGGCCATCCCGTCCTCGTGCACCATCGTCGGGTAGTCGCGCCGGAGCTCGGCGAAACTCGCGAAGAAGCCCGGGACGCCGGTGGTCAGGACCCTGACGGCGGGGATGTCCGGGCTCAGGGGAACGGCGTCGAAGCGGGCCATGACCTCGGCGCGGTAGCCGCGGTGGCCGAGGATCCTCAGACGGCCGTCCTCGGAGGTCATCAGCACCATGCCCTGCGCGCCGAGGGCGGGCAGGAGCCGGTCGGCGGCCTGGTCGACCACGTCCTGCACGCCGACGGCCTCGGTCAGGGTGGCGGCCAGCTGCATCAGCTGGTACAGCAGGGTGGCGCGGCTGGGACCGGCGGCCGGCACGGACGGCGACGCGGGGGCGTCCTCGGAGGGGTCGGTGCCGGTGATGCGGACGCTGGTGCCGGAGGGGTCCGGGTACAGCTCGAAGGTCAGCCACGTGTCCGGGGGGCGCCGGACGGTGAACGCCTGCGGCCGACGGCTGACCAGCGCGGCCCGGTAACGGTCCTCGACCTGGGGGACGTCCATCCACGGCAGCGCCTCCCACGGCAGGGCGCCCACCAGGTCGTCCCGGTCGCGACCGAGGAGGTCGGCGGCGGCGGGGGTGACGAAGGTGATGCGGCCGTTCATGTCCAGCGCGCAGGATCCTCCGGGCAGACGGTCGATGAAGGCCGCGGCGGCGGCCTCCTCGCCGGGTGGGACGGTGTGCTCGGCGCGCAGGGGCAGGGGCAGGGTCCGCGGCCGGCCGTCGGGCAGCAGCGGGTCCCCGCGGTCCGCGGCCTGTTGCAGGAGGCCGCCCAGGCGGCGGCAGCCCGACTCGATGGCGTCGCGCTCGGCGCGGCTCAGCCGCGCCGGCCGGGCACCCGGCCACAGCAGCACCAGCCCGCCCCGGACCCCGTCGCCCGACGTGACCGGGGCGGCCGACAGCGCGAAGTCGTACGGCAGCACGAGGGCCGGCCGCGGGTACCGGCGTGCCATCTCCTCCTGATCACCGATCCAGACCAGGCGCCGCTCGCGCACGGCGTCCGCCACCGGCATCGGGTCGGTCAGCGCGACCCGCCGCCACGGAGTCGCGAGCTCGTGCGGGGCCCCCGCCACCAGCACCAGCCACAGGGCGTCGTCGCCCGGCGGCAGTACGTACAGCAGCCCGCCGTACGCGCCGCTCTCCCGCACCACGGCGGCCATCGCGGTATCCATCAGCCGCCCACCCGAACCTCGCCTGCTTCCCCGTCGGCCCCCGGTGCGCCGGACATGCGGCACCGGGCGCCGTGCACCGCCGACTCCGGCGAGGGCGCATCGCACCGGCCGCACCGAACACCGCCCATACGCGGACATTACGCCTAATGTGCCGCAAGGGCATCCAGGTGCGGGAACGGCACGGGACGTGACCGCCGGGTCAAGGGCCCGTCGCCGGCGCGGGACGGGTGTGCTCCGGGCGGGCCGCCGTCAGTCGTCGCCGGCCGGGTCCGTTCCGGGCGGCGGGGGCAGGTCCTCGGTGAACCGGTGCCCGTGGTGGTGGAGGAGCCAGCGGCCGAACAGGGCGCCGCCGAAGATGACGAAACCCACGCCGATGAGCCAGGACTCGACGATGAGGACGACACCGACGGTGCCGTAGCTGATCGCGTTGTCGATGATCAGCGGCGTGAAGACGAAGTAGGAGAAGCCCCGCAGGCCGATCAGGCCCGCCATGGTGGCGATCGCCCCCGGCAGCAGGTGCCACCAGCCGATCTGGCTGCCGAGCAGGAAGTGCTGCCCCCACCAGAAGAACAGGACGCCGGTCACCAGCGAGAGGGTGATCCGCTCCGGCCCGTGCATGGCGTCGCGGGTCAGCACCTCCTGGTAGAGGTACGCGGTCAGGACGCACAGCCAGGTCGCCTGGCGCCAGATGCGGTGCCACGGTCCCGGCGGCAGGTTCCACGTCCGCTCGTAGCCGTTCTGGACGCTCCCGCCGAACGGGATGCCGAACGCGGCGAGTGCCACCACGCCCCACAGGCTGGTGGTGCCGATCACCTCGCGCGGCGGGCTGATGATCTCCGTGAGGACACGCGCGGACCGGTCGGGCAGTCCCATGCCGTCCGCCAGCCAGGCCGCGAAGCCGCCCCGTCCGAGTGGATCGGCGGCGGCGATCACGATGAGCAGGGGCGCCAGCGTGACCAGCGCCAGCGTGGCGAATCCCATGGCCCTGTGCATCAGTTCGATGTCACGGCCGCGCCGTATCAGGGTGTGGGCGCCCAGCCGCTCCCATCCGTGCCGGAGCGTACGCAGGCCATGCCTCACGATGCGCTCCTTCGTCGGCTTGTGTACACGCCCCTGTGTCACCCGCCGGCAGGCGGGACGGACCCGGGCGGGGAAGGCGCTCCCTCCTCGTGCGCGCGGCGGGCGGGAGGGGGCCTCGCACCCCGTCGGGCGGCGGCCGGCCGCCGCCCGAC